>CAZEAN010000006.1:0-61741 GCA_964510225.1 uncultured Isosphaeraceae bacterium
CGACGGTTCCGGTGTCTCCATGCCCGATACCCCGGAGTTACAACGCACCTTCGGCAGCACTTGTTCGGGTTTCATTGTCCTTGACACTCCACGACCTTGGTGAGAGGAGTGAAGGACCTGAGGCGGTTGCATACCTTCGCGACGCCATGGACGCTGCTGACAAGGCCCTCGAGATTGTCACACGCGACAGTTCTCCTCGAGAATGGGCAATGGCTCAGAGGAATCGCAGTCTCGCACTCGTTTCCCTTGGTGGTCTTTGTCATTAGAATATGGGAACGCGAACCCTTAAAAGGTCGCTCGAAAGGTTTGCGTTGAGTGGCAGTCGTAGCCATTCTTCACCCACTTGAGAATACAGCGTATCGTCTCTTCCAGTTCGGGAGGCATTCCATGAACCGTTTCATTCTGGCCGCGTTGGCTACTCTCCTGTTTGGTTCCAGTGTGGGTGAGGGTAAGGAGTTTCCGCTCCCCCCGCATCCACTCCAAGAAAGTCAGAAGGAGCTGCTCAATACAGCACCAATTTCCGATGAGGACAACCTTGGAGACATTCCTCCTGCAACCCCAGCGGCTTCCCAGCCAGGTACTCAAGACTCAGAGATGAGTAAGTTCAATGATTTCATTGGGGAGTGGTCTTTTGAAAATGAAAATGAAGATGGATCCTTCAAAGCTATAATTCGTTTTGAGTGGGTTTCGCCTGGTTTTATGCTTCGATTTGAGGGAAATACCTTTGCTGACGGTAAAATGCAAACAGCTGACGTAGTTTACTACTATCGGGAAGACGGGAAGGTGAAATGGTTTGGGATAGGTAAAGGTGGTGGTTGGGCATCAGGTGGCATCCGCTTTGGAGAAGAAGGAGGTCTCAAATTGTTAGGCTCGGGTGAACACCCATCGAAAGGGGTTATGACCGTTGACTTTGCCTATAGTGTAAATGGTGATGAACTGACAGGTAGTGGCGTTTTTACTAATGAGGCCGACGGGGAAATTGTATTTCCAGAACTAACATTAACCAAGGTTGATGAATAATATTTCCAAGTCGGGAGAAATCAACACCAGGGATGGCCGTCTCTCTCCCAGAGGCGGTCATCGCGTTAGGTTTGTAGGGTTCGCGTTCACAGCCTCGGCGTATTGTAAAACCAGCGCCCCCCTTTACTTTTCAGTTATGAGTGCGGCGAATAATGTGTATCAACCAACGGTGGCGAGCAGTTATCCACATCCTCCGAGAATGGGTAGCTTGCGTAACTCGTCGGAGGAGGTTGTGGGTAGCTGCCGGTGGGGCGGTCTTGCCCTTCGTGTCGGGGATTAACGTATGGGGATTAATTTGAGCGACGTTTAGGCTGTGAGTTCGTCTTCGCCACCCAGTTCTTCGTCACCCAGTATAGTGTCTTGCAGTGTGGCTTTGTTTAGGGCAGATTCGTATATTGAACGAGCGCTCTTAAAGCCAAAGATTTTCATCGGGCGAGCGTTGAGCTTTCTTTCTGCTTCCTTGAGATGTTCATGCGTCACCGAACCAAAGTCCGTCTTTTTAAGAAAATATTGCCGTAGTTCACCATTTGCTTGTTCTACAGCACCTCTCTCATAGGCCCCCGTCTCATAGGCACTGGAGGCGTGACAGTAGTAAACTTCCATTCCAAGAGTCTTAAGCCTGTGAAGCTCCCTTGTGCTAAACTCTGAGCCGTTATCAGAAGTAATGCTACGTCTCATGGCAGGAGGTAAAGAACGCAAAAAACGGCATCAAACGAGCTAGCACCGTTCCTGATTTCAAGTCCTCTATTAAGAAATATACTCGGTGCCGACTCTTGCGTTCGCGAAGTGTCAATACTGCTTTACTACCTCCCTTGCAGCTATGAACTGTATCGACCTCCCAATGGCCAAACTCTTCTCGATTGTCGCATTTCTCGCTACGTTCCGTGAGCAGTGTCTTTGCCGGTGCTCCTTCATTTAGCCTCCCACGAGGGTGGCACACTCGTTGGCGATAAGCCTTTCCTTGGTGCCAGAGCGATTCTATTAACCATTTAAAGTCCGTCTTAGGGTCCAACCCGAATGGCATTAACTTAAGCGTAACGTATTACCGTCGAATGACTTAGCTCGAAGAAATCCAGCCGCAGCAAATCTCGCGCCGATCAAACTCGCCAGGCAATTTGGCTCGATTTGACGGCGGCTATCGAAGCGCTATGTTTTCTAAGTGGTTCTGTGAGAACAGGTTGCGCCTTAAGTTAATGCCATTCGGGTTGGACCCAACTTATTACAAGTTGCCACCTGGAAGGTGGGGTTTCTTGATCCCATGAATGGACAAGAATCAATCATTTATCAAAGATAACCGAGTCCACTGAGGCGATTTCGGATGATCTCCTCATCGCTGATCGTCGGTGTTGATCCATCGTCGTTGTTGGTGGATCGGCTCAAGAGTGATTGGCCTTGGAGCGAGTTGGGGATTGGGATCTTAACGAGATCGAGAAGGGTTGGGGGGAGGTCGAGAAGACGGACGCCCTCAAGCTGACCTTGGATTGGGAGGCCATCGGCGGCAAGGATGAATCCACCGGGGCCTGGAATGTCGGGGTCGTTACCGTGAGGGGTCGGGTCGTTCGGAACCAGCAATTGGTGATCCCCGATTTGATCGAGGACCGACCAAGAAAGAGCGCCAAACTGGACGATCAAGTCGGGCGCAACACCAGTGATCGACTGATAGCATTCTTCAGGTTTGAAAACCTCGGTCGTGGTTGAACCATTGAGTTCGAGGGCTTCGATCTTGGCCTTGAGTTCGTCACGGAGGGTACTCGCTTCTGACTCAGGAACGATCCCCGCTGGCTCGCGGCCTTCGACGTTCAAGAAGATCAATCCAGCAGGTCCGCCTACAGACCAAGCCTTGGTCTGTGCCCAATCGATCACGACCTCTTCGAGTGAGGTATTGACTGTTGGCTTTGAACGGACAGCGAGATAGCCTTCGTGGACCAACCAATCGTTCAAGGCAACACCACCAAGCCTTCCCTGGGATCCACCAAGGCTCAAGACCAAGACTGCAGTTTCATCATCAATCAAGCCGAGAAGCTGACCGACTTCATGGTCAATCTTTTGGTAGTATTCTTCGTCGGGAATAGTTAAGTCAGGGCGATTGATCAACACAACGAGGTGGTGTGGGTCGGTTTCGAGGTTCTTCTGGGCTGCTTGGAAGAGGGGTCTGTGATCGGTTCGATTGTAAGGGAATCCCAACACCGAGACCCGACCGGAGTCCCCTTGAATGAGGTCGGAGATTGTTGGGGAGCGGAGGGCAGTTGGTTGGACCGGAGTTGCACTGGTTGTGCTGTGGTTGGTTCGGTTCCGAAGACCATAGATTCCGATCGAGCCCGGGTCTCGTCCTGTAAGGAAGGAGAGCCAGGAGGGAATCGGTGTCGCGGGGATCACGGGATCGATCGTACCGAAGCAGCCAAGGTCCATTAAGCGTCGGAGATTCTGGAATGACTCGTCTTCGAGGAGTTGCTTCGACGGGATTGCCTCGAAGCCGAGGACCAAGAGTTTCATCAGAGGATACTCTTTCCTTCCAACTCTGTCGGTGCTGGAACTCCGAGGGCTTCAAGGATCGTTGGAGCCATGTCGAGGAGTCGAGGAGCGTCGTTATTTACCTGCTGGTTCACAAAGAGGACACCAGGGACCAGTTCCGGAGCGACAATGTGATCGCCAGACCACTTCCGGGTGTTGGGTTCGAGATCATCGGCCTCAACACCACCCATCGACGAGGTCCAGGAGATCCGATAGCCGGCCCCGAAATCGATCAAGACATCGGGCGCTTCGTCGAGATAAAGACCGGAATAAGCTTCCTCTCGAGGTAATGCGCGCTGAATTGCAACGTTACTGTTCCGAGGGTCCTGGAAGCCACTTAGAGCTTGGGCGATTTGCTGTCGGAGTCCGGGGGCGTCTTCTGGTTTCACGGTACCTTCCGCTTCACGTCCTTGAAGGTTCAGGTAGAGTCCGGAGAGCCCGAGGCCATAAGCTTTGGTCTTGGACCAGTCGACCGCTTTTAATAAGTCACCTGACTCCGGTCCCGGCTTCATCCCTGTTTTAAGTTGAAGGAGTCCGGCTCGGTGGAGCCAGCCATTGAGGTTGAAACCGTACTGGAATGAGCCAAAACCATGGTCACTCAACACAAGTAGGAGAGTCTGATCGTCAACGTGCTCACGGACTCTCCCCACAATTGCATCAGCCTTAATGTATTGGTCGTGAATGACCCCGGCATACCGTTGGTCCACCGGCTCTCCGAAGTTTGACGGATGGTCTGGTTCCCCGAACCGCCAGAAGAGGTGCTGGACTCGATCGGTGGTGTCGAAGAGGCAGTACAGGAAGCCATCCTTCAAGCGTTTCAATTCGCGGTGAAGCATCGCCTCGCGTTCGCGCCAAGCATCATCACACTGCGCCAAGAAAGCGTCTTCGGTAAGCCGCTCATTCATTAAGCCGTTGTGATCTTCGACCATTCCGGTGGTATGGAAGAAGCCGATCTCGTCGGTAAGCTCGAAGCCATATTCGGTCGGATGGGCGATCGGAAACAACGGAGCAAAGGGGTCGAAGTTGACTGGTGAGGCGTAGAATTCCAACTCAGGCTCGACCCGGATCAAGTGGAACCGGAGAAGCCCTCGGGGTTGGACAGCAAAGCCAACTTTGAACTTAACCTGAAGCCAGTCGCTCCACTCCCCTTCGGCCACCGAAAGTTCTCGAGGGGTCCCAGAGGACCGGATGATGATCCGACGTCCTGGTCGGTCAACCTCGACCTTGAGTCCGAACGTTACGTCGGACTGATCCTTCGGCGATCGAGGGCCGATGACGTGGGTCTTGATCGACGTTCCAGCTTCAATTGGTCGTTCGAGCGGGACAATGGTTTCACTTTCGCCCGGATTAACGCCGGATCGTGTGGTGTAGAAGGTGGAGACGCCAAGGCTTCCACGGAGGTCCGGCACGCCCATCCCTGAGAGGATCCGACCTCGGATCTTTTCGGGAGGGAAGTCGCAGGGGTGTCGGATCACAACCGAAGGGACTCCGGCGCGGTCGAGATGCTCCCAGACGGCGGGGGCACGTCGGAGATTCACTGCCTTTGGAGCGCTGAAGACATTCTTCTGTTCGAACCGGTTCAAGCCGAGATCGGGGAGATAGGTTGTTGGGTCTCTTCGGAGGAAATCGAAGATCCCGTGCCCACCAGGATTGAGCCCGGTTCCGAAGGTTGACCAGGCGACCGGAGTCTGTGCCGGTCGGGTCGTCGCGATCGTCCGATAACTTCCCGAGGCGGCGATCGCCTGGAGGTTCGGCAATCGACCGGCTTCGATCAAGTCTCCAGTGATCTGGGGATCAAGGCCATCGAGGCCAATAACGATCACACGATCAAACCGTTCGGGCATTGGCGTTTGATCTCAGCCTTCGATCAATCCGTCGGAGTTTCGACCGGCGGTTCGGGCTTTGTTGTTGAAGCGGCGACTGGTTTGCGATGATCTGATCCTGTGATCACCCGGGTGACTTTCTTAACGGCAAAGATAATCCGACGGCCGAACATCAAGACAGCCCCACCGACCGCTGCAGCAACGGAAGCCAAGGGCATCAAAACTTCGGGACCGATATAGGCAAAAAGAAGATTCTGCATCACGCTCTCGACTCCATCGCGATGGAACCTGTGCTGGAGACCGACGCTCCATCATCTTGATCGAGTTGTTTCAATCCATGTTTGACCTTAAACTTCGACCCTTATCGTAATCGGATAATTCGTTTCTGGGCAAGTCTTGGCTGCAATTTACTTGTTGATCGGATCAATACGCATTCGATTGATTGAGCGTGTTGATTGTCCGAACAGCTTCTTCGCGGAGCTGCAAGAGAGATGGTGTTGGGGAAGCTCCGGCAGCGAGCCGTGAGTCGAGTTGAATCAGGACGTTGCGCGTTGCTTCGACATCACCGATTTGGGAATAGGCGAGTGCGGCGAGGACATCATCGTACTCGGCTCCGTCCCCTGGAAGCATTCTGGAGCGTTGCAACGCGGAGAGGGTTGCTTCGGGCTCACCGAGTCGGTAGTAAGCAGCCGCGAGAGTATTCCAGTACGCTTTCCGATTGGGGTCGAGTTTGGTTGCTTGCTCAGCGAGGGCGGCGGCTTTCCGAGGCTCGAAGGAAGAATCACTGTGTTGGCTGATCATCAGCCAGGCGAGATTGTTCAAGGCATCGGCATGCATTGCGATGAGTTCGGGATCGTCGGGGGCATTCTCGAGAAGTCGCTCGCGGAGTTCGAGTGATCGGCTCCAAGCGTCGATGGCCATCGAGAGGGCACCCCGAGAACTAAAATCACGGGCGCTTCGTTCATAGTTCTTGGCAAGCTTGCTCAAAAGCATCATATCTTTTGGAGCCTGTTTCAATTTGAGTTCGAAGATATTCATTGCTTGGTGTCGAGCAGTCTCAGCTTCACCAGATCGTCCCGTGGCCTTGAGGAGTTCGGCGAGGCAGATCCAGGCGTCTGCGGCATTCAAGCGTTTCGAAGGGCCGGCAGCAGAACGAACCGAGACCAAGCGTCGGCAGAGTCCTTCTGCTTCGTTAACACGACCTGCCTCGAAGAGGGATCGGACTTCGGAGAGATCACGGTCGGTTGCAGTCAGGGTTTCCAGTTCTCGTCCGCTCGCGACGCTCACACTGAGCAATTGCCCAGGGACTCCTCTCAGGCTCAATCCTCCGAAACCACCCATGATGATCAGGTAGAGGGGGTTCGGGGTCGCTGCATTTAAGACGCTATCAATCGAATATAAGGCGAGTCCGACCATCAATGCCGCCGAGGGGGCAACCCGAGGTTCAGACCATCGACGGACAGGGTAGCGACGACTCGCGACGACCTGCGGGAAGCAGATCAACCCGTAGAGCATGAAGAGGCCAAACAGACCGTTTTTGCCCAAGGGAATAATCCAGAGCCCGTCGACAATAATCCCCTCCAGCAAGCTTCCTTCCTCACTGAACTTTCCTGAGTAAGATCCGACACCAAAAATCGGCCGCTTCAATGCTCGATCTCGGAGCTTGTTTTCGTTGGCAAAGCGGAACCGGAGCGATTTTTCGCGGGCGGAACCGAAGAGTTGGCCCGCGACGAATCCGACGGTCCGACCATCCATCAACCCGGTACTCCGGCCGACAATGTAGACCGGTGTCACCGCGATCAGGAGCCAAGCGATCAATTGCGGGCGGGTTCTTCGCGCAAAGAGGTATCCAACAAGCAGACCTGCAAATTTCAAGGAGTTCCGGATGCCAACTAATCCCATGAGCGCAGGGATCGGAAGAAGTGGAGTCCATTCAATCCATCGGCCGACCCGTTCTTGACCAACTGCAGTCCCGATGTAATAGGTCGCTGCGACCAACAAGGCTAAGGCTCCCGTCTGGTGGCAGAGGATCGCCTGGCCGTAGCAGAGGATTACGCAGAGACCAATGGGGAGGCCAAGGATTTTATCTACCGACCTTGTGCACCAGAGCCAGAAGGCGACCGAGGCCGTGATCGTCGCCCACATGCCGAGTTCAAGCTGGTGCATTGCGAAGACCTTGGCACCGGGCAAGCCCCACTTGGGTTGAGAGAGCTCGATCGGGAGTCCGTAAACCACGTTAGCCAAAGCTCGATTGGTCACTAACTCAATGATCACCATCGGTAACGTGAAAAGCCCGATTGCAACAGCACCAATGGCGAGGTCGCGCATCCTACCCAGCTCGGTGAAATAGAGCCTCCCGAAAAAGTACGGGATTCCCCAGAGGATTACGCTGTCGCTGACCTCTGAGATCAGGTTCTTGACCGGGAGACCACTGAGGAGGATGGAGGGGATCGGACAGAGACACCAACCGAGCGCGAATAGGTCCACGAACCGAAATCTGAGCTGAGAGATCCGATTGAGGTCAAATAAAAGGAGGCCCAACAACGCACCGATATCGGCAGCAGAGAACTTGGTGTACTCGGGGAGTCCTTGAAATGCGATCGCGGCGCGGTGGGGTAGTAGCAACCAAGCCCCCCCGAAGATTACGATGACGGCCCATCGTTTTGGAAGCAACGCAAAGGAAACGATTGAGACGACAGGCCAACCGATTAGTGCTGCGTAGGCAATACTATTCATCTCTGGAGGCTCCTTAACTCAGAGACGCCCTTTAGACCCCTCGAAGACTCTTCCAGCACCCTCCGGTAATACTCGATCGTCTGTCGGGCGACCACTTCCGGGGCGAACCGGAGCCTCGCCTGTTCAGCAGCTTGGACCCCATATTTTGCCATCTGCTCGGGTGAATCCAAGGCTCGGAGGATCGTCGACGCGAGTGCCTCGGTGTTCCCACTCTGAAAAAGAAGACCACTGACTTCATGCTCAACAATTTCAGGGATCCCCCCCGCGTTAGAGGCAACCTGGGGGCATCCCATCGCGAGCGCTTCGACGGCAGAATAAGGAAAGTTCTCGTATCGAGAGGCGACCACTGTGATTGCACCTTGTCGTCTCGACTCATCAACAACGTGATGGGGCTGTTGACCAAGCCATTCAATCTTGCCAGATTCTAAAGCGCCTGGGATCCGTTCATGGATATATTCTTCGATCTGCCGCGTTTTTCCTTGATCGTTGAGGCAACCACGGTCGGGACCGACGAACCGGAGTCTGGTTGCCGGACGTTCTTGGAGAACGCGGGCAAAGGCGTCAATCAGGAGATCGCCCCCTTTGTGACGGTCGAATCGACCGATGAAGGTGACGAGATTGGGGTCTGAGTCTCCGGGTTTCCATTGACGGTCTTTGGGGACCGGATCAATCGGGTTCGGGATGACCTCAGCCTCTTCCAAAGGGAGCTGATAGTGATCACGGGTCTGATTGAGAACATCGTGTGATGGCGAGGTGATCGCTGAAGCTCTCGCAATCCCGAGACGTTCTTGGTCGACCCGGACTTGATACGCCCGATCTTGAGGGACACCGAGGGCAGTTCCGTTGAGAAACCAAGGGCCATGAAGTCGGACGATGACAGGAACGCTGACCTTCCCGGTGACTTCAGCAGCCCAGCCGAACGACTCTTCGAGTTCGATCAGGTCGAGCCCCGGCCCACGGACAAGTTCCTCAACCTGACGACCGAGGACGAGGGCCATCCGTCGAAATTTGACAGTGCTCCGTGAGGTCAACCGAGCCCGGACGGCGTCTTCTAACTTTGGGAAAAACCCTTGTTTCATCAGGGGGTCGAGTTCGATCACGTCCTGATCGTGATTCGGGCCGCCGATCACTCTTCGGGTGAGGATCCGGGCCTGATGCCCCCATTTTCGGATCGATTGAGCGATCTCATCGATATAAGTCACAATCCCGTTGGCAACGGCATCGGGAGGCCAACCGGGGCTGTAGAAGGCGACAGAGAGAGGTCTGCTCGAAAGGGGAGCGTGATCTGGCGTTGGTGCTGAATTCATGGGCCGGTCTCCCGAGTACCAAGAACCGAGGTCTGGGCTCTGGAATCAGTGGATGGGCCTTTGTATTCGATCAAGGCGGAGCGACGCCCGATCAATCGACCGATCCAATAACGGAGTTGGCCGATCACCTGGGGAAATTTACTGATCGCACAGGAGAGACCGTAAATGACGGCTGTTTTCGGAGGTCTCTCGGGTTGTCGATACCTCCGGGAGGCCCGCCAGGCGATCAAGGGATAACCGAAGAGTGCCAGGAGGCTCAAGCCTCGGGTCGGCCAAGCGAGTCCGAGGACGGCGATCGGGAGTAGAAGCCCCCAGAACCAATTGCTCAAGGAGGGTCGGACGCCGTGACGATCAGGTCCCTTGCCGTGTCGGGCGGCTCCTTCGGCATAGGCATGGCCGGCGCGGACGTGACGTTTCCACCACTGGCCAAACCGAGTCATCGCCGCATCATGAAGCGTCATCTCCGCGTCGATCCGCTGGATCTTCCAGCCCGATGCGCGGAGCCTCACGCAGAGTTCGGGCTCTTCGCCCGCAATCAAGGTTGGATCAAAGCCGCCGACTTGTCGGAACGCTTCGATCCGAAACATCGCGTCGCCACCACAGGCTCTGGCGTCTCCGATCGGCGTCTCCCATTCGAGGTCGGCGAGGAGATTGTAAATCGAAGCCTCTGGATACCGTTCGCGACGTCTCCCGCAGACAACAGCGAGTTCAGGTCGGGCTTCGAGAGCGGCTCGGGCTTTCGGAAGCCAGTCTGCCACCACTTCACAGTCGCCGTCGACAAATTGGACATACCTTAGATCTGGATCCTCTTCGAGGAGCTGTTTCAGTCCCGCGTTCCTCGCTCTCGCAGCCGTAAAGGGCTCGCTGAGGTCCAGTTCAACTACCTCTGCTCCTCGAGCCCGGGCAGCTTCCCGACTGCCATCGGTCGATCCCGAGTCGACATAAACGATCCGACGGGTCTGACCGACCGTCGAATCGAGGCAACGGATCAGCCGTTCTCCTTCGTCACGGCCAATCGCGACGAGCCCAACATCATCGAGGGAGACGATCGGATTCGGTGGAGCGATGGTCACGATCGGAGGCTCCGGAGACGATTGAGTAGAAATGAATGAGTCTAGGAGAGGACTGGCAACCAACTAATAAGATACCAAGGGGTGACCCTTATGTGGGGCCGACCGTTTGGAGTTACGCGTAGCCATCAGGATTCTGCTGGTGCCATCGCCAGGCTGATCCGACGATAGTCTCGATTTCGGAATACTGCGGACGCCAGCCGAGTTCCTCAGCGATCAGCCCGGGTTGTGCATAGAGGCTCGGAGGATCACCGGGGCGTCGTGGAGCGTATTCGTGAGGGATCGGGCGACCGACGACTTCCTCAGCGGCCTTCAAGACTTCGAGGACAGTCGCCCCCGTCCCCGAGCCGAGGTTGTAGACTTTACCGATTCCGGGGCCGATTGCTTGGACTGCCTGCTCATGGGCATCAGCAAGGTCGGCGGTGTGGATATAGTCACGGACGCAAGTACCATCGCGGGTCGGCCAGTCATTCCCAAAGATCGAGAGCTTCGGGCGACGACCGGTTGCCACCGAGAGGATGATCGGGATCAAGTGAGTCTCATGACGCCTTGATTCACCGTGATGACCATCAAGATCGGCACCAGCGGCATTGAAGTAACGGAGGAGGGCAAACCCGATGCCGTGGGCTCCTGCGTAGTCACGGATCATCCGCTCCGCTGCGAGTTTAGTTGTCCCGTAGGGATGCTCGGGGTTCTGGGGCGTTTTTTCAGTGATCGGCATCGATGCCGGAGTTCCATAGGTCGCACAGGTGCTGCTAAAGACGATTCGGTCGACCCCTGCAGCGCGCATTGCGTCCAGAACGCTCATGGTCCCTTGGACATTCGCCCGGTAGTAGCGTTCTGGCTGTCGGACCGATTCGGGGACCACCGCCAAGGCAGCGAAGTGCATCAATGCTTCAGCACGGTGGGATCGGAGTGCAGCCGTCAAGGCCTC
The DNA here is from genome assembly GCA_964510225.1 of uncultured Isosphaeraceae bacterium. GTDB lineage: Bacteria > Planctomycetota > Planctomycetia > Isosphaerales > Isosphaeraceae > CAZEAN01. Next base: position 11,402 of record CAZEAN010000006.1, read on the forward strand.
GGTATCGAGGATGTCGCCTTCGATGAGACGGTCGTCAGGGATTGAACCGCGATTCCCTTCGGAGAGATTGTCGAAGGCAACCGGATCATGTCCCTTGGCTAACAGAGAGCGAAGACAGGCGCTCCCAATGTAGCCAGCGCCGCCGGTTAACAAGAGCCTCATGACGAAACAGCCTTTTGAGTTGTGTTGGGCATTTCACCGAGGACTTCGGGTCCAGGGGCATCAGGCTGCCAACGTTCAGCTGAGGCCTTGTTGTAAGCGTCGGTGGTTCGTCCTTTACCTTGCAACAGGCACTGCCATTGGAACTGATTCAGGAATTTGCGGAACTCCGGATCACCGTACCGAGGCTTTCCCTGGAGCATCGACCCAAAATAGCCCGTGAGCATTGCGATTCCACCAACAACGAGGGGAGGGCGAGTCATCCGATACAAGGCGCTGGCAAGCATATAAGGAACCGATGTCCCGGTAAAATATTGGCCGAACCCGTAACGGACTCGTCCGGTCCACCACCCTTTGTGGCTCGTCCCCATGGGCCGGAGGTGGTCGAATCGGAGTTCTGGCTCATCCCAGCTGATTGCGATCCAGCCGAGCATCCGGCAGCGGTGGCCGTCGATCCCATCCCAATTGACTTCACGGACGAATCCGCCGATCTGCTCAAAGCAGCGACGACGGTAGAGCTTGGTCATCCCGACCGAGTTTTCGTCGCCACACTTCTCCGAGACCATCCGGTTCCCCGATCGGAAGTAAGGTTTGCCGCTACAGGTCCCGATCCGGGGATTCTCTTCCATTCGGTCGATGAGGATTTCGAAGTATCGAGGCGGCAGTTCAAGGTCGAGATCAAGCTTACAGATATAATCAAATTCGGCAGGGTTGATGGACTCGTAACCATTGTAGAACGCATCGATCACGCCGGGGCCGACCTTTCGGACACCACGATCAAGACGCTGGATTACCTGGATCCGGTCACTCTTTTGGCGGTATTCTTCAAGAATCGCCGGAGTTTCGTCGGTGGAGCCATCATCGACGATTACCCAACGATCGGGTGGTCTCGTCTGCCCGAGTACACTCTCTAAGGTCTTGCGTGCGAACTTCGATTCGTCGCGACACGGCGTAATGATGCAAAGCTTTGGTGCGCTCATGATGGTCGGCTGGGCTCGGATGTGCCTTGTTGAGGTTGCTGGACAATCTGAAGGAGCCGCCTCAATCGATGATTTAATAACATAAAATGATGATGAATCGGATCCAGAGGCTGAATTATCCAGTCGCTGAACCGACGTTGGAGTCTCTCTTTGGGGAGCCTGTCTTCACTGTCGTTGGATTGGTTGAGGGGCTGACGCCGGAATACGTCTTGATGAAGTCGCCGAGTTTCGCTGCTTCGGTTTGAACATTGTGTCGTTCTTTGACTCGTTCAGTCCCGGCGCGTCCGATCGCTTCCAACTCACTGAGGTCAGTGTTGAGGACGGTGGTGATCGCATCGGCGAGTGCGGTAACCGAACCGGCAGGAACAAGCCAGCCTTCCTCGCCGGGCCGAACCAGCTCGGGGATCCCGGCGATGTAGGTGCTGATCACTGGTCTTCCAAGCGCCATCGATTCCATGAGGACGACGGGGAGGCCTTCGGCGAAGCTCGGGAGGAGCATCGCTCGGGATTCCTGTAATTCGTGGCGGACCCCTTGACCGTCGAGGGTCCCCAGGAGTCGGACAGTCTCACCGAGGTTCTTCTCGGCGATCCGGGCTTCCATGACATCTCGTAACGGGCCGTCACCGACGAGCCGGAGTTCGACGTCGACGCCACGATCACGGAGTAGAGCCGCCGCTTCTACCAAGATCAACGGCCCTTTTTGCTCGACAAGTCGACCGACGGTGACGAGCCGATTGGTCTCGGGGATCGGGACGCGTTCCGCTTCCAAAAACCGGGAATCGACCCCACAACCGACCACTTTAATCTTCGGCCAGTCTTCAAACCGCGACCAACGGAAGAGCTGGCTCCGGCAGAAGTCGGTGATCGCGACCACGAAGGTTGCGTGCTGAATCTTTTCGAGGAGGGAGAGGGCCAGAGGGCCGTCGAACTCAGTCGGACCGTGGATTGTGAAGCTGTACGGAGGGCCGCCGAGGATCCGGCAGAGCATCGCCACCGCAGTCGAGTTCGAACCGAAGTGAGCGTGGAGGTGTTGGATACCTGCCTCATCGAGCCAGCATCGGAGGAGGGCGGCTTCCCCGAGGTAAGCCAAGTGGGCAATCAGCCCTCGACGTGATCGTGATGAGAGTCGAAGGGTCAGCCTAAGCGCCTTCAAGAATCGAGCGGGACGGGTTCCGAGCGTTTGGAGCAAGGCGCCGAGGATCACGAACGGGCCCGCAGCCAGGACGGCCCGGCAGCGTTGTTGTTCTTCCTGATCGTCAAGGTCGGGGAGTGGTTTGTCGAAGGGTCGGAGGATGTAACGTTGGACCTCCCAACCTTGCGATTCCAAGGCCTGGATCTCGCGACGGATGAAGGTGTGGCTCGGTTGCGGGTATTGGTTGATCAGGTAGGCGATCGTCACAGTAGGTGGGCTCGAGTGCTGGTGCCTTGATGGGAGAATCCGGGGGCATTAACGTCGGATCACTCGGGCAGGGACCCCGACAGCGAGTCCACCGGGAGGAACGTCACTGAGGACGACGGAATGGGCCCCGATCACTGCGTCATTCCCGATCTGGACGTGGCCGAGAATCGAGGCGCCGCAGCCGATATCAACACGATCACCGATGATCGGGATCGCCCGGTTTCGGCCTCGATGGGCAACCCCAAAGGTTGTACATTGCCGGATATGGACGTCGTTACCGATGGACCTTGCGTGGAGGATCATGGCCCCGTGGTGCCAGATCCGGACCCTCCGACCGAGCTTTACGTTGTAGGGGAGGGTGATCCCACAATTCCACTCCACCCACTTGAAGAGGATCCGGTAGAGGAGAGTGCAGGGGGCCCGGAGGACTTTGGTCTTGATCCCCATCCGCCAGTTGCCGAATCGATGGAGGGCGATCGCCATGAACCCTTGCTCAAAAACATTCCCATCGTGGGTCTGGAGATCTTCCCGGATCAACGACCAATAGGAGAGGTCGTTGGGGTTCAGGTTCTGATCTCCCTTGGGGAGGGGTGGAAGGTGCTGGTCGGTCGGTGAACCGGGGGGAGGTCCAGATTGGTTGGTCGCGGCGGTCGTCATCGGTTCCCCAGTCCCATCGAGAAGTTGTACCGGACAAAGTCACCGAGGAGTGCCTCTGGCTCGGCGACCGCTGTCCGGGTCAGCCCTTTGCGGATCAGGAAGGTGCTATATCCGATGGTCCAGCAGAAGTCAGCCAGAACGGTGCCGATCAGGCCTTGGTGCCTGAGGAAGTAACGTCGTCGTGAGGCAAACCAATACTTCGGTCGTCGTTTCCGGGCCGCCTTCGGATCCGTGACGCCCGAGGCTTGGCCGACGAGGTGGACGACTCGCGATTTCGGGACATAGTAGCAAGGCCAGCCCTTCTTTGCAGCGACCCGACAAAAGTCGACCTCTTCGAAGTACATAAAGTACGACTCATCAAGGAGTCCAGCCTGCTGGATGACCTCACGACGGATGATCATGCTCGCGCCAGCGACCCAGTCGGTCGGAGAGGGGGCATTACCTGCGGGGATCGGTGGAGCGACGGTCCATCGGCTCAAGACTCGAGAGAGAGGACCGAGCTTAAAGCCCGCTTCAAGCTCGCTCAGAATGGTGTGGAATCGGAAGGCTGAGCGTTGGGGGGTCCCGTCTGGATCTTCGAGCCGGCTTCCGGCGATCCCGACTTCAGGATGGACGTCCATGAACTCTAAGAGTTCGTCAAGCGCACCAGGGCGGACCACTGTGTCAGGGTTTAGGAGCCAGATATACTCCGGAGGATCGTCACTTTCCATCGAGGGACGGATCGCCGCATTGTTCCCAAAGGCGAAGCCACCGTTTTGATCGAGCGGGAGGAGTCTGAACGGTGCGTTCTGGAATCGGGATTGAATCACCGTCTCAAGCCGAGGAACGGAGTCATCAGGTGACGCGTTGTCGGTCACCAGAACCTCCACACGGACCTGCTCTGAAACCTTGGTGATCTCTGGCTCAAGCGATTCAAGGCAATCGATCGTCAGGTCAGGGGTCCGATAGTTGACGATAACAACCAGGACCTTCGGAGACGATGGCGGCGGAGTCATGAGCAGATCGTTAGGCGGTGGCGAGAAGCCGGATTAGGATTTGGATTCGACCGCGAGTCGTTCGGCGCCTGATCGACGTTGGACTGTTGCCAAGGGAGTAGAGTCGGCTGATTCTTCTGTGACAAGCCAGGAGAGCCACGCGAGTTCCAAGAGGACAAGAACAAGGGCGGTCGGCATCATCAACCAGCCAGCGGCATCATGGGCGAACTGCTCTCCTTGTTCGGAGCCCATCAAGTGATAACACCAGGCGGTTCCCGAAATCCGGAGGACATTGCAGAACAAGGCGATCGGAACCACGCTCAGGAGGAGGATGAATCGCTTCCAATTCGCCATTGGGATCAGGATAAGGGCTGCCGTAACCGTCGCTGAGAGACTCATCAGCATCGCCAGACCGTTACAAGCAGCAGCCACTTCGAGGGTTTCGCCACCGACGATGAGGATGTTCCCTTCATTGAGGACCCAGAGACCGGTCAGCCGGAGGAGTTGAGCACTCCCGAGACTCGCGAGCCGTTGTAGTGGTAATGAGATCTCGTTGTTGATCGCCTGTGGAACTGGGAGCATGAAGATAAGGAAGACGATCGCCGGCCAGACGCGTCTGAAGAGTGGCCAGCCACCGTAAGCAAAGGTAATGGCCGCGACGGCAAGGATAATTGTCGATTGCTCGGCCCAGAATTCACCGATCCACAACAGGAACGATCGGAGACCGACCACTGCTCCTAAGGCGACCCATCCCCAGATGGAGGGTCGGAGTCGAGCCGCTTGTTCACCACGGGGCCAGAGCCACCAGTACATAAATCCAACGATCGGCGGAACGAGGAATCCGTGGGAGTAGTTGGGATCGTTTGACCACGTATTGACGAGACTCCGGAGTTCTCCCCAATAAGCCCAGGCGAGCGTGGCGAAGACGGCCGTGACCGCGACAATCTGAGGTCCGAGGACACCGAGATTGAAGTCCCCCGCTGATTGTTGGTTATCCGAAGCAATCGCGGGTGTATTGGCTGTCGTCTGACTCATCGGCAAAGAGACTCCAGAATCGAGAGGCCAGCATGATCGGCCTCAAGTACAGAGGCCAAATTAACAAGGAAGTGCTAGCTGGTTAGATCAATTGGTTTTCAAGCGAGCGCGAAGACTGATCGGACGAGCCGTCGAGGTGTCCGTGGAATCAGCAACCGCCCGAGGGTCGGGAGTTCGATCAGAGAGAGGGCGGTTGCTTGTCTGAAACTGGCCAGCAAATCAAGACGGATAGCCGGGTTTAGCCGTTATTCGTGTTGAGATCGTCGTCAGGACCGTCAACGCTCCGAGTCGACCGATAGCTGGTGTAGCTGCCGTATGAGGCGTAGCCGTAACCGTAGTAGCCACCGTAACGACTGTGCGAGCGGGCCCCGTTCACAACGACACCAAGGACTGGGATCCCAGCGCCGGCGAGGAGGTGGTTGGTCCGCTCGACCGCCGGCATCCGGCTCTGATCGTGACGAGTGGCAACGACTGCACCGTCCGCGTAGCGTCCGAGGATCAAGGCATCGGGGACTGGGAGGAGCGGCGGCGTGTCGATGATCACCACATCGAAGCTCCGTCGGAGTCGTTCGATCATCGGACCAAACGACTGACCTCGGAGGACGCGGTTCGGATTCGATTCAGGCGAACCCGCTGGGAGGATTTGGCAGCCATCAACCTGGGCGATCGGTGCGAGGGCGTCTTCCAAGGTTGCATCACCACGGAGGACGTCACTGAGGCCGGGGCATTCGGGAACTTCGAAGAGACGACCGAGCGTCGCTCGTCGGAGGTCGGCATCGATCACCACAGTCGAGGTTCCGGCCTCGGCACAACGGACGGCCAACTGAGCGGCGAGAGTCGTCTTCCCTTCACTCCCGACGGCGCTGGTGATCATCACACAGCGTCCTCGAGGACCACCGTCACCGCAGAGCGCGACCCGGAGGTGTTCCAACTGTTGCACGAATTGCTCGAACTTAGGATCACTCTCTGGGCCGATCAGTTGTCGACGCTTCGACGATCGAGCATCGGGAAGCGGCGGGACAGCAAAGACTTCGGCGGTCACTCGGTTCGAGAGTGAATCGGTGTCGGTCACTCGACCAGCACGCATCTCAACAAGGGTGACGAGTCCGAGGACAAGACCGAGGACAGCGAGAGGAGCCATCGCGAGCATCTTGACTCGATTGTCCGAGACCGGCTCTTCATTCGCCATCGGCGGGCTGACCTGCTGGATCCGGCCCTGACCCCGAGCATCAAACTCAAGTTCTGAGAGGAGGATATCGACCCGTTCAGCCATCGTCTTCCGGCTGTTCAAATCTTGCGTGATGAACCGGCTCTTGAGTTGGTTGGCCCCTTGTTCCCGGTCTTCAACCTTCAACTCTTCGAGCTGGGTCCGAGTCATCTTGATCTGGCGGTCAATCTGATTCACGCTCCGGACCGCGGATTGCAACGCTGATTCGGGATTGAGTTGACCAGTCGGTGCGAGTTGCGCTCTGATCTGCGGCTCAAGTTGGTCCCAGAGGAGGTTGTACGCCGACTCAAGCTCCTGTTGTTGCTGCACGAGACTCCGGATCGAAGGATCGGCCGCGTTCCGGTGCATCCGTCGGTACTTTTCGAGCCGACCAACCACATCGGAAAGTTCCGCCTTAAGCTGCTGGACCTCGGGGCGATTGAGGAATTCAGCATCGATCCGGGCTTCGAGGTATTGGTCAGAACCACCGGGGATCTGTGGGAGCAGTGAAGTTTCTTCGCGGACCGAGTCCAACTCTGCTTCTGCTTGGACCTTCTCGAATTCGAGGTTGAGCAACCGGCTTTGGAGGCTTGCATACTGGTTGATGTCAACCGTGTAGCTTCCATCAGTTGAATCCGAACCGGAATTTGCCAAGTCCCCGGCACCTTGCGAACCATCGAAGAGGAGTGAAGGTCTTCCCTCACGCTTCGCAAGTTGGATCAGTTCGTCCTCGAGAGTCTTGATTTCGCTCTCAAGTTCGGTTGCGTGTGCGCGGAGTTCTTGGATCCGTCTGGTGTTCCGGACATCGGCCCAGTATTTGTCCACCTTCAAGTACGAAGCGACAACTGATTCGACGATTGTTTTGGCTTCGGTCGGTGAGGGTGATTCCGCGATGACTTCGATGAGGAAGGTGTTGGGACGGGCCGTGACCTTGAGCATATCACGGAGCTTTGCTTCAACGTCGAGTGCCTTCCGGATGCTCGGCTGTGAAGTCACTTTGGGGTCAACCGCGACCTCGGAGAGAACCCTCGGGCTCACGATCAGCTCGATCTGCGTGTTGAGGTCGTCGTTGAAATCACTCGACTTCCCACCGTAGGGGTTCGCCCCTCGAGGGTCGACATAAAGGAGACTTAGCGATTCATAGACCGGTTCATAGCGGAGGTAGATCAAGACAGCGAGTGCGGCGGTTCCAGCGATCCAGAGCGCCAACGCTTGCCACCAGTGTCGGGCCAACCCACGCAAGACCATCCGAACACTCAAGGCGGCGTTACCGCCGGTTGAGCTTTGACCTTCAAACGGTCGAGGCAACCGTGCTGTCGACGGAAGGTCGGGGAGACGACCAATTTCCGGAAGCCGGGCCAGCTGTTGGTTAGGTTGCGGGGTTTCGGGAGTCTCAGCTGTATCCATCGCGATGTGCCACCTCGGTCGGGTCGATCGATGGTGCTTCCGTTCGGCGGGAAAGGAACACGCGGGGAGCCGCGCTCGGCATTGGAATGTCGACCGGGCTCGATCACCATCAGTTTGGTTAGTGCCAAACCGATTACTTAACAAGGGGGGCCGGGCTTATGGGAGGCCCACCTTTAATGCTATCCTTCTCCGAGAAGGACGGTCAAATCAAAAATACGTGACGCTTTGCCCTAATGCGAACCCGATTTGGATCAAAACCGCTCAAGAACTTCTTCCGGGGCTTTTTCGTCCTCTACGATTCCGCTCTGTATGATGCCTAATGTAACGGTCAATGCGCTGATATCAATCGGTCATTCTCGTGTAACGCTGATCGTTTTGAAAAGTGACCTTCATCGAATTCAACCAAGATTTTTCCGGGATTCGACGTGGATAACAAACCTCAGGCTCCGACCTTTCAGCGGCTCAACATGAAGGCTTTCGGCGTCTTCACGTTGGTTATTATAGTTCTTCTGTCGGTTTTGGTCGGGCTCTACCTGACCCGGCCAGCACGGCTTCAGGAGGTCGCCGCCAATCAGATCCGTGACTTGGTGGCGTCGGGACGGGTCGAAACGGCTCTTAAGCATCTCTTCAGTTATGTTGCGCTCTATCCTGATGATCTAGAGATGCTCAGGCTTCAAGCCGATCTGATCGGCGAGCGGGCAACCTCGATCGAAGAGCTCCGGATGGCGATTCTTCTCCACCAGCGTCTTCTCCGGATCGACGATGAACGTTCGGTCGAGGAACTTGATCCAATTCAACTCCGACTGGCGAATCTGATGATCCGCTATAGCGATCTCTACCGCTCAGGGATCGGTCTCACGGGACTCCCGGAACTCGCGACCCCCGGCGAACTCTACCAAGCGGCCGAGCGGGTCGCCCGCCAGGTTGTTGAGCGTCGCGACCAGGACCCTGATGCCTGGCGGACACTCGGGATGGCTCTCGAAGGCTTGATGACGTTCTCAAATCTGGACGAGTCTGAGGAATTGGCTGAGGCGATCGAATCCTATCAGAAGGCTCTTGAACTCGACCCTGGTGATCTGGTTGCAGGGGAACGTCTTTCCCTCCTTCTCCGCGATCGGTTGGACGATCCTGACCACGCCTCTGAAGTGATTGATCGACTCGTTGAGGCTCGGCCTGACGAGGTGGATCCCCTCTTAGTCCAGTACCGCCATCTCCGAGGGTTGTATCGCGAGGCAGAGGCGGCCGACGTATTGGACCGAGCGATGGAGATCGACCCAAAAGATCGGCAACTCTTGATCAGTGCCGCTGAGTTTGCGATCCACCGCGGTGACCCTGTTGAGGCGCGCGAATATCTGGACTCGATCAATCTTGAGGAAGAGGGGGGGCACAATGACTCCGAAGAAGATGATCCGAGTGTCGGAGACCCGGAGGCTGAAGAATTCCGGATCCGGGTTCAGTTGCTCCGAGGTTTGATCTCACTCGCTCAGAAGGATCTGGAACAGGCGATCGATTTCTGGAGATCCGGTCTCTCGTTGGCGAAAGGGACCGACCATGAACTCACCTGGTGGATGGCGTTTATCCAGATCAGGCTCGGCGAGATTGACGACGCGGCTCCCTTGATGGACCAGTATCAACGCCTTGCGGGGGGGACAGAAGACAAACCGTTTCTCTTGCTTCAGGCCTTGATCGACGAGCAGCAAGGGAGGCCTCAACAAGCCGTTGACCTCCTCCAGGAGATCGAGAGTCGCTTACAAGGGAGGCTCCGCGAAGAAGCCTTGATGGCGCTCGGGCGGTGCGCGGAGACGATCGGTGATGTCGAAACAGCGCGGCGGGCTTATCAAGAAGCATCGGAGACGGGGAGCAACTCGACGGCACCGAGGCTTGCAAGTAGCCGGATCGACCTCGGCGAGATCGACCAACTCGAAGCGATCGATCAGGCGATCAACGAGGTCGGCGATGCACCCGAACTCTTACTTGCCAAAGCAAGAATCCTGATTCTTGAGGAGGCAGCCAAGAGCCCGAACAACCGGACTTGGGCTCGGGTCGATTCGATTCTTGATCAAATCGGTCGGGTAGTCGCGGAAGGCTCGGTACCGCTCGCATTGCTCCGTGCGGATCGTTGGGCAATCGACGGCGAAATCGACGAGGCGATCGCCGTACTCGAACGCGCAATCGGAGAGTCAGCAACCGATCCCAGGCTCTGGTCTGCAGTTGCAACTCTCTTGATCCGTTCCGACCGAACTCAAGAAGCGCTGGAACGGATTGACCAAGGGATCGAAGCGACCGTCAACAGCACGAAGCTCCGAAGCGACAAGGCGAAGGCACTCTTGGCGCTTGGGCGGGGTCGCGAAGCCCGTCAAGCGATGGTTGCCAACATCGTCGACTTCCCGAGCGAACGTCAAGCTGATCTCTACCAAGCGCTCGGCAGACTCTGCCGCACTCAAGGGGATCTTGAGGCCGCTCAGGCTGCCTTGGAATTGGCTCATCAAAAGAATCCGAGCGCTGTTCCACCGATGATCGGTTTACTGGAACTCGCGATCCAACGGGACGATGACAACCAAGCCGACGAAATTCTAAAGGAACTCCGGGAACAAGGGGGACCAGAGAGTCTGACGTACCAGATCGGTCAGATCGCGACCCTCCTCCGACGTGCTGAGCGTTCAGGGAGTCCGGAAACCTCGGATGATCTCGCGGAGGCCCGCGAGGTCGCCGACGCCCTCGTCAAGGATGTCCCCACAATGGCGGTTGCTTACCTACTCCGAGGAAGAATTCTCGAACGCTTCGGCGAGTCGGAGGAGGCACTGAACGACTATCAAGAAGCCCTCGATCGGGGGCTCGAGGCTGCGCGGATCCTTGCGATCGAGCTTCTTGCCGATCTCGGCCGCTTCGACGCCTTGGAAGAGCTTGCGACTCGGGAGACGGAGCCGAACCAGACTGATCGCGATCCCAGAGCGGAGCTCTCCGTCACTGAAAGTGGGGATGGTTCATCGGTGCAACGAACGCTCCGTGATCCTTCGATGACGGTGGGCGGTCTCGATTCGCTGATCGGGATCGACCGAGATTCGGGTAAGTTGGATCAGGACTCGGGAGGAATTGACCCGATCCTCGGCCTGATCTCAGCACGGACCCTCCTCGGTCGCGGTGCCACAAGCCAAGCCGCCCGATTCCTGGAATCGTCCTCAGTGCTGAGTCGATCCGGACGTGATCCTCGGATCCCGAGGCTCTTAGAATTAGTCGGTCGGATCGATACTGCTGAGGTTCTCCTTTTGGAATCAGCACAACGCGCAGGACCAGGTCAAGCCGGCCCCTGGGTCGAACTCTTGAGCTTCATGGCCCGCCATCAACGTGCTCGATCTCGGATCGATGCCCTGATCGACGCCGCGCTCTACAGCGTTGCCCCAACGCAACCCGAACTTCTTGAGGCTAGGCTCCGACTCGTCTCGGGCGATCTCCAGACTGCCGATCAATTGGTTGAAGAATCGCTTGAGGAAGATCCCGATGATCCTGAGACCCTCGAGTTCGCCGCCTCGTACTACAAGGAGTCGGGTCGATCAGCGCGGGCTGGAGAACTCCTCCGTCGTCTAATCGAACTTCATCCGGAGAACACCGGAGCCGTCCTCGAACTGGCGACTACCGTCTCGGGACCATCCGATGATCCCGATGCCTGGAACGAGGCGATGGAACTCTTGAAGGCGACCTCGGAGGGTGGCCAAGATCAGGGAGAATCGCCTGAAGTGAGACTTGCGATGGCGATCGTCCTTTCCAGGAGCCCGCAGGGTGACCGGATCTCCGAAGCGATTACCCTCCTTGAAAATCTTCTGGCCGATCTCCCCGCGAGTCACCCTGTCGCTCAGTCCGCTCGCGATTACTTCGGGCGATTACTGATGGCAATCGGTCAGTTTGGTCGGGCTGCTGAGATCGCGGCGATTAATGCGAAGGGGGAGTTCCAGACCCTTGAGTCACTGGCGCTTTATGCGGAAGCGTTATTGGCACTGGAACGGTGGGGGGATGCGGAAGAACCGCTCGATCTGATCCTCCGTCGGAGTCCTGGGAATTTCCGAGAGGCCAACCTGAGGGTCCAGCTCTTACTGAACCGTGGTGGGATCGACGCCATCGCCACTGAAGTTGAGCGACGACTTGAAAGGCTCGGAGCTTCCGTATTCCAACGAGCTGCGATTCTCGGATTGTTGAGGATTGAGGGGAGCCCCGAGGCATTGGAGACCGCTCAACAGATTGCCCAAAAGCTTGCCGAAGCTCGGCCGTCCTCAACAGGTTACGCTGCCGAAGTCGCCGTCAAGCGTGACGATCTCGATCGGGCGATGGAGTACTGTCGGTCGTCGATTAGCGTTCGATCGGTGACAACCGAAGAGGACTACCAGACCGCTAAGGTGCTTTTCGAGATCGCTCAGCGTGGGAGGGCCGCTGAGGCCTTGGAAATCCTCCGAGAGGGGCTTGAATCTCGGTCGAGATCGGTCGGCCTTCTCCTCGGGGCCGCTCAAGTAGCACATCTGACTGGAGACTATCCGCTCGAAGTCGAATGCTACCGGAAGATCGTCCAAGAACGCCCAGACAACCAACTCGCACGATACAATCTCGCCCTCTCTCTCTCTGAAGGAATTGATGAACCGAACAAGGGGCTCGCAGAAATCGATCGACTCCAAGCGCAGGTTGGTTCAACCCCTTCGATCTTAGGTGCACGGGGGGTCATCCTAACCCGGCTCGGTGAGTTCGAGGAGGCGATCGCGAATCTCCTAGAAGCGATCGCACTGGAGCCAAGCCCGGTCCGGCACTTTTACCTTGCCCGTGCCTATCATGGCGATGATCGCCTTGATCAATGTCAAGGAGAACTCGAAATCGTCCGTCGCGAGGGGGTTCAAGTGGAGATGATCGACCCCTGGCATCAGGAAGACTTCAACCGATTGCTCCAAAACAAGTGAAAGTAAGACGTTAAGATGCTTTCGAACAGTCGGTAGATTGATGTTGTCATCGGAGCTAATCTTCTGATGATCTCAATAAAAATCACGTCTGTTCGATTGTTTGGAATGATCGCTCGTTGAATAAACCAACCAAGCCTAGTGCGGAACCGATCAAGAGAGGAAGCAGATACGTTGGCTCGTTTCTCTTCTCAAATTACTTAACGATTGAGGGTCAAATAAAATCACCCTAGCTACTTCGAGAGGTAGCTAGGGTGAGGTTTGATCTACGAAGAATCAAATGATTGACTTCAGTAGTGTAGCGTTGGGTGAACGAACGCTTAGGCGTTCTTCTGTCGTCGACGGCGGATCAAACGGAATGCCGGGATACCAACTAGGCCGATGGCAACAAGCGTGATCGCCGAAGGTTCGGGAATGAAGAGAGCAGAGAAGCTACCGGAAGCAAAGGCTTGGAAGGATGCGAGGTTGTTTCCGGCGATCGTAAGACCAGGAATGACGTCCAGGAAGTCGATGTTGAACGCTTCGGTGTTATCGAATGCTTCCAGTGTGGGGTCGACGAAATCAGAGGACAAACTAACGGTCTGGGTGACGCCAGCGATTGGGGCACCGTCTTGACCACCAAAGGTAGCTTCGGGTTCGGGAGAAGCGTCGCCAGTAACTTGGAGAGCGGAATTGATAAAGGTCAACCCGACCAAAGTTTGGCCCGTAGCGTCTTCGATCGACAAGGTCCCGGTTCGGTCAAAAACCTGCTGACCTCCAGAACTGATCGAGGAAAGTGTGGTGACGGTGAGGTCCAACGTTCCGTTGATATCGACACCAGATTGGGCGCCGTTGGTCAAGATGACGTCTGGAGCTGTGAATCGGAAGACGACTGGTACGCTGACAGAGGTGATCCGGGCAGCACCACCACCAAAGTTTGTATAGGTGATCGCTGGGGTGACTGCACCATTGACCTGGGTGAATTCACCAAACGAGGCAGTTCCTTGCGCATTGACGGCGCCTGAGAAGGCGACCAACAGCAAGGATGAAAGTGCGAGTGAAACAAAGCGGTTCATGGTCGGGACGATCTCCTCAATGAGTGGTCGCGGGAGATGAGCCACTCCGGCACCTGACGGAGTGACCTGGATCGTTGTGGGTTTGGCCGGGCCGAATCAGGTCTCTTGAGGACTGAAACGACCTGGAGGTGCAGTAGGCTGGTCGATGAACTGGGCTCTCCGATGAAGTCCTTGATCCGATTCAGGCGGATTACCTAGGGTCTGGATCTTACCAGGCCTTTGGCAACGATGCCACTTGTGAGTTTGGTCAGAGAAAACGATTTTCGGACAAATGACTTAACTTGTTGTTGAGTTCGTTGTCAGTCGATTCTCGATGATCGGGATCAGGTCGCTGATGAAATTCTCCGAAGGGCTATCTTCGGCGTTGATTTCACGAGGACCGAGAGGACGTTCGATCTGAACCTTAAACATCTCTGGCTCTCGGCGGAAAAGCTTTCGAGTCGTTGATGCGAGTGGATCCCAGGTCTTCACATGCCTGAAGGAATAGTACACCTCTTTGAGGTCATCGGCGCCACCGTCAGGCTTGGAATAAACCAACGCATCGAATGAAGCTTGTTCAGCACCGGCATCGGTCTTGAAGCGGATCTGTTCCCGACGAGGCCCATTGACCAAATCGTAACCAAAGGCAGGGAAGCAACGAGTCGGTGCGTGGCCGAAGACTCGGTTGGCTGGTCCAAACGCAACAAGGACAGTCAAGGAAACGCCTGTCCGGTTATCTACATAGCGTCGAGCCATATAGTCAGAACAGCCAGCGATCGTCAGGGTTTTTTCATCCATATACTGTTCTTCACCGACCATCTCCCAATGACCGATTGTCCTCGGAAGATCACGCATTGGGAACGGAGGAGCCTGAGCTGCTTCAGCAGCATCGGCAAATTGACCCTCTTGGAAATTGCGGGCAACGGCCGAAGCTGAGAGGAGGATGCAGCAGAGAACCATCCAGAGCCAGGGAGATCGGATGAGCGGGATCCGGATCGCGTTGTTCGTTTCGGTCCGCGTCGCGAGTTCATTGCCCTGGCGAGGCTGGAGTTCGGTTGAGGGTGTCGTCGTGGTCGTTGTCTCTACGGCAACGGTATTTTCTTCAGCCACTTTAGTATTTCTCCGGTGGTCTCTCTGCCTTCTGCTTTTGACAAGATCAAGCGAACTCCAAACCTTCAATCAATCTCTGTTGGAACCGATTGATTGAATCCGGATTGAAGCTCGCTCACGTTGTATTCTCGTCTGTTGTTGCCAAGGCAGTTAGGCCGGGGGAGCTGATTTCGATTGCGGTCAGCTCACTCAGCAAGCTCCTCGGCATGAAAGGACAGCAGGAATAGTCATCAAGAGTATCTTAAGATCTAAAAGTAGTGACCAGTTCTCAACATACTCAAGATCTTGTCGGACCATTCCCTCAGTACCATCACTTCGACCACCGATCTGCCAGGCACCAGTGACCCCAGGGATCACACTCAATCGAGTCGCAAAGGCTTCAGGATCACTCGCTTCGAGAAGATGGCTATCTCGGAGTTGCAGCGGCCGAGGTCCAACCAAGCTCATCTCGCCACGGAGAACATTGATGAGCTGAGGGAGTTCGTCGAGGCTGGTCCGTCGTAAGATACCACCAATTGGGGTGATCCGGGGGTCACGACGGATCTTAAAAAGGACGCCGCCAGCTTCGTTTTGTGACTCAAGCTCGGCGAGGCGGCGTTCAGCATCGATCACCATCGTGCGGAACTTTAAGACGTAAAACGGACGGCCACCATGTCCCAAGCGGAGTTGCTTGAAGAAGATCGGACCAGGTGAAGTCAACTTGACCGCGATCGCACAGACGATCATCAGCGGTCCAGCGAGTACCAGTCCTACCAAGGCACCAAACAGATCAATTGCCCGCTTAAGGATGGATGCGGGGGTCGTTGCGGTTACCGGCAGCGAGGGTTCCGCAGTAAGCGTCGAGGCCGCGGAGCCCTGGACTGCCATTCGAATCTGCTCGGAGAGCAACACGGTTCGAGAAGAAGTGGTCGCACTCATCGGGCAGTATCTCCGGAGTCGGGTCGAAGGTTGGTCGCTTTGAGGAGTGAGCAAACGGAAGCGCCACCCTGGAGAGGGGAGC
The DNA here is from genome assembly GCA_964510225.1 of uncultured Isosphaeraceae bacterium. Classification (GTDB taxonomy): domain Bacteria; phylum Planctomycetota; class Planctomycetia; order Isosphaerales; family Isosphaeraceae; genus CAZEAN01. Next base: position 27,298 of record CAZEAN010000006.1, read on the forward strand.
TCTCAGCGATTTCCCGCTGGAGGGAAACCACCAAAAGTGAAAAGGTGGGAGACGGGAGATCAAGAAGCTGATATCGCATTGGTTCTGGGCTGATCGATGGATCGAGTCTGAAACGTTGATCTCCGCGACAGTGATCGCAGCTTATCAATGCTTTAGTACACCGTCAACGATTCGGAGAGGTACTTCACCAGATGTCGCAACAATGCAACACCACCGGATGTTGCCAAAAAGCAACACGCTCCCATTATCCACCTCTAGAGGATTGATTTTTTGAGGCCCACTCTTCTCAATTCACAGGCATTCGTCTCCAATAAGGGTTATCAACCCTCATAGTTGATGATTCGATGTAGGAATCATCGAGAATCAATGAAGCGGGGCCCATAGGACATAAGCAGCCTTATCAGACCTTCGAAACTGACAAGACAGCGCTCTCTGCGGGCCTACGGAAACCCCTGGAGCCATTTTTGGTCTCCATGGCTAGCAGCAATCACTTCCGAGTCGATTAGTGAACGCATGGATTCGAGAGACCAGCAGAGAGTTCTACTGCTCGTTGCCAGCCGTAATACGATTGATGCGTTGAATCCGACTCCAAGGGAAACATAAGGCATCATGATGCGACGAGCGACCGTTAGCGTGCCGTTATACTAAACGACCCGACCGAAACGGTTTGTAAGAGAATTGCAAACGCCCTCCAGCGGAATCCACTACGGACCCGCTGGAGGGCGTTTTGCCTTTTAGAGCATTAAGACGACAAACAGCTTCGCAAAATCTCAGGATCGATGATTGCCGATCCCTCGTCGCTGTCGTTCCAGAAGATTCTGGAACCAGCCTCGGAGCCCACCAGCCGTTCGTTGATCGCCACCGACCGAATCACCATCGGCATTCTCGAGATCCGAGGAACCGTTGTTGTTTAGGGTTGATTGTTCCTGAGCCCAACGGAGCTGGCCTGCCCGAGTCACCGCAAAAGCCTCCGAAGACCCGGAATCCGTTGCGTTCCCTGCACTCGAGGTCCCCAGACTATTCTCTGAGCTTCCGAAGCCGTCGATCGCATTCGCAAGAGCGAGGCCTTCGAGGTCGAGGTTGGTGCTCGAAGAGGCTGGGAGTGCAAGGTTCTCCAGGACGAAGGAGCTTGCGGCCGCCGAGACTGGCGTGAGAACCGAATCAGCCCTTGGGTCGCGGAAGCTCAAGGGGGAGAGGACTGGAACATCAACATCGGCGCCGCCGAAGTTCAGAATCTGGTCGCTTCCGCCTTCAGAAGGTCGGATCGTCCATTGCCCGATTGACTGTCGGTAGGCGGCAAGGTCAGCAAGGCCGTCTCCGGTGTAGTCGGCTGGAGCGGGGACGTCTCCCGGCGCACCGAAGGTGATCGCGAAGCCGCCATCAATGGAGTCATCAAAGCCGCTGGGGTTTGACGCCGACGGAATGAAGAACCACTGAGAGGTAGTCGGTCGGTAGGCAGCGATCTCGGCGACACCGTCACCGTCGTAGTCGAGCGGAACCGGAAGGTCGACCCCGGCCTGGCCGAAGAGGACGCTGAAGCCGTCGAAGGTGGTCTCGTAATTCGGGTTTGGTCCCGAGGGCAAGATGAACCACTGAGAGGCACCCGGGATCAGATCACTATCAGGACGGAAGACGGCGATGTCGGCCCGACCATCGCCGTCGAAGTCGGCGGGTGCTGGGACATCAAACCCGTTGGCGGCTCCGAAGAGGACGTCAAACGCTGGTCCTCCTTCCGAGGGGAGGATGAACCACTGGGCAGCGCCCGGGACCAGGTCACTCTCAGGACGGAAGACGGCGATGTCAGTAATCCCGTCCCCGGTATAGTCGGCAGGTGCTGGGAGATCGAGTCCAGCGCCACCGAACATGATCGTCTGGAGACCGATCCGGCTTCCTTGGATGATCCATTCCGACGCTCCTGGGATCGACGTGCTCTCGGGACGGAAGACGGTAGGATCGTTGACTCCGTCACCATCAAAGTCACCGACGACCGGGATATCGGTCGGAAGCCCGAGCGGAACCGAGAAGGCTCCGATCTCGTTCTGCGAAATCAGGAAGCTACTGGTTGGGCTATCACCTCGGTAGAGTGCGAGGTCGGCCGAACCCGTAATCGTTCCGAAGTCGCCGAGGACGGCGACGATCTGGAGGAGGAGTGGGTCACTCGGTGCACCGACGTTACCAGCAGGATCAACCACTTGGGCCCGGAGGCTAATCGAGCCATTGACCAGCTCCTGAGCCAACTGGAGCCGGAACATCCCTTGATCGTCGGCGGGACCACTCGCGAGGATCGCCCCATCGGGACCGATGATCTCAACCGTCGCGTTGGGGTCGGTGTTCCCGATCAGGAAGGGTCGACGGATACTCGTAATGCCGTCACCGATGATTCCGGTGTCGGACTCAGGAGCAAGTGCGAGATCGACATCAGAGTCAGGCGGTGTGGTGTCGATCGTCAAAGTCAACGGAGCGCTGAGGTTGATCGCACCGGCAGCAGTCGTGACCTGAGCCGCGAGCTGATAGACATCGTCATCGAGGTTCTCAGGGAATTGCAGCGTGAACATCCCGTTCAACTGTGCGATGACTGGGTCACCAACCAGACCGCCTTCGACCCCTGTGAGTGACCCGTCCAGATCGATCAGTTGGACCGGGAGGCCGCCCGCCGTCATCCCGATCAGCCGAGGATTGGTCACCGCAGTGATGTTGTCATCGAGAATGCCGGTGTCGTCAACTGGTGAGAGGCCGAGGGTAATCTCGGGGGCTGGGCTCGTGTCGATCGTCAGGATGAAGGTCTCAGAGGGTTCACCGGTGTTACCAGCACGATCGACAGCCCTGGTCTGAACCTGGAAGGTATCGTCGTCCAGGATCGGTTGGTCTGGATCATCGATGTTACCGTCACCATCGAAGTCACCGACGGTGACCGCGTAGGCGCCGCCAGGCTCAACTCGTGCTTGACCGAGGACTTCACCAGACACACTGACCAGCTGGATCAAGGGGAGATTCTCGGCGATCAACTCTTCGGGAGCTAATCCGAGGAACCCAATAAACGTTGGGCTCACCACACTCGTGATCCCGTCACCGGGAACGCCAGTGTCGTCGCTTGGCAAGAGACCAATCGAGGAAGGTTCGGCAGGAGGAACGGTGTCGATCGTGACCTCGACGGTCCCGCCGACTTCACTCTGATTACCGGCCTGGTCAATCTGTCGGGCCGAGTAGATGTAAGTCCCGTCCTCGACACCATCATCATTGGGACCAGGATCGGTGACAGAGACTGTCCCACCGACCAGATCCGCCGTGACGATGTTCGCGATCGCATCGTCGCGGAAGAGGATCAGGATGTTATTCGGCTCTACCCCGGTGATGTCGAACGTCGGAGTCGAGACGGCGGTGTAGTTGTCGTCATTACTGAAGAATGGAGGGAAGTCGGTATCACTCGATGCCTGAAGATCGACTGTTGGGGTTGCGTCGGGCGGAATCGTGTCCAGCGTGAACTGGAACTCGACCATGTTGCCGAGTGTCCCTGCTTCATTTACGGCCTGGATCCCGAGGGTAATCAAGCCATCGGTGCTTCCATCAGTTCGGAAGTGTCCCGGTGCGACCCGGAGCCCGGGGAGCAATCTTGAACTGCTGGTCTGAAGTGAAAGTGACCAATCGTTCAAGGTCCCCGTCTCACCAGTCGCGAGATCTTCGACCCGGAGGGTCCAATCCCCTTGAGCGATCCGCCCTCGGAATGCCGAGAGATCCCCTTGAGGCTTGAACCGTGCTGCAAAGGGTGCCTCCAAGTTGTCCGATGGAGGGAGATCGAGGTTGATCGGCAAGGCTCCGGAGTCATCGAAGGCGACCATGTCAAAGCCATCGCGGACCCCACCGACTTGGATCGCCAAGGGAACCTCTGTCCCATCGGGTCCAACTAAGGTGAGTCGGAGGTCCCCTACTCTGCTGTGATCGATCGAGACGATAACATCAAGATCTTCCACGGTTGCATTGTCTGGGAGCGTGATTTCAAAACCGTCTTCACCGATCACCGTAGATCCGACGGTGATCGAATCCTCAAGGACCCCGTCATCAGGAATCGCCAACGGTTCTTCGGCCGGGATCGTTGAACCGATCAGATGTGCTTCTCGGTGGATAAACTGGCCACTGGCATCGGTCCGGCCAGCGTCCTGTGCGATCTGTCGGATGCTTGGTGCGAGTGCCGAAGCCTCGGGATCGTCAGGATTAAATCCACCGATGATCCGGACATCGGTGGGGTCTGTGAGGTCGAACAAGGTGACCATGACGTCACTGCCGAACCCGGAGATCGGTCCGAGCCCGTTGATCACCGGTGTGGTGACTCCGGTGACCAGGTCGTTGAAGGTGGGATCATCACCATCGGCGTTCGGATCAAATCCAGAGTCGGAACCGCCGGGACCATCAGGAAGCGTGCTGCTGAGGCCGACGGTGGTCTCCAAGACTTCGGGGCCAATCCGGATCGCGAACTGGCCACGGCCGAAGGTGCTTGCGAGGAGGACGTCAGGGCTCACCGCTACCGTATCATCGACGGTCCCTGGGATTCCATCGGCTCCCGTAGTGTCGAAGGAGATCGGCCGACCGTTGGTCGGATCGATGAAGCCAAACCCGAAGTCGAGGTCAGTGACCCGGACATTCGGCAAGTGGCCATCGTCGCCAGGAGTCCCGTCGAGAGGATCACCGGTGCTGAAGTTGTCAGGGAAGGAGGTCCAGGTCGCCCCTTGGTCAAGCGATCGGAAGACCCCACCGAAGCCGGAGACATAAACGACCGGTCTCGGTGTTCCGTTGGCATCCGGGATCAGGTAGCGCCAGTCAACCGCCAAGGAGTGGAGTTCACCATTGAGGGCGGCTTGTTCCGTCAGATCAGCGTTACCGAACGGCTGTTGCGTCAGGCTGAAGAGATTCCCCGTGATATTGATCCAAGAGGCCCCAGGGCTCGAGGCGTCGGGGAGATAGTAGACAGCCTCTTCGGTAACTGCGTAGGCGTCGAAGCTCCCACGTTGGGGGTTCGTCGCGATCGAGAGAACTGACGATCCATCCAATCCAGCCGAGATGTTGGTCCAGTCCTGTCCTGCCTGACCACCACCTGTGAAGGTAACGTAGACTTCGCCATTGACTGTTCCGGCGTAGACGAAGTTATCGAGACTTCCAGGAGATTGGACACCAGGGTCGGGGGCTCCGAACGCGAGCGCCGGTGCGTAGCTCCCGAATCCAGTACCACCGAAGACCTCTGGGAGACCAATAATTTCCCAAGTCCGTCCTTGGTTGACCGTCCGGTAGAGTCTTCCTTCAGCACTGCTGATGACGAGCTGATCATTGTTGATCGGATTGACCGCAAAGTTCCCAAACGGAATCGCGGTATCAACGAGTGGAGCAACCCCAGGCCATTGTGGGTCAGGAAGCGGTCCGGAGTTGATGTCGCGGACCAAGCCAACGGTCCGACCGAGGTCAAGCTCGGTACCAAACGGTCGAACCACTCCTTCGAGCTGTAAGAAGTCGGTCAACCGACCGCCAGCGACCGGCCACTTGAACTCGAAGGCGTTACCGACTTGGTCCAGCCCGGGATCAAGTGGAGAACGGGCATCGACCTGGCCGGTCGCAACTCCTGAACCAAACCCTCGGGCCGCTTCACCATCAGCGGCTCCGATGATGAACTCGTTGGTGATTTCGTCGTCAGAACGAGCCAACTGGCCATTGACCAGGATGTCCGGATCCGAAGCGGGGAAGCCAACGATGTTGGTGGTTGCGAAGAACAAGGCGCTCGCAGCCTGAGCGGCGAGATCTGTCGGCTGGACTGCACCGTAATGTACTTGAGCGATCTGAAGATTACCGTGGCGTTGCCCAGTCGGGCTGACCTGGTTGCCAATCGACTCGATTGCAGTCCCATCACGCTCGGCGATCGTGTAGATCCCGTGGTTGGTCCCGGTCATTAGCCGAGTCCCACCCGTGACTGGATCCGGCATCGTCAGCAAGACCTGGAAGTTTTGGGTCGGGGCTGTGGTATCAGACTCGACCAAGTCACCTAAGGCGCCATCAAACGCCGGCGTCCAGGTCGCGTTGGCACCGGTGTTGCTAAAGGAGGTGATGTTGTTGACCGTGAAGGTCGCGTTTGCTGCCAGCGGGAGGATCGGGTTCCTTGCCAAGTTCACCGCTTGGTTGACTACTTGTCCATCGCTGTCAATGAAGAAATCGAAAGTCCGGAGATCTTGGGTAAATGGTGAGAAGAATGAAAGCGGGTTGAGCCGCTCGAACGGTGTCGAAACAAGACTGAGGTCCTCGAAAATTGCTCCGCTGCTCGCCGTATTGTTCAAGCCTGCTTCAAGCGAAGGGTTGTTGCTGCTCGCGTCTACATTGATCAGAGCGTGGGCATCGTGGACCAAGGTGGTGTCGACCCGGATCAGATCTTCCGCACCGAGATAGACGATCTCAGGGTTACTCGGATCGACCGCAAGCACCAGATTTTCCTCTGCGCTGGTGCTTGTGAGGAGCGAGTTCCCCGAGAGATCATCGTAGACGTCCGGTAGGCCGACATCGTTGCTCGGAATCAGGTTGAGTACGTTGTCACCGGCTGCTGTGAGCGGTAGCTGGATCTGAGTCCAGTTGAAGCCTCGATCCTTGGTCAGGAAGAGGGCTGCGTCACCACTAGCGTCGACTCCAGCAGCGTAGAGCCAATCTGCGTAGGAGAGGTCTTGGGCAGCGATCCCTGTCGGAGCAGGCATCGCGAGGGTGTAACGACCACCGATCGGTGGTGCACCCGCATTATTAACCGGGATCCCGACCTGAGTGATCGGATCCTGTCGGTTCGAGTTACCAAGACCACCGGTGAGCTGGTTGATCAGGCTATCCCCTTGGGAAGTTCCCAGGAAGATCCCAGAGGTCCGGAAGCCGACATAGAGCCGATCGAGCATTCCGGTTTCGCTGTCAGCGCTGAACGGATCGAGGATCACGTCAGTCGCTTCCGTGCCATGAATTGTGTCGTCCGAGATCTTTTCCCAGACACCACCAGCGTTGAAGCTCCGGTACAAGCCACCGTTGGCTCCAGTAACCGCAGCGAAAATCGTGAAGCCGCCGTCGATTGTCGGCGTCGGGTCACCGACGATCTTGAAGATCGCGTCACCGACGAAGTTGCGGTCACGGAGCGTGCTATTGATCGGGAGGATCTCTCCGGTGACCGGATCGACGTTCACGGTACTGTCGAGGAGGTCCCAGGTCTGACCACCATCGACCGACCTCAGGAAACCGACCCCGGTGCTCGTCTGGTCGAGACCATCGAAGCTTCCGAGGTCACTACCGTTGCCGGTTCCGGCGAGGATGATCGACTGCTCAGGATCATCGTTCCTTGGGACGATCGCAATGGTCCCGATGTTGATGCTGAGGTTCGATCCGAAGTCGGTTAAGGGGATCCAGGTCGGACCTTCGGGATCGGTTGTGAGGAAGTTCCGGGTCCGCCAGACACCACCTCCATCGCCACCAACATAGACCGTGTTCCCTGAGGGGTCACTCGGATCAACCGCAATCGCGGTGACTCGACCAGCCCCAGTAACACCGTCCAACTCGGCGATCCCATCGTCGTCCGCATCACTCAAATCAGCGCCAATTGCTGCCGGACCGACGGCCGTCCACTGAGTCGTCGAGAGCGAATCTTCGCGGTCCATTGTGAAGATCCGGAACGACGGTGTTGCCTGGTCGGCGACCTCTTCACCAAGACCGCTCCCGAGAATTGGACGCTGGAAGGTCAAAGTGAACTCGGTAACGGCCGACTGAATCGAAGCGCCGATCGGTCCTGGGTTGGTTACTTCAAGCTGCCAGACGCCAGCCGACCGCTTTGGATTCCCTTCGATGTCGACGATGGTCTTCGAGAGTTGGTCTTGTGGTCGGAAGCGTCCGAGGAGATCGAACCCGACAGAACCGATAAATGAGCCAGCTTCGTCGTCGAAGAGGATTTCGAGGGACGTTCCAGTCCCTGGGAACTCAAAAACATCAGGGCTGAAGAGAACGCTTCGAGAGCCATCAGGCCCGATCAGGGCGACCGTCAGATTACGGACATCGGGATGCGTTAACGCGACCGAGAGATTGAGGTCACCGATCAGGAAGTTTTCGGTCACCGTCAATGGAATCGTAGTGACAGTCGGGGTGTTGAGGTCGATGGGATCGAGGATTGCGGCGGGGAGGATCAGTGGATCAGCCTCGGCGACAACGGTCCCGATCATGCTCTTTTCGAAGAGCAAGGCGAACCGACTCAACACAGCATCACCGACTGTCGATGGACCTGGTTCGGCATCGACGATTTCGAGCATCCAGGTCCCGTTCACCTGAATCGGGTTTCCGGCTTCGTCAGTGGTCGCCCCCGAGATTGGCTGAACCGGTCGGAAGCTCCCGAAGAACGGCGGGCCGCCGTCACCGATGAAGGTGGAAGCTTGGTCGTCGAAGACGGTATTCAGCGCATTTGCACCAGGAACGTTCAGAGCGTCTGGGTTGAAGAGAGTCACCCGAGTCCCGTCCGGTGCGATCAGCGTCAGGGTGACGTCGCCGAGGTCGGGATGTGTGAGGTCAACGACAACATTGAGGTCTTCGATGAAGAATTCGTCTCGGACGACGATCGGGACCGTCGTCACGGATGGTGTGTTGGCGTCGATCGCGTCCGGAATCACGAGGCCGCCAGGAAGACTCGCGTCGAAGAGGACGGTCGATGAACCAGTGTCGACGACGGTAGTGACCGTCGGGTCAAATTCTCGGAGGCGATCGAGGCCGGCATCACGATCAGTATCGAGCAAATCACCTCGAGAGGAGACGATCTCGGAGGAGAGAACCGCACTGTACGTCCCACTGAGTTCCTGGACATCGGGGACGAAAACTTCGGCGTTGGTCTCGGAGTCGATCGCCAGGGCGTAGAAGGTCAACCGGAAGTGGTCCGCCAAGGCTGGGTTCGGCGACGTGGGATTTTCCTCCGCACGGACCGCGAGCGACCAGTCGAGGAGCTGTTGGACTTCACCTTCTGGAAGGTTGTTTCCGTTCTGGTCGGTTACCTGGAGCATCCAGGTCCGCCCACCGACTGTGTTCGACGCCACCAACGGGAGGCCGTTCAAGACCGAGAGGGAGTCGACCGGGGCAAACCGTCCTTCAAACGGGCTCACACCTTCGTTGATTGACGGAATCTGCTTCGATCGACCCAAGGGGTCACCGAAGAGAAGACCGCCATCATCGAAGGTTGTTCCTTGGAAGTCTTGGCCTCGAGCGCCACCGACCCCGTTGGCAAGGACGATCGGATCAAGACCGCTGTGGGGTGCAATCAAGGCAATCGTGAGATCAGCCGATCGCGGTGAGAGAAGATCGATCCGGACATCCAGGTCAGCGATCGTGAAGTCACCGAGGTTCTCCGGGATCACGAGGTTCGAGACCAACGAAACGTTCGGGTTGTCAGGAATCGTCCCTGCGGGGTCAGTCGAGGGGAATAAGGCGTGGACCTCGACCGGGACCGTCACCGAGTTATCGGGGTTGATCATCTTCTGGGCGATCGGGCCACTCGGTCCGTCAATCCGGATCACGTCCTCCGGAGTGAAGGTCTCCGCGATCATCGCCCGATCAAAGGTGAGATCGATCGCGTCGACCTTCCGATCGACCGCAAGGACATCACCAGGGTTTTCACCAGGGACGGTGACCTCTTCCACGATCGGTCCATTGAGGATGATCGGGAGGGAACCAACATCGTAAGGTCCGAGAACAAACCCGGCTGGGAAGTTCTCCACCGAGCCAGCGACCGGAGTGATCCGGAAGCTTGGGCCTTCAGCGACGGGATTCGGAACCGCATAGACGTCACCGATCCCAACCTGATCGACCGCCCCTTCACCGAGGACTGCGTTGGCGTTCTGATCCATCAGGTTGCCAAACTGGTCTTCGATCTCCGGATTAATCTGATAGCTGTATGTCCCGATCGAAGAGGTCGGCGCCACCCGGATCAAGAACCGACTAGCACCGAACGTCTGCTGTTCACCAAACGTCAACGAGGAGTCCGGATCGAAGAGTGGGACAATCTCGGTAACGGGGATTGAGGCACCACCGGTGTTGAGTTCGGTGGTGTCTCGGAAGAAGACTTGGATGTCATCCAGCCCGAATGTGGAGGCGTTGATCGGACGGTCGAAAGTGACGGTGAAACCATTGAAGATCGGCGTTCCGTCGGTCTCTTCGAGGTTGTTGAACGGGATCAACGTGCCATTGCTGAGGGCTGTTTCGAGGCCGGACTCGATTGGCCCCATCGTACTCTCGATGATCCGAGGACCACCCGCGGTTACTGCCGTATTCCCAAGGATTTCGAGGAGCTGGAAACCTTCATCGCCGTCGTTCCCAACACCACCATAATTTTCATTGCCGTTCCAGATCCCTCGGATCACACCACCCGTCGCGACGATCGACGGTGCAAAGAGCGTGTCAAGCAAGACGGGATCGCTCGGAACACCGGCGCCAGTCGAGACATTATCGGGGAGTGGTCCAGCGACAATCGACTCGCCCGTGATCGCGTCGACGACAGTCCGTTGGGTGTTCAAGAACGTTGAGGGACTGAATGTTTCGCCACCGTCAATACTGGTGGTTATCGCCACCGAGGTCCGGACCCGGCTCGCGTCGTGTCTGGTGTCCCGATAGCTGACGACGACTGTCCCTGTCTCTTGGTCAACAGTGATGTCCGGGTTGAACTGAGGCCGACCATCAACAATCGGAGGGGAAGCGCTGTAAAAACCTTCGGAGAAGCCATCAAACTCGGCACGATCGTCATTTAGAGGATTTAAGCTATCGAACTGGTTGACCCAAGTTAGACCACCGTCCTCGGAGTAGGCGAAGTGGATGTCGGTGTTGTCTGGAGAGTTCGGTGTACCGAAGAGGAAGTCGTTATCAACGAAATCAACCCAAGCCGCGTAGATCCGTCCTTGACTGGGGTTGAGGATCCCGATGGTGTTGTCTGCAGCGATCACTGGATCAGAACCGATCCCTGTCGGCAACACAAACGAGAAACCAGTCTTTGCGGTGCCGAAGGTTCCCCCGAAGGTCGCGGGGTCTGTATCAAAGACGGCTGAAGTCGCGATTGTGGTGTCGATCCCAGCACTCAACCCGGAAGCAATCGTGAGTGTTGCGTCATTGAGAAACTGGACTGGACCGTTGTCATCGTTGTTGTCATTGATCTCGAGCGTCCAGTTTCCAGCGATCTCCCCGGCGGTCAGGCCATCATATTGGTTGAAGCCACCGTTGCTGCCAGGTCCCCCGATCTGAGAGACAGGACGGAAGCTCCCAACGAATGGGTTGGCGTTTGCGTTACCACCATTACCATCGGGATCGAGGATGTTGAGGGTCGCTTCGCTATCGAAGGTGGTGCCGAGTTCAAATCCGTTGACAATACCCAGATTGGCTCCGGTCAATGTTCCCACGTTCACCAATCCGATCGAAGGAAGGCCGCTACCAGCTGGCGGGACCAACGTGATCGAGAGTTGATCGGTGTTCGGGTGGGTCAGTGAGAGCGTGACTTCAATGTCACCGACCGTCGTAAAATCGGTGTCGGTAATGTTAACTGGGATCGGGAACGAAGTCGTTCCATTATCGTTGATCCCACCACTCGTGCTAAAGCTCTCCACAACGCCACCATCGATAATCCGATCAGAACGGATCCGAGTAAAAGGTGGGTCGTTGTTCGCCAACGTACCTTCGTCAGACCAGATCGCCGTGACCTGCCCTGGAGCGACTCGATTGTCGAGGGTACCTTGGCTGACAGTGAGTCCTCCGAACGAGTTGTTCCGCTGAGTCCCCGAGTTCCCACCATCGTTTAAGACGATCGGACCTGAGAAAGTCTCGCCACCGTCCGAGGAAGCCCGGACCACAATCCGGTGGGGGTTGAAGAATGTGGTGTCGGTCAACAACGCGGGAGGTGCGTCGTTGGTCTGGAGCGCGACGTAGACGTTCCCGGAGTTCGGGTTTTCTAAGGTCACGCCCGTGTCCGGATCCGTGAAGACCGGCAGAGTCGTGTCCACCGCGAGTCCGTAGCGGAGCGAACGATTCAAGACAGTCCCGACTTCCTGCTCAATGATCGTCGGCCCAGTCCCACTCGGATTGGTTGGGATCGCGATCGGTGTCGGACCACTGAAGTCGAACTTATTCAGAACGATCGCAGAGCTTCCTGCACCATCGATCAACCCAACGTTGTCGTCTTGTTGGCTCAGCACATAGAAGTTGTCGTCTCGGTCAAACTCCAAACCGAAGACCGTGACTCCCGTGTAAGAAACAGTCGGATCAGTAGTGTTTGGATCAGCGAGCCGGGTCGATGGGGTGAATCGGATCCAATTGGCTCCACCGTCGGTCGAAAAAGCCCCTTCGGCAAGGACCTGGTTGTCGCTGGTAATCAGGTCATCGGAACGGGTCCAAACGCTGACCAGCCGATTGGGGTCGTTGGGACTAGCCGCGAGAATCGGCGTGTCCTGGTCGCCTCGGGAATTGGCAACGATATCAGCAAACGGTGATACGACCTCCGGTGTCGGTGCGGTCGCGAGCAGCGTCCTTGGCTCCAGGGACTCAAGCATCTGAACCGTCGTCCGTCGACGATCTGTGCGGTTCCGTTGCGAGTCCTGTTGCAGTCGGTTCCGGCCGTCGCGACCGGGACGGGTTGTCACCTCTCGGGAATCCGGACGCATGGCTACCTCTTCACCTCTGATGGGCCCGAACCTTTGATACCACCACCACCTCGGCCGGGCCCGGCCGGGAGGCTCCCTCGTTCTCAATTGTTCGCAAGGATCCGATTCGGTCGACGTCGAAACGCCGCAGCGATGTCAGGTCAATTGTTGTCGTTCAATGAGGCGGCCAATCGGCGTGCAATCTCGCAAATATGCCGGCGCCTCGACTGCTCCGTCAAGCAATCCAGTAAACCACTCCGCCCGCATCAATCGGCCTCTCCCCCACGACCGTCGCGACCGCCGAAACAAGGAACCAATTGCGCCCCTTGTTGCGCTCCTCGAGCGCACAATCCATAATAACATCCTATGTTGCCTGTATGCAACACTGCACGCATTTTTTCCTTCGACTCCCACTATTGCTCCGAAGGTTGAGCATCTGCTCAAACCACGTTATCAACCGCGCAGCAACAATGCCCGTCATTGCTTCTGAGGACACAAGGACGGGCAATCAGGATTGAGCCGAAAGTGAGAGTCGTGAGCACTCTCACGACTCTCGTCACGAGCGTTGCAGACCTCAGTCGAGATCGGGGAAGAGATCGGTCAGATCGTCGAGAGCATCACCGATAACGTCATCGGAGGAAGCTCCATCTTGATCGTCCCGATCCTTATCGGTCCCGGAGTCAACGATTGGTGCTCCAAGGGATGATCCAGAGATTCCGAGATCGTCACTCTGGATCACTGGAGTTCGACTTGAGGAAGCTGCGAATGTCGAGGCCGAGGTCGCCAGATCGAAGGTCCCACCAGCGTTTGAACTGGTGTTCGATCCCGGAGCCCTCGAGACTCCAAGCCTCGGGTCTGTCATCCCAGTGGGGAGGCCGACCATCCGATTGATTAGCATCGCTGCGGTCTCGTTGTTCAGGACCGAGGCGGACGATGCGAGGATTGGGACACCCGGCTCTTCGGGGGTTACCGCGGCGATCCGGAACGCGAGTGGTGCCAGGAGTGGAACACCTCCGAGCGTACCGAAGTTGGTTGTTGTCACGTCGCTCGTAGCGACCGGTCGGAACATCCATTCGCCGGACTCAGGATCGAAGACGGCGAGGTCGACCGCACCATCATTGTTGTAGTCCGCAGGAGCGGCGATGCTTCCAGAATCGCCGAAGGTGATTGGGAATCCAGATTCACCTGAAGGAAGAATGAACCAGTCCGAGGCCCCGAAGGTCAGATCGCTCTCAGAGCGGAAGGCAGCGATATCAGCGAAGCCATCGTCGTTGTAGTCGGCAACAACGGGCTGATCCATCCCGCCGCTGGCACCGAAGACGACGTCGAAGCCGCCCGTCTCAGGATTACTCGACGGTCGGACGAACCACTGAGCCGCACCGAGAATGAGGTCGCTGACTGGTCGGAAGGTTGCGATGTCTGCTTTGCCATCCCCATCGAAGTCAGCAGGGGCGGGGAGATCCATGCCACCTGCAGCACCGAAGGTGACTCGGAGAGCACCATCGGACGACTGGAGGATGAACCACTCAGCGGCACCTGGGATCAAGTCTGAATTGGCGCGGAAGGTTGCGATGTCTGTAACCCCATCCCCATCGTAGTCGGCAGGTGCCGGACGATCGAGGACACCAGGGGCACCGAAGAGGATTGTTCGGGTGTCACCGGTCGTGGAATCAATGATTGTCCACGCACTCGCATCGGCAATCCCGTCGTTGTTGGAATCAACGCTTGGGCTGAAGACCGCTGGGTCACTGATTCCATCACCGTCGAAGTCACCTTCAACCGGGATGTCACCTGCACCACCGAGGAGGATCGTCTCGGCTTCATCGTCGGTCGATCGGAGGATCTCGAACCGTCCGGTTCCGGTCGTTTCGTCGAAGACGTAGATGGCGAGGTCAGTAATCCCGTCACCATCAAAGTCGGCCGGGGCTCGCTCCATTACTGGAACTTCATCCGGGGTGATTGTCACCTCAAGCGGGGCGCTTTCATCGCTAACATTCCCAGCGAGGTCGGTCTGTCGGACCGAGTAGAGAACATCACCATCCGCAACAGGCCCTTCGTCGGTTAAGACTCCCGGGCCTTGCTGAGTTCCGACAACAACCCCGTCTCGAAGGAGTTCGACCGTCGCATTAGCCTCGATGCCATCAACGCTGAAGCTCGGTGAGCGGTCAGAGGTGATGTTGTCGGTGTTGCTCGAACCGGTATCGCTGCCAGGGAGCAGATCGAGCCCGAACGGTTCGACAGGGGCTTCAGTATCGATCGTCACAAAGAGAATCGGGCCGTCATTGCCGATCTCGCCGGAAGGTGAGACCGCTCGGGCCGAGATCCCGAAGACGCCGTTGGTCAAGGGGAGATCGAGCGTGATCGGTCCCGGACCAACCCGTTGGCCAACCACCGTTCCGCCAATCGAGAGTTCAGCCGTTTCTTCCTCAAGGAGGTCGGTGACATTGAAGATCGGTGTGGTGATATTGGTGATGTTATCGCTATTGCTGATCCCCGAGTCACTCCCTGCCTGGAGATCAAGAATCGGAAGGCTTATCGGTGGCAACGATTCGATTGTCACTTCTAGTGCCTCTCCAGGGCCACTGGCATTCCCGGCGAGGTCGGTCTGACGGAGACTGAAGTCAAACGTTCCACTCGGAAGCGGGTTGCTGACCGTAATTGGTCCTGGGCCGACCCGTTGAGCAATCGGCTCTCCGTTAAGGAGCAGTTCCACTGTCGCCAGGAGTTCGACACCGACGAATGCGTTAAACGTCGGGGTCGTGTCAGTCGTAACGTTGTCGGTGCTGTCAGGACCAGTGTCGCTAGCGGCTTGCAAATCTGGTGCAGCCGGTGGTGCGGCGTTTCGGTCAATCGTCACCAACAAGGTAGCGCCGATGAGACCGGTGTTCCCAGCATCATCGACCAGTTGTAGGGCGTACGATCGTGAACCGTCGAGGACTGGGGTCTCATCAGTGATCGTCCCCGGTCCGATTCGTTCCGCAACCACTTCACCGTCTCGGATCAAACGGACCGTGAGGTCAGCAGCGACGTCCGTGACCTCGAAGGTTGGAGTACCGTCTGCGGTGATGTTGTCTGTACTGCTGGATCCCGTATCACTGGCAGCGATGAGGTCGACGGATGGTGCCGTGGGGGGTTCAACACGATCGACCGTGACTTCAACGAGACCGAGATCGCTGACGTTTCCAGCAGGATCGGTCTGTTGGACGGTGTAGGTGAGCAACCCTTCAGGAACCAGGCCAGGATCGATTACTGAGGCGGTCCCATCCTGATTCGCGATCGTGCTCCCTACCAGAACCCCGTCTCGGAAGAGTTCGACCAGGGCCCCTGCCTCGATTGCATCGACATCGAAGGTCAGTTGGATCGCGTTGGTGAGCTGATCCTGATCGCTGCTTCCCGTGTCGCTCTCAGGTTGGAGTCGGAGGTTCGTCGGAGTTACCGGTGACGTGTTGTCGATCGTCACCGCAAGGGTTACCGACTGTCGGACCCCGAGATTTCCAGCGGCATCAACAGCGCGTGCTGTGTAGACGAAATCACCTTCGGGTACCAGAACGGGTGTCTCGTTCGTACCACCCGCTGGGAGGTTGACATCCTGGATCTGGCCGCTTCCAGGTTGATCGAGTCGGCCAACGACCTCGAAGTCGGCATCTGGTGCTCCTGCCGGTTTTCGGAGAAGCTCGACGAAGAAGCTCCCGCTGACCCCCGTAAGATTGAAGATCGGGTTACGATCGGCAGTGATGTTGTCGACCGTACTCCTGCCAGTGTCACTCGAGGCCACCAAGTCTGGGGTGTTCGGTGCAACTGCAGGACCGATGGTGTCAATAATCACTGAGACGGGGAGACTTTCGTCACTCTGATTCCCAGCTTGGTCGACGACGACTGCAAGGAAGAGCTGGGCTCCGTTTGAAAGTGGCGAGGAGGGATTGGTCGCGATCTCGACGATTCCAGAGGCATCAGCGGGAGCCGACTCACCGACGAGAGCACCACTCTGACGGATCAGTCGGACCCTTGAACCTTCCTCCACACCAGCGACCTGGAACGTCGGGGTCGTGTCCGAGGTGATGTTGTCGGTATCGCTGAACCCCGTATCACTTTCAGATGTCAGCGTGGGGGCATCCGCGATCGGCGGGGCTATGTTGTCGATCGTGATCGTCGTCGGAGCACTTGTTTCACCGAAGATCACTCCCGTGAAGCTCTGCTCCGCGACATAGTCGAAGAGACCATCGACAAAGGTAGGGCCGGGATCGGCGAGCAAGATCTCACCGTTCGCATCAGCGATACCTTGGGCAATCTCGACAAAGTTCGACGCTCCAGCAGGACTCCGGAGAAGTCGAACTGTGAATCCTGGTTGAGCACCAGCGATCAAGAACGTCGGAAGCTGATTCACGCTCGCTTGTGTGACATCGTCGGTGTTGTCCCTACCTGTGTCAGTGGCAGCGATCAGGTCAGGAGGAAGTGGTGCAGGAGGCCTGATGTCGACCACAAGGCCGTCGCTGAGAACACTGATGTTCCCCGCAAGGTCCTCTTGAACCGCTTCGTAGGTGTGAGGACCGTCGGGTACCCCATCGGGGATGAGGTCACCATCCACATCATCACCAGGATCGGTCAAGTTCACCGTTCCACCGAACTCGTCAGCAGTCACTTCAGCGACAATGACGCCGTCGCGGATCAGTCGGACGATCGCAAACGGCTCGACACCGGAGATTTCGAAGGTCGGGGTTCCGTCGTTGGTGATGTTATCGTCAGGGATCCCGGTGTCACTGCTTTCCAAGAGATCGGGAGCATTAGGAGCATCGACCATCGTGTCGATTGTCAGCGTGATCGGATCGCTGTCGAGACTGACGTTTCCAGCAGTATCGATCTGGCGGACAACATATTCGTAGTCGCCGTCAGCAAGAACTGTCGGATCGTTCAAGAACACAGTACCGCCGGCGGTGTCGGCAGTCAGTTCGAGAACCATTACTCCGTCACGGAAGAGCTGGACAGTCGCATTCCCTTCAATCTCAGAGATCGAGAGTGTCGGGGTGGTGTCAAAGGTGATGTTGTCAGTATCGTCTCGACCGGTATCACTGTCTTCAAGACCAAGACCAGGCCCTTCGGCACCGATCAGATCGAGACCAGCGGGAGTGACGATCCCATCATCAAGGGTGACGGTCAAGGATGGGCTAACCGGACCGATATTCCCAGCAAGGTCGACTTGGACCACGGAGAAATCATAGGTTCCCGGTCCGAATGGGCTCGAGACCGTAACTTCCAGTGTTCCGCCAAATTCGTCCGCCATGTTCCGACCGACCTCGGCTTCGATCTCGATCGAGAAGCCGGTGATCTGACCCACATCGGCGCCAAGAACTCGATCGCTCGCTTCGAGTGACCAGGTCCCGTTCGGTGCTGTTCCGAGCAACGCCGAGAGCGGCATCGATGGGAGGAACGATCCTGTGTAAGGAGCAGCCCCAGTACTCAAGTCCCCTGCTGCTTGATCGTCGAAGACAGTGTCAATGAAGGAAGTCCCGGAAGCATCCCCAACTGCGACGAGCGGAATCCGAGTCCCGTCCGGTGCAACTAAATTCAACTCCAATTCGCCGAGTTCGAGCGTCTCGGTGGCTGTAGGGTCTACTTCCACCGAGAGGGTGACGTTCAGATCACGGATCAACGCATCGACTGGGAAGGAGTCAACGGTGATCGAAACAACCCCCGGTGTTTCAGTGAGGTCGTTCGGATCGTCAAACGGGATCGTGACTGGGAAGGCTGTCGGATCGGCCCCGAAGGTCTCGGTGACGGTTAGGATCACCGTCGCGTCCGGTTCGACGTCCAGGAGTTCAAACGTCGGAGTCGTGTCGGCGGTGATGTTGTCGTCGTCGGCGATCCCAGTATCGCTCGATGGGACCAAATCAGGAGTACCGAGGGCAGCCGGGGCGACCGTATCAATCAGGACGCCCAACTGAAGACTGAATGCTCCACCAGCCCGTCGTGCGGCGTAGTTGTAGGTCCCGTCTGCGAGCGGCGTCGCCTCAGTGATCGTCCCTGCTCCGGTGATCGAACCAACAAGGACGAAATTGCTCGATGGCGACCCAGCCGGCTTCCGGAAGAGTTCGATCAGTTGACCGTCGATCCCGTTGAGGAGGAAGGTCGGTGTGTTGTCCATCGTCACATTGTCGGTGTCGAAGACGAGTGCATCGCTCGGACCGGTATCGCTGTCTTCGAAACCGAGGCCGACTCCTTCAGCACCGAGGAGGTCTGGGACATCGGCGTTCGTCGACGGATCATCGTCAGTGACGGTGATTTCGAGCCCTGGACTATCAGCACTCACATTCCCAGCCCGATCGATCTGACGGACTGTGTAAATGAAGATACCGTCAGGGAGGCTTCCAGGATCGGTCAGCGTCGCGAAGGTTTCAGTGACCCCGATGACTTCATCAACGACCAACCCATCGCGGAGCAACTGGACCGTACTATCGACCACGAGTCCGGTAAGGTCAAATGTCGGAGATCGATCGCCGGTGACGTTATCGAAGTTGCTGGAGCCGGTGTCGCTGAGGATAACCAAGTCTGGCTGATCCGCAGGAGGTGGAGGTACGGTGTCCACCGTGACTTCAAGCGAATCGCTCGGGAGGCTGATGTTCCCGGCAACGTCGATCAGGACTGCGGTATAGGTGTAAAGCCCATCAGGAACTGGGCCATTATCGGTCAACGTCAACGTGTCGCCTGGAGAGACCGTTGCCATTCCGACTGTGAGACCATCGCGGAGCAATTCGACTGTCGCACCGAGCTCAACTGCACCGATCGCGATTTCGAAAGACGGTGAAGTGTCAGAGGTCAGGTTGTCGGTCAGGCTCGAGCCAGTGTCGCTGAATGCCAGGAGATCAGGAGCACCTGGAGCGTCAGGAGCCGTTGCATCGATCGTGACAGCAAGAACTTGTCCTGCAAGACCAACGTTCCCCGCAGCATCGATTAAGAGTGCGGTGTAGTCATGGATCCCGTCCGGAATCGGAGCAAAGATTCCGTCACCATCAGGATCATCACCGGGGTCGGTAATCGAGACCGTCGTTGCGGCAGGACCAGCGATCACCTCGCTGACCACTACCCCATCGCGGAGAAGAACAACTGTTGCCCCTGGTTCGACTCCGTTGATATCGAAAGTCGGGGTTGTGTCATTCGTTAGGTTGTCAGTGTTGCTTCGTCCCGTGTCGCTCGTCGCTAGAAGGTCAGGGATCGATGGGGCTGGCGGAGCGATCGTATCGATCGTGACCACCAAAGGAGTGCTCAAGGCACTAATGTTACCCGCAGCGTCGATTTGGACCGCTGTGTAGTTGCGGTTGCCTTGAGGTGCTGGACCAGGATCGGTCAGACTGACTTGCCCGCCTAACGGTCCTGCGGCGACTTCAGCAACCTGGATCCCGTCTCGGAAGAGCCGAACGGTGCTATTCGTCTCAATCCCGTTGACCGTGAAGGTGGGTGAGGTGTCGGAGGTCAGGTTATCGGTATTGCTTCGACCGGTATCACTGGAGTCAACCAGATCGAGGAGCAATGGCGCTGCAACCGTTGCATCAACCACGATCGAGAGTGGAGCGCTTACCGAACCGGCGTTCCCTGCTTCGTCAATCTGCAAGGCGGTGTAGTTGTAGAGACCGTCAGGGAGAATTCCGGGGTCGGTTAAGGTTACGGTACCCGCTGGGCCTGCAGGGGCCGACTCAGCGACAACAGCTCCGTCACGGATCAAGCGGACAACCGCATCAGGCTCAATCCCAGCAATGGTAAAGGTCGGCGAGGTATCGCCAGTGAGGTTGTCGATGTTGCTGATCCCGGTATCACTTCCCGGCTGGAGATCTGGGGCAAGTGGTGCCACTGGGGGTGTCGAGTCGATGGTGACGACCAAGAGGTCACCCCCTGGACCTTCATTGCCCGCGAGATCGAGTTGGACCGCCTCGTAGATGTGCGGACCGTCGGATACGGGCATCCCGTTGCTACCAGGATCGGTGACGTTGACGATACCGCTTGGACCGGCCGGCGCCGATTCGGCAACCACGATTCCATCACGACGGAGGAGGACGGTTGCCCCGGGCTCAACACCGGTGATCTGGAAGGTCGGCGTGTTTCGGTTGGTCAGGTTGTCGGTATTGCTTCGACCGGTGTCGCTCGCATCGACCAGGTCGGGTGCACTTGGTGCCGCAGGATCAGTCCGGTCGATCGTCACCGCGAGGACCGCACTAATTACCGTCCCTCGACGTGCGGAATAGTCGAAGATCCCGTCAGGGAGTAAGGCCGGATCATTGATCACGCCGATCCCATTCGCACCGATGATCACCGAACCAACGAGAACGAAGGCTGAATCGGGTGCTCCGCCAGGTTTCCGTAGCAAGTCGACCGACTCACCAGGGGTCCCATTAAGGAGGAAGGTTGGTGTGTTATCGTTGGTCACGTTGTCGATATCGATCCGACCGGTGTCGCTGTCTTCAGGAGTCCCGAAGACGACTGGCGTGGTTTCCCCGATCAGGTCAGGGACGTCGGGATCTGCTTGTGGATCCGCATTCGTCACCACCACCATGAGGACTGGGCTCATCGGCCCTTGGTTGCCGACTTGGTCGATCTGGAGTGCCGTATATTCGTACGTGCTGTCTGGAAGGCCATCGGGGATCCCGTCGTTGTTGAGGTCTGGACCGAGATCGGTGATCGTCACCGTACCTCCGCCAGGTCCAGCAACAACTTCACCGATCATCGTTCCATTACGGAAGAACTGGACTGTTGCATTGGGCTCGATCCCCGAAATATCAAACGTTGGGGTTCGGTCACTGGTGATGTTGTCGAAACTGCTCGAACCGGTATCGCTCAAGGTCTGAAGGTCTGGCTGATTAGGAGCGGCCGGAGCGGTGTCGTCGAGGACAACGTCGTAAACTGCAATGTTCCCTTCAGTTCCTGACTGGTTAACGGCTTGGATCCCGATCCGCTGCAGCCCTTCCTCCCCAGCGAATTCACTCGCATTGATCTGAAGAGTAAAGGCACCATCGGTATCAGTCATCACCGGCTGAGCCAGGTTCAAAAGCCGGACGATGTTGCCGTCTTGATCCAGTTCGAACGCTTGAAGGCTGATCTCGTTGCCGAACGCAGAACGAGCACTGTAACCAGTGAAGATTAGATCAGTTGGCGGGAGGACTGGGGGCTCGGGACTGATCGCAATCCGCTGCCCTTGGAAGTTCAATCGGAGCGATTCAGGGAAGATCACCGGAGCAAGCCGGATCGCGTACGTCCCTCGACCGAAGGTCGTCGCCGACAAGAGGTCGGGGCTGGTTGCGATCACGTCATCCGCTGTCCCAGCGATACCGTCGGGGCCGAGGTCGACCGTTACTTGTGCCCTTGGTTGACCGGTCGTCCGCTCAACATGACCAAGCGAGAGATCAAGATCGAGGACATTCGCCACCGGGAAGCCGCCGCCGTCGCCTGGAGGTGTCGGTGTCGTGCTGATGCTGTTCGGGAAAGCAGACGGGAAGCGTCCCCAGTTGTCGCCATCGTTGTACGTGACAAAGACCCCACCTTCACCGGCAACGTAGATCACCGGATGGGTGGCATCGGGATCGGTCGAAGGATCAGGCGGGTTGTCGAAGTTGTTCGGAATCACGTAACGCCAGTCGACCGCCAAGGCTTGAATGTTGGCGAGCAACTCATCAGTAAATTCGGGATCACCGAAGATCTGATGGGTGATGTCGAAGAGGTTGTTGGTAATGTTCACCCAGGTTCCGGTCTGGGTGTTATCGATGTGGTAGACGCCGTTGGTAGTGACAGCGTAGGCTTCGAAACTCCCTGGTGCGGGGTTGGTAGCGATCGATTGAATCGCGACCCCAGTCCCGAGATCACCATTATTGATCTGAGTCCAGGTTCCACCGCCATCGTAGGTCACGAAGACCCGGCCGGCGAAGTCACCGGCGATAATGTGATCCGCCGTGTTCCCCAACTCGGGGTCTTCGGGGGCGCCAAACGCCAAGGCCCGACGATCAGCCGACGGAGACTCAGGGGCTCGGATCTCAAACCAGTTAAGGCCGCCGTCAACGGTCCGGAAGAGCCGACCACCTGGTTCACCGGTTGTCGGATTCCCCGGAGCACTGATCACAATTTCATCCCCGTTAATCGGGTTGACCGCGAAGTGGCCACCGCCGAGGAATCGCCATTGTGGATCGGGGACTGGGTCGCCGGTTGAGTCTTGCAAGAGTCCGTTGGTCCGCCCGATTCCGTTACCGGCGAAGCCATCGGGGAGATCGACTTGGAAGAAGTCGGTGGTTCGACCACCACAGCAGGGCCAGTTGTACTGGTAGGCCGTTCCAGATCCAGTCTGGTCGGTTGCGACACCGGTTCCGTCACCAAACGGCCCGTTCCAGTTGATGTCACCAGTTTCGAGAAGATCAGGGGACGACCTCGGGAAGCCGGTGTCTTGGGACTGTCCATAGAAGAGTGCACCGGCGATCTGAGCGGAGAGATCACTCGGCTGCGAGGCCCCGAAGTAAAGCTGGGTGACCTGGATGTTCCCGTTTCGTGAACCGGTCGGCACGATCGAAGTCCCAAGGTTCCGAACCAAGTTACCAGTGCCATCGTCGACTGCAGTGAAGACACCTTGGTCATCGCCAAAGATCAAGCGAGCCTGCCCAGTCCTCGGATCAATGTAGCTAATCGCTCGGTGAACGTCGGTCGTCCCTTCAAGGACTGGGTCAACGCCACCTTCGAAGAAATCGAATGGTCTCCAGCGGACCCCTGCCCCGGTGTTCGAGAACTCACCAACTCCCGAGGCAAAGAACGTCGAGTTACCTTCCGGATCAAGCGGATTCCGGGTGAAGTTGACCGCGGCTTCAGTCCAGGGGACAACATACTCCGGATCGAGCGGATTCTCGACTTCAACGGTGTTGGGGTTATCGATAACCAGTCTGGGATCGAACGTATTAGGATCGAATAGAGCAAGAGGATCCGGTGGATCTTCACGGAGGTCAGCAGGATTGGCCGGCTCAATGGTGACCGGACCAGTCGTAAAGTTCCGTCGGACGGAACCACCGGGCAATTCGCTACTGAGGTAGAAGGCGTGAGCATCGTTCACCGCCGTAGCATCGATCCGGATCAGACCAGAGATCTGACCGTTCCTGGTACCACCAAGGTAGACGATGTTCGGGTTAGTCGGATCGATCGTTAGGGCAATATCAAAGTTCCCCTGGGCAAAGTCAGCATTGCCCAGCGGATCGTAGTCTAGCAGTGTGGTGTCATTCGAAGGAGTACCGCGGAGGTTGATCGGCGTTTCGGGGAGGGTCGGAATCCGGAGCTTCACCCAGTTCTGACCGTAATCTTTGGTCAAGTAGATCCCGTCTAAGAAATCGTCAATCGTGGCGACAGCAGCATAGATCCATCCCGAATAGAGTAGGTCTTGCCTTGGGTCACCTGTGAGCGCGGGCTTCGCGAGAACGATCCGACCGTTGGGACCGTTCGGTGTGTCCAATGGCGGATCGACCGGGACGGGCAGACGGGGGGAATCGTCGGTATCGAGGAGAGTCGGCCGACCAACACCACCGTCCAGCAACCGCCAAGAACCGGGCGTTCCTTGAGTGGGACTCAGGAAGACTCCCGTCCCCCGGATCGCAGCGATCACGTTGAGGAGATTGCCGGTTGGGTTGGTAAAGACATCTACCGTCCCGCTGCTCGGGTCGAGTTCGACCGCAGTTGCCTGACCAGCAAGGACGAGTTCCCAGGTGTCGCCGGAGTCGATACTTCGATAAATCCCCCCAGCACCATTGACTCCAGTGCTACTAAACGCGGCGTAGATGATCACTTCGCCGGTTGGAGTCGGATTGGGGTCAACGGCGACGTCGAACGAGGTCAAACCAACCAACTCGTGGCCACGCTGATCAAACGGAAGGGTGTTGTCCAAACTGTCGAGAAGCTCCCAACTGACACCACCGTCCATCGACCGCAAGAGGCCAACACCTCGACTGAAGGTATCCCCTTCACCGGTGCTGACGAAGATGATCGACTGATTGGGATCCGCATTACGGCTGAAGACCTCAATGCCACCAGTGTTCATTCCGAAGGTAGCGACTTGGTCGAGCAACGGAATCCAGGTCGGTCCCTCGGGGTCGTTCGTCAGGAAATTATTGGTCTTCCAGACACCACCACCAGCACCACCGACGAAGACCGTATTCCCCGATGGATCGCTAGAGTCGACTGCCAATCCGGTGATCCGGCCGGCTCCACCACCGTTATTGATCGGTGCAGGGCCAACCGCTGTCCAGGTGCTTGAAGAGAGGCTGTTGCCCGGATCCATCGTAAAGATCCGGAAGTCAGTCTGAATCCGGTCTGCAACAGGCTCACCGAGACCATTTCCTGGAACTGCCTTCTGGAAGACCAACCGCCAACTGTTCAACGTACCCACAACACCGGCCGTTGTCGGGCCTGGATCATTGGTGATCCGGAGGGTGTAAATCCCGCTAGGGACCGTACCAGTCGGGCCAAAGAGGGAGTTCGAGCCGTCGAGTGTGCTCAGGAACCCTTGAGGTCGGAACCTTGAGCTGAACGGAGGACCACCGAGATTGATCGAGAGGTCTGCCTCATCATCAAAGATTGTGTTCACGAAGTCGTCGGTCGATCCCGTGTTGCCGACATTGGCGAAGAGCGGAATCACAGTTTCGTCAGGAGCGATTAGCTCGGCAGTGAGATCGGGGACATTGTTGTGGTCAATGTTCAACTGGAGATCAACGTCGGTGATCAGGAACGATTCGTCGACGACGATAGTTGATTCGATAGTCTCCCGGATCGGGAGCGTGACCGGAACATTTCTGGATACGAACGTCACCTCTTCAGTTGGACTTGCGAGCGTGCCGCCTCGGAGGACTTCAAGGCCAGCATCTTCGTCCGAGTCGATCGCAAAGCCATCGGTCGTGGTGACAATCTGCGAGCCGATCGTGATCTGGTACGACCCGCTGAGTTCTCGAGTGGCGAACTCGATCTGGAAGTTCCGGGCGTCGAGTGCAGTCACCACGACGCTTGATCGGTCAACCTCACCGCCAGGTCCGACGATCCGGATCACATCGTCGGCGGTGAAGCTGCTGGGATCGATGTCGCGGTCAAAGGTAACGATAAATGCCGAGACCGTACCGTTGAGGACCAAGTTAGGGCTGGCGTCACCGAGGGTCCCACCGCCACCGGCAACGACCTGGGATCCAACCACTCGAGGACCAGGGATGATCAGTGGGAGTTCCTCGACATTAGGGACCGTGAACGGCACACCGCTGGTGGTTCCAGGCACACTAAAGACGTCCTGGTTGGGCTCACCAGTGATCGCATCGGCGTCCTGGTCCATCGTGTTGCCCGGCAAAATCGAGGTCACCAACGTTCCCGTTGTGATCTCGAGCGCGAACTCCCGGAGCGTTCCATCATCCAACGGGACGAAGACATCAGTGACTTCGAGCTGCCAGGTGCCGTTCGGATCTTCACCGATCAGGGCTGCTAGCGGTGATTGTGGTCGGTGCGGCCCGGTGTACGGCGGCACACCTGCGACGATCGAGATTGGTGCATCGTCGTCGAAGATGGTATTGGTGTAGTTATCGTTGAAGAAGCCGTTCTGATCCGACAACGTGACCCGGGTTCCTTCTGGGCTGATCAAGGTAAGGATTAGATCACCATCCCAGGTGTGGTCGATCGTCAGGCCAACGTTGACATCTCCGATCACCTCTCCAGCAGGAACCCCAGAAACGACAATATCCGAGGTAATCGTTGGGTTACCGCCTGCATCAGGGACCATCAGATCGACTTGGGTCGGATCGAGGGTCCGAGCGTCGAACGTCCCGGAGAAGCCAGGAATCACTGTCTGCTGAATCGATCTCAGGAGATCGTTAATCTCAGGACCAACGGCATAGCTGTAAGTCCCTGGCGTCGAGACCGGTTCAACCCGGATCCGGAACGCTTCGGGACCAAGTTGATCAACCCCGAGAATGTTCAGTCGTCCTTCGGGGTCGAGACCGACCGGAATACCGTTGGCATCAAGACCCCGGATCTCGAAATCGGTTGTGTCGACCGTCGTCCCATCAATCGGGCGGTCAAAGAGGACGAAGAACTCGCGGACTTCTGGCGTACCCGTACCATCTTCAGTCAGTGGAACACCACCAGCCGGAGACGAGAGCAGGAACTGCAAATTGAAGTCGTTGATCGTTCCGACTGTATCGCCGTTGTTCGTAACTCGGAGTCGATACCTTCCCTCTCCAAGCTGTCCATTGAGGAGTGACAGATCCCCTTCGAACCCTGTGAGGCCTGGGCTCGCTGGTTGGACAGGTACAACATTGAACGGGGCGGGCAAGTCTGAAACCTGGAATAATGCTTCGTCGTCGAAGATCGTCCCAGCAAGATCAACCTGTGGTCCCGTCCGATTGAGATCATCGCCATTGAAGAGAGGAATTACCGTCCCGTCCGGACCAATCAGCTCGAGTGTGAGGTCACGGACATCGTCATGAGCGATGTCAACCTGCACATCGACATCAAGAATCTCGAAGGTAAAGTCGAGGTCAATCTCAGCTTCAACCTGGCTATTGGCCGGGATTGCTGTACCGGAGTCTGGCGTGTTGAAGGTGAGCCGGGTTGTTTCATCAACAATCGCTCTCGGCCCCGCAGCAATGGTGGCTCGGACTACTCGAGTGTCCAGGAGGCCTTGAGCATCGAGGCCACCAAAGAAGCTGGCGTCCGGGGTTGCGCCAGCGTTCTCATTGCTTGACCAGCCTACGTAAACATTGCCGGCAAAGACAGCAAGCCCTTGCCGAGTCCCGAAGCCGAAGGTTCCTTCGGTTAACGGATTACCCCCAGACTGGTTGTCTGGTACCGGCCCCAGGATCACGAGCTCGTTGGTCGCAACATCGACCGCCGTCTCAGGACGGTTCACGAAGGTTTGTTCCGAGAAGCTCAGGCCACCGTCAATACTCGAAGTGACATACCGGGCAACCCGTCCTTCAGAAGCATCGTAGCGGGCGTCGAACCAACTGAGTACTAAGGTCCCTGTCGCCGGGTCAACAGCAATTTCGGGCTCAAACTGAGGACGGCCAGAGATCGAGAGAGCGTTCGATCCTGTCGCTATTCCTTCAGAGGATTCGGAGAAGCCATCGACGAGAGCAGAGTCATCGTTGACCTTGGCATCGATCACTGTCCAACTCGCACCGCCGTTATCTGAAACAGCGAGGCTAATGTCGGTGTTGTCCGCCGGGTTATCGTCACTGTCAAGCCGGTCGACGTAGGCGATGTAGAGCCTACCTTGCTGGCCGCTAAAGGACCCAAGTGTATTGTCTGAGGCGATCACCGGCGAGGCACCGATGTTCAGCGGTGTCGCCGCTGATGCTGTCTGACCTCCACCTGCCTGATTCCCCAGAACCGTTGTCGCCGTGACAAAAGTCTGTGGCCCCAGTGTCGTACCACCGTCAGTGATCCCACGAGAGTTGATGATGCTTACTGGTGGACTACCACCTGCTCCTGTACCAAAGTCATCCCAAACGACCGTGACCAGGCCGGCTGGTACAAGACCGTCGAATGTACCTTGGCTGATCGCGAGTCTCGGCGTGGTGTTCCGTTGGTCGCCGAAGTTGCCACCAGCATTGACAGTCAACGGCGCGGTAAAGGTGAAGCCACCATCGGTCGAACTAACCAATTCAACTGTCAGCGGATTCCAGTTATCGACACCAGGATCTGGCGTGTCACCAATCCAGGTTATATAGATATTACCTGCATGCGGATTGTTTATTGAGTCACCAGTATCAACATCAGTAAACGTTGCCGCAGTGTCGTCAATCGCTAGATCAGGGTGGAGAACCGCCGTATCGGGCAATCCCCCTGCATCGTTATCGTCATCCTGATCCCACTGGTAGACAGTCGTATCGACTCGGCCGAGCCCTTGCGGGTTGTAGCGCGAGAGGATCACCTCACCCGCCGAATTGTCGTCGTTGCGCTGAACGGTCAGCAGGAAGATGTTGCCATCACGGTCGATCGCGACTGAGGCGTCAGTCACCTGTGAGTACGGCTCAACGGGATCGCTCGTCGTGGGGTCGAGGCGGACCGGAGGTGTGAACAACGGATTCCAGCTCAGTCCGCCATCGGTCGACAACGCAATATTGGCCGTGATCGGTGTTGCGGGCGGATTGGCCGGGGTGAAGTTGGTCGTCCATGAGGAGACTACAACCGATGGATTGACCGGGCTCACCGCGACCGACGGCGAGCTTTCATTGAGGTCGTCGTCAGAAAAATTGCCGGGATTGGAAACATTTGCTCGGCTGACGACCTCGGCGACCGGGATTGTCGCCAGGAGAGTTCTCGGCTCAAGGTTCTCGAGCGCGTAGCGTCGTGATTTCGACCGACGCGACAAGGACCCTTGGGGACGACGTCGGCCTGAGTGAAGGCCATCGCGAGGCGACTCGGAGTTGAATCCCGGATGCATCGATTTCGTTCCTCTGTTGATCCTTGATGCGCGATTATGGAACCAAGAACAAATGGATTGTGCTCATTTGTTACGATGAGCGATGAAATCTGATCTGTGATCGTCTGAACACTAAGGAGATCGGTCGGCAAGGAGCCTCGGCGCGAGACCGTGTTGCCTTGAGCATGAAAGGTTGAAGCGATTGCGTCAAGGTCCCGCGAAACCCCGTATCATCCCCAATGATGAAAACACCCTCTAAATACACCAAAGCACCAAATCGATGTTACTCTCACTATCCTATCGGATTGTGAGAGTGTGCGATCGGGCATTGATGCCACAATGTTGGCAGTCATGCTAACTTGTACCTGGAGTACTGTCAAAACATTTCAAGAAATGGTCTTGCAACGCTCGCAATCGCTATTTTGAGCCTTGCATCAGGGCTCAAGTGCGCAGCGTCGAACGGGCTCTCGGCCGCCAGGATTCGAGATGTGTTGCATCGCTTCGCCTGAGCGTAACCAGCAATCAGCGTTGCTGTTTATGTCAAGTCATTCGAGCTGCCAGTTGCATTAACAAATACTAAAACTACTTACAATTTGGCTCGTCGTTTTCGATTCAAGCTGATGTTGCAGAAGAGGTCGTCTCCGTACTCTCTAGGTTCGTCCGGGGTGTTTTTTCTCGGAAAACGACGAAGCGGTTGATCAGGAAGTTGAAGCCCATTCCGCCAGCAATTCCGATCAGGGCCGCGACTTGGAGTGGGATCTGGTCGAATTGGCTCTCGACGGCCAGTGTCACCCCGAAGTTCACTAACGATCCCAAGGTCGAGGCACCTAAGAAACCGAGGAACTGTCGCCAGATCGAGCCCGTCCGGGCATAGCTGAAGGTAAACCGACGATTCAGGAGAAAATTATTGACGATACTGACTCCGATCGCACAAGCGACCGCAACACTCTTCGAGACTCCAAGCCAGACGAGCAACGTCAGGACCCCCAGGTTCACGATCGTCCCCGAGGCACCGACCACCATAAATTGCGCGAGGCTGCTTAGGTTCTTGTATTTGAAAATGTAGAGACGCCTAACATGCTTAATATAATTAAGCTCATCTTTGAAAGTCCGCTTGCGTTGACTCTGAGCCCCATCGGATCGGATCGCAACCTCGCCGATGTCGTCCAAGCCACATTTGACGATCAGTTCCAGACCGACTTTGTCGCCGATCGGGTTTAAATGGGGGGCATCATCGATCTGGGATCGTCGGAAGGCGAAGAAACCTGTCATCGGATCGCTGACAGTGGTCAGCGGCCGCGTGAGCAAGGTCAACGCCATCCGGTAGAATAATCTGAGAGTCCCTTCGTCAGAGCCTGTATTCCCGACCGTGCGGTACCGTGACCCAATGGCGAACTGCTGTCCAGAAGCCAATGCGAAGATCAGTTCGGGGATTTTTTCCGGTGGATGACTGAGGTCTGCGTCCATCACCACCACAACCTGATGGCGCGCTAACCTGATCCCATCGACGATCGCCTCACCCAATCCCCTTGGCCTCTCTTGGACCACCATCTGGACCCAATCGAACCTGAGCTCTTCTGATCCTCCGATGCTCATGTTGCCCGACTGGCAAATCATTAACAGCACTTCAATTTTGATGTTTTTTATTTCTCGAAGCGTGTTTATTCGGTCGAGTAAAACTGTCACGTTTTCTGACCCTTGATCGGTCGGTATCACAACCGAGATCGGCGTCAGAACTCGGATCTCAGCGAGTCGTTTCAACGTTTGCTCAGATTCCCTAATGGTGATCGTTGTCGACATCGGAATTTGCTGCTTTCAACAGAACGGTAAGGAACAGGACCAACCTCAGGGACATCTGTACTACTACGATCGATCGGCTCTGGCGTTCGATGATCCGTCAGTCGGTTTCGACCAGATCCCCACAATCGTTTTGCCGAAGCGGTAACCGATGATAGCGTCGAAGACTCGAGAGCAAGGGATCACAAGACGGTCCCAGAAGAGAATCGGGAGCGCTGAGGAAGGGGCTCCTTTCCGTCTGATCAAGCGATTCAAGAGCGAGAGGATTACACCGAAGCAATCGAGGTAGAACAGTTGATTGAGTTGGAGGCCCCTCTTTGGCAATTGTGTCATCATCACCTTGTCGTAGCGACGATAGTGCCCGATCGCATGATCGAACTCACTGAAGAGCCAGCCGTGAGCCGGACAGAGGATGATCAACGAACCACCAGGCTTGAGCCGTTCGGCAGCTCTCCTGAACTCGTCGGCGTCATCTTCGATGTGTTCGAGGACATCGATGTAGAGCAAGGTATCAAAGGTCCTTGAGGGCTCAAGCGTCTCAAGGGTCCCGACAATGACTTCGGGCGCGATTGGATAAGGGATCCGTCGGTGTTCCTCGGCGATCCGGGCGGCAAGCCCGGGATCAGGCTCGAGGCAGACCCATTGACGTTCCGAACCAGTGCAGAGGGTCCGTGTCGTTGCACCGATCCCAGCGCCGACCTCAAGAACGTCCCCTTGAATTTTGGGGGCGATCTGTCGCTGGTAGTAGCGCTTCCAGTTCGTCGCGAATCGGAAGACATCCAGTTCCGACCCATGGTATTGGAATCCGCTCGAAACCGTAGTGATGCTCATAACAGCCGATCCCCCGACTCGAGGGAGGTTGTGGGAGGTCGCTCTGATCTCGGACCAAGCGATCGGACTTCGGAAACAAAATGGACGTAGTCTCGAATCGGTAGAAAGCCCATGGCTTCACGACTTCCGAGCACGACGAAAACAAAAACGATGATCGAAGAGATGATTTGGAGCAAGACCAGGATCAGGAGTCCACTGGAATAGGTTGCCCAGCCAGGGATCGCCCAAGGAGTCGCAAGCCGGATCGTGATTGTCGCTCCGAGGCCGACGACCGCAGCGATCAGGCAGCCAACCGAAAGGATCAGGAGCCGGACGGCAACTCGGTCACGGAAGACTGAAATCGCTGAGAGCCCGTGAATCACCAACGCGACGAAGCTCATCTTGGACTGGCCGTCAAAACGTCGGGCACGACGGGTCGGAACCAAGGCAAAGGGAATCCGACTGGCATGGATCGTGGCGGCATAATGGTTCCAGAGGTCAGAGATGCTCACGAGGCGATCGACCGCACTCCGAGGGAGCACGCTGAAGTTCCCCGATCGGATCACCACCCCCGTGAGGAATTGGTGGATCAGCCGATAGGTGTGGTAGCAGAGGGTAAACAGAAGCCCTTCAGAACGTTCCGAACGCTCAGCGAGAATGATGGTGTTACCACCTTCGTCGTTGAATCGCCGGAGGAGTTCAGGAACCGCCTCGGGGGCGTCCTCGCCATCCCCGTCCATCACCAAAACAGCATCGGCACGGAGGTGGTCATGCACAAAAGAAAGGCCAAGGGCAATCGCGCGTTGGTGCCCCAGATTACGACGAAGCGGGAGGAGCTGGCACGATGCTATTTGCTCAAGCTTCGGGAAGAATGATGGCGGTGGAGAGGGTTCGGTCGAACCATCGTCGACCAACAACACGCTCCAGGACCATCCGGTCTTGTCCACGATCTCGTCAAGCCGTTTGAGGAGCATCGCTGAAGAAGGCCAGTCGTTGAAGACAGGAACAACGACGATCAGTTGCCGAGGCGTTTCATTCATCTCACTTGAATTCTCAGACGGAGGTCGGCACGGTTCCAACATACCTCTCGGGCTGATTGGCAGAGCAATCCCGAGCAGACTATACTCGTGGCAGTTGGGCTTGAGGTCCCTGATCTAACCATTTCTGGGCCATTGACGTCGCAATTCTCCGGTAAGGTACTACTGATGAGCCAGTCGCAAGATCTCGGACTTGTCCGACCAAACCTCTTCATTGTAGGAGCACCCAAGTGTGGTACGACGTCGATGCATGATTACCTTGATCAGCATCCTGAGATCTTCATGAGCCGGAACAAAGAGCCGAGGCATTTCGCCGACGAGTTGGAAATCGATCCTCGACGTTACATCGGGGATCGTTCTACCTACCTTGGCCTCTTCCAGGAAGGTCGGGATGCGCGATATCGCGGAGAATCGAGCCCGTTGTACCTCTTCTCTCAAACCGCAGCCCAACGGATCAAAGAATTTGAGCCCGACGCCCGGATCATCATCATGCTCCGGAACCCGGTTGATATGATCAACTCCTTGCATTTGGAGCGGATCAACACGGGCAATGAAGATCTCCTGAGTCTACAAGAAGCGCTCGATGCAGAACCGGAACGTCGAGAGGGAAAACGGATCCCGCCGACGACCCGCTTGAAGAATTGTCACGTCTATACTGAGATCGCAACCTTTTCGCCTCAAGTTCAACGCTTTTTTGACCAGTTCGATCGTGACAAAGTTCATATTATTATTTTTGATGATCTCAAATCTAATGTCCAACGCGTATATCGAGAAACGTTGGAATTTCTTCAGGTTGATCCAAATGTCGAGGTTGATCTCGGAATCAGGAATCAGAGCCGGCCGGTGACGGGCACCGACCTCGCAATAAAGCGTTTCTTTACGAAGAACCGTAAACTGAAGCGTCTGTTAGTTGATCCTTTGCCAGATCCCGTCCTCAAGTTCTATCGGAGATTGGTGTCGAAGACTGGGAAAGTCCTCCGGGATCAGCAGATCGACCCCACACTCCGAAACCGATTAGTTGAACAGTTCCGCCCTGAGGTCGACCGGCTGAGCACTCTGATTGATTGTGATCTAAGCCATTGGTCCGCGCAATCATAATCTTCTGAAAGAGCTCTAGGGGCTGCTCCCTTCCTCGAGAATCAAAGGCGATTTTCAGAAGAGGAAAGGAACAGTGTGGATCAATCATCTGGTGCGTTCGTTACCAAAAACGTCGTGATCGAGCGGTTCGTGAACGGGGTGCTGGCGGTACGTATCCTTGCTCGATTGGGGACATACTAGTGGTCATTGCCGTTGTCGCCGAGACAACTGCACTGAAAACAGAGAATTGATCTGGGTCGAACGCACGAATCCGATAGTAGTAAGTCGTTCCACGTTCGAGCATCCGATCCGAAAAGGCTGACCCCGAAGTGACGGTTCCGACCAAGGACCAGTTGGTCGATCCATCTAAACTCCGCTCGATTTCGAAGCCGTCAACTCCTTCGATGTCATCCCAGCTAAGATCAACTCCATCGATTCCAACTGGGTTCACTACAAGATTTGTAGGCTGATCGAGTGGAATCAATGGTGTTTGGACAACTTGAACATTACTAAAATGCGAGTGTTGGTTGTGATTAAATGCACGGATACGATAGTGATAGATTGTGTCTTCACTAAGGCCGCTGTCATGATAAAAGTTGTCTACCTGGACAGTCATGATCAAGGTCCAACTCACACCACCGTCCTCAGAACGCTCCAACTCATAACCATCG
>CAZEAN010000006.1:61841-84975 GCA_964510225.1 uncultured Isosphaeraceae bacterium
CAAGTCAAATCCACCTGATCATGCGACAACGCTACACCAACAAGGTTCGTCGGGACCCCTAACGGTTCGATCGGCGTCGTTACTTCGGTTACCACACTAAATGCCGTTGACGACGATTGATCATACGCTCGTACACGATACTGATACGTCGTCTCCCCAAGAAGACCGACGTCACTGTACGAGTTCGACACGATCAACGACGCGATCAAGGTCCAACTCACACCACCGTCCTCAGAACGCTCCAACTCATAACCATCGGCACGATCTACTGCATCCCAAGTCAAATCCACCTGATCATGCGACAACGCTACACCAACAAGGTTCGTCGGGATCAGCAACGGGATTTGTGTTTGTACTACGACGACATCACTAAACGAAGACGTTTCATACTGGTTGATCGCACGAATACGATAGTGGTAGGTTGTTTCTGATTCCAGACCTATGTCGACGTAGAAATTATTACCGATCACAATTCCTGCCAACACCCAATTGGTACCATCAAGACTACGTTCGATTTCATAACTATTCGCATCGTCCACTGCCGTCCAAGTCAATTCCACCGAGTCGTCCATGATGACGCCTGGGCTCACATCGGACGGAGCCAACAGTGGGTTCGTCGGGGGCAGACCAGCTACACTTACCCACGGCGTATGCGACACGTTGTTGTTACCATCATGGATCACTAAACGGTAATCAATGTTCGTCATCCCGGGCTCAAGAATGTCGAATACAATCGGAACATTCGTATGGCTCAATCGTGACGACGCACCACCCTCCTGACGACGTTCCCAGTAGGTCGTCAACGGCTCTTGACCACCGCTCGGCAAATCGGAAGTTACCAGACCCCCATTCAGACTCACCATTTTTCCATCTGCATCAACCGTCACAGCGACACCAAGATCAAGTGGAACCCCCGTCGCCGGATCGGCTATCTCAAAGTTGTCCCCTGGTTGATTACCAATCTCCGGGTCCGTGTTGTCATTATTCTCCGTTCCAATCTGACCCGAAAGCAACGGACTGATGAACCGATTGCGGTAGATCCGCACACGTTCCAACGCGTCCGCGTCCGCTTGCGACCCTTTGTTCATCCGCACCGACGGACGATAATTCACCGAAAAATAGCACGAATCACGATGCGTCATCCCGTCCGATTCTTCAATCTCACTCGTCGATTCGTACATGCTCAAGCGTTCAAACACACCATAATAATTCACACCAGGATTCTCGAGCTGTTCCAACGCCACTAGCGCATGTGAAAACACATCGGTAACGTTCGCATAGTATGAGTTTTTCGACGTCGCACGCAGCGTCAACGCTTGCTTCGCACCTTGAAGCGTCCCTGCGTCAAAGTCAAACGACACACCACCAAAGTACGCTCGTGAATAACGGGACGCACGGAAAAAGTGCTCACCCTTGGTGCTATCTGTCAACAGCGTGCTCGACATATCCTCGAACACATCGCTGACACCCTGTAACACTACCACATCATCGTCTGAATTAAACAGTTTACCGTGACGATTCCCTGACGGCGGTAACACCAACGGATCCGTCGGATCAAGGTCGATGTCAAACGTCTCACTATCTACTACACCTGTCACCAACGTCCCAAACGCAATGTGGCCCTCGACAGTATCGTCGATCAAGTCACGTTTGTTACGTCGAATGATCAAATATTCATTACCACTCAGATTGTGAGGAACCTCTTGCACTAACCGCATGATCTGACGATCCGACGTGTAACCGAACTGAGGATCACTCGTATCCAGAATCTGCTTAGACTTCGTCGCACCCGCAATCAGCTGACCATCGATCGCCGTGTACCACCACGCGTTATCAAGACGCGAACGTGTGATACTCGATCGCACAAATCCCCCGTCACCGTACATCAGGTACGGACCACCGTGGTGCGCCCGGCAGCGATCGATCGCTACGTACTCACTATTACGTGTGCTCTGAAGCGGTTTACTGTAACGACATTCCACATCTTGGATCAGCACATCGTGGTTATCTTGCAATACGTCGATCGGGTTCCAACGACCCAGAAAATCGTTGCCGCGGATATCAAAACCCCGAATGCGGATATCGACTGAACTCTTCACATCAATCGCTCGGTCGAGCGTTGAATCAAACGGCTGCTCCAGCACCGGTGCTGGACCACTACCGTAAGCTCCTAATTCGAACGGACCTTGAACCTTGTCGAGCGAGATCCGGTTCAACAAGAATGTCGTCGTCCCACGCTTGAGCAACACCCGACAGTTTGTGTATTCCAGACTCGACGCCGCTGCCAGACCCTGCTCAATACTCGGGTACGGGGCCTCCAGGCTACCTGGATCTCCCGGACCTTGGCTTCCCAAGCTCGGGTCGACGTAAATATCCGTCCAACCACCAGGCGGAGTCTCGGTCACCGCCACCAATCGCACGTTACCCCGGAACAGGATCGTGGAGTTCGGATGCGGACCACGCACTTCTAAGCAGATCTGACGCACCAATCGCTGTGGATCGTAGTCATAAACGTGACTGACAAATAAACCCGTCGGTACGTTCGCATCATACTCCGGGGTTAAACAACCTGGCGGAGGAATCATCCCGTGTTCCACACCCACCTGATGGATCTGCGGACCACCCTCACCCATATGCCAGCTGTAAAAGTGGTCTTGACGCAGGTGATCCGGGATCCCGGGCATATAGCTCGCGTCCAAGAACACCGACAGCGGACCAACACCGCTGGTCCGACTCACCAGGATCGAGTCCGCTTGTAACAGCCGATGCATGTCTGCGTCTGGTAACGCCAGTTCATATGCCGACAACGCCGCGATCCAACCACTAAAGTACTCACTCCCCAACGATGACGCACCTAGATCCACTTGACTCGGTGCCGACACCACAGCGTCCGACGGCAACGTCTCCGATGTATCCATCTGATTGTCGATGATCAGCTCCAAGGTCGAACCCGATCGACGCAGACCGAAGACACCCCAATCCTTATCACCAACCACCGCCCGGGAGGGTTTAAGAGAATGCGTCGTCGTGACCGACGCACTGTTCGTTAACGAAAGATCCCACTGGATGCAACCGTTGGTAAGCATCGTCCCCCGAATGTACTCCGTGTTGTCTGCGTTCGACTCTTCGTAGAACACCTCAGGATGACTCAGAGGCGGCTCATCCTTACCCAGCGCATCACGCCCGAGGGTGAACAACAGAGTAAAGTCCGTCAGTCCAGAGACTAATCCATGCGGAACTCGCAACGCCGTCGACACGCCATCAAACTCAATCCGAGGACCTGGAGAAGTGCCAGCTGTGACAATGACGCCGTTGGGTGGAGTCACGAAGTCGTGACCATGACTGGTTTGATCCCGCCAACGGCTCGCACTCCCCGGGCCTGCCGCCGACGAAGGATACACCGTCCCCGTTGTGCGTGAGGTAAAATCGTAGGCGCCAAAATGCTGATCACGCCAGATTGCTGATGCAAAGCTATCGCGTGCCTCATCCAGCGGCCAGGACGAGACAAGCTGATCAATCAATCCCAGACCCGGCAGATCATCGTACATTCTGCCGGCACCGCCATTGTACAGTTGAGTGGCTTCGACGGCATTAAGCGCTCTACCATTCCAGATCCGTAACGCTGAAATCTCACCGACAAACTCTAACGTTGGGTTCAGCCGACAACCGACCATGACCGTCGTGTCATCGACGAGGGGTTCACCCGCCGGGATCGTGTCCCCCTCGGAACCCGTCGCAAAATTGGGAACACCGTTGAGGTAACCACTCACCTGATGTGATGAGCGATCGATGACAAAGACAACATGATACCAGATGTGGACATCGACAAGGTGCACCACATTTGCTTTGGCATTACTGTTCGTTTTCACAAAGAATTCAAGTTGATCATTTTCCCAACGGACTGACCACCCCTCATTGTCGATCAGAAATTTGAGATTGTTACTGGTTTGAGATCCTAGCCTCACCCAAAACTCAATCGAGAATGAGTTCGCCTCTGGTGACCAGGGACGAGAGGTGTCCGATACTTGGAGTCGGGCGCGATCGATCCCGGGGAAACTAACGCTTCCCTCAGTGGGAATTACCAACCCGTGCTCGGCACGGTACCGAGCACGCAGACCGTTCTGGAAGATCGATTCGAAGGACATCGCGGGATAACTCGATCGTAGGTTAGTCCCTGGATCGTAGCCGTTCCGTAGCGGCGATTTGATCGCGTTGCGTGTGCTGGGTACCGCTGGTTCTGTCTCAGAGGCCGGTTCGTTTTTGGGGTTCACTCCAACGTCACCAGGGTCTGGTGGGTGACATCCCCCCACCACGAGCAACAGCGCAATCGTGATCGCCGCGTAGAGTGGGCATACGCTCCAGGGTAGACGATGCAAGCGAAGCCCCCGCGTTGCTGGCGGTTGCATCGCTAGCCGCGGTGCCTCCCCGGCCGGGATCTGAAGCCTATCTTCAGGAACAGGCTCGGAGGTACCCGGTTGATCCTCTGTCATCATCATCGAATGTTGAATGGGTTCATCTCGCGCATGATCTAAAATTAGTGATTATGGGCGTTCTCCACTTGCTGAATTGAGAACGCAAATTCATCGTATGGCATCCTGGAAAGACTGCTACAGTCACCAGACGCCTTTTCGGATGGAACGAGTCGAAAGTGGAGGAAGAATAGTGGGCTTCATCCTAGTAATTCGGTTTTGAATCCGCTTGCGAGGAGGATCCGGGACGGTTCGTAAGATCATGCTCGGCGAAGACCGCACGTCGAGCAGTTTCGCAGATCGCCAAGACAGCCGGGTGTTTGAGCTTTCGTTCTACCGAAATCGCGAAGAAGCGTTCTCGGAGTTCGTTGATTCGACCGACCATCCGGACCCGATATTGGTGGCGGACCTCAGCCTCGATGACGGAGGGAATCGCAAAGAGCCCTTCACCAGCCTGGCCAAACACTTTCAGGAGCGCGAGATCGTCAAGTTCGCCTCGGATCAAGGGGCGGATTTCTTTTGATTCGAACCACTGGTCGAGATCGCGTCGGAGTGCCGCCGTCCGGTTCGGCAAGAGCATCGGTGCATTGTCGAGCGATTCCGGAAATCCTTTCCGGTACTGAGCCGCGAGTTGAGGTGCACCAAGGATCGTGACATCACACTCGCCGAGCAAGTGGTTAAACGCCTTGACCCTGATCTCCGGTCCGATCGGTGCATCCGAAAGAACAACGTCGAGCCCGTGGACAGCAAGTTCTGAGTAGAGAGTTTCCGGTCGCCCTTCCCGACAGTTGAATTGGACGGGTTCTGGAAGTTCAAGGGCAGGCTTGATCAGTCGATAGGCAACCAGCTTTGGAAGGTTATCAATCACCCCGATCCCGAGCTGAAGTGGTCGTCCGGTCGGACGACCCCGGATTGTGTCGATCATCTCCCGGCTCGTTGCGAACATCTCATCGGCATAGTGATAGGCCGTCCGGCCGACGTCTGTAAGGGCTAGACCGCGGCCTGTCCTCTCGAAGAGCACTTCGCCGAGTGAGCGTTCCAAGGCGCGCAACTGGGCACTAATGGTCGGCGGAGCGACCAATAATCGATCACTCGCCCGAGCAATCGACCCTTCCGAAGCAACGATCCAAAAGTAGTAAAGATGATTGAAGTTCATCCATTCCATCATGATGTTCCACACTTCGGTTTTTTCGAACGATCGCGTCCAAAGTTGTTGTGTTGCCTTTGGGTTGGTCAGATCGTAAAAATTCCCAGCCTGAATCAAACACAGGTCCCAACACAGGGGGGTTCACTCATGCGACTCAATCTCCGAGGCCTTGGTGTCCTGATTGATCCGAGGTTGTCTCAGTACGTGGAGCGGCGGTTCCGGTTCGCGTTAGGCCGATTTGGCGGTCGGATCGGACTGGTTTCGGTCCTCCTGGAAGACATCAACGGTCCGCGTGGTGGTTGTGACAAACGCTGCCGAGTGATTGTCGACCTCGAACCAACGGGACAACTGGTCCTGGAACTGACAGCACGGAATGAGAAGATCGCTGCTGCTCAGGCGGCAGATCGGATTAAATCATCTGTCAGCCGCGAACTCCGTCGACGATTCGATCGTCGACGGCAACGCT
Organism: uncultured Isosphaeraceae bacterium; assembly: GCA_964510225.1. GTDB lineage: Bacteria > Planctomycetota > Planctomycetia > Isosphaerales > Isosphaeraceae > CAZEAN01. The sequence goes on from CAZEAN010000006.1 coordinate 67,924, forward strand.
CAGAGAACCACCAATTGTCGCTTGTTTACGCCTAATCTCCCCATTTTTGTTGTTTCCGTTTGATATCAGACACTATCAGTTCGGACTCATCTCGAGGTTGGTTCAACTTTTTGGAGTCAAACCAATGAGCGCTCGAACTTCAATGATCGATCAGGCTGGTCTGTTAGCGTTGGCGCCCGATCCACGGACTCGGGTGAACCTCTCCCCTGCTCCAGGAACGCCACGACTCTCGGGGAGTTCTGCAACCGTCCACGACGCTCGGCTCCGCCTCTGGCGTGGTCGTCGAGGCTCTCCAGCGCTTGGGAGTCTCGGGTTTGGCGTTGCATCATCGTACCGTCGCTAATCCTCAATTCTTAAAATATTTCAATTATCACGGGACGCTCCGAGATCAATCACAGGGAAAAAGCGTCCCGTCTCTTATTCATGATCACACTTTTTGTTAAAATTTTATATAAATCTTGATGATATTTTATTAGACCTAATCTTGTAAGGAGCTTTCACTCTTCTGCAAATCTTCATCAAGAAAGTCGTTTGCAGCCCAATCGTCCAGAGGGACAATCGAGGCCGAGGCCGCTCCGAAGACGGCCCCCTTTGTTCCCTTGGAGTTACCGATCAATGGGCACTCGATTCGCTCTCGCACTTCTCACCACGTTTCTCGTCGGGTCGTCGTCGGCCCAAGAGGCGGAACCCCGACATCAGGAGGGATCCGCTCCCCAATATGCAGGTCCGATTGAAGACGGCTTCCGACTGCCCAACGGTTGGACGATCACCCCGGTCGGCAACCAGGTAATCCTCAACGATCTGGTTCTCGGTATTCAATCGGTTGCAGGTGGCTCACATGCGCTCGCGACCTCGAACGGCTACAACACCCACCAGATCTCGCTGATCGACCTGAACGACGGGTCCATCGTTGCTCAGGAGACCGTTCGTCAGAGCTGGTTCGGCCTGGCCGTCGACGAACCTGCTGGGAAAATCTGGTGGTCGGGCGGCGGCAACGGTTTGGTCCACGCTTTTGAGCTTGATCCAGATCGGAAAACCTTAACCAAGGCCAATCCGATTGAGCCTGGCAAGGATCGGCTGACGGTTGAAGAGCGTCGAGACTCAGGCCGCTTCCGAAGTGGGATCACTCTCGGCCCCGACGGCAAGGCACTCTACTCACTTGACATCGACAACGGGAGCATCGACGTTATCGACCTCTCGGGTAACGCTCCCGAGCAAACCGCCGAAGTCGGGATCCGCCCGTATGATCTGGCATTTTCCAAGAGTGGGACCCGTCTCTACGTGTCCGACTGGGCTGATCGGACGGTCCATGAGCTTGATCCTGAGTCCCTCCGGGTGATCCGATCAATCAGCGTCGGCGAGCACCCGAACCAGATCGCCGTTCATCCAACTGATGATCGGATCTTTGTCGCTTGCGCTAGTAGCAATTGTGTCTCGGTGATCGATACTGCTCGCGGCTATGTCACAGAGACAATCCACACCTCGCTCTTTCCGAGGTCGCCTGAAGGAAGTACGACCGATGCAGTCGCCGTCTCACCTGACGGTAAGACTCTCTTCGCTGCCAATGCGGACAACAATTGTGTTGCCGTCATCGACATCAGCAAACCGAGCGAGAGCCGAGTCAAAGGCTTTATTCCGACTGGTTGGTATCCGACCGCTGTCGCTGTATCAACTGATGGCTCTAAGCTGCTGGTCGGCGTCGGAAAGGGGAACCAAACCGAGGCCAACCCCTTTTACGAGGAAGGTGAGTCTCCCGAGGGTGAAGGTGGCCGTCGTCGGCCCTACCCTTACATCGGTACCACACTCTCTGGTGCCCTCTCGATCATCCCGATGCCAGATGACGAGAAACTCCAAGAATATACTGAACAGGTCTACGAAAACTGTCCGTACTCCGACGAACTCCTGACGACCGCACCCTACGACCGTCCGACAGCGATTCCGACCAACGTCGGCGATCCCTCACCGATCAAGCACGTCCTCTACATCATCAAAGAAAACCGGACCTACGATCAGGTTTTCGGCGATATCCCTGAGGGGAACGGTGACCCCTCGCTGGTGATGTTCGGTGAGGAGGTCACACCGAATCACCACAAGCTTGCACGAGAGTTCGTCCTACTGGATAACCTCTACTGCAACGGTCAGGTCTCCCGTGATGGTCACCCATGGTCGACCATGGCCTATAACACCGACTACATCTCCCGGGATTGGCTGCTGACTTACTCAGGTCGAGAAGGGGTTGACGATGATGAAGAAAGCGACCTCGCGACCGCACCTTCTGGCTATATCTGGGACCTCTGTGCTCGGAATGGTCTGACTTACCGGAGCTACCGCGAGTACACCACTCAGGTTACTGAGCCAGACGGGACCCGACGGATGGAAGGCCGCGTCCCTGGCCTCGTCGGCCACGTTCATCCGACCTTCGGGCTCCGCGATGGCTCCGGCCGTCCTCGGGACTTCAAGAACGCCGAGATCTTCATCGAGGAGTTCCGCGAGTTTGAGAAGAATGACAACCTCCCTCAATTTATGGTGATGTCTCTTGGTGAGGATCATACTGATGGGACTCGCCCTGGCGCTTTCACTCCTCAAGCCTGCGTTGCGAGCAACGATCTTGGGCTCGGCAGAATTGTCGAGGTGATCTCACACTCTAAATACTGGCCCGAGACGGCGATCTTTGTGATCCAGGACGACGCCCAGAACGGACCTGACCACGTCGACGCCCACCGGACTGTCGGCCTCGTCATTAGTCCCTACACCAAGCGGAAGGCACTCGTCAGCACGCAGTACACGACCTCCAGCATGCTCCGGACAATCGAGCTGATCCTCGGCCTCCCGCCGATGAGCCAGTATGACGCGGCAGCGAATCCGATGTTCGACTGCTTCAATGCTGAGGCCGACCTGACTCCTTACGACCACGAAGAGGCTCGGATCGATCTCTTCGCAACTAACTCCCCCCTGGCCTACGGCGCTGATCGGTCGTTGAAGATGGACTTTAGCGATTACGACCGTATCAACGACTTCGAACTCAACGAGATTCTCTGGCGTGCGATCAAGGGTTCTGACGCACCACTACCACCGGCTGTCCGCCGTGCGATTGCGTTCCGACCCTCGATGGCCAAGGGAGTTGAGCCTGACGACTCAGAGTAATTGACGCCCCTCTTCCATCCCATCCTTGGCGGCCCCAACGCCGGGGATGGGCATTATCTTCGGTTCCCTCTCACTTGCTTGTCGGAGCTTCCATGATGAATCTATTCCGAACTCTCGCTCGACGACTCATTCTTTTGCTCGCAATCGTCTCTGTACCCTACTCCTGTCTGGCGTCCGACATCGATGCTTCCGTTGAGCAACCGACCGGTGATCTCGGTCGAATCCAGGGAACCTGGAATTGCACGATCTTCGATACGCTCCCGGTAACCCTCGTCATCAAAGAGGATCGTGGGACGCTCCAAGTCGAATTCCCTGGCGGTGAACTTGTTACCTACAAGGGAAAGGTGGTCCTCAACGGATCAACCGAGCCCAAGCAGCTCGACTTCGTTGACTACCGAGGACCTGATGGTGAGGAAATGCCCGACAACCTCGGGATCTACCGTTTTGAAGAGGATCGGTTTATCCTCTGCAACCGGACCCGTGACTATACCCGACCTGAACGCTTTACCCTTGGCAACAACGGCTATCCATTACTCCAAGTCTATACTCGAGCCAAACGAGAAAACTAGATCGGAAGACGTGTTTGTGACGGCTCTCCCAATACACCTCGTAAACCAGTCAAGTTCAAGCTCGATCGCGTCGGGTTAGCTCGATTTTCTTCTTGGAAGCCTTTCGCACGCTCCCCGAGGAATTGCACTTTACTGAGGCGTTGTCTTGGTTCTTCTTCGGAGGTTCAGGCTCCTCCTCTGATTCATCGAGGTGTTCTTATTCGATCCTGAGGCATCCTACGACCAAGATCAACCAGACAAGGTCACGGACCAGAATCGATCGCTGCTTCGGCGTCGTCTGGTCGCTCCTGATTCAAATTCGTGTTTGTTTGGGGTCTGTTGGCGTTCCTGGATGATTCTCGTCGGAATGCTTCCTCAGAGGCAGCTTTGGCAAGTCGAATCTGAATTTCGATGTCCCGTTGACGCTCTTCCGCTTCTCTTCGGTGTCGGGCAAACCCCGTAAGATAGCCCAAAGCTACGGCGATGATGATCACGAGGTAGATCAGGTCACGGACCCGCCACCCCTTGCGCTTCCTCGGAGTCGTCTCCTTGGTGTTGTGCATAGTGTTAGCTCCACTGCTTGCTAATCCAGGTTGCTCTGCCTCTGACGATCCCCCTTTGAATCGATCGACCCAAAGGTTTCAGAGGGATGCCATTGATAAAGTTACAAAACTCAAACTGGTTAAGCGATTTTCCGAGTTATTCACATCGTTGTTAAAACATCAAAGTCGATCATCTTGATTGTTGATTGAATCATACCGTCGTTGCAATCGATCTCAGCTATCCCGTTAAGATACAGATTAGATCAATTGTCAGAATCATGCTCGTTGTTGCGGTTTGATTTGCGTTCGCTGGAATCGTAGAGGACCATCGAGCCCACAAGGGGTCGGAGGAGATCGTTCACGACTTCAGAGCGATCTTTGCCGACATGGATCGCATAGAGCCAGAGCTTTTTGTCGACCTCCTCTTCAATCGCGAACATCCGTTGAACGCGTTTGAGTTTGGCCCCCCTACCCCGTCCTCGCGACTTGGTCGAGCCATTGGATTTTGTTGAGGCAGACGGCGTATTGGATTGAGTGTTGGAACCGGAACCGTTGGACGCCTGTTGGGTTTCAGGTTCGATTGGAGCCTCATCGCTCCGGGAATCGGTATTCGATTCGGCGGCTGCGATCCGACGCTCGAATTCGGCTTCGGTCATCGAAGGCCGGACGAGCCCGGTCCTGCTCTCGGGACCAGGGATGCCGCCACGTTTTGTCCCGCTCATACAGTCAGACTCCCTTCGACGATCCTTTCGGAGCTTGACAAGGACCGACGATCAGCCGCCCTCGCCCGACGGCTGACCATCGGACCCCATCGCCCTCGAACGAACCACCAGTGAATCCTCAAGCAGCAGTCCCCGTTGTATCTGCTCCGTCCACCGGACCATCGTTGGTCTCCTCCTGCGATGGTCCCCTAGCTCGACTCAACCCCTCCTTCTGAACCCCGCGTGCCAGAAAGGCTTCGGCCGCCATCCGATACGACTCGGTGGCGGGGCTGTACGGGTCGTAATAGACCATCGGGACTCCCCTCGCGTAAGCTTCGCGGAACCGGACCGAACGCGGGACCGCCCGATCAAAGACGAGGTCACCGAAGTAGCTCCGGACCTCTGCTTCGATCTGTCGGGCGACGAGGGTCCGATCGACCCGAGTCACCAAAACACCGGCGATCTCGAGTGGTCCGGCATCAGTAAATTCTTGCCGGAGGTTCCCGATCTCTCGGATCAGATCTTCAAGGGCCCGGACCCCCGCGAGCGCTGCAACGCAAGGATCGATCGGGATCAAGACCTCTCCGACCGCGTAAAGGATCGCCACGTTCAACGGGGTGATCACCGGGCTGGTATCGATGATCACGAGGTCGTGGTCGACGACTCGCCGCAAGACCCGACGGATCCGGAACTCGCGGCCTTGGCCGAGTCCTTGACTCCCTCCCATCTGGTCAGAGCATTCACCGAGCCGATTCCCTGGAGCGATCAGATCGAGTCCTTCAATCCCGGTCGATTGCGCGACGTCCCTGATCTCAAGATTATCGAGCAAGAGGTCGGCGAGCCCGACTTCGGGGATCCCCCTCGGAAAGAACCCGAGGGTCGCATTTCCCGAAGGATCGGCATCGATCAAGGCGACCCGTCGCTCGGTGTCGGCCAACGCGGCGGCAAGGTTGATTGCCGTCGTGCTCTTACCGACTCCACCTTTGGCGTTCGTGATCGCGACGCTCCGCAATGCTCCGGCCTCCACTGACGGCCCCCTACGCTGTTGCCTCACTCATCAAATTCGAGTGGGCCAACAGGCTCTGAGAACCGGGCATCGACATTAAGTTAAGTAGCAGAAATGACTCACGGCAGCACCTTGATCCCTGGCGATCAAGAACAGTTGCTTCCATGACTAATCAATCTACTGCTTTTGATTCCAAAAACTTGGATTCTTGGAACCCTTTAGTCTTGATATCGATTACTATCGGCTCCTGGGTCGGTTGAACTCCAACCTTCCCTGTTAGCCATCTCCGTTGATCTCAAGGTTCATTGAAACCTTAGATTCCTGGGTAATTTAAAGAGCAAGGAACTAAGTTTAACAAGCTTTCAAGAAGCGCAAGGTAAATCTAAAAACTCTAAAACCTTGCTCCCTTGAATTATTCGTGATCAAGGTTTCAAGATCTATAAAGTGTTCCCGGCAACAAGTTCTTGAAAGAACCTAGAACACAAAGGTGACTTGAAACCTCGAGACGTTGGCTGTCTTGTCTTCAAGTTGAACTTGGCTAATTGATTGTTAAACCGACAAGGAATGCGCTTGACCTTGAAATCGAGGCGTTGGTTTAACCAAGCGCACTACATTATCGTGATAACATTGTACTCTAAGCAGCTTGAAACCAAGCTGCTTATGCTACCTTCTGTTCAATGAAATCATGATTGAAAAGCTAACAAGGTTTTAACGCTAGCAATGTTTCATGGATTACAAGAGGGATCTAAGACCAAGTAAACTTGGTAACTTGGCTCCTCGTAATCGATTTTACAACGCAACCAGTGAGCCGATAAATATTGTTTAACTTGGTTGCCATGTTTCAAAGGTTTATCGGTCTACTTGCTAGTACCATAGCCAATTTTTCTTTGTAGCAAGTTTGTTGCAGCGTCTTGAATCGCTTGGTTTCAAGGTAACTTAAAACAACGATAGCTTAGTTGCATTGTGATCATTGGTTTCTTGGTTTCAAGAATTGCAAGTGGCCAATAAACCAAGGTGCCTTGGTTTCAATCGCGCAGAGTAATTGCAGTTAACAAGCTTTTGTGTTGATCATGGGATCAAGCCAAATTGCTCCCTTGATCATGGAAAGGCACGTAAGTAGCGGAGTGTTGTTAACTTGGTACCGAGCAGTTGAAAGGATCAAGGGACCATTGATGAAGATCTGTCGAGATGGTTCGGGGAGGCTCGAACCTTGATCGACGCTATGGAAGAATGGAGCAGGGCGGTTATCGAGGAGTTCAGGGGCAATCTTCAGCGCAAAGTTCGAGGGGAAATGGATGGCGGAGGAGTTGACCGTCTGTCTGCTGACGAGGAACGAAGAGCGGAACCTCGATCGGGTCTTGCGGTCGGTCCAGGGGATCGCCGGAGAGGTCGTTGTCGCGGAGTCGGGCTCGACGGATCGGACCGTCGCGATTGCCGAAGGTTACGGTGCTCGGGTCATTCCGTTTCAGTGGAATGATGACTTCGGGGAGGGCCGCAACATCGCGCTCGATCACGCCAAAGGGGACTGGATCCTCTGGCTGAACCCGGACGAAGAACTCCCGAGCCATTCTCAGGAACGGATCGATGACTTGATCCAATCTGCCGGCGATGCCTTTGGCTTCATCGCCTTGATCCGACGATTCAACCAGGCTGAACAACCGGAACGCCTTGCCTCACGGTCGATCGATCTCCGGCTCTTCCGTCGAGATCCCGCGATCCGCTACCGAGGACGGCTCCATCCGACCCTCGGTCCTGCTGAAGGAGAACCGACGCAAGGGCAGGGGGGTCGAGTCGTTCACTCCAACCTTGAGATCTATCAACACGCTTATATGTCCAGACTGGACGACGGCAAGCTCCGCTGGGCGATCCGGATCATTGAGAAGGAACTCCAGGATCACCCCGGCCACCTCCCGACTTTAGTTGAATACGGCCGGAACCTCTTGCTCCTAGAGGATTCCCGAGGCCACGACGTGATGGCCGATGCAATCGACCGGATCGCTCCAGATCTTAACGCACCGAGGCCACCCGATCCTGCCGTCGCCCCGCTCCTTGAATATCTGTTGACCGTAGACGTGGAACAGTACCGAGGCTCGGTCAGCATCAACCAAGCCGCTGAAATCGCTCTCCGTTGGTTCTCAAAAACTCCACCAATTCTCTGGGCCTTGGCGCATTACTACGCAAAACAGCAACGCCCCGAAGCCTCGGTTCCGTTGCTTGAGCAACTCCTCAGGCTCGGCATCTCCGGTAATTATGACGTCACCTTCCCATTTGATCCCTCCATCCTCGGCCCCCGCGCCACCGAATTGCTGAACACGCTCAAACGTTCCACCAACAGAACAGGGCAGAGTTCTTGAACTCTGAGTGATTGATCGCTGGACAACGTTCAATTCTCTGGAGATCACCTCAATGAATCCGACACTCTCCGCGATGAACAATCGGGCACTTGCAGAGATTAAGACCGTCGTCGATCGAATCAGCAGCGAAACAATTGTTGGATGCGTCGACATGATCGTCCGCTCCCATCGGATCGCCGTCTTTGGCGTCGGCCGTGAGGGACTGATGATGAGGGCGTTCTGCATGCGCTTGTTCCACTTGGGACTCGATGCCCATGTGGTTGGTGATATGACCACACCACCGCTGGGACCAGGCGACTTGCTTATCGTGAGTGCCGGTCCTGGACATTTCTCAACCGTCCAGGCGCTGATCGAAACATCGAAACGTGCTGGTGCGGAGACACTCTGTTTCACGGCGGAACCAAAAGGCCTCTGCCCGAACAGTGCTGATGCTCAATTGGTCCTGCCGGCGCAAACGATGGCACGCGACGAAGTCGCACCGACCTCGTCACTACCGATGGGGAGTCTCTACGAAGGGGTCCTCTTTCTCGTTGCCGAGTATCTCGTCCTGATGCTCCGCGATCGCCTCGAGATCACTTCGGAAGTGATGCGATCTCGCCACACCAATTTAGAGTAAGGCTATCGATCGGGCTTAAGCGTCAAAGCCAACCACGCGGTTCACCAAGTACGAGCAGATTGTGATCTCAGGGTTCTTCTGCAGCGCTGGGGAATACATTGTACTGGCGAGTCCCTAAAGTAACCCTAACCTGACTTGCGGACTTAATCGGAATAGTAATAACTTCTTGATCGACACTCTCTTCATCTGCTTGCAACTTAGAGAGATGCAATACCCCAGCCGCTTCGTCAAGATCCCAGCGTGCTTCGATCCGGGATCGCGTCGAAGCGTCTCCGAGAAGAACTTCAATGAGATCGGACGGGATTGCCTGACCCTTGTTTTCTATCACCAGCGTCGGGCCTTGGAACCTCCACGAAATCGGCCTTCGAATATCGGTGAGTCGGGCACCTTACAGCCGTTGAGCCGTCACCAGGCTGTCACTTCCAGTCTGCATCACTGACGCCGAGGTCTGCTGACAACCGAAGAGCAAGACACAAGAAGAGACCACAATAAAAAACATGTTTTTATTAAGAATATGTTCTTTTGTCGCGTTATTTATACAGTGTTTTTCTGTATATTCATTAGTCTGACATTCTCCAATTTTAGAAAAATTAGAATTACGACGGTGGGTTCGTTTTCGAATACGTCAATGACTTGGCCGACGGTAAAGGTCGCACCAGTTGGCCGCTCGAGTTCACCGTAGGCGCTGGATAGGCGACATAGCCTTGCGCACTTGTGGGGAAGGTTGGTCCACCGAAAGGCCCCGTAATCCGGAAGTCGGTCTTCCCTCGTGAACCGATCGTCTTAATCTGCCAGGTTTCTCGGAGCTTTTCCGCTAAACCACCGGGATCCCCTTGATTACAGCCATAGGATGCAAACACCGCACCGGAGTTAAATTGCGAGGTCGCAATCTTCGCAGCGTTCGTCACGTTCCACATGTCTTGAGAAACACCGGTGGTAATTGAGCTGTACTCCAAGAAGATCGACTGAGCGTTGGAATGGCCGAAGAAGTCGATCGTCTCAATCCCTTGGAACGACTTGATTTTCTTGGTGAGGTCGGCGGCGCTGGCAATCTTGTGGAACGTCGCCCCATGCTTTCGTGCGGCAGATTCGGTCGTTTTCGCAAAGTAGTCCTTATCCTTTTTCGGATTAGTTACCGAAGAGTGTTCATTTTTCTGACCATTTACTCTACGTTCATAACCCGGTGTGTAAAAGATCACCGCTACCGACGATTTAAGTGCCTTGGCACGTCGGATGCCGGGATTGATAAAGTTCCAAGGGCTCCCGTCATGGGTTGGGTCATTCACACTGACGCCGCCGATGATAATGAGATGATTCTTAGGCATCAAGGATTACTTTCTATTGATTGAACGGAGCCTGTGTTGAGGGATAGACTCAAGTACTAATCCCCTCATTACTGCTCTCTCAAGTCAACACCCTCTAACAATCATCATCGTGTCCGACACGGTTTTGTTGCGCGTTTTCCTGCAAAAACACCCATTTGTTTCAATCACCAAGTCATTACAAAACATGTATTTTACTATTATTGAAAATAAGGGCTGCTATCGTGGTTGCTCAGTGCATTGTGATCTGCGGTCGATAAGTTAGATTATGCCAATGAAGTAAGGTGTCAGACTGGGTCCACAGTAGTTTTCTTACCCCAGATCGGATAAGTGTGGTACCCCTGACAAAGCAATCTGAAGCGAAGGACAACCGAAATCTGTCACAAGACGGGCTCTGTACGTAATGGAAATAGGGTCTGAAAAATGGCGAGACAGGCAAAACAAGTGGAAATCATCGCTAAAGGTGAGAATGTGATCAAGCAACGCTTTATGACCGATCAAAGCCTTGCTGTTCAGTGACACCGTCTGAGTGTTATTTGAGAGGCGATGGCGGTCTTTCGCGTGATCGATTGTGGCCCACTGAGTGGTGCCCAACCCACCATTCTCAACACTCAGCCGTCTGGCGAATGTCGAGCCAATCCCGTGCTCACCACGATGCTCTGTAAACGCGAGGACGCGATCATGGCTGCGACACTACTCCTCTGGGTCCCACATGGACAGACCAATTCCTCAGGCTTTTCCGACCGATGGCTCCGCGCAGGCCATGCATCATTAGTCCTCTCTTACAAACGCGGTGAGTTTAAGAAAGATGTTGCCAACCGGGTCGCAACGAAACTCGCCACCATCACTTGGTTTCCGGGTGAGCTTGGTGATAGCAAGCAGCTTGGCGCAGTGAGCGGCATGGGCGCGTCCTCTTCGGTCCAGGCGTTTGTCGGCAATCCCGAGCAGTTCGGCTCAAGCAGTGGCTCCGGCGTTGGCCATATCCCCGCAGCCCAGGGAATGAACCAACTGAACGTCCTTCAAGAGCTAATCAATAACGGCACGAATGGGGCGGCGCGCATTGAAGAGATCGAGCAGGACCGTCAGAACAATCCATACGCCTGGAATGGTGACAAGGCAGATCAGCTTAGACTCCAGCAAAAGCGCTATCCGAGGCTCCAAGAATGGAATTCGCGCCAGAGGAACAACCCTTGGATCGACAATTTCATCACTCAGCAGCGCAACCAGGTGAATCACGAAGACCAAGTCTCCGTGAACAACTACCAAGAATTGCTGAACACAAGGATCAAGCCACCGGATAAACAGGCGGTGATCCCAACCATGGCCGATGACAATGTCGTCGTTGGCCTCAACGATGTGGCGATGATGCTCTGGTGGAACGATTTCGCCGCCCAGAAGAAAACCTACCACCTCTTGTTTCGCAACTGCTCGATGGTCTGCGCTAGCGCTCTGATCGCGGGTGGTGCCTTAGCTTTTGTTCCTTCGCCTGTTTGGAAGGTCTGGGAACCGAAGATTGTTCATGACTGGGCTGAACAGGTTGCGAAAAAGATCGGCGACATGAACACGAAGTTCGGCCAAATCCGGCAGAGGATCGTGAATCGGACTGAAGACCAAGGGTATGGAACCCATGACGTTTGGGACGTGTCGACCTGGAAGGAAAAGTCCTCAGTACGGTTCGCCCACCGCTACGGTGATCTGACCGATATCGACAAGCTCTTAGATTCCTATCACAAGGACAGTAAGACGCGCTCGGGGGATGGTGACGCTGTTCTCAGGAACAACATGATCCAGTACCTTGCCGGAATCGTTTTTAAGATCGATAAGATTCTCACCGATCGTGCTCAAACGAAGCGAAAGATGGCACTTGTCGCACTCGGCAAGCAGAGTATTCGTGAGATCGAGAACCTCAAAAAGGAAGCCGTTCGTGAGATGATGAGCATCCGGGATCGGGCCAAACTCTCGAACCAATATCTAAAACTACTCTACAAGTTCAAAGAGAGCTACGGGACCGAAGTCAAGTCGATCAGAGATGCCTTCGAGGCACTAATCAAAGCAACAGGTGATGATTCTGTCAGTGTTGCAGCCTGTGAGGAAATGGGGCATTCCCTCAAGCAGCTACGCGAATTATCTTATCTGATCGGTAAGGAACCTACTTATCTGCCTAAGAACCAGAAATACACTGCGATCTGGCAAGGCAATAACGCTCCGATGCAACTTGGAGTCAAAAATCGGTCAAGGAATCGTCACCATTGAGACTTGTGGTACTATCAGCGCGTTCACGTTTGGACTGCAGCACGGCAGTCCAAACGTGAAAACAAGACTGAGGACGCTGCAATTTAGATGCCTCCGAAGTCAATCGGATACTCCGGTCGGCCGTTGATCCATCGGCGCTCAATCCAGGACATCAGATCAGCGACAGTACCACCCCGCCCAGGGCACGCAAGATCCCATTTCTCCAGTTCTGCTCTGAAAGCGTTGGAGATGAGGGCTTCTCGGAGCGCTAGAAGGTCCGGCAGCAATTCAAGCTGTACGGCTTCGAGAGTGTACTCCTCGCGATATCCTACCGCTAGGTTCACCAGTAACCGTCGCGCGTCGTCCGGTCCAGCGTTCTCGATCTTCCAGATCGGTGTCAGGAAGTCGAAGAGGAGCATCGGGACGAACTCGGCCACCCGCCAATGACAGCACCCCAATGTCGATGAGTGCTCTATCGTCAAAATAGATTATTTAATTTAATTAAATGTAATATTTACATACTTTTGTGCCGATAGTAACCTCTAGGTCAACAAGGGTTGGAGTGTTATGGGTGTGTGGTGTAGTCGCAGTCCGTCCTCTAACCGCATCGTGTGTTGCGACACTCATGCTAGCGCTCGGTTCGATGAATGAATGCTCAACTGAAAATAATGACGTGGATCCAGGACGCCTCCATGAGTACACGGTCAATTGTTCGATAGGAAAATGTCACAGAATGTACGAAAGAAAAGTAATCTTGCTACGAGAGCACTCCGTGCCATTCAGATCTCTATAAATCAACCTTATGAGGGCTTAGAAAGCTAATAGAAAACCCTCATGGTGCTGGATCGAGGGGATCTGTAGGATAGGCAGTGCTGATTCGGATCTACTTTCCAACGCCGTTCGGTCTCTTGAGGGAGTAATCATTATGCGTACCCAACGCACTTTCGCCGCCTTGCTGCTCGTAGCTATGTTCGCCACATCTGCCTCGGCTCAATATTATCCCCGGTCGCTTCGAGGACGAGGCTGGCGTGGTTGGGGAAGTGGCGGTGGCGGCAATCCCGTCGCGAGCTACATGATGGGTGCTGGTTACTTCAACCGCGCAACCGGAGAAGGTGATGTGAAGGAGGCTGAGGCGAGCAGCCTTCGAGCCAAGGCCTTCACCGACTGGAACAACGCCCTCGCAGAGGCCAGAAGAGCCAAGGAAATCCGCGAAGCACCTCAAAAGACTGAAAAAATCGTCGAAGACAAGCTCCGAATCCGGACTGCTCGGATCGAGTCCGGAGCGTCGCTCAACCAGGCTCTCGACCGGCTCGTCATGTTTCCGAGTCAGGAAACCTATACTGCACTTCTCAAGATCCCACTGACCTCAGAGGTTCTCCGAGATCTCTCGTTTGAAAATGCATCGGAGCCGATCACCACATGCCTCGACGTTCTTACCCAAAGAGATGGATGGCCGGCAATTTTCAAGAGTAACCCATTCAGTGATGAAAGAGCGGCGCTGGCCCAAGCCGTCGATCAGGCCCTTGAAGAAGACCTCAGCGGAACAATCTCCGAAGAGACAATGGCCAAACTTGACGAAGCATTGTCTGGTCTTCGGTCGGCGCTCCAGGCTGAGAAAGACTCAGGATTTCCGATCGGTGGTGTCGTCGATGCCGATCAATTCCTCCGGATTCTTGGGGGGATGATCCAGATGCTTGAGGATCCCGAAGGTCGATCGGTCATCCAACAGATCGAGACCTTCCAAGGTGGAACCATGGCCGATCTGGTTGGATTCATGCACGCTTATAACCTCCGGTTCAGCCAAGCGCGATCCGATCGCCAAAAGGCGATCTATCGACAGCTCTACCCGATGCTCTCGGAAGTACCCGCTGAGGCCTCCGAGCCCGATGCATTCACGACAAAGTCGCTTGTCGACAGCAGCAAAGAAATTGGCGACGCCGCGAAACAAATCTTCTCTAACCTGACCTGGGAAGACTTAAGTAAGTCTTCCACCGACGACAAGTGATGTTGTTCTCATCACGATGATCTCGACTGCTCGGTTGGCTAGGTCCTTCCGAGCGGTCGCCGCGTGTAAATTGCTGTGCTAACCTACTACCCCAAGATCGGTCTCGGACGCAGATTGCCGGGCCGCTTGGGGCAAGCAAAGACGGCCCCTTGTGATTGGAAAACCACCTGCCCGACTCCCAAGTAGGTGGATGGACCAGGACTGAATCTGCAGAACCTGAATCCCCTAGAAAGCCGTTTCACGGCCGTTGATGACAAGATTCCAAGCGAAGAACGGTTGGAGCATCTTCTCAAGCAATGGAAGGCTCATGCTGCCGAGGGCCGAGAACCCAGTGCAGCCGAGTGATGCCCGACGAGCCCGCTCTCGCTGCCGAAGTCGAGAAGAAGATCCGGGGAATCCGTGCGGAAGGTGCGGTGGTCGCTCTCCGCTGGTTCGCTAGAACGCCGCCGATCCTCTGGGCCTTAGCCAACTACTCCGCGGAACGACGACGTCCCGCTGCCTCGATCCCGTTGCGGGAGCAACTCCTCCGACTCGGGGTAGCGGACGACTATGACGTCAGCTTTCCGTTCGATCCCTCCATCCTTAGCCCCCGCGCTACCGAATTCATAAACGTGCTCCAGAGCTCCGGCAAGCGTTCGGAATAATTTGGTCGACGGGCCAGTGACCAGGTGAATTGGGACGGAGGAACCTTGAGTTCCTCAGCAACGCGATCAGTTAGGGAAGGCTGACAACGGCGATCCCTCTCGGATTCCCCTGGACCCGAATCCTTCATGAGCGGTTAAAATCCATGGAGGGACTCATCCGACAGGGGATCGTTGCTTTAATTCAGCGCATTGTTGTTCAAATTGGGGTGTTGAGATGATGAATCGGATCGTGAACGAGTCAAAAGGATTCGAGAAGAGCAGGGGAGGCTTCACGTTGATCGAGCTTCTGGTGGTGATTGCCATCATCGGCGTCTTGATCGCGCTCTTGTTACCGGCAGTGCAATCGGCTCGGGAAGCAGCACGACGGGCCCAGTGTAAAAACAACCTGAAGCAGATCGGGATCGCGATCCACTCCTATCACGATCGGAATCGGATTCTCCCGCCGGGTTATGTCTCGATTTACGACAAGTTCCGGCGCAAAGAGGTTGGCCCGGGTTGGGGGTGGGGGACTCGGATTCTCCCAGACTTGGAACAGCAGCCGATCTACGATCGGGTGATCTTCGAAGAGGCAATGCACCTCCCGAAGTTCGAGACGATCCGGACCACCCAACTGGATGTCTTCTTCTGTCCGTCCGATGACATGCCGAAGGTCTGGACGGCCAAAAATGGTTCGGTCTGGATGCAAGACGGCGTCATCTTCTCGGCGGAAGAACCGATCTGTGACGTTGCGGGATCAAACTATGTCGGCGTCTTTGGGATCGGGGAGCCGGGGGTGGATGGGGACGGCGTCTTCTATCGTGACAGTGACGTCTCATTCCGAAAGATCAGCGACGGTCTCACTCACACGATGTTTGTTGGGGAACGGTCGATCCGGCTGAACGCCGGTCGAGGCCATGCGACTTGGGTTGGCGCGGCACCGGGAGCCCAGCTTTGGTCGTGTGCGCCGGACCCCTTCGATCCGGACCTCGGACATTGTCGACGTGAAGATGGATCGGGGATGATTCTGGGTCATACTGGGGAAGGGTTCGGCCCGGGCGACCCGACGGGCGACGTCAATCAGTTCCTCAGCCAGCATGGTCGGGGCGC
This sequence comes from uncultured Isosphaeraceae bacterium, assembly GCA_964510225.1. Lineage (GTDB taxonomy): Bacteria > Planctomycetota > Planctomycetia > Isosphaerales > Isosphaeraceae > CAZEAN01. The sequence goes on from CAZEAN010000006.1 coordinate 84,124, forward strand.
ATTCTTCCTCTTCGGCGACGGCCACGTCCAGTTCCTCCGGGGCACGATGGATTACCAAGTTTACAAGGCACTGAGCACTCGATCCGGCGGAGAGGTGATTTCCGATGACGCGTTCTAATCTGGTTCCCGAAGGCTATTCGTTCGGGAAGCAACTCACGATCCTATGCCTCGGCATTATCTTGGCGATGACGAGCGGCCTCGGCTGTGGTCCGGAAGAGTCGGAAGGAAAGCTGGCGCGTCGTGACGCCGAACTGACCGACGTCCCTGAAGTCGCCATGACTGCCGCCCAAGATGCCCTCCCATCAATCGAATTTGACGAAGTCTGGCAGAACGTCGACGGTGAAGGCGAACTTCACTCGTACGAACTCCGCGGCAAAGACCCGGAGACCGGCAAAACGAGAGAAGTCCGCGTCAACGCCGCAGGGCAGATCCTCGAAATGGAATGAGCGCGCACGTAGTCCTTGCGTGTTCACTTGATTTGTGCGATTGCTAGTTAAACCCACACCAGGCGGCTCGGTTTCTGGGCCGCTTGGTCACGTGTTGGCGGCAATGATATTCCGTGTGGTGTCGCAACGCTAAGCTAGGCAAGATTTCTGGTCACCCAAGGAGACGACAACGGTCCCATGCCGTTGCGTGGTCTGTAAACCTACGATGAGTCATTCCCAAAACGATGATGATCTGTTGAAACGCATCCGCCGAGCTAAGGATAAAGGGTGGACGGATCTCGATCTTAGCGATCGAGGGCTTACCGAACTTCCCGATGAGCTAACAGAACTCAACGCACTCCAAGAGCTTTACCTCGAAAACAACCAGCTCAACACACTACCCGAAAGCTTCGGAAGCCTCAACGCA
>CAZEAN010000006.1:85075-92584 GCA_964510225.1 uncultured Isosphaeraceae bacterium
CCTCGAAAACAACCAGCTCAACACACTACCCGAAAGCTTCGGAAGCCTCAACGCACTCCAAACGCTTTACCTCAACAACAACCAGCTCAACACACTACCCAGCAAGCTCGATGAACTGAATGGATTGCAGCGGCTTTTCATCCACGACAACCCCGTCGCCGATTTCCTGCCGGCGGAAGTTCTCGGACCAACGTGGAACGAATTCGACCAAGGAGCAACACCAGCAGATCCCGCGAAGCTGCTGGCGTACTATTACCAGGTCGAGCAAGACAGCCGACCCCTCAATGAGGCGAAACTGATCTTGGTGGGACGCGGTGGTGTCGGGAAAACCTCCTTGGTGAAACGACTCATTGACGGCACTTTCGACAAAGGAGAAGCCAAGACCGATGGAATCAACATCAGACCTTGGCCTGTTACGTTAGGTCCCGAAGATGATGTCACCCTCCATGTCTGGGATTTCGGCGGGCAGGAGATTATGCACTCCACCCACCAATTCTTCCTGACTGCTCGAAGCCTCTACGTCCTTGTTCTCTCCGGCCGGGAAGGAAACGAAGACCGCGACGCTGAATATTGGCTCCGCTTGATCGCAAGTTTCGGCAGCGATGCACCCGTCATCGTCGTTCTGAACAAGATCAAGGAAATGCCCTTCAACGTGAATCGTCGAGGGCTGCAACGTGAGTACCACGGTATCCGCGAGTTCGTACACACTGACTGTGATGATGGCACCGGAATTAAAGAACTCGAGACCATCATCCATCGTGAAACGGGCCGGCTTCATAACCTTCGCGCTAAGTTCCCCACCGCCTGGTTCGCCATCAAGAACAAGCTTTCCAAAAGTAAGAAGAACTATCTGACTTACGAAAAATACCGTGCTTTCTGCAAAAGAAACAAGGTAACCAACCCGAGCGGACAGGATACGCTTGCAGGATTTCTGCACGACCTCGGCATCGCCCTTAACTACCGCGATGATCCCCGCCTCCGTGACACTCACGTGCTCAACCCCCACTGGGTCACCGCCGGTGTTTACACCATTCTCAATGCCCCGCTGCTGGCGCAACAACAGGGCAAACTCCACCTCAATGACTTGAGCACCATCCTCAAGGAAAAAAACTACCCCCGCGAGATGCATCAGTTTTTGATCAACCTGATGCGCAAGTTCGAGCTTTGCTTCCCCTTCCCCGACGAAAACGAGCCAACCTACCTCGTTCCCGAACTCCTCGACAAAGAGGAACCTGAGTCCGTCGGTGAGTTTGACCCCGAAGGATGCCTCAACTTCCAGTACCGATATCCTGTCCTCCCTGAAGGATTACTGCCTCGGTTTACGGTTCGCACCCACGTCATGAGTGAAGATCACTTCCGCTGGCGGACCGGTGTCATCCTCGGCTTCGACCGCCATCGTGCCCTTGTCCGCGCTGATGCCACCGACAACATCATCTCAATGATGGTCGACGGCCCCCTCGAAGGCCGTCGCCACCTCTTGGCGATCATCCGTTCCAACTTCGAACACATCCACCGTCAGATTAGCAAACTCAACCCCAAAGAACTTGTTCCTGTACCCAATTATCCTGAGGTCGTCATTCCCTACCAAAAACTCTGTGTGCTTGAAGAAAAAGGAGTGACTGAACTGCACGAAGTCTACGATAATGAAGTCATCACTTTGAACGTCCTTGATTTGCTTAATGGCGTCGACTTAAGTGGTCAGCGTTCGCGACGCGACAAACCAACGTCCGCGCAGCTCAGACTCTTCATTAGCTATTCCCGCAAAGACGATCGCTACCGCGAAGAACTGAAATCGCATCTCACCCTGATGCAGCGTCAAGGGATCATCGACACCTGGTACGACCAACTGACTCCCGCGGGTAAAAAGTGGGAAGCTGAAATTGCCCAGCACCTTGCCGAAGATGAGATCATCGTGATGCTGATCAGCGCTGACTTTATCAGCTCACACTACTGTTACGTTAATGAAATGGAACAAGCGCTCAGACGCCATGACGCCGGGCAAGCCTGTGTGATTCCAGTACTCATTCGTAAGTGTGACTACAAAGGAGCCCCGTTTGCAAAACTGCAGATGCTGCCCGACCACGCCAATCCGATTGCAAAATCGTCTGACAAAGACTCAGCATGGACTCGTGTCGCCGAAGAGATTCGTAAAGCAGCCGAACGATTGATCGCAGAACGACAACAAATCACCTGATTCAAAACGCTTCTTCAAGTTCTTCAGATCCATGGTTCGACGTTTCGGGATCACCAAGGTTCATCAACCAACAACGGCGGCCCGGAGACCGGACCGCCTTGGTGCACTCAGAGATTCAAACGCTCGGAGCCGAAGGATTACTTCGACGCGTTGGCGCCGACCTTGATCTGCTTCGGCTTGGCCGATTCGGCCTTCGGCAGGGTCAAACGCAAGACGCCGTGGTCGTGATCAGCGACGGCCTTCTCTGCGTCGACCGGAACTGAGAGCGAGATCGTGCGTCGGAGGGTCCCGAAGCGACGTTCGCGGATGTGCCAGGTTTCACCCTTACGCTCTTCTTCTGCCTTCGTCTCACCTTGAATCGTCAAGGTGTCACCGTGAATCGTCACATTGACATTGTCGGGGTCAATCCCCGGCAGCGAGGCTTCCACCACAAACGATTCCGGGGTCTCCCGGACGTCGATCGGGAGCACAAATGCACTACCTGACCCTTGCGCTGAGGCTAGCCCGTTCGGTCGGACATAGCTGTCTTGGAACAAGGTGTTCACGGCGTCTCGGAGGCTGACCATTTCGCGGAACGGATCAAAACGTTCGATTGTCATCAGAGTCTCTCCTCTTAAAGTTTCGAGGTCTTTCTAGCCTCTCTGGGCCAGATTCTCCCCGTCCACTTACCTTGAAACGCTCAGTTCGGCGGTCACCACCGCCTCGGCCCGGTCTCACCGTGCCGTTCAGTCTTCAACAGGTTGCACACAGCGCGCCAATCAAAAATAAATCACCTAAGTCATTAAAATAAAACGATTTAAGCAATCATAATTTTTCGCAAGCCAAAACAGCAACGCCACAATGGCAGCATCCCATCGGATTACTCGGGGGTCCAATGCCGCCAAACGCCATTTTGGCACTAGCTAATTTGGCTCTAGTTTTTGTGGCAGCTTGGTGTCTGATAAGGTTGCTTGGAGCCACTGCAGGACTCTCGGGTGGCATGGTCGACTTGACAGGGTTCAGGTTGCCTATTCTAACATCGTCTTATTGAACACGATTCGAAGGCCCCGTATCACCATCGACATAAGAATACACTTAATAGAAGGACTGAGGGACTGATCGATCGATCCTTGGATCAGGGCCAGTTCTCGTGACCATAGGGGAAACGACCATCGCTACGCCATCGGACGCTCCAGCACCCAATTATCCGAACGGGCCACGCCTCTGGGTCAACGGGTCGTTCCAGCTCCGCTGGATCGACACACAGCAAAGAACAACAAACGTCAAGATTGAGCAACCCTTTGCCTTAGTCGGCCGCTCCGAGAGTGCCGATCTGATCATCGATGATCCCGAGATCAGCCAACGCCACGTCTATCTCCATCTTGATCACCGGGGGGTCTTTGCGGTCGACCTCGACTCGCGGACCGGAACCCAGATCGATAACGCCTCGGGAAGCCGATCGGCCTGGCTCACGGAACCCGGCGATGGAGTAACGCTCGTCGGCCACCGGATTGAGCTCATCGACTTTCAGGTTCATAGCAGTTCTGATGAGTCACCGGTCTTTTTAGAGCTGATCCCTGAAGAAGATCCTGATTGCCCTCTCCAGCCCACCGGTCGTTTGATTTTCCTCGGCAGAAGCCACCACAGCACCCTGAAATTCTCAGGTCAAGAAGTCGCCCGGATCCATGCGATCTTGGTCCGATCCCACCTCGGCGTCTTCCTCGTCGACCTCGTCGGCGTCAACCTGGCGATCAACGGACATTTGGTCAGATCCACCGTCACCCCAATCATAGACGGCCAAATCCTTACGATCGGTCATCATCGATTAAGGATCCGGATCCGTCCCCCGGCAAACACCTTGACCTCGTACAATACGAGTGAAGGCTTGCCGGAAGTGCCGATCAATGAACTGGTGCCGGCTGCGCCTCCTGAGGTTCAAGCTGCCTTGGCGTCATGGGTCGGGCAAGCCGTCCAGGCCGGTCAGTCTGAACTCGCTCGACAACAACAACAGTTCCAAAAGTCGCTCCTGAGCGCCGTCAAGCAGCTCTACAGCGACCAAGAAGCACTCTTTGAAAAGCATCTGGAACGGATCGACCGCCTCCAGACTGAACTCCGGACACTCCGTTCTGAACTCCGACGTCGGCTCGAAGGTGACGACGAAACACTCGCGGAGATTCCAGCGTTCAATCAGAAGACGGCCCCCGATCTGCCGATGCTCAACGAGCCCGAATTCCCTCCGTTACACGCGCCTCGGGCGAAGCCCTCGGACAAAGAAGGACGATCCACCACCTGGCTCATCAATCGGGTCCAAGAACTCGAAACTGAGGTCGATAAAGAGACACGATCCACTTGGCGCGATCTCCTCGATCGAGTCCGAAGAACCGACCGGAACCCCCGATGACCGTCATCAAAGCGCCCGCTTCTGAGGCCAAAGAGGGTCACTGCTGACCCTCAATCTTCCTCTCGACGACGACTGTCCGAGGACTCGAAACCCCCTCTCAATGAACGCTGAGGGTACATCTGGGGCAACCCAATCTTGATGGAACAGCGACCGCCGAAAGACTGCGCTGAGGGCCTCAACTCGCTGTTACTCGCTTCTCTTACCGATGAACCGGACACCCTGAACCGAGCCTTGAACCGCAGCTTCTTACCGATGAACCGGACACCTTTCGTACCCTTGAGCCCTTAAAGGGAGTCTCGGGAACAGGTTATTAATACCGATGAACCGGACACCCTAAGGCGTTCCTTCGATCGGACTGAGACTCTCTGAGGACAAGGTCGTACAGTTGACCGTTCACCACGATGGACCGGACACCCTAAGTGGAAAATCAACCCTGCACTACCGATGTACCGCGCATACTTAACCCGACGGATTCGGGCTTCAATCGACCCGAATTTGCCCCCAAATCTTACCTTGGTTACCGATGAACCACCCGTACCACACAAAAGTACAGGTACCGACAAACCACCCATACCGCACATTTGAGCGCTACAAATTCCAGACCGGTCTAGAATTTTAGTGTTAAAAATTCTGGGCGCTCGTACCGATTAACCGAGCATACTTAGAGGTGCACCTACAGATTAACCGGACACCCTAAAACGTGCACCTACAGATTAACCGAGCATACTTAGCAATTGCAAACCCTTGCACAAAAAGGACTTGCGATGCGGAGACTTCTGTTATAGACTCTGTTTTAAGACAACAACACAGCAGAGCGCTGGCCGGCAGCCAGCTTTGTGTTGCGTTTTTCGGACTCAGGGAAGGCAGAATCGGAGCCCGGATGCACTCCTTCGAGACCCTCGGAATCGGGATTAACATCGTGACCAAGCCTTCCCGAGACCACACTCAGCCGCTCTTCGAAGGCCTCGATGAGGACCGCTCTGACGGCTCACTCCAGGAGTCTGCATTCAAGGATGAACTGAACCTCGCCGAATTTCCCGTAGCCGCACTCGCAGACCGGATCCCCGATGGCCAGACCACCCTCGTCTTCGAAGACCGACTCGATCGACGCGACGGCCCCCCGATCGTCCGTCGCCTCACGATCATGGGAACCGCCAAGCACGGGCTCCCCACCTCGGTCGATGATGAGGTCCTCGTTGGACTTGTCCAACTCACCAAGCGCTGGAATAATTTCACAGATCCTCGTGTGAACTTCTCTAGATATGAACTTATCGAACTTCTTGGATGGCCTCAGACAGGTCAAAGTTATAAACGAATCGAAGAAGCATTACATCGATGGGTTGGCATTGTTCTTTCATATGAAAATGCGTGGTGGGACAATGCTGAGAAGAGTTGGGTCGATGAGCACTTCCACGTCCTCGACAATGTAACCCTCTACGACCGCGAGCGTCGTCGGCCGTCGAAATCAGCAGCGGCATCAACGGGTGCGTCCAACCGGAAGCGCGGGAAGCGTGGCAACGCTCCGCCCCCTCTGTCGAGCTTCAAGTGGAACGAAGCCATCTTCCGGAGCTTTCAGAGCGGTAACCTCAAACAGATCGACCTCGAGTTTTACCTCAAGCTCCGACTCCCAACGACCAAACGGCTGTTCCGTTTCTTGGACAAACGTTTTTATCGTTGCGATCGAATTGAATTCGACCTTAGAACATTTGCATGTGAGCATATTGGGTTAAGCCGATCCTACAAGCCGACTGAGTTGAAGAGGAGGCTCCGACCAGCGATTGCCGAGTTACAGCGGCAAGGCTTCTTGGAACCAATCGAGGAATCGGAACGCTACATCAGGCGTTCTCGAGGTCACTGGCAGGTGGTTTTTGTCCGAGGACCTCGGGGTCGAGAGCCGATCGAAGCGACTCCGGAAGAGCGTGCCGCGATGGCCGTTGAGTTGGTCGACCGCGGCGTTGCATCACGGACCGCAGCCGAACTCGCTGAGGAGTACAGCCCCGACCGGATCCAGCCGAAGCTTGATGCCTTTGATTGGCTTCGTCGACAAAAAGACAAGCGTGTCACCAAAAACCCGTCGGGATATCTTGTTGCATCAATCCGAGATGACTATCAGCCTCCCGACGGCTATGACCCTTCGGCGGAAGCAGAGCGGCTCGCGGAGGCTCAGGCAGCGGTTGCCGAAGCCGAGCAACGCCGACGTGACGCCGAGGCAGCCGAACTCCAACGCCAGCGTGAGGCTGAAGCTCTCGAAGCAGCTCGACTCGAAGCACTCCGTGCTTGTTGGGCAGATCTCCCAAAGGCCGAACGCGACGCCATCACTGCCCGTGTTAAGTCCGAGAACCCGCGACTCCGTCGCTGGAAGACTGTTCTCGAACCACTCTGCCTGAACGCCCTCGAAACTCAGCTCGCCGACCAAGGCGAACCCCTTGTCATCACCCTTCCTCCGCCCGATCACAAAACAACTGATTCCCTGTTTCCTGATAAGTGATCACTTTCAAAACATTATAAGTGATCACTTTCAAAACATTTTATGTCAACTCAAAGGTGGACTGACGACTCTACCGGCTTCCTGCTGGTAGGTTCGCAAGTCGCCTAAAAGCCCGACTAATGGGCAATCAGGAACACAAAGTCCCTTGTAACTCATACACTTCGAACCCAAGGGTCTACCTACTAAATCAACTCAAGCGAAACGTTTTATCAACTCTCTACGGCACCACAAAACTTAGGGTCCAACCCGAATGGCATGGACTTAAGCGTAAGTGGTTGATGCCTTGTGGCTTGGGACGGTTGATTTCTGGCAGAGCTTCGGGTCACGTCAACGGAGACGATCCTCAGCGACCTCGAGAGCTTCGCCTCATGATCCCTCGACTCCACCGAATCTTGGCCGTGTTGCGTCAGCGTGGCACCTCGCTGCTGCAACCACAGCAGATCCTCC
>CAZEAN010000007.1:0-88348 GCA_964510225.1 uncultured Isosphaeraceae bacterium
GTGTCATCGGAAAGGCGTCGTTGGGTTGGTTTTTGCTCGGCGTTTCGGAAATCAATCCGCCCGTCTCCCCAATCAAAGAATCCTCCACGCTTCATCCGAGGTGGCTTAACCGTCTGCTTTCCGATTCTTCCTCGATGCCCACAATGATAGCGATGACTATATCCCCGCCCTCTAGGTTTCCTGATCATGACGCTCCCTCATCCGCCGTCGGTGGTCGACAGAGTCGCCAGTCCCTTTGAAAATGTCGGGGCGATTCTGTTCGACGCCGTGGGTACCTTGATCGACCCTAGTCCTTCAGTCGCTGAGGTTTATGCAGCAGCGGCCGCACGTCAGGGGCTTTACGTTGCGGTTGAAGAGGTCCGGCAACGATTCAAGGACCACTTCCGTCGTGATGAGGAAGATGATCTCCGAGGTCCGATGGTGACCGATGAAGAGATCGAGTACCGGCGCTGGCGGAGGATCGTCGGCGGTGTCCTGCCGGGATTGCCAGAGCCCGACCGCGCTTTTGAAGAATTGTGGGATCATTTTGGCCGACCAGAGGCTTGGAAAACGTTCGACGATGTTGCGCCGACTGTCCAAGCTCTTACGGAATCAGGCTACAGCGTCCGAGTCGGCTCCAACTTTGATGGACGTCTTCGGTCAGTCCTCCGAGGTCATCAGTCATTAGCTAAACTAGCGCCCTCGGCGTTGATTTCCTCAGAACTCGGGTTTCGAAAGCCGCATCCTTCTTTTTATCAATTCGCGTGCCAGGAACTTGGCCTCCCGGCGGATCGAGTGCTCTGCGTTGGAGATGATCCTGAGAATGATCATGCCGGCCCTCGACGCGCGGGGCTTCCGGCGGTCCTCGTCGACCGTTCGCGGCGATATGCCGATCAGACTGAATCCGTCGCTAACCTCCTTGCGTTGACGACTCTCCTAAAAGGCTAGAAGGCGCTCAATCCGGCGTTCTACTAAATGATGACGATCGATCACGTCGCCGCAATCTTTGAGATTCGATCGCCGACCTGAACCCGACCTGAGTGTATGACTTTGGCGTTGACTCCGCGTAAGTGGAGTTCTTTGCCAAGGTCCGAATTCACCAACTTCATCGCATCCAAACCAAAGCGTTGGACAAACTTCTTGCAGCCAAGGTGAGGGATCGGGGTCACTTCGATTACAGCGCTTCCAATGGCAAGTTGAGTTCCAGGAGGGAGGTTGGCCTCGCTGAGATCGAGGTCGACGTAGAGCTGGTCTCCGGCTAGCTGCCAACGGTCTCTGGTCCCGGCGATTAGTGCGATCGCTCGAGAATTCATCAGATTGAGTTGTTGCTCGGGGTTGGCAGAAGCGTCTGGTGTATGTCGAGAGCCTCGAGTCTTCCAATTGTCGCCGATCAGGCCCTCGTGAAGATCGAGTTCACCCGACTCAACAACTTCACGCGATTCGGTTTGAGGCCGGCGGACGATCAGTTCCAGAACCCCGTGATCAGTCGGCGAGTTCCGGATCTGATCAATTCCGGCTTCCAGTTCCTCGCGAGTCAGGTATCCGGCGGTCGCCATCGTGAACAGGCTCCGATTGGGGAGGTCAGGGACTGGGAGCGTACGGCTCGACGGGTTGTTCGAGAACTTGAGGAACGACACCCGCTTGAAGTCGAGCAACCTCTGCTTCGAGTAACGCCACCTGAGCACTCCCGGAAGCAACTTGGAAGGTTTGATCAATCTGGTAGGAATGTCCGGGGAGTAGCTCGACGAACCGGTTGTGCTGTTGCTCAAATGGCCTCGGGTTGGGGAAGTTTGTCGATGGTTCGAGACCAGTGACATACCCTTCCTTGAGTCCTCGGGTATTTTTCCAGACAGCAAAGTACGGGAGTTGGTTCGTCTGATAGCGGATTCCCACCGCCTTCTCTCCCGAGTTGTTCCGGAGAACCGCAAGGCTTGCACTGTTCTCCTCGCCGCCGATCGGCTCGAAATGATAGACCTGTTCGCCGAATCCTGGCTCGGGTGGTCCATAACGATCGTAGTGTCGAAATCCTTCCGCAGCCCGAGGCGTCTGCGGGGCGACGATCCTCGACGGGACCAACACGCGCGAGCCTTCTTCGAGATACGGGGGGCCGATATTCCAGTGGTAGAGCAGCGAGACCCGTGCGGGGCTGTCGCCGAGATTGGTGATCGTGTCTCGGACCTGGAGGGAATCGGAACCGGGAGTCGTGCTGTAACGGGCCTCAAGCCGGAGCTGCGGTCCAAAGATCCGGGTCTCGTCGACCGTTCCCGTCACGATCAACTGGTGAGGCGGCTCCTCAGTGACCTCGACAGTCAACTGATGCGCCGGCGTATTCTGAATCTTCCCATGGAGAGTGTGCAGGAAGGGACCGTCTTGGAACGGCGGGCCGACATGTTCTAGACCACAACGCGCCAAGAGTTCATCAAAGCCTTCGAGCCAGCCAAAGCCGCCGAGACCGGCTTGATTGACGAACGAAGGGTGGATCGGGCCGTCGAGGATCGGTGATTGCCAACCGAGCGGATCCCCCAGGTACTGGCCTCGCCAGAGTCCCATTCCTCGGGTCGGTATGATCTCGACCGAGAGTGCGCCGTTGCAGAGCCGGACCATTTCGACCCCGGCGCGACGTCCTCCTTGGAGGGTCCGTTTCGTAATCGACCACGCCTCGTTGGTTTGGATCCCGAGGTCGAGTGGGTAGATCGCGTGGTGATCGGTCCAGAGGTTACGTCCGAGGTCGGTCAAGGTGATCAGAGCCATGGCTTGGCATTCCAGAACGTGTTGATGAGCGGTTAGAACCGATCCAAACGATCGTTGAATTCCACCACGGTACGACTCTGAAACGGCATGATCCAGTTTGATCCGGGCTGAAAACTCGTAACCTTGGTGGTCGTGTGAGCATAAATAGGGTGTTCTGAGACGCTCAGAGCGGGACCAACTGCGACGCTCGATCGGTGGGAGGAGGATTCAACGTGACGGAATTGAGGAGGCTTGGCCAAGCCTTGGTACCGCTGGAACAAATCTGTCGAGGTGGGACCGTCTCCGGCATGACTGATGCGGAGCTGTTGGCGCGCTTTACGGCTAACAAGGATCGAAGGGCCGCCGAGGTTGCTTTCGAGGCATTGATCACGCGGCACGGACCGATGGTTTTCGGGCTCTGTCGGAGTCGTTTGAATAACCCGATCGACGCCGAAGATGCCTTCCAGGCCACATTCATGGTCCTGGCGCGGAAGGCCCCGGGACTTCATGTTGCGGATTCGATCGGACGTTGGCTCAACACGGTGGCGATCCGGGTGGCCAATCGTGCCCGGAAGCGCGCTGTCCGACAGCTTGATCGGTTCAACAATCGAGCCAGCGAACTTGCCGCGGTGACTCGAGATGATGGCCCTGAGTCCGCCGCGATCGCTGCCGAACATTGTGACTTAATCCAGGCGGAGGTTGCCGAACTTCCGGAAGATGCTCGTCGTGCGATCACACTCTGTCATCTTGAAGGGCTAAGCCTTGAAACCGCTGCGGCCGTCCTCCATTGGCCGATCGGGACTCTCAAGGGCCGGCTCTTCCGAGCCCGGAAACTACTCCGGAATCGCTTGGAACGTAAAGGGATCGCTCCGGCAATCCTCTTCCCGGTCGTCCCTGAAGTTTTGAAGCAAAAGACGCTCGAAGCGGTATTGAGCGTTACGACTTGTCGATCACTGCTAGCGGCCACCGCTGCTGGCACCTCTCCGGTTGCACTTCAACTTACTCAAGGAACCTTATCGATGATGACCGGAAGCAAAGTCCTGGGTGTCGGCTTGGTGGCGATCACTTTGGGACTCTCGGCCTTGGTGGGAGGGACTCAGACGCAATCCCCATCCTTCGAGGCTGATCCAGTCAAGCCGTCGTTACTCGCACTTGAACCAGATAGGGATCAAGCCGTGAATGCATCACCGTTTGACCTAGATCCGCCTCACGGTCCTTCCCTTGTCTTCAAGGATCTGCAGGATTCTCAACGATCAAACGCGGAAGCTGAGGTTATCGCCTTGCGCAACCAGGTGAACGAGCTTACGGAGGAATTGGCGAGCCTCCGGAAACAAATGGCACGAGTAACCGAGATGGGAGTTGAGCTGAATCTGATGTTGAACGAAGAGAGCGAGGCGAGCCCCCAAGGGGCTGGTGATGTTGCTCCGCCAGAGAAATCCAAGGCCCCGCTTCATCCGAGCGACCGACGCTGGGATCGTGAGAATCCCCCTCGAGAACTCGATATGGTCCCGCACCCGGATTACCGGATCCAGCCACCGGACAAAATTCGGGTCGAAGTCTTCGAGGCTCTCCCTGGTCGACCAATCACCGGGGAACGAGTTGTGCGTCCTGATGGTACCATTTCCCTCGATTTTTATGGTGAACTCAGAGTTTCAGGGATGACCACCACAGAAGTGGAGGAGGCCGTCATTCTCCACCTCCGCAACTTTCTCAATGACGAGACGTTGGGGCTTGCATCAACCGATCCGGTCTCGGGAGAAATTGTCTATCGAACTCCGGCCGACTCGGATCTCGTCTTTGTCGACGTCGCAGCGTACAACAGCAAAAATTATTATGTGTTCGGAGATTTTGTTCAGTCAACAGGTCGAGTTGTTCTCACCGGTCACGACACGGTACTTGATGCGATTACTTATTCGGGAGGTCTTCTGCCAACCGCAGATCCAACCACTTTAAGGCTAGTCCGACCGGCGCCCAAGGGGAGCGATCGAAAGCCCCTAACGTTGAAGATCGACCTTGATGGGATCCTCAATCGCGGTGAGACCACCACCAATTATCAGCTATTTGACGGTGACCGGCTCATTGTCGACCGCAAACCACCGGTTGAGTTCTTCCAAAACGGCGACGATCCCAGATCAAGCTTGAAACCACCGGTTGAGTTCTTCCAAAACAGCGACGATCCCGGATCAAGCTTCGTCCCACGGTTCCAATCGGGCGGTGGTTAAGGAGTAATTTAACCACCTGAATGTTCTGCTAGGTCGTCGTCGACGCGGACTGACTCGACGGGACTTGAGACCAAGACGATGACGAAGGTGGGTTGGTTAGACCATAATCAAGCGGAGGGAGCTGCTCGACGTCAACCGGCAGTTCCTCCGACGATGATCCAGCGCGACCGAGTAAATCCACCATGCCCCACGATCCGACTCGTCCCGCCAACCGACTCGGCAACGAAACCAGCCCCTATTTGCTTCAGCACGCGTTCAATCCGGTTGACTGGTTCCCTTGGTCTTCGGAAGCGTTTGAAAAAGCGGAGACTGATGATAAGCCGATCTTCCTCTCGGTGGGTTATTCGGCATGTCACTGGTGCCATGTGATGGAGCGGGAGAGCTTCGAAAATGAGTCGATTGCGGCGTACCTCAATGAGTACTTCATCTCCATCAAGGTTGATCGCGAAGAACGCCCTGATGTCGATCAAATCTATATGAACGCCGTCCAGGCAATGACGGGTCACGGTGGTTGGCCGATGTCCGTCTTTATGACTCCCGACGGAAAGCCATTCTTCGGCGGGACCTACTACCCTCCTCGAGACGCCCGAGGAATGCCCGGCTTCGACCGGGTTCTCTCAAGCGTCCTGAATGCCTGGAAAGAGCGTCGGGAAGCGATCGAGACCTCAGCCGTCGAACTCACCCGTCATCTTGCAGCGTCTGCTGAGGTCCAGGCCACGGAAGGATCCCTTGAGTTCGCCCTTATCGACAACGCCGTCAAGGAATTGACCCGCGCGTTCGATCCGATCCACGGTGGTTTCGGCTCGGCCCCGAAGTTTCCACACCCAATGGATCTCCGGTTGCTCCTGAGGCAGCATCATAGGACGGGCGATGTTCACGCCCTCCATATCGTCACTAAAACGCTCGATCAGATGTCCTTAGGTGGTATTTATGATCATCTCGGTGGCGGATTTGCGCGCTATTCGACTGATGCCGAATGGCTTGTCCCTCACTTCGAGAAGATGCTCTACGATAATGCCTTGTTGGGCTCGACCCTAATCGAGACCTACCAGGTCACAGGAGAAGATCGCTTTGCCCGAGTTGCCCGAGAGACCTTCGACTACGTCCTCGATCGGATGACGGCCCCCGAGGGAGCATTCTACGCGACCGAAGATGCTGACAGCGAAGGGGTCGAGGGAAAGTACTACGTCTGGACTCTTCCGGAAGTGATGGAGGTCCTCGGGGAGGGTCGAGGCTCGACGTTCGCGCGGGTCTTTGATGTAACTCCTGGAGGCAATTGGGAGGGAAACTCGATCTTGAACCTCCCGAAGCCGATCGAGTCAGTTGCGGCGGAGCTTGATCGTGAGCCCGCTGAATTACGGGCAGCGCTTGACGAAGATCGAGCGAAGCTTCTCCGAGTCCGCGAACAACGCGTACCGCCCGGCAAGGACACGAAAGTTTTGACCTCTTGGAACGGCCTAATGATTGCCGCCCTCGCTGATGGAGGTCGGGCTCTTGGCGAGCCTCGCTACATCGACGCGGCCGCCGGTGCGGCCGCGTTCCTTTTGGACAACCTCCGGACTGCCAACGGTCGCCTCCTCCACAGCTACAAAGACGGTCAGGCCCGGTTCAATGCTTATCTTGACGACTATGCAAACTTGATCGACGGTCTCACAAGACTCTTTGAAGCTACGGGAACCTATCGATGGATCGCCAGTGCACTCGAACTCACAGAGATCATGGTCAAGCACTTCCAGGACGAGGCGAAAGGCGGTTTTTACTACACGAGCGATGACCACGAAACCTTGATCGCAAGGACCAAAGACGCTGACGACAATGCGACCCCTTCTGGAAATGCGATGGCAGCAACCGCCCTCGCTCGGCTTGGTGCCCTCACTGGACGCGCGGAACTTGAAGAAACGGCTCGGCGGGCCCTTCAATCAATTCTCCTGATCATCCAGAAAGCGCCGAGAGCGGCCGGACAGTCTCTCATCGCCCTTGACTTCTTGCTGGGATCCGTTCAGGAGATCGCCGTGATCGCTGGAGATGATCGCAGTGAGTTCGTAGCCGCGTTCCGACTGCTCGGAGAACAGTTTCGACCGAATGTCGTCGTTGCCCGCTCAACCGACGATGATGAACAGCGCGCGGAATTAACGCAAGTTGTGCCGTTGCTCGCTGGTCGGACCGCACGTCAGGGCCGAGTCAGCATATACATTTGTGAAAACTTTAGTTGTCAGGCACCATTGATTGGGATCGATGAGCTGGAGTCGGAGATCCTTCGCCAAGGATAATTCAACTCTGTTGCGTCGAACTTATGGAATCAAATAGCTTCCGAACGGGCCCCTGACTATAATTAGCATCGTGGAGCTGGGGTTTGCTGAAATTCCAGCGATCAGACCAAATCACTGATCCCATCGACACGGTGGCAGTCGTGCTTGATTCCCGTCGAATGTCGAACGCCATCCACAAATCCCCGCCCAATCATTCTTTCCTTTGATCTTATTTCCGAACTCAATAAGGGGCCTCGAATGCTCCGCCGATCGATTGCAAAAAAAGCTGTCGTTGCCGTGACGGGTCTGCTTCTCTTCGGCTTCGTGATTTTCCACATGATCGGAAATCTCCAGATCTTTCTGGGGCGAGAGTCACTGAATCACTACGCTGAACTGCTCCATGCGGTCCCGGAACTATTGTGGGTCGCACGATTCGTGCTTTTGGCTGCTGTCGGACTTCACATCCTTTTCACGATCTTGGTTTGGACTGAGAATCGCCAATCTCGCCCACAACGTTACGTGAAAGAGCGCACCACACGCGCTAGCCGAGCATCCAGGACGATGATCCTTTCTGGTCTCACGGTCTCTGCGTTTATCGTCTACCACTTGCTTCACTTTACGGTACAGGCAACCCATCCTGAGTATCAGAAGCTCCACGAACTCGATGGGCAACCCATTATCCTAGTCGGATACGAATCAGAGGGCTCGGCTGAGATGATGGCAACGACCGAGGGTCCTGAAGCCGAGGACAGCGATTCGTCGCCCTCGGAATCAGCGACTCCGCGTTATGTCCAGGTTGCTACGGAAGTTCAGCGTGAGCAATTAACCGAGACTGACGAGCTGAAGCTCCGTCGTGATGTTTATGGGATGGTTGTCGCCAGTTTTCGATCTTGGCCGATCGTCGTTGTCTACGTGATCGCCCAGATCCTGTTAGGATTCCACCTCAGCCACGGCGCGAGTTCGATGTTTCAGACACTCGGACTGACCAGTCCTTTGCATCGCCCCTGGATGATGAAGGTCGGACCCGTCTTCGCCGCGATCATCGTTTGTGGCAACCTTGCCATCCCGACTGCTGTCTTGGTCGACTACCTCGCGGGTATTGGCTACTTTTCAGTCTAACGTTTCAAAATCTCGATGCCGCCCGTTCATCGGATCGATCTGCGTACGCTGTGGCAACATTTCTTTTTCGGTTCGGCTGCCACGGCACGCAATAACCTCTCAAGGTGATTTACGCGATGAAGCTACTGGATGAAAAACTCGATGCCAGGATCCCCGAGGGGCCGCTCGATCAGAAGTGGACTGAATACCGTGGCACGATGAAGTTGGTCTCACCGAGCAACAAACGCAAGTATTCGGTAATTGTGGTCGGGACCGGTCTCGCAGGCGGTTCCGCGGCAGCGACGCTCGCGGAACTCGGCTACAACGTCATGGCATTCTGCTATCAGGATAGTGCACGGAGAGCACACTCAATTGCTGCCCAAGGCGGAATCAACGCCTGTAAGAACTATCAAAATGACGGGGATTCGGTCGGCCGATTCTTCTACGACACGATTAAGGGTGGCGATTTCCGGAGCCGCGAGGCTAACGTCTACCGCTTAACCGAGCTCTCCGAAGAGATCATCGACCAAGCTGTTGCTCAGGGTGTCCCCTTCGCTCGAGAGTATGGCGGAACGCTCGATAACCGGAGTTTTGGTGGTGCTCAGGTTTCGAGAACGTTCTATGCGCGTGGACAGACAGGTCAGCAGTTGCTCTTGGGCTGCTACCAGGCAATGAGTCGACAGATTGCGGCCGGCAAAATTAAGATGTTCCCCAGGACGGAAATGCTCGACATCGTTGTCGCCAATGGTCGAGCGATCGGAATCATCACCCGTGACATGATCTCTGGGAAGATTCAAAAGTGGTCGGCGGATGCCGTCGTTCTGGCGACCGGTGGTTACGGTAACGTCTTTTACCTCTCGACCAACGCCAAAGGCTGTAACGTAACCGCGACCTTCCGGGCCTATCGTGAAGGTGCCTACTTCGCCAACCCTTGTTTCACGCAGATCCACCCGACCTGCATTCCGCCGCACGGTGGTCAGCAGTCGAAATTAACGTTAATGAGCGAATCGCTCCGGAACGATGGTCGCGTTTGGGTTCCGCTGAACGTCGGTGATAAACGCGCCCCTGGTGATATCCCTGAGGAAGAGCGTGATTATTACCTAGAGCGGATCTATCCGGCCTTCGGGAATCTTGCTCCCAGAGACATCTCAAGTCGCGCCGCGAAGCGGGTCTGTGACGAAGGCCGAGGGGTCGGTAAGACCGGGATCGGTGTTTACCTTGACTTCCGTGACGCGATCCAACGTCTCGGTGCCGATACGATCAAGTCGCGATACGGGAACCTCTTCGATATTTATCAGCGGATTACAGATGAGAACCCGTACGAAGTTCCGATGCGGATCTACCCCGCGAGCCACTACACCATGGGTGGTCTCTGGGTGGATTACAACCTGATGAGTACGATCCCGGGCCTCTTTGTGATCGGAGAAGCAAACTTCTCTGACCACGGAGCAAACCGGCTTGGTGCCAGTGCCTTGCTCCAAGGGCTTGTCGACGGTTACTTCGTTCTTCCCTACACCCTGGGCGACTTCTTCGCGCGGTATCCGAAGCTCAAAGTCGACACCGATCATCCTGAGTTCGACCAAACGGAAGCCCGGGTTAACGAGAGGATTCGGACCCTCCTCGCGGCTAACGGCAAGCGGACGCCGGATTCGTTCCATCGGGAACTCGGGCAGCTTGTATGGGACACCTGTGGGATGTCCCGGAATGCTGAGGGACTCCGAGCGGCGATCGAGCGGATTCCAGCGCTCCGGGAAGAGTTCTGGCAGAACGTCAAGCTCGTCGGTAGCGGTGAAGAACTGAACAACTCGCTTGAGCAAGCTGGCCGTGTTGCCGACTTCATCGAACTCGGTGAGTTGATGTGTCGTGATGCTCTCGATCGTGAAGAGTCGTGCGGGGCTCACTTCCGCGAAGAGTATCAGACCGAAGATGGCGAAGCTGTCCGGGATGACCAAAATTACTGCTACGTTTCCGCATGGAAGTCAAACGGTGGCTATCACGAGCCTGATCTGGTCAAGGAACCTTTGATCTTCGAGAACGTCGAACTCGCCACTCGAAGTTACAAATAGATCATTCCAAAACTCGATGAATCCGTTCACATCGGTGTCCGCCCCAACGGTGATTCAGACTCAATCATGAAACTGACATTACACATTTGGCGTCAGAAATCGACGAAACAATCGGGGAAGATGGTGACCTACCCCGATCGTGAAGTCAGTCCGGATCAGTCCTTCCTTGAGATGCTCGATGGACTCAATGAAGACTTGATCCTCCGAGGTGAAGACCCTGTTACGTTTGACCATGATTGCCGCGAAGGGATCTGTGGTGCGTGCGGGATGGTGATTAACGGTGTTGCACACGGTCCCGAGCAGACGACGACCTGCCAGCTTCACATGAGAAGCTTCAAGGACGGTGATGAAATCTACATCGAACCGTGGCGGGCCAATGCCTTCCCAGTCGTGAAAGATCTCATGGTCGACCGTTCCGCTTTCGATCGCGTGATCCAGGCTGGTGGCTACATTTCAATCAACACCGGCTCGGCTCCAGAAGCGAACTCGATTCCGGTTCCGAAAGATAACGCCGAGCTAGCCTTTGACGCGGCGACTTGCATTGGGTGTGGTGCTTGCGTCGCAGCCTGCAAGAATGCCTCTGCGATGCTCTTCACTTCTGCCAAAGTCGCACAGCTTTCCAGACTTCCGCAGGGTCAAGTGGAACGGAAGCGACGGGTCATGAATATGGTACAGCAGATGGATGAAGAAGGTTTCGGCAATTGCACCAATTATCAAGAGTGCTCTGCCGTTTGTCCGAAGGAAATCAGCACTCAGAATATCGCCGTGATGAACCGCGAGTTCCTTAGAGCATCACTCACCGGCGTTTGATCATCAGTTGAGTCAGATTGGGCCGGGCTCGTCTCAACCCGTTGCTCATTTCAGAATTACCAATTGCGATGGTCGTGAAGGCTTGCCTTAAGCTTCACGACCATTTTCTTGTGGGTAACATTATTGGATCTGGCAGTGTTTCGCGGTAGCTTCTTAAGTTCCAATCTGTTCTTGTCACTATCGAAGCCCAATACAGCCTTGAGACATGCAGACTCACCACAGACAATACCACGCCGATGGTTGAACGACTCGAAGCACAGGCTGAACTTGTCCGAATTAACGGAATCTCAATTACGAACGTCACCATGGACGACGCGATTGAGACGATCTTTGATGCGGTTGAGCGGGGCGAACGTCGGTTCATTTGTTTCCTCAATGCCCATTGTGTGAATGTCGGAGCTTCAGATTCCGAATACAAGGCGATCATGAACCGAGACGATGTGATCGTTTTTGGTGATGGAGCGGGTGTCCGACTTGCCGGCAAGCTGAGCGGTCAACCGATCCGTGAAAATGTGAATGGAACCGATATGTTTCCGCTCCTTTGCGAGCGTGCGGGAGAGCGTGGGAAGTCGCTTTACCTTCTGGGTGCACGCCCCGAAATCCCGGAGGAAGCAGGGCGTCGGATGGTCGAACGTGTGCCGAGCCTAAAGATTGCGGGTACCAGACACGGCTACTTCAACGCGAGCGAGACCGACGAGGTCATTGAACAGATCAACGAGGCTAAGGCTGATCTGCTCCTCGTGGCACTCGGTGTCCCAAGGCAGGAAAAGTGGATTGCTGCACACCGCGATCGGCTCAATCCGACAGTGGTCATGGGGGTCGGCGGTCTCTTTGACTACTATTCGGGGAGGATCCCTCGGGCCCCTCGGATCCTCCGCGTCACTTCGCTCGAATGGGTCTGGCGACTGGCGATGGAGCCAGGCCGGATGTGGAAACGCTATCTTGTTGGGAACGTCGTCTTTGTTTGCCGAGTATTCTGGTGGACACTCCGCGGAACGATTAAGAAGTAACGTTGGCCAGCCAATAATCGAGGGCCGGGGCTGGTTGCTTCGTTAGTTTTGATTGATTTACTAAGTTTCGTGAGCCTGATGACGGTCAGCCAGCACTACTGAAGCGAAGCTGCATTATACCGCGTTAAATGGATCGATCTCCAAGACGGCAGGTGTGTTGACGCGATGATGAATGCAGCGACAGAAGGTCGGGAAATTGAAAACCCTGTCGCTGACCGCACAATGAGTCTTGATCCTTCAGAATGGCTCGATGCATTTGGCGATCGGCTTTTTCGCTATGCGTTGGCACGCGTCTCTTGTCGAGCCGAGGCCGAAGACCTTGTTCAAGAGACGTTCCTCGCCGCGATCAGTGCCCGTGATCGCTACCGAGGCGAGGCAGCGGTTGAGACCTGGTTGATCTCGATCTTGAGGCGGAAGATCGTCGACCACTATCGGGCCTCGCGATCAGACTCCTCAGAAGACCAGAAGCCAACGTTCGCCGTCGAATCTCCGTTCGACGAGCACGGCTTTTGGAAGGTCCAACCGAGCCACTGGAAGTCACCTCCGGACGAACTCACACTCCAAGAATTTCTCCGGAGTCTCGACGCTTGCCTGACGCAGTTGCCAACCGCGTTGGCCGAGGTTTTCGAACGCCGAGAGATCGGTGGCGAAGATCCAGCGGCGATCTCTCGGTCACTCGGGATTTCGAAAGGGAATCTCCGTGTCCGCTTGCATCGAGCCCGTCTCCTACTCCGTGCCTGCATCGAACGTAAGACGATGAGCACAAAGCCATAGGCAAGTTACCGTTGCCGTGCTAAATTCAATACATGACCTGGTTCAAATCGCTCTGGAAAATATTGACGCTTCGGTGTAGTGCTGCGTCCGCGTTGGCCTCGGATGAACTCGATGAGCCACTCGGTTGGGTCGACACGCTTGCGTTGCGTGGGCATTTGTTGGTCTGTCGGCCGTGTCGCGCTGCGCAGCTTCAATTCAAGCGGATCAAGACGAGCCTTCAAGAAGCCCGGTCTCCATCGAGTTCCCCGATCGGTTCTATGGAAGCGGAGCGGCTTTCCGAGGAATCGAAGGCCAGGATCCGTAGCTTGATCGCAGCGTCGACCCGAAAGGAATCCTCCGATCCGAGCCCCCGACCTGAATCCAACGGCCAACACAAGACCAGTGGCCGCTAAGTGATCGTCAGACCAACCTCGGGAGAACCGGCCCTCGGGGTTGATCACGGGTCAAGCAGTGGATGGTCCCGAGCCCCCAGACGAGGTCAACGGCATGAACGCCGATGACCTCACGATCCGGGAAGAGTTCCCCGAGAATCGAGAGCGCCTCGCGGTCGGCAGGATCGTTAAAGGTGGGGACCAGGACGACCCTATTCGCGATATAGAAATTGGCGTAGCTCGCGGGAAGCCGCGTGCCGTCGAAGACAACCGGTCGCGGCATCGGAAGTTCGACAATGTGGAGCGGGTCTCCGTCAAGATCGACGGCGTTGCGGAGTCGGTGGAGGTTCTCGATCAAGACTCGGTGATTCGGGTCGTTCGAATCGCGCTCAACAACCGTCAGAATTGTCGAGGGTCCCACAAAGCGTGCGACATCATCAATATGTCCATGAGTGTCATCGCCGACGATTCCACCTTCGAGCCAGATCACCTGCGTGATTCCGAGGAACTCGGCGAAAAGAGCTTCATAGCCTACGCGATCGAGCCCCGGATTTCGTTCTTGGACGTCGGAGAGGAGGCATTCTTCGGTTGTTAAGAGGAGGCCACGACCGTTGACATCGATGGCGCCACCTTCGAGGACGACCCGAGTTTGCGTCCCGTTGACCTCAGCCCGAGGGCGGATCCGCTTGAAATCGAGGCGTTTCGCAATGAATCGGGGAATCCGCTGATCTCGCTTCCAGTTGTCGTACTTGGCCCAGGCGTTGAACTTCCAGTCGACGACCCGGACGCTCGGCGTTTGTTCCGCCGTGGCTGGAGCGGAGGGATCGGGGAGCAGGAACATCGGCCCGGAGTCGCGAAGCCAGGCGCGGTCGGTCGGGCACGGAAAGAAGCTGACTTGATCAAGATCGACCCCCGCCCGCTCAAGCAACGCAGTGGCTTGATCGCGCGTTTTCGGCGAGCCTACAAGGATCCGGACCGGCTCAGAGCGGCTTAAAAGTCGGACCATCTCCACAAAGACCCAAGGAATAGGGCCGAACTTCCCAGGCCAGTCGTCTTGGTTGCGAGGCCAGGCGATCCAGGTCGCTTCATGCGGCTCCCATTCGGCCGGGAGTCGGTAACGATGGGGAGCCGGCTCGGGCTCTGGCGGAAGCCCAGGTTCAGGGGAGGGTCCGGCAACACGTTCAGATTCCGGTTCTGGTTCAGATTCCTGTCCCGGTTCCGGTTTCAGAGTGGGTTTGGTGCGTTCGTCCTCCGTCGTCGGAGCGTCTCTTTCGAATTCATCCTCGGGGGACATCGTCGCACCTCGCCTCTACCTACCGGGGTCAACCTGCTGCAAACGACACTATTAGGACAAGGTCCTCTTGTTCAATCAAGCAACTGGGCTATGCTGTCAGGCAATTTGAGGATTCGCTACCAAGGGAGGACGCTCCATGGATGGGGTACTCAGCGCAGCTCAGCAGGGTTGGTTTGACATCGCCCGGAAGTTCGCCGCCGCGGAGCTGAGCGACGACGTCATCGAACGGGACCAGGAAGGGACGTTCTGGCGTGATGGTTATCGCGCCTGTGGCCGGAACGGGATCCTCGGGCTGACGGTCCCTCGACAGTACGGTGGCCAAGACGTTGATCTCCCGACGGCGGTCGCCGCAATGGAAGGGCTTGGCTACGGATGTGCCGATACCGGCCTTGCGTTTGGGCTCAATGCCTCGCTCTGGACGGTGACGATGCCGATCCTGACCTTTGGCACCGAGGATCAAAAGCGGCGCTGGTTGCCCGGCCTCTGTGATGGGACCTTGTTTGGCGCGAATGCCGCGAGCGAACCCAGCGCCGGCTCGGACATCTACGCGATGAAGACAGAGGCCGAACAACGGAGCGATGGCTCCTGGGTCTTGAACGGTCGGAAGATCTGGATCACCGGCGGTCCGGTCGCTGACGTCTTCTTAGCCTTCGCGACGATCGACTCCAGCAAAGGGGCGTTGGGGCTGACGGCCTTCATCATCCCTGGAAACACGCCCGGTCTTCGCATCGTCCGCACGATCAACAAGCTGGGAATGCGCACGGCCCCGATGGCGGAGATTGCCTTCGAGGACTGCGTGGTGCCGTCGGAAGGGCTCCTCGATCGGCCCGGCCGCGGCGCTCGGATCTTCAACGCCGCCTTAGAATGGGAACGCGGCGCGATTCTCGCCCCGGCCTTGGGGACGATGCGGCGTCAATTGGAACGCTGCATCGAGCACGCCCGCAAGCGGAGTCAGTTCGGCCAGCCGATCGGCAAGAACCAGGCCGTCTCGCATCGGATTGTCGACATGAAACTCCGCCTTGAAACATGCCGACATCTCGTTTATGCCTTCGCATCCAAGAAAGGCCGAGGCGAGGATGCCACCCTCGAAGCAGCGCTGGCCAAGCTTCATGTTTCTGAGACGTTCGTGCAGAACAGTCTCGACGCCGTCCGGACATTCGGCGCCAGTGGTTATATGACGGAAACCGGCCTGGAGCGTGATCTCCGCGACTCAGTGGGCGGCGTGATTTTCTCAGGGACCAACGACATTCAGCGCAATATCATCGCCGCCCGACTCCGGCTCTGATTGAGGGGGACCGTGTGCTCACTCCCCAGCAAGTCGGAGGATCAACGTGGTGGTGTAGCGGACCTGTTCGTACTCTTCCCCTTCGTCTTCGCCAGCGTTTTCAGGCTCGACAACGGTAGCGCGGAAGGCCCATTGGCCAGGGTCGACGCCAGTCAACTTGATCGAGCCCGACTTATTCGTGGTCAAATTGGCGCGGAAGCGTCCCGGGCCGCTCACGTTCACCTCGATTTTGGGGACGGCCTTGCCATGGTCAAAGACCGTGAGCTTGAGATCGCTCCCCTTCAGTTCAGGGACGATATCGTAATCCAGCTCTGAGGAACGGCTGAGGGCGTTGAGCGCTTTCTCGTCGGTGGTATCGATGAATTTCGCATAGTAGAAGAGTAAGGCGTTGATGTCGCCGTAGGGATAGACGCCGAACTTGCCGTAAGTCTCGATGCTCCGAGGAGCGGCGACGGCAACCTCGGCGGTCTGATAACGCAGCTCGTCGCGCTTCACTTCGGTGAGTTCCAGCGGCATGATCCGGTCGGAAGCGAGGGAGCGGACCCAGGTCCGGGTCTTGCCTTCAAAGTCATCGACGTAGAAGCCGTCACCGGCCTTGGGGGCTTCTTCAAAAATCCAGACGGCGGTGTTGGCCGACTCGCCATCCAAGCCGGTAGCGATCCAGAGGAAGTGGGCCGAGGCGATCGATTGAACGCCGAGGCTGATGACAATGCTGAGGAGCAGCGCAGTCCAAGGAAGCGAGCGCATGGTGGCAATTCTCCGTGCTCAAGGGGTTGGGAAACGGCCACAGTTTAGGGCTTGAGGAAGCGTTCCACAATCGAGCCGTAGGCGTCGATGCGACGATCGCGGAGGAAGGGCCAGTTCCGCCGGGTTTCTTCGATCAGGTTGAGGTCACAGGAAGCGACAAGGACTGCTTCTTGATCTTGGGAAGCTTGGGCGAGGACGCGGCCGAAGGGGTCGGCAATGAAGCTCCGGCCCCAGAATTCGAGGCCACCGTCAGCCGGTCCTTCGTGACCGATCCGGTTCACGGCAGCGACGAAGACACCGTTGGCAATGGCATGGGCGCGCTGCATTGTCTGCCAGGAGTCGACCTGAGCGGCGCCGAACTCGGCTTTTTCGGCGGGATGCCAACCGATCGCGGTCGGATAGAAAATGATTTCCGCCCCTTGGAGTGCTGTCAGGCGGGCGGCCTCGGGATACCATTGATCCCAGCAGATCAAGGTGCCGAGCTGTCCTCGACTAGTGGGGAAGGTCTGGAACCCGAGATCACCGGGGGTGAAGTAATACTTCTCAAAGTAGAGGGGGTCGTCGGGGATGTGCATTTTGCGGTAGATCCCGGCGAGGTCGCCGTCCCGCTCCAGTACGACGAGAGAATTGTGGTAGATCCCCGCCGTCCGTCGTTCGAAGACAGAGCCGACCACCACAGTCCCCAGCTCTCGTGCCACGGCGGCGAGGGCATCGGTGGTTGGGCCCGGGATCGGCTCGGCCTGGTCGAAGTGGGCTGGATCTTCCGTCTGGCAGAAGTATTGGGTCCGGAACAGCTCCGGCAGGCAGACAATCTCCGCCCCTTGTGCTGCCGCCTCACGGAGCAGTTGGATGGCCCGTTCGAGGTTCACCTCCGGCTCCGGGGCACAACGCATCTGGACAATGCCAAGTTGAATCTTGTTGGCGTGCTGGTTCATCGGCTGATGGGGTACGGTCTCACTGTGTGGTGGTGAACTGGTATTGCTTGGTCGTAGTCAGTGGTAGCCGTCTCCTTGGGCAGCGGTGACGACCTCACCCTCCCCGCAGTTTCTTCAGTTGGCCGCCGAACACCTGGACAATCCGTGGATCCTGGATCTCCCGCCCAATCTTCAGGGCCTGCTCGTAGTAGTCGATGGCCTTGGTGACCTCGCCGAGACGGGCGTAGGCAGAGCCCAGATTGCCGAGGAAGCTCCCCTCGCCTTGTCGGTCGCCGATCTCCCTTGAGATGACCAATGCCTGCTCGTAGTAGTCGATGGCCTTGGTGACCTCGCCGAGACTGTCGTAGGCAATGCCCAGACTGCCGAGAGCCTTCCCCTCGCCTCGTCGGTAGCCGATCTCCCGGGCGAGGGACAGATACTGCTCGTAGTAGTCGATGGCCTTGGTGACCTCGCCGAGACGGGAGTAGGCAATACCCAGATTGCCGAGAGCGTTCCCCTGGCCTTGTCGATTGCCCGCGGCGCGGTAATGAGCGAGGCTAGCTTCCCAGTCTCGGATGGCACCGACCGCATCACCGAGGTGAATCAGTGCATTCCCACGCCGAAAGGCTGCGCTTGCTTGGATTGCTTCCGGGATGGCGTGGGCGTGGTCCGGATCTAAGAACGGTTCGATGAGGCGAAGTCCCTCACGGACTCGGCCCCGATCCTGCAGCCAGTCTGATGCCGCATCGAGCAAGGTTATGGCCCGTTCGTACGCGCCGGCTTCGAAGAGATGGTGACCGGCTTCGATGTCGACATCGATATATGGAGAGTGCTTCGCTTTGGCTTCAAGGAAGGTGCCGATCCGCTCATGGGCCACGCGGCGGAGGGCTTCATCGTCCCCATGCCGCGTGACAATGTACCGGGAGGTGGCGGGGTGGATGGTGAAGTGACGGATCGGCTTTGGCAGTTCGGCTTTTGACTGTTTGATGATGAGATCGACGCTCTCCAACAGTGAGCTTTGGCGGAGGCGATCGGCGAGGGCTTCGACCTCGGCCTCCGGTGCTGCCGGATCGCCAAGCTGGAGCATCAATTCCCAGTCCCAAGGCTGACGCAGCAAGGTCATCCGGTAGAGCATCCGGTGCGCCGGGGGATCGAACACCTGATCCCAGAGGGCATCAAAAAGCAAGTCGTCCCGGATCCGGTCATCGACCTGGGGCAGTACCGGCTCCATCAGGGTCGTCCATTCCCGCTGACGTTCCGTCTCATCCTTGCTATCGATCCCCTGCCAGGGGCCGCGTCGTCGCGCGTGTCGCTTCAACGCTTCCGCAAGCAATTCATCAGCGAATTGCACCGCCCGAGGATGCCCTTCGAGTTGATTCACCAGCCGTGCCCGCGACGGGATCGAGAGGCGACGCAACGCCGGGAACCAACCGACCATCCGGAACAGATCAGCGGCCGGCATTACGTTCACCGGCAGTAATGCTTCGCCAAAATCCTCATGCTCGTAGCGACAACTCGCCAGCAGTTGCAGCTTCCCGGCCGATTGCCTGGCCAACTGATCGAGCCCCCGCCAAATGAACGCTAACCCCTCCGTCTTCCAAGCGGCAAACTCGGCGTCTTTGGCTTCCTCCGGTCCAATCATCAATGATTCAAGGTTGTCCACATAAACAACCAGTTGCTCCACGTTCTGCACCAGCACACTGAGGTACGCCAAGAACTGTTGGCTCGGATCTGGTTCCACCTGCCGATCGACGGCGTGCGTGACCCCTTCCCACTCCAATCTGAACCGCTCTCGGCAAAAGTGAAGCAACTGCCCGAGTAGCTCGGCCGCGATGGGATCGTCCCCTTCCGTTGCCTTCTCGGCCTGGTCTCCCCAGAGAATCAACCAGGACTCCGCTGGACCCATCAGCTTCAGCGCCTGGAGTGCCAAGGTCGATTTCCCCAGGCCACCGAGCCCTTGGAGCACAATCGAGCGGTGCCCTTCCCGGGTCATCCGCCTTAGCTTGTGACGCTCGGTCCGACGTCCGATGAACCCCTCTTCCAAAATCTTGAATCGGCCCAGATCGCGATAACCCCGCTCCGGCAGGATCTCCCCGCTGGGTCGCTGTCCCAACTGTTTCGGCGTTGGGCTCAACGGTCGATCCGGTCCGTGGTGGTAGATCACCAACTGTGCCCAGGCAAACGGGGCCGGATCCTTCTCCGCCTCTCTTGTCCCCGCGTCACGATGAACCAGCTCTCCAGTAGCGACCGCGAGTGGTTCGGCCAACGCCAACCGTGCTTGGCGGACTCCAAACCCGGTGGGGTATCCATCAGCGATCGCTTGATAGAGCTTCTCCTCCGCGAGCGTCGACTTCACGTCTAAAATCGGCCCCGTATAGCCGAGAACCTGAGGGACTCCCGACTTATGGAGGCCGATCGCCACCGCCTCCAGCGCCGTCTGTTCCTGCCCATTCTCCCCGACTAACCGCCCCGATTCCTGACCGTAGCAGCTTGCGAGGTAGACAAAGCCAGGCAATTCCTTGGCGTCGGTCTTGGCTTTGAGGGATGTGACCAAGTCTTGCACGGAGACTGGGGCTTGCCGCCCTTCATCATCCTCAAAGACCAACACGCCGGGGGCACCGTGGCCCGAGAAGTGAATGCCAACGGGGCTGGTTTTCTTGTCTTCCACCAGCTCTTTCTCTTCCGGAGCGAGCCGCTGGGCGACTTTCACCTTCCCGATGAGGTCATCGAGCGTCCCCAGGTCGGTGGTTTCAGTAGGACAACGCCCGGCGAGTGCTTTGACGATCCGGTAGCTTTCCCCTTCGTAATCAAGCTTGCCCCCCTCCGGCGCCGCGACATGGACCACCAGCTTGAGCGGAATCGTCGGCTCGGGAAT
The DNA here is from genome assembly GCA_964510225.1 of uncultured Isosphaeraceae bacterium. Lineage (GTDB taxonomy): Bacteria > Planctomycetota > Planctomycetia > Isosphaerales > Isosphaeraceae > CAZEAN01. Next base: position 20,425 of record CAZEAN010000007.1, read on the forward strand.
GACAGGCCGATCTTCCTTCAAGTTGTCTTCCCGGACCGTCCGGACGAGGTCGAGCATGCCCTCTTTGACCAAAAACCGGCCGTCGAGGCGGATCAACTCCCAAGGGAGACCAAGAAGGACCTCTTCATCAGCGCCCGATCGGATCGTGATCTTTGGCGTTGGTCGACCGGGATGGGTCGCCTCTTCGAGCCGGGTTGAGTCCTCTCCGAAGAGCAAGCTCCGCAGTGCATCGCCGATCACTCCCGCCGATTTGCCGATCTCACCACGCTCGAAGTCGTCCAGGTCCGGCTTCCGGAGGAGTTTGTCAAAACGATTCAGTGCCTTCTTGAGTTCATCATTTGTTAACCATGGCACCGGGACAGGTCGCTGTTGTCCATCCGATGATTGGACATTGATCGACCGCTCGTCCCCCTCTCCAATGGTGCTGAGATCGAAGATTAAATCCTGCGCGAAGGTGAGCCGTCGGGTGTCGCTTTCTTGGAGTTCATCGAGCCGGGCGATCCGTTGTGCCAGGAGCTTGGCGGCTCGTTCCGCGTCTTGATCCTGGGCATCGATCCACTGCAAGGGAGCCAGTAAGGGTTGAATATCCTTCTTTTCCAGCTCTTTCAAGAGCACCGGAAAGATCCGCCCCTTGGGTCCGTACATCGCCAAGAAGCTGGTCCATTCGCGCTGTACCCAATGCCGTTCCGCCGATCCAGGCGTCAGCACTAAGGCGAGAAAGCGGCTCCGCCCTAATGCCTCATTGAGCACGACGACATGATTCTCACTCGCCTCGATGTCTTGCTCATCAAGAAACACCGAGAGCCCCTCTGTTTGCAAAGCCTTATTGAACTCACGAACCCATTCTTTATCCGGAGTTCCATGCGAAAGGAAGATATCAAACTGCTCAGGAGATTGTGACATCTGACTGCGTCATCCATTTTTAAAGATACGATGCTATTTACAGACCAAATGCTTAACCTAGCCTACTCAAAGCTGGTTTAACGTTCCAGGTACCACCAATGAGAAGCTGTGCGGCGGTACCTGGAATCTCATGAATCTCTTACTCGTCGCGGAGGAACTGCGGTAGCTCCCCTTCACCCTTGAGGTGTCGGTCGAAGAACCGTTCGGTTAAGAGGAAAGTGCGTTCGAGATCAGGATCAGGCCAACCGTGGCCGGCGTTGATCAAGAGTTCGACGCGCCCTTGGCCATTGGCATTGGTCATTGCTTCCGTGAGCTTGATCGCCTGGGTTGTTGGGATCAGCGGGTCCTTGGTCCCTTGGAACGTGAGGATCGGCGGATCATCCTCCGATACGTAAGTGAGCGGTGAGGCCGCCTTCGATTCGGCTGGCTTTTCTTCCTGAGATCCACCGATGAAGTCGGTGAGAAGCGGAACTGAAACGTCCGGGATATCGTCGGCGGTGAGGTCGGTCGGACCAAAGAAGTTGACCACCGCTTGAATCCGGGTGCTGGTGGAGTCGTCGGCATCGGGCCCTTCGAGACCGTCATCTGCGTCAGTGACACCGAGCATCAGCGCCAGATGGCCTCCCGCCGAGAACCCAACCGCACCGATTTTCTCAGGGTCGACATTATATTCCTCCGCATGCTTCCGGAGCCAACGGACCGCTGCCTTTACATCATGAACTTGTGCAGGAAAGGTGTGCGTTGGGCAGAACCGGTACTGTGGTGAGACTGCGACATAACCGCCTTCGGCAAATCGGCTCAACAGATCGCGCAACTGGGCCTTGTCTCCTGCCCTCCAGGCTCCACCATGAATCGCCATGATCGCCGGAAATGGCCCATCACCAGTCGGCTTCGCGAGGTCGATCTTAAGTTCCTCTTGGTCGACCACGGTGTAAGTGATGTCCTCCACCGTTTCGACGTGACCATCCAGACCAAAGGCCGGACTGCAATTGATGGAGAGGCCGAGAGCGACCACCGTGAAGGCAAGGGTCGCTTGTACTGTGCGTTGAGAGAGTTTCATCTGAGTTTTGCTCCAGGCTATCAGTTCAGGGAATCGGTTCCAGGGTACTACACTAAAACCAGAGTGTTTTATCAACAACATTCATGAGCGGTTTGTTGTTAACAAAACGCCTGACGTTCTCGACCAGAGTTTCAAGGTGTCGCGCGGCAATGACGGTTGAATAGCCGGCCGTGTGTGGTGTCAGAATGACGTTCGGGAAGTCCCAGAGCGGGTGGTCTGAGGGTAACGGTTCAACTTCGAAGACGTCGAGCGCGGCACCCCCAAGCTGATTCGATTGAAGTGCAGCGACGAGCGCATCGAGTCGGACGATCGGCCCTCGCCCGATGTTGATCAAGAAACTCCCCGGCTTCATCTGATCAAATGCAGCCGTATCGAACAATCCGATCGTCTCAGGCGTTTGTGGTGCCGCGATGACGACGAAGTCAGCATTCTTGAGAAGTTCGGGGAGTCGATCGATCGGCCAGATGACACTCAGCGGTATGTTTCGATCTACACGGTCGGGAAACCGATCGACCGCCAAAAGACTGATCCCAAAGGCCGAAGCACGGCGCGCAATCTCCGCCCCAATTGCACCGAGACCGACGATCCCCATCGTCGTTTCAGGAAGATAGATGGTGGCACGATCCATCGCGTTCACGGTTCCCGGACCAGATGCGAAACTCACTCGTGCAGCTTCTCCACCCGCCGGTTCATAACGATGCTCCAGTTGCTGGCGAATGTAGGTGTGCAGGTTCCGCGCGAAGCAGAGCACATAGCCCATTACTTGATCGGCGATCACGTCCCCGAAGAGACCTCGCATGTTGGTCAAGACACAAGGGTGTTCCACGAGCCCTGGGAACAGATAGTGTTCCAAGCTTGCCGTGAACGACTGGACCCACTTGAGTTCATCGGCTCTGTCGAGCATCGCAGCGGTGATTTTACCGAGTACGCCTGCGGTCCCGGGCATCGCCGCAATCGCCGCAACTTCGTCTGAAGCATTGACGACGGTGGCACCCGGACAAACTGCAGCGATCGCTTCCAGCCTCAAGTTATCGACAGCAGGGTGGATGACCAACTTCATTGAGTCTCTCCCGTGTCTGGGTACTCGATCTCCCCACTTCCCTCAGCCAACGTGAGCCAGTCGTGATGCTGGTTGCGGCAGATTGCCGTGAGGTGTGTTGCAATCCTGGAGGCACCATCCTTCCGAAAGGGCGGTGGACCTGGCTCGATCTGGAAGGCTCTGTCGAGCATCCGTTCGATCCGGAGGCGATCGAAGGCTCGACGCGATGCCGGAACACCACCGCCCCAGGCATTCAAGGCCCAGGCGAGTACACTGTACTCGATGAATCCGGTCCGGGGCGGGTAGATCATCGGCGTCCCTGCGGACATCGCCTCGCAGACGGTGCCGTAGCCAGCCTTTGCAACAATCACATCAACTGAAGCGGAGAGGTCAGCACCATTCCAAGCGTCACCACTTACAAGGTGTAGATTGGAAGGTTTCACGATCGACTCAGGGGGGGCGTGGAAGCCAACAAAGTGAATCTTCTCAGTTTCAAGCTTGGCAATCCGTGACCATTCATAGTTGTCTTGACCGTAGCGCCCAAGGTACATGTAGACCAATCGCTCCGAAGCTGAGAGTCCTAACTCCTTGCGCAACTCGGCTTGCCGAGGTTGCCCCGGGGTTACGACCATCCCGACGTCAATCAACGGTGCGATTCCATCCATTTCCATGTGCGGTGCAGCACGGAGAATGGCCGTGGCATGACGATACGCTTGACGGAGTTCACGGACAAATAACGGCCAACTTCCCCCAAGCTTTTTCGCGTGCGGATGGTAGATGTCAGCCCAAGTGAAGTTTGCGAGCAAGTATCCGGGGATCTCCGCCCGTTTTGCCGCAATTAGCGGGACCGGAGTCGAGTCGGCAAGCACCACTGCGACGTCAGAATCGCGGAGTTCGTCTGTGTACTCGTCGATGCGCTGCATCGCCTGAGCATGGACGTCCGCTGCACGGGCCAAACTTGCTGGGCCGTCTGTGTCTGCACTGTTACCCGGCGGATTGACTGCGCCAGCATCGGAATTGTGCGGAAGCAGTTCGGCGGGTCGGAGGAGTCGATCACGCCAGTGGTCGAAGAGGTCAGGAGCAGATCGGATGATCAGGGGAATTTCTGGTGGGATGAGATTGAGGACGGCGATCGTGCGGTTAAGATGACCGAATCCATGGCTTGTAACATAAGCTGCTAGAGTCCTCCGCGTTGTTGACATCCTCCGCTCCTGAGAGATTATGTGTCGTTTGGCCTCTGAGAATACAATCGACCTCCGCAAGTAGGCAAGTCACTGTTGTGCTCAGTCGGAACGCTTGCCCCCTGACTTCCTCTCGATTAGGTGTCAGAATGGGGCTCGGTCGGGCAACTCATTGCATTGAAATCAGCTTGAAAGAGGTCGAATCATGATTCGATTGTTCACAATACTCATTGTCGCCATCGGCGCTGTTGGCCCCGCTTGCGCCGAACGTTCGACACGACCGAATATCATGATCATCTTGGCAGATGATCTCGGTTCCGGTGATCTGGCTTGTTTGAACCCCGAGTCCAAGATCGCTACACCGAACTTTGATCGACTGGCTTCGCAATCAATCCGATTCAACGACGCACACTCTCCCTCTTCCGTCTGTACCCCCACACGCTATGCACTCTTGACGGGTCGCTACTCTTGGCGCTCGAGGCTGAAGCGTGGAGTCCTGGTCGGTGATAGCCGGGCATTGATCGAACCCGGTCGCTGGACGATTGCCTCGATGCTCCAAGAGTTAAACTACGACACGATGGGAATCGGGAAATGGCATCTGGGCCTGACGGATACCCAGCCGACCAATTTTAAAGCGACTTTACTACCAGGACCGCTTTCGGTCGGGTTTGACCACTACTTCGGAATTCCAGCATCGCTTGACATGACCCCCTATGTATACTTTAGAGACGACCGAGTTGTGGAGCTTCCGACCGATGAGATCGCTCGGAGTGCACATCGGAGACAGAATGGTGGAGGGTTCTGGCGCGGTGGTGCCATCGCGCCGGGATTTCGACACGATGAAGTGCTGCCCAAGATCGAGGAAGAAGCGGTCTCATTCCTAGAATCTCGATCGAATAACGAGACTCCCTTTTTCCTGTATGTGCCACTCTCTGCTCCGCACACGCCTTGGCTACCGCTCGATGATTTTCGAGGAAAGAGTGGTGCGGGATATTACGGCGATTTTGTAATGCAAGTTGACGCGACACTCGGTGCAATTCTCGGAGCACTCGAAGAGTCAGGGAAAGCCGACAACACCCTCCTCATTGTGACCAGTGATAACGGTGCGCATTGGCCAGTGCCTGACATCGAGAAGTTTGGACACGCAGCGAATGCCTCCTGGCGTGGGCAAAAATCGGATATCCACGAGGGCGGTCACCGCATCCCGTTCTTCGTCCGTTGGCCTGGTGAAATTGAAGGAAACACGACCTGTGCGACAACAACTTGCTTTACTGACTTGATGGCTACAATTGCCTCGGTGGTTGGCCAGTCCTTACCAGACGACGCCGGTGAGGATAGCTTTGATCTCGCCCCCCTGCTCTTCAGCGAGGCTGACTCAATTGATCGCGCTCCAGTTATTCACCATTCAGGACAAGGGATGTTCGCGATCCGTGATGGCGACTGGAAACTCATCGAAGGACTTGGTTCTGGTGGCTTTACCGCACCGCGACGGATTGACCCTGCGACACTTGGACCTGATGCTCCCCTCGGTCAACTGTACAATCTCCGTGACGACCCCGCAGAAGAGCAAAACCTCTGGATCGATCGTCCCGAGGTCGTTGCCCGGCTCTCAGAGAAACTCGAGTCAATCAGAACTCAAGGACGGAGTCGACAGGCGGGTGAGTAAGTGAGAAACTCAATCTTCGATGGGTGTGTTGTCGATCCTGTTCGAGTCCCAACTCGGTGACTGACCTTCCTGCCATTTGATCAGTGTATCGACTGGCAGGTCGGTCGACTCTTCTTGTACCCCTGAGGGCCAAGTAATCGAGACGCTATCGACCCGTTGAATGAGACCAAGTCCAAGGTGGAGTCGTTTCGAAGACGATGAGGCATAACTGCCTCCTCCGACTATCGGATGCCGCCATGTCCTCCCTTGGGCTACAACTTCGATAACAGCACCGATGGCATCGCGATTGCCCCCTCCGCCTTGGAACTCGATGATGAGGCTGTGGTTGGATCCCGGATCCGTTTCGTTCCAGAGAATGAATGCGGGAGCATCGTGACAGACAACCACTGCGTCGAGGTCGCCATCACCATCCAGATCCCCCGCGGCGAGCCCTCGAGCTTGATGCAATCGTTGGAACGTACTCCCTAGCACTTCTGGGACTGCTTGGAATTGTCCCATGCCTTGGTTTGACCAAAGGCCGAGCGGGTTACCATACGGGTACCGAGCTGTAGGTTCACGTCGAAGATGGCCGTTGGCCGTTAGCAAGTCGAGGTCACCATCGAAGTCTAAATCGGCAAGTGTGCAGCCCCAGCCAGTAGTCGGAAGTGTCAGTGAACCAAGTCCACTTTGAGTCGTTAGATCGAAATATGTAAGGAGATCTTGTCCAGTGGAAATGCTCTTCCAAAGGGTGTCATGCTCATCCATAAGGTGAGTGATCAGTATGTCGAATTGCAGGTCGCCATCGACGTCGCCGATCGCAATTCCCATGTTTGCTTCAGGCGCACCTTGCCCATTGTACGCAATCCCCCGAGGCTCGGCTTCGTCCGTGAACTGTCCAGTACCATCGTTGATCCAGAGTGCATTGGGTTCGGCATCATTCGCGACCAGTAGATCGGTGTCGCCGTCACGATCAAAATCCGCTGCAAGGGTCCCCATCCCTCGGGCATCATCGCCAAAACCAGCTTCCTGAGTTCGCTCTTGGAAAGTCCCATCATCAAGTTGTTCGAAGTAGACGTCAGGAACCCCTTGCCAATCGGAGGGCAAGCCATAGTCTGGTTCGCCTTCTTCGTTCATGAAGAATGGCGCATCATCCGGATTGAAGGTGAAATAGTTGGCGACGTAGAGGTCAAGATCACCATCGCCATCGGCATCGAAGAACGCGGCGCCAAGGCTCCAAAGGGAGGAGTTTACACCGGCTTCTACCGTCGCATCGACAAACAGTCCTTCGTCATTGCGCCAAAGTGTATTGGATCCATACCGTGTCACATAAATGTCGGGGTCACCGTCCGCGTCGAAATCGGCAATTTCAACCCCTTGTCCATAGCCTGCTGGTGTGATGCCAACGGACTCCGAGACGTCGGTAAAGTGCCGTTGGCCGTCGTTCCGAAGGAGTCGGTCACGACTCGGAGTTGAGTTCGGAGCATCACCCAGCCGTCCTCCCTGAGTGAAGAAGAGGTCGAGGTCACCATCTCCGTCATAATCGAGAATCCCGACGCCACCTCCGGTTGTCTCGACCGGCCAGGCCAGGCCGGTTCGACCACAGTCGTATACGAAGGGGAGTTCCGTCGTACTGAACTTGATGGCGATGGAATCTGTCGACGTCTTGCCAAACTCAGTCGGTAGCGCAGGGTCGACGCTGCTTGACGTTGGTGGTCCTTTTGCTGGGCGGCTCGGCGCAGGATGATCACAGGCGAGCCCAAGACAGATCAAAACGGATGCAAACAAGCGGCTTCTGATCGAGCAGAGTTGATGACTGATTCGTTGACTCATCTTCGAGGCCAATTGGGTTGTGGACGCTTTGAGTGTAGTCCGCAACGGGACTGCCCTAGTCATTTAGAAAGGAGTGCTGATGATCTCACCACCCGCACGCGTTGAGACCGCGCTCCAGAGGTTCGTTGCGATGGAGTCACGAATGAAGGTGACATGACCGTCGGCAAAGAGGAGGTTGACTCCGTCCGGGTGGAGACTTCGAGCGGTCTTCCAGCCAGGGTTATGAAAGGTAATACAGTCGATACTCACGTGGTTGGGAGGGAAGCGATGGTTGTACAGAGTGTTGAGATAATTACCGTCCCACCAGCCAGCGCCTTTATGAAGCAACCAACCCCGCTCAGCCGCTGCACATGATCCTGGATCAAGCGGACCCCGGTGAACTTGGGCAAAGATTCTTCTTGATTCAGAGGGAGCTGTCGCGGGTGGATCAAGTCGGTACGGTCCGGGGATTCCGAGTAACTGTTCGGAGGCAACGGCAGTATTGCTCGAACCATCTCTGAGGTCTCCGAGTGACCGCGGGGGACCCAAGACAAAAACACCGTTGGCACCGGTTGCCTCACCACCATTCGAGCCATCTCCAGTACAAAAGCTATAATTCGTGGGACCCGAATTGGCTAAGGGCCGTTCTCCCGTATCGCTGGGACAGAGAAGGATTGCGAGCTGTGTCCCCATTGCGGTTGCATTGGGTGGGTAGTAGGGCCAGAACGGACCACTACCGAGTGGAGGTCGATGAGCGATCGGCCAATCAAAGTTGAATGAGGCGAACAGATTGGACTGTTCCAAGAACGGTGCCATCTGAGCAAGGACTGACCAGCGGTACTGCGATCGTGAGGTCTCGGGCGGTGGTGCGAACTCGGGGACCAAGAACCCTACTGGGAATGAGCCGAGCGCATCATGATAGTTGTGCAGGCCGATGCCAATCTCTCTGACTTGATGACGACACTGTGTTCGTCGGGCAGCCTCACGAGCTGCTTGGACTGACGGTAAGAGTAAGGCAACGAGAATTCCAATGATAGCGATTACGACTAACAGCTCGATCAAAGTAAATCCATTATTTGAGAGAAGACCGTTGCTCTTTGATGGAACGCTTGTTTGTAACGAGTTTGTCTTCATCGTTTTATATATCGAAGTAGTAGTCTAAGTGTTGTATGTTGTTACGAGTGTTAAGTTTGTTTGTTCTGATGTAAGAATTTGAGGTGCATTGATTCTGAACTGATTTGGATCGGGGTGATCTCCATACGTGGGGTGATGTTGGCGTTGGAGGGATCAGTGCTGTATCTTGTTGAGTGGTTGAAACTCGTGTTGAATGATTTCCCAAGAGTAATTCGTCGAGTCGATTGCGAACCGCTCGCTACTACCGATGGCCAACCGTGCAAATCATTACGAGGCAGCGTTCGAGGCGTTTATCCGATCGCTCCGAGTTCCTTGCGTCGCGATCGACGAAGCCAAACGAGCACTCGTGGATCATGAGAATGGTCTGAAGTCTCCCGATTTTCTACTCTACCCAACGTTTGGGTCAAATTTGGTCGTCGAAGTGAAAGGGAAACGAGCGAAAAATGGGATTGGTCGGCGACGATGGGAGAATTGGGTCACGATCGATGATCTCGACGGCCTCGTACGTTGGCAATCTCTCTTTGGTCCTTCGTTTCGATCCCTCCTTGTCTTTACTTATGGCGAACGTCCGGTCAGTATCAACTTACTTCCCAGCGATGGTGGCTTCCTCTTCAGAGGCCGGATTTATTGGTTCTGGGCGATCGAGTTGGATGACTACGTGACCGAACTCCGCTCGCGAGGTCCCGCCTGGAGAGCCGTTGCGATGGCTCGTCGCGCGTTCCGTACTCGGGTCCGCCCACTGGTGGAATGGCTCTCAGTAACCACAGATCAACAATCACCTGATCCATCCTTGCAATCGACCACTTCAAAGGAAATTGTCCGATGACGCTTAATCACGAGACGCTCGTCCGGAGCATCCGTGTCGCTGTTCTTACGCTGTTGATGGTCGTCACTTCGACCGCAGAAGTGCTTGCCCAGGCATCGGGTGAGGGTGAGGGTGAAACAAACCCCGTCTTCGGTTACATTGCGGCCGGCTTCATCAGCGTAGGAATCATCTTTTTTATCGGGATGTCTTCCCGTCGATAATGTTATCGAGATTGCAGAGGACTGCGGAATGACGACCCCAGCGACCGCTCAAGAAAGCCCCACGCAGACCGCCCAGATTCCCCTTCGGTGGACTCATGACGAAGTTGCGACGATCTACAGGATGCCTCTCCTTGAACTGGTCCTGCGCGCCGCCGAAGTTCATCGACGGACGCAGGAACTTGGCGGCGTGCAGGTATGCCGGTTGCTCTCGATCAAGACCGGTGGTTGTCCCGAGGATTGTGCATACTGCCCTCAAGCGGCACGCTATCAGACCAGCGTCGAAGCCGAGCCGTTGATGGACGTTGATGCTGTCCTTGAAGCTGCAAAGACAGCCAAGGCTGAAGGCGCGACCCGATTTTGTCTAGGTGCCGCCTGGCGCGAGGTGAAGGATGACCAGAGGTTCGAGCAAGTTCTGTCGATGATTAGGGAGATCAAACAGCTCGGTGGGCTTGAGGTCTGCTGTACCCTCGGGATGATTAGTGCCTCCCAGGCATCGCGACTCTCTGAGGCTGGGCTCGACGCCTATAACCATAACCTCGACACGTCGGAGTCGTTTTATCAGGAGATCATCTCAACCCGATCGTTCGATGACCGCCTCCGGACCCTCGGTCATGTCCGCAACGCTGGAATCTCGGTCTGCTCAGGCGGCATCTTAGGGATGGGAGAATCGGACGAGGACCGGATCGAGCTTCTCCGGACACTCGCGAACCTTCCCGAACCTCCGGAATCGGTGCCAATCAATGCGCTGGTTCCTGTCGAAGGGACTCCGTTGGGTGAGCAGCCCAAGATCGATGTCTGGCCGATGATCCGAGCGATCGCCACTGCCCGGATCTTGATGCCAAACTCGATGGTTCGGCTCTCGGCAGGCCGACTTCAGCTTTCTGAGGCTGAGCAAGCCCTCTGTTTCCTTGCGGGTGCGAATTCGATCTTCGCCGGTGAGAAACTGCTGACAACACCGAATCCGGAGGTCGGTTCAGATCGGTTGCTGTTCGAACGGCTCGGGTTACACCCGATCACGCCGGCACCGAGGCCAACGGCCAACACATAACACTCGACAGTACGTGACAGACGGCCTCGTTGTGTAGTTGTTGCGATTACTTCGACCTCGGCAAGAGCTCGACGACTGCGGCTGTCATAGCACGGACCCCTGTCGGAATCGTCACAGGAGCGTCGGGGAAGAAGAGCGGAGAGTGGAGCGATGGGAGCGAAGCGCCACCGTTTTGAGCGGCCTCAAAACGGTCGCTGCCGACCGCACCGAGCCAGAACATGAAGGCAGGTATCTCGCCGTCGAGGCTGTAGAGCGAAAAATCCTCAGCACCCATCACTGGCTCCACTACGCCCACGTTCTCAGAGCCGATCTCCGCGCTGATCGCTGGGATTACGCGTTCCACCAATGCAGGAGCATTGATGGTCGGCGGGACTGTCTCGCTTACCTCGACGGTTGGGACCGGTGCTTGATGTCCTTGAGCGAGCGCGAGAGCTCGTCGTTCGATACCGTCGATTAGCTGCTGCATCACCTCCGATTTGTACGATCTGAGCGTGAGTTGTAGCTTCACTTCGGGTGGGATGATATTGTGTTTCGAACCACCCTGAATCGAGCCGACGGTTACTACTGCCGGGTCTGTCGGTGCGACTTCCCTACTGACGATCGATTGAAGATCAAGGACTAACGTGGCAGCGAGGACCACCGGATCAACTGTTCGGTGCGGGTAGGCCCCGTGCCCACCACGGCCACGAACTAGGACGTCGACACTAGAAACACTGGCGAGGGCCGGCCCTGGACAATAGCGGACCGTCCCCGCTTCGGCATCAGCAGCGACGTGGAGAGCTAAGGCAAAATCGGGCCGAGGGAATCGCTCGTAGAGTCCATCCTTGAGCATCGCCCGCGCACCACCGACACGTTCTTCCGCGGGTTGAGCGACGAAGACTATCGTCCCCTGCCAGGTGTCGCGATGTGACGCGAGCCAGCGTGCCGTACCCACTAGGCAGGTCATATGAATGTCGTGACCACAGGCATGCATTACACCGACGGTCTCGCCTTCGTCGTTCGTTGTCCGGACTTCACTAGCAAACGAGAGGCCGGTTTCCTCCACCACTGGGAGTCCGTCGAGGTCGCAACGAACCAAGACCGTTGGCCCCTCACCATTTCGGATGACACCGACCACACCGGTCCCACCGACCTCAGATACCACTTCTTCGATACCTGCTTCTTCAAGCTCTTGCTTGATCCTGGCAGCAGTCTCTCGCTCTACGTAGGACAATTCCGGATTCTGATGGAGGTCTCGGTAGAGTTCGAGGAGATCCTCCGCTTGACCCCGAACCCAGTCTTCGTCCGCACCCGAATGAGGTGCGGCGGCGATTGGTGGAAGGATCAGAGAGGGACTGCAAGCGAGGCTCACTAAGGCGAAAGCGGTCCGAAGAATCATCCTAAAGCCCTGCATCGATGTTTGTTGTTAATCTGAAAGCGGTTGATGTCGTAAGCAAGGTTATCTGCAATGATCAGGAAGCAATTAACCCAACCCATGTTCTTTGTTGTAAGCCACAGCCTTTGCTTCTTCAGCCTCGGGGATCCGACCACAGCGTTGGTAAATCACCGAGAGCGCGGTGTAGCTGAAGGTGTCGTTGGGTTCGAGTTCGACAACCTTTTTAGCATGAAAAATGGCGTCGTCAGCCAGCGCCAGATCAGCGCAGAGTTTTGCGAGCATCCCATGAATCAATGCATCATTCGGATCGATTTCTAACGCTTCCTTGAGCTTTGCAATTGCGTCTTCCTTAGAGCCCTGATCACGGAGTTCGATTGCCTGGTCATAGAGTTCGCTTGTCGTCGCCATGAAGAGCCTCGTTGTCTAGGACTGAGTGTGGGGTCGGGACCTTCGATCGCTCTGATGGCATTGTATCGCTCTGAGACTCGTCCGTCATACCGTCTCGCAGCACGAGTAAGTTGGAACGAACCTCTGTGATGAGATCGATCCGTCGTCAGGAGCGGGTCCGCGATCAGACGAGTCGACTTCGTGACGCTTACTCCTGGAGTCGCTCGATCCACTTCATCCGTCAGCTAATTCCATCCGATTGGGTGGGGATTCGCGAATCGTAGTGCGACTTGATTTGGAGCAGCGAGGGAGGGTCAGCGGCCACCGAGGCTGACCTTCGCCCAGTAAAGTTGGCTCCGGTCTCCCCGGATCCGGACATCTTCAAGCATGGACTCCAGGTTCGGTTTGATGACGGCGTTAACGTGGCGTCGTCCGTTAACAACAATCTTGAGTCGCTTCTCAAAATCGAAGAATTCGGGAGCAAGCCAGATATCGACGGCGTTGACCCCACTAACGGAGAGTCGGAGCTGATTTGCGAGCTGGCTGACATCAGATTCGACGGTCGCAGATTTCAGTCCTTTGCCAAGCGGGTCAGCGGAAGCTGGATCGGTTGTTTGTCCTTGTGCAATCTCACGGAGGACGATTCCATAGAAGCGGTTGTCACTCGGTCGGCAAGCGACGACTTCGAATTCGTCACGGTGCGGTGTCCGGCGTCGACGGTCCATCCAGTCGAAGAGGTCTGGGGCTTCTTCCGGGAGTGCTTCGAGCCCTCGGACAAAGTACTCAACGTAAGTGACATCCCAATTCCTCCGGATTAACTGTTTGAGTGGTTCGAAGAGAAACGTCTCAGTCGAGCCGGCCGCAAGATCGCCAGTCGCGACGTAGATCGGGATGAACTCTGCGTGAGACATGGTCTTCCAGACGTACTTTGCTGGAAGTCCTGAGATTGTTGCGATCCCTGCAAAGACATCAAAGTGAGCGAGCCCGATATCCCAGGCTGCCTGGCCTCCGATCATGGTTCCGCCAATGAAGACACGATCCGGATCGATTGCGAAGCGTTTCCGTGCATCGCGGAGGGCTAACAGAACCGCGGCGTGCTCGTCAGGGGTGTATCGATAGTCGGAGCCACCTGAAGTTGTGAGGTAGTCGGGAGCGATCACAATGTAACCGCGACGGCTCGACTCCGGTCCCCACCAGTCGAGGGCGTCTTCGGGACCCTGACCGCCGTGCAAGGCGACCACTGCTGGGTAGGTGCGGAGCGGATGATACTCGGGAGGTAAGAGGACGCTATATTCAGTCGGCCTTGGGTTCGGATCATCGAGGACCCGAAGACGAGTTGGTGCTCCAGGGGTTGGTGGGTCGGTTCCCGCTCTTGGCGGACTGAGTTGCCGGATCAACCCGGAAATCTCCAGGGGACCAATAGACGAGGGTTGATCAGGAGCCTCCGGCTTAGGACTTGTCAGTACTTCAAGTGCATCAAGGATCGGTGCTCGGTCGGTCCGATCGCTTGATTGGAGATAGGCGGCGACCTCAGTCCGGGCTTCGATGAGACGGATCGCTTGTTCGAGTGATGTCGTCGCGCCGTTGGGACCAAGCAACCAACTCGAAATCACTAATGCCGCTCTTGCCTCCGTGGAGAGATCTGTCGGTCCCTCCCGGAATCCTTGGAGCCGTGGAATCGAGGCGTCAGGGACATCACTCAGTGCTTGGACGATCTCGAATGAGAGATTAGCGCACTGTTCCCGATCTGCTGCCGAGAGTTGGTCGATGACCTGGCGGACCTCCATGGCTAAGGCATTGCCTTCCTCCTCTTGTGCCTGGAGCCTCTCGAGGAGTTGATTGAATTCTCCGTCTACCTCGGGCGAGAGTGACCCGGATCGTCCTTGTGTCAGAAGCGTCGTCACGGTCCGAGGTTGTTGGGCTTGGATCCGGATCTCCGCTTCTTCGAGGAGATCGCGTGCCCTGAGGTCGATGACGACGTTCTTTGTCGATTCAATTGTTGCGCCGAGTTCGGGAAAGTCACGGCCGAGTTGCTCAAGCTCGGCGACAGCCTCGTCGTACCAACCTGCTTGGATGAGGAACCGGCCGACTCGGAGCCGCTCGCCTTGGTCGCTCTGGTCGATCTGGCTGAGGAGGTCGAGGATGACCTTCCGAGGAACTTGGTTCGTCCTAATTTGTCCCTTCCAGAAGCCGTCAATCCCTCGATACTTGACCGTCTCTGGCCCGATCTCATTGATCGCTAGCTTCAACTGATGGCGCCGGAGTGTCCGGTCGCGTCTGAGGGTTGAATATTCGAAGAGCCGCTGGCCGTACTCGTCCCATGGACCTGCATTGATCCGGATCGCATGGGTTGGCATTCGTCCACCATGGACCTCCAGCGGTTGAATGAGCTTGAACGATTCGAGATCGCGGACGTTTCCCCTCGGGTCTTCTTCAACTCGATCGATTCGGGTCTGTCGGATGACGACTCGACGGATCCCATCGTAGATATACGCGATTGAGTTCTCGCGATCGTAGATTCCTTCGAGTATTTGCCCATCCTTTAAGACGATCCGGTCCGTCCTGGCGATCGATTCTGGGAGACCAACGAGGAATGATCCGAGCAATGCCACAACCAGCATTACAATCGTATTCAAGAACCGCCGGGTACTCTGCGCGGGCATCAGCTACGCCTCCGTGATGGCATCCCAAGTTAACCCGAGAATTCGGACTTCAGTATCGAGGGAGAGTGGTGACGACATTCTGCATTTTTTCGGGAGATTCGGCAGGTTCACGCGACTGAATTGGGGCGCGGCGCTTCGAAGACTGGCAAGACGACCAGTGTAACCGTAACTTTGAATGCTCTGATTCCTTGAACGGTCCGCAATGACGAGCGATTCGAGATGCCGCCGATTCCGCTAAAGTTCCGTTGCCACCGCTGTTCACAACTGATCGGTGCCGCTCTTTCGAAGGCGGGGCAATCGGTCCGATGTCCCAGATGTGAGGCTCCTTTGACCGTACCGAACCTCGCGCCAAACGCAAGCCCTCCGAATCAAGTGGAACAGGTCGAATCCTCTCCGTCGCCTCGCTCAGAAGTCCGTGAAACACCTAATCTCCCTCAGAACGAGCCAGCTCCCGAGATCCTCAATACACTCGACCTCGATCCTGGCGAGCTTCGGGAACTCGCGGCCTCATACCATCCGAAGGAAGAGAGACGTCGGGAGCGATCACGCCCTGGATTAAACCGATCTCCGAATCCGATGGAGTCGGTCGTTCACCCTTGGCCGTTGACTGAGCCCAAGCGACCAACTCCCGAATCAGAGTCAGATCTTGAGACCACGATTGCGATCGAGACCGACGAAGAACAGCCTCGACGACCCCCAACACCGCCACCACTTCCTGATCGATCGCCCCCATCGTTGACCACAACAGAGTCTCAAGTCCCGAAAACCGCGCCCCTTGTCAGCACTGAATCGAGTTCGATCGCCAGCCCAAGGTCCCGACCGACTCGGGATGTGGTCATGCCCCGATCGGCCGTCATTGTCTGGTCGCTTTTCGTCCTGATGTCGTTATTCGTTGCCTTAGTTGCAGGGATCCTGATCGGGCACTTCCTCTGGATCGACCCCCCGCTTGAGGATATTTAGAAGTTTGCCGTGTTGCGTTGTGAGTACGGTTGTCGAGACTTAAGAATTGGAGTATCTACCAAACATCGATTGCTAGCGGCCCTCAGTTCCAGAGTTGATTGGTCCGAAGGAGTTTCGATCCATGGAAGGACCTCGATTGCTCTTTTCGGGCGAGCTGACCGATCCCGTCGTCCGCGAGATCATCAAGGCCCTCCCTGATTCAGTCAGGGTGATTACGGGGGGCGGGCTACCGGAGTTGGACAAGGAGCGATCAAGCCCTCATTGGCTCATCCTCCACCGAGGGACCTTAACCAACCGAGAGGGAGGGCGTCTCCGGAGACTCCGCGCCGCGTTCCCGACCCTCCAAGTGCTTTTGATTGTCGGTCCTCACGTCCGTCACCATCAGATCGTCGGCTGGTCAGAACTCTTTGACGAACTCCTCGATGAAGCAACTGCTTCGGAAACGATCAAACGGCGGTTCTGGACAGCGTTCGATGTGTCTCCCGACGATGGAACCGAAGATCGGCCCGAAGTTACGGTCGTCAGTAGTCAAAGGACGATTCAGGACCTTCTTGTCGAGATGGTCGAAGCCGGTGGGAGCTCGGCTCGACGCGCTCGGAACCTCCGGGAGCTCTCCCCAGCCCAGGGGCTCGTTGTTTGGGATCTCCCGATCTTAGAACCGGATTGGGAGATCCAATTGGGGAGGGCCTTGGTCGAAGACCGTAAGATTCTCGGATGCATCGGACTCGCCAATCGTGAGGTGGTCCGACGAGCCAAGACACTCGGGATCACGGCCTGCCTGAGCCTCCCTTGTGATCCGGATGATCTTACGTTTGCGCTGAGGAGTCTGGCGTTGGCATCATCATGATCGCAAGTAACCTCGATGCCAGGTTGATGTTCATCTAGACTTGGCAGAGGAGCACGTCGGTGGTTCCCGATCTTTTCAGTTGAATGACCGATTGTTCTCCCGTAGACCAGTTGCTTTTTCTGGTATGATTTTGAAGCTGACCCTAAATCGGCCGATCTTCCTATCCAGACGTCCTTGCTCTACTAGATTTGCGATTGAACTGAGAGTCCGTGCCGAAGATGTCCGTAGCAACAACCCAAGAATCAACCGTAGCGCCGCTTGATACCACCATTGAATTGGTCACACCGGAACGAATCACATTTCGTTATCCGTTAGCAGGGCCATTTCGGAGAGCGGTTGCCTATTTGATCGACTTATTGGTCCTGCTGTTACTTACACTGATTCTCGGGATTATCGCCACCTTGCTCTCGGTGATTACGACCGCTGGTTTTGGTCTTTTTCTTACTTCGCTCTTTGTCCTCAGGTTCGGTTATGGAGCGATCTGCGAAGGATTGCTTTTCAATGGCCAGACACCAGGCAAGATGGCCCTGAAACTCCGGGTCGCCACAGTTGAAGGGGTACCCATCACCGGAGCCCAAGCCTTCTTGCGGAACCTTCTTTGGTGCTTTGATGGCGCGATTCCGTTTGCTTATGTGCCGGCACTTGCGAGTATGATTCTCTCCGAACGCTTCCAACGACTCGGGGATCTTGCGGCGGGCACGATGGTCGTCGTCGAGCGTCGGACGCCCCGGTCGGGACTGGCCCGTGTTGACGATCGGGACCTCAGCAATCTCCTCTCAATCCTCCCAGGGAAGATCGAAGCGGGGCCTGAGTTGGCTCGAGCCCTCTCAGACTATGTCACCCAACGCGCGCGATTCAGCCCCGATGCCCGCGAGCAGTTGGCAAGACCACTTGCTGATCCTGCCCGTCTCCGATTCGATCTCCCTCCCACAAGTTCAGCCGACTCGGTTGTCCGTGCCCTTTATCACCGCGTCTTCCTTGAGGATGGGTCTTAACGATGCGAGTCGCTGAACGCCTAGCGCGTCGAGAATCGAACTGGCGCGAACTGGACCAGCTCCTCCTCAAGTTCGAGCGGACTGGTGCATTGAAACAACGACGGCCGTCTGCGCGGGGGGGGCAGCTCGGTCCCGACGAGGTGATTCGACTCGGTGAACTCTACCGATCCGCGTGTGCCGACCTCATGCTCGCAGAAGCGCATGATCTTCCGGGGAACACGATTTCGTACTTGCATGCATTGGTTGGAAGAGCTCATAATACACTTTATCGATCACAAGGATTTCGATTCAAAACATGGTTTCAAATGGTTGCCGACGTAGTTCCCCGGAGACTCCGACGTGACCGCGCACTACGGATCGCGGCCCTTCTCTTCTTCGGATCATTCTTGATCGCAGGGGCGATTGCGGCAGGTCAGCAAGGCTTTGCGTCGGACCTCGTCGGTCCTGAGCAGATCGATATGCTTGAAGCGATGTATGCCGAGCCGGTCTACCTGGAGGGATTGAGTAGCCAACGGAGCGATGCCTTGATGACCGGCTTCTACATCAACCACAATGCGGGAATTGGGCTCAAGTGTTATGCCTATGGACTCTCCTTCGGGATCTTGACCGTATTCGAACTCTACTCGCAAGGAACCGCACTCGGCGCGATGTTTGGCCACATGGCGGTGACAGATTCAGCGCGGAACTTTTATCACTTCGTCACTGCCCATGCACCGGTTGAGTTGATGGCGATTGTCCTTGCAGGTGCAGCGGGGCTCCGACTCGGTTGGGGGCTCATTGCTCCGAAGGGTCGACGTCGGATCGATTCGCTCCGTGCTGAGGCCCGGGAGTCATTACCGATCGCGGGTGCGTCGGTCTGTTTGTTTGTCATTGCTGCGTTTATTGAGGGTTTTGTTTCGGCCTCAGCGCTCCCTTACGAAATCAAGGCAGTCGTCGCGCTCCTCAGTGCAATCGGCATTGCAGCCTACCTGGTCCTCGGTGGTCGCTCCGGTGCAAGCGAACTGGCGAACCCAACCCCTCGGACAACGCCCCACCGACCGTTGATCGGAGCCTGAGCCTTGTCGATCGACTCCACGTTTGTGGTAATCCGCGAGCGGACGATCCTCGAAATCCTGGACCTTGCGTTGGTGGTGCTCCGCCGACGGCCATGGACCATTATTTCAACAGCACTCGCCGGAATCCTCCCATTCGAACTGCTCAACCAGGCGATTCTCTGGCAAGTGGATGCGATCGATCGATCATTTGTCCATTTGCTTCTTTTGATCATGGAGAGTCCGATTGCGACTGCGCCGTTGACCTTAGTTCTCGGAGGCCTGATGTTTGGTTCGACGCCAAGCGCCAGGAGAGTCTTGGCGACGATCCTCACACGACTAGGACCCCTCCTGCTCTATCATGTGGTTTTTCGGTTTATTCTTTTGGCGTGTCCGATCTTGGTCTGGCTGATTCCAGCGCGATTGGTCTTCCTGAATGAGGTGGTGCTGTTGGAACGTCAGAAGCTATCGGCGGTCTCCTCACGATGCTGGACACTAACTCGGGATCGAGGATTTGAACTCCTCGGGATCTGGGCGGTCCAGTTTTTTTTTGGTGGGTTGTTTTTTGTTGCGTTTTGGATTGCGACGTCACAGCTCAGTGCGCTGGTGGGGGGAGAAACAACCTGGGTGGACCCGAGTTGGGAGATCATCCTGGATGCAAAAGCCTTTATCGCGATTTGGATTGCAGTTGCGTTCTTTGGAGTATCACGATTCCTCTGTTACCTCAATCAACGGATCCGCCTCGAAGGCTGGGAGGTGGCGCTCCGCCTGAAATCAGCTGGCCGCGCGCTCCGGATTGAAACGGAGTCCTGGTAATGAACGGTTCCCGTTGGATTCAAGAACCGGTCCTGGTCCTTGCCTTGGCTTTCCTGTCGCCGCTTCTTGCTGCCGGTCGGAGCGGGGGACAAGAACTTATCGTGGATCATCAATCCGAGTCGCGGGAGCAGTTCCGGAATCGAGCGATCGGAGAAGTAAAGGACGGACTTCAGAAAGAAGATCCCCCTTGGTATGATCAGGATCAAGATCAATTTGATCTGATTGAGCCTCCGGCTGATCGTTCTTCTGAGAGGGAGTTTGCCTTTGACTGGTCGTTTCCGACCATTGACTTGGCGGTCGCAGAGATTGGAAGGCTGCTGACTTTCGTGATCTTGGCCGTCCTCCTTTTGGGACTGGTGTTCGGAATCGCTCGGAGTTGGAACCAGTGGGGCAATCCGGACGACCTCGACCGACTCCCGAAGGGGAGGGTCAAACCCAGAGAGGCATCCAAGGTCGGCTCGCTCTTGCCGGGCGTTTTTGATGTTGCGGAATCAAATCCGATGGAAGCAGCTCGTCGCGCCCATTTGCGGGGCGAATTAGATCGGGCGATCATCCTTCTCTTCGCACATCTCTTGCTCTTACTCGACCAACACGGTCTCGTCCGCTTGGCCCCCGGACGAACGGGACGGCAACTTGTCCGGTCGATTGCGGATCAGCCAACTCGGAAGACACTTCAGAACGCCCTCCGGATGTTTGAAGAGATCTACTATGGACACCACCATCCTGATCCCCTGGCGTTTGAAACGCTCTGGGTAGAAGCTGAAGCACTCGACCGCAAGCTGAGGTCGAAGGGAAACCCATGATCAGTAACATTCCCTGTGGTCGTTGTAATTCGTCGGAGGCGAGTTCCAGACGCTGGAGTCGGACTGGGGTCCTGCTGATCCTGGGATCGCTCGGCGTCATTGCGGTGGGTTGCACGCCTGATCTCGAAACGCGATATGGCCATGTCAGCGGTGAGAGTGTCAATGGAACGGGGGTTTTTGCTCGACTCCTCCAAAGTCGGGGGCATCAGGTCCGGAGTTCATGGCGATTGAACGATGAAGTCGGCAGTTGGGCGGATGTCATCGTCCGATTTGCGACAGCCCCAGGCGTGATCGATGCCGAAGAGGCTGCTTGGTACCAATTCTGGCTCGAGGGAGAGTCGAACCGCCTCTTGATCTACGTTTGTCGTGACGTCGAACTCGAGCACGAGTACTGGACCGAAGTCCTCGAGAACATCCCTCGGGATGCCGATCCGGACTTGATCCAGTCAATCGAGCGTAAGCAACGCGAAACGGCGAACTGGGCAGCGTCACTCCCCACGCCTTCCGATGACCCAGCCGATCGAATGACTTGGTTTGGGACCGAAGGGGGTACGCGAACGAAAACCTGCGCGACACTTGGCGGCCCTTGGGCCTTCGGAGTTGACCCGACTGCAGCCGCATTACCACGACGACAGAGCTTGAGAGTTAACTTTGGTAACCAAGCGGATTACGTCTTGCTAAGAGGCGATGGAGAACCACTCGTCCTGAACTGGATCCTAGAAGAGGATGCCGATGACTACACACTCGACGAGAGCGAATATTCAGAGATCTTGATCATCGCGAATGGTGCCTTCCTACTGAACGCAGGGATGGTCAATCCTGAGCGCCGGCTGATCGCAACGCACCTCTTGGACACGATCAGGGATCCGAGTCGGAAGATTGCGTTTGTGGAAGGGGAGGCGATCCTCATCAATCTGCCACAAGCACCAGACCTCTGGGAACGAATCCAGAGGCTCCCGATGCTCTCGCTTGTCGAGGCCCATTTCTTGGTGATCGCGATCATCGCTGTTCTCGCTCGCGCCGTGACTTTTGGCCGACCAAAACCAGGACCTTCCTCGGCGGCAGATCGCCCCGCTGCTCACGCGTCAGCTCTTGGATACTTGCTGAGCCGAACCCGAGAGACCGAGGCCGCTCGGATAATTCTAAGTGGTTATCAACGGTGGCGACGTCCTCCAACCCGCCACGAATTCGATCCAGGCACCAAGGATCGCCCAGAAGGGTCGTCACAAAAGACAACGCTCAAAGATCGGGGCCCCGATCTTACTTACTTGGACGATCGTGCGGAGGATCGTTCAGAACGAACGGACACTTGACTCGTCAGTCGTCTCTAATTGAGTTTCCTCCGATCATCGCGTGCACTTCTGAGTCGATCACACAGGAGAGTTCACCTTGGGGCTTTTCTGGACGCTCCTGCTTAATGGATTGCTCTGGTTTGGCGGGCTCCAAGCCGCTCGAGGGCTTGGCCAACCTCGGGGCCTTACGTCTTGGCTTGCGGCTGCTGCTCTCTCCTGGAGCTGGCTGACACTCGGAATGGAGCTTCTTGGATCCTTCGGGTTTCTCAGCCGGGTGCCTTTGCTCGCATGGGTTGGTCTTGGAGTGATGATCGGCCTAGTCTGCCGTTACGTTTGGCCGATCCAGGAAGAGTCGGGCCCTTCGGTAGCTGCCGGTCCCCAGGATCAGCGCTGGGGACCCTGCACGACGATCGCGGTTGGAATCACACTCTGGACCTTTGCACTCTGGGGGTTCCGGTCTGCTTTCAACGCGGTCAAAGTGGTAAGTGATGGGCCGATCTATCATCTCTGGTTCGCGTCGCGTTGGTGGCAGGAATCGCGACTCAGTCTGGTTCCAACCCCTTTCGGCGATAATGTCGCTACCTACTTCCCAGCAGTCGGCGATCTCTGGTTCTGCTGGCTCATCATTGGCTCGGGGACCGATGCACTGGCAAAAGTTGGTCAGGCCCCTTTCCTCATCCTCAGTGGCTTCGCTTCCTTCGCGATCGCCCGGAGACTTGGGGGCGGGTTTTCCGGTTCGGTGATTGCGGCCTGCTGTCTTGTCACGGCATCCCCGTTGCTCGTTTTTGCCTTTGAGCCCAATGTTGACTCGATTATGCTCGCCGGGTATCTGCTCGCTACCCTCTTTTTGCTGCGCTACTGCCTGGGCGACGGCGGTTTTGGAACCCTCGCGATCGGAGCGATGGTGGCAGGAGCTGCCTGGGGATGCAAACCTACGGGACTCGTTTTCCTCCCGCCGTTGCTCTTCGTTGTCGGGATCCGCATTCTCTACAAGCCGATGGGCCGGTGGACTCGGTTGGGCCACCTCGCTGCGTTGGCACTCCTACCGATGCTCAACGTCGGCTACTGGTACCTCCGTAACCTTCAGATCGGTGGAAACCCGCTATATCCCTTGCAAGTTGAGATCGGTGGACACGTCGTGTTACCAGGCTGGTTTGGTCGTGAAGTGATGTCAACGACACGTTACTACATTGACCCAAAGAATTGGCGCGCATTCCTTGATGTGATGCTCCAGGTATTTGATCCCCGACTGGCCCCGCTTTGGGTGTCGGGATTGATGCTAAGCTTGTTCTCCGGCCTCGGACGTTCCCGATCGTGGCAAGGTAATTCCGGTGTGGAGCCGTCTTCCTCCACGCCGATCCTAATCAAGCGAGCGGTCGCGGTAATTGCGGTTCTCGGACTCGTGAATGTCATCCTTTATTGGGCGGGCATTCCCTACCGGACTCAACAGCGCTTCGTGTTTCCTGCCTTAGGACTCGCAAGCATTTCGTTAGCACTCTTGATCAGCCGTGCCTCGGTTCTTCGACTTCTCGCCGTCGGACTTTTAAGTCTCCACCTCTTCACGGGGCATGGCTGGCCGTGGGCCGGACCAGGAGAGGATTCAATGATACCTTGGGATCTGACGCCGATGGTCCCCAATGCGATGCCGGCTGCCATCAGAATCCCAGTCGATTGGGAAGCGGTCCTGGAGGGTTCGGTCTCGGGATCCGAAAGCTTGAGCGGATTGATCAGTCCCCTTGCAGTCGGTGCGGGGGGGATCGTGGCTGCCCTGTGTTTCGGCATTGCCTGGAACCGTCGAAGCAGGATCAGGAACTGGATTCTCGCAGGGGGCAGTTTCCTCGGATTCCTCCTTATCGCGGGATTGCTTTTGTTTCCTTGGGAGACGCCGACCGCCCTCCGCTTCTACCCCGGATTTCCGAATGACCCCGGTGTCCCGCCCCAAGCCCGGTTTGGCTATACCCAAGGATGGCTGACGCTCCATCGTTTAGCGCGTTCCGACGAGCCAAGGGTTGCCTACGTCGGGACCAATCTGCCTTATTATCTGCTCGGTCCGGAACTGAAGAATCGGGTTCGGTATATCAATATTAATGAGCATCGCGACTGGCTCTTGCATGATTACCATCGGGAGGCGACTGCCCAAGGCCGCCCGAACTGGCCTGGCTATCGGCCGGAATGGGATCGGGAAGAGGCCGACTTGGGGGCTTGGCTGGGCAATCTTCGAGCCGAGCAGATCGAATGGCTCGTGGTTGCCCGACACAATGTGGACGAACCGTGGCCGATTGAACGTCAATGGGCTGACGAGTATCCCGAACTCTTTCGGTTACAAGATCAGAATAATCCTGCGAATCCGCTCTTCCTGATTTATCGATTCGAGCCCGAACAGATTAACTCTCGACAATTCAGCCTGCCGTCGGGGTTATAATGAAGAAGATACTTGGCCTCGCCACAAGTAGATCGTTCCCACGAGCGTCTTAATCTCCTCTGGGGCGACTGAGATCGGCCCGGCATTTGCAATCGATCGAGGTTCTTCGATGCGACTTACCCTCCGAACCCTGCTTGCCTGGATCGATGACGCACTCCCACCTGAGGAAGCTCGCCAAATCGGTAAGCAAGTCGACGAGTCTCCGTACGCGAACCAATTGGTCGAACGGATCCGACGCGTGACCCGGCGTCGTCGACTTACCATCCCCCCCAGCAGCGGACCTGATGCTGTTGATCCCAACCTCGTTGCCGGCTACCTCGACAACGAAATTGACTCGGACCGGGTCGCTGAGCTTGAGAACCGATGCCTTGAGTCGGACGTTCATCTTGCCGAGGTCGCCAGTTGCCATGAGATCCTCAGCTTGATTAAGAACAAGGCCAAGGTTCTGCCTGAAACACGGATCCGGATGTATGGACTCGTCAAAGGTCAAGAGGCGAGGCAGATCGCTTCTGAAGCAGCGTTACCGACTGACGGTGAATTGTCGGGCGCGGTTCCGCCGTGGTACTTCGAGGAAACGGCGGGTCAATCGATTCTCACGACGATTGGACCTGTGATTTTGGCCGCGCTTTTGATCATACTTGCATTTGGGATTGGCTGGGCAAACTTCCAGTCCGCCGCCCGGTCCTTAGGCGTTTCCGATGACTCTGAGTTGACCCAGCGAGCGGTCCTTGACCGCGAGGTCCCGATCGTCGAAGACCTTGGGGACCAGCAAGACGAGCAAGCTCCGGCTCTGAGCCCGGAGAACGAAGATCCTTCTGTTGAGAGTCCGACAGAATCACCTGAAGTCTCGGTAGTCGCAACTCCACCGAGTTCATCGGGGGATGATCTGACCACTGATCGCCTGGAATCGACAGCAAACTCGGGGATGGTCGGTGAGACGTCAGTGGATCGTCCAACCGTTCCTGAGAGACCAGCGGTCGAGTTACGCCGGTCCGAAATTCCCGAGGGATCTCTTGGGCTCGTCAACCGACTCACCGGGTTCCTCCTGATCACCAGAGACGAAGGTAACCGTTGGACCCCTCTTAAGGCTGGGGATACGCTTGGGTCTGGCGATCGAGTGGTCAATCTCGCTCCGTTCCGCGCCACCCTGCAACTCGGAGACGCATTGTTGACCTTGATTTCTCAAGTGGAGCTTCGAGTCAAAGAGCCCGAAGGCGATCAGACCTGCCAGATTGAGTTAATCGAAGGGACAATTGTTCTTGAGCCGACTGATCTCGCCGCTTCAGACTCAACTGCAGCCGTAATGATCGGGGACCGAGTGATCGCGTTGCAGCCGGTCGACGATCAGCGAGTGGGACTCTCTCGGTTCGGCAACCGTCCTCCGGGGGATGCCAGCGGTGTTCCTCTCCTCTCGATCACGACCTCGACGGGTGAGCTTCAAGTCACTATTGACGACGAGACCGCAGACCCATTACTGGGGCCAATCGTTGCCCTCTATGATCAAGAGGCTGCCTTGATCGCTCTTGACCAAGGGATGGTTCCGCCCTGGCTCGATCAGACTGAAGCCTCTCCTGATGAGCTCCAAGCCGGCGACCGCTTTGCGACACTTCTCGAAGCCTATCCGGGGAACCTTACCTTCGGACTCTTAGAAGGGCTCAGAGACGAACGCGTGGAGGTACAATCTCTTTCGGTGGCGGCACTCGGAGCGATCGGTGAATTTGAACAAGTTCTCCCACTTTTAAGTAGCGAGAACACACCAGCACTCCGGGCGGCCGCAATCGGAGTCATTTCTCGAGAGCTCGCGACGAGCGAAGTCGATGCCGCCGCTATCGTCGCCATGATCGAGGAGCTATTCTCGGGAGAGCCCGAAACCGCCGCGGATCTGATCCGTCTTCTTGTTGGCTATGAAATCGAGCAACTCGAACGCAGCACAGCCGACCAGCGCCAGACCTTGTTTGCGAAACTCGTTGAAGACCTTGGTTCCGAGAATCCAAGCGTCCGCCAGCTCGCTATTCAGACGATCATGGGACTGACTGGACGGGGTTCGCTCGGCTATGATCCCGATGATCCCGAAGGAAGTGGCGGGCTTGAAGCATGGCAACAGTTGCTCAATCAAGGAGATCTCAACTTTCCAGGCCAACCGAGGCCTTAGCTTCCTGAGCGATCATTCCCTTAAGTCTGCAAGAGCCAGAGGCCCTCGTTGGTTGGTCAGCCTGGCAACAGAAGGAGATCGGTCTTGGCCGAAAACTATCAACACTATCGGACCATTGCCGAGTCGGTTGCCCGGAATGCCGGTGCTGTCCTCCGAGATCGCTTTGGTAGGGTCGACGTCCGGGAAAAGGGGCCAGGTGATCTCGTCACGGAAGCGGATCTTGCCAGCCAGCGGATGATCGCGAAGGCCATCGCCGACGCCTTCCCGGAACACACACTACTCGCTGAGGAAGAAGGAGTTCGACCCGACCCGGACCGCCCTTGGCGTTGGATCGTCGATCCCCTCGATGGGACCGTCAACTTTGCGCATCGATTCCCATTCTGGACCGTCTCTATTGCGTTGGAACATCAGGGTGAACTGGTCGTCGGCGTCATTCACGACCCCATCGCAGGAAGCCTCTATTCGACTTCGAAAGGGGGCGGCACGACCTTGGACGGATCGCCGATCCGTGTCTCAGAACCCTTAAAACTGGGAGAGTCTCTGATCACGGCAGCGTTCCCGACTCGCTTTGGTGACGACGCACCTACCCAGCTTGCGTTGATGGGAAGGTTCTCCACAAACACTCACTCGGTCCGAAGGACGGGTTCGACGGCCTACAACCTTGCGATTCTCGCTGCCGGTGGTTGCGAGGTCTGCTTCGGGACACATGTGCATCCATGGGATGTCGCTGCTGGTGTCCTCCTTGTCCGAGAAGCGGGTGGACGCGTCACCCAGCTCAATGGAGATCCCTACAATCTCTACGGAAAAGAGATTCTTGCGACGAACGGGTTGGTGCACGACGAGGCCGTTCGGGCGGTTGCGGAAGCAATGGCCTCACTCGCTCGATCGTGATACGATTCCGAGTGTTCTGAAGGGCATTACCATTCGCTCACGGTTCCTCTCTAACGTCCAGCAAGGCGCCACAGTTCCCCTCGCTTGCGCCTCTTTTAAAACGATCACGAACCCGTCCCGCTTGAGGGCTCCGAGCGTGCGCGTCCGTTCCTCGGCTCCGAATTCTAGATCCGCGCTCACGAAGGTCATCCCTCCCCTGATCGGAGGTTTCCTCTTCGGCGTGATTAACAATGGAACAATTGCGGCTCAGTCAGCGTCCCCCGATGACTCTCAAACCGTCCGTGGTCAGGATCTCGAAAACGAAGAGCTTTTCTCCCTCGCTCCGCAAGAACTCAATCCGTTACCAGGCGAGTCGTTCGATTCCTTTTTGGGACGCCGCGCTGAATCGCTCAATCAAGGTGTCGAGCGATCAGAAAGCTGGATCACTTCGATCGCACTTCAAGGCTCTGTCGTCGAAAAGAAGGATGGAACCGAGGAGGGAGTATGTCGGCTCCGATTTGGACTCCAGACCCGAGGTCGAGGACCCTACCGGATTCAAATCGGGCTCAATGGTTTGAACCTCCGTGAAGCGACGACCGGTACCGGGCGTCTTGTCGAGTGGCAGAATGATCCCGAGCAGGGTTGGTGGTTGATCCTCGAAGACCCCATTAGGACGCCTCAATTTGTCGATGTCGACGTGATCGTTGACGTGGAAGCCTTCGGTGGGGAGCGTCTTCTTGAGTTCAAACTCCCCCCTGCTCCTGAGACGAAGATTAACCTCAAATTGCCCTACGAAGTGGAGACCGTTTTCATCGGTGAGGACGATCTGAGGCCTGTCCTTAACCTCCCAGACGGATCTCAACTGGATGCAATCCTCAAGATTGGCGATCCAGTCAGAGTCCGCTGGGAACCTCCGGAGGGGACGACTGAATCTGTTGCCCCATTGCTGCTCGCCGAGGGACACCGAACCCTCGCGGTGGGCCCCGGGAGTCTGACAACCCGATCGACCTGGGAGGTCCGAGCCTTCCGTGGGGTTGTTTCGGAACTGATCGTCCGTCTTGATCCGGCTACGGAGTTCCTCGAAACCAAAGTCAACGGGATCTTAGTCGAACCAATACCGGTCTCGGAGACGGGAACTTCGACCAGTCTTGACCGCCTGGAACTCTTGCGGATTCCACTTGCAGACCCACTCGATGTTGGCGAATCGACCACGATCCGTCTCGAAAGCCAACGGCCTCTGAATTTGGAGAGTGCCGGTCCCCAACCGATTCTCGATCGCGGCCATTGGTTCGAAGGGGTCACTATCCAAGAGGGGACGCTTTCGATCTCAGCTCCCGAACGCATCAGTGTTCGACTGCAACCACCCCCTGGTCTGAACCCCATCAGCCCGCGAGCACTTCCCGAGGAGGCGAGATCGCTTGATCTGAATGAGGCGTCGATTGTTCATGCCTTCCGATTCGACAGTCCTGTCGATGCGCTCATGTTCCAAGTCGCCCGGAAGCCCTCGATGATTGTGATCGATCGTCTGCAAACACAGATCGAGTTCGATTTCGAGTCCGGCCTTGCTCAAGTTCTCTGCCAATTCACGGCGGAATCAGAACAAGGACCGATCGAGGAGCTTCGCGTCCTGGTTCCTGATGGTCTGCGACTTGACCGTGTTGAACCTACCGAGGGCTTTCCTGGTTGGAGTCTTGAACAAGACGAGAGCACGGGCGAGACTACACTCGTCCTCCCGATCCCTCCTGAACCCGACGCTGAAGCCAGGAAATCGATTGTAGTCGACCTTAGTGGCCAAGTGGGTTTACCCGTCGCTGGAAACCAATTCAGGGATCAAGAACTCACAATACCATTGTTTCAACCAACCGCTGCTGTGTACCGGAGCGTCACGGTCGTTGCTAGAGCACCTCAAGGGATCACGCTCGGATCGAAGTTGACGACTTCACGAAAAGAATCGTTGTTCGACCACGATACGCTTCTCCCAGCATTGCTCGATGACCGACCGTACGAGCTAAAAAGCCGCTTCCGCATTCCTCCCCCTGCAATCTCTATCGTCGCGCGTGCGCAAGGGAATGTTGTCCATCGGGAGGTCGATCTTCAAGCGAGAGTTGGCTTGGATGGTCTGGGGGTCCAGCAGACGGTCACGCTTCATGTCCTGAACGGCGAACTAGCCGAAGCCGTCTTAGAAATCCCTGAAGCGATCGAGCGTCGATGGGAACTTCGGACGCCGGTCGACCGAAATCTTCCGCTGGAACCAGGGGCGTCCGGGGAGCAACGTCGGCGATTGGTGATCCGACCGATCTCGGCTGGTTCCTCGATAAAGCTCTCCTTCGTCTATCAGATTGAACCACCAGAGCCGTTGGTACCCGGGAAACCGTTTGAGTTCGAGATTCCCGAAATCGAAGTTCGGACACCTGGACACTCGTCAGCAACCCGGCTGAAAGTTGCTGCACCAGGGACGATTCAACTTCAGCCTGAAGGGAACGGCTGGCGACGTCTGGATGGCACCCAGGCCGTTGCTGATCCGAGTGGTGGAGCCCCGGTCCCGCTACAACTCTCAAAGGTCCTAGCAGCGGGGATTGCCTCAGTTCGGGAACGAACTCCCCGACTGACGGCCGTTGTTTCTCCCCAAGCCGACCTCCCCAGCACCTTGGCATCGCGACTCTATCTCAGAACAGAACAGGCGACGAATGGGAGCGTCCGAGTCACCGCCTTTTATCGGATGGAACGTTTCCAAGACGCAATTGGAGTGCGGCTCAACCCAGTCGCTGTCCTCGATCAGGTTTCATTGGACGGTCGATCACTAGTTTCTGGTGTGGTCAGAGATCCCGAACGTCCTGGAGATTTCTGGGTCCGACCGACGGGCGGGGCGTCGACCGAGTCGGAAGGTCTCCTCGAACTCCGGTACCGCGTTCCCCGATCGGCGGATTCTGATCGATGGCGTCCTCCACAACTTCTCGACGATGGCACGGTACTCGATTCGCTCTGGGAGATCCGCCTGCCTAGCAGTCTGGCGATGATTGGAACCCCGATCGGATATTCGGACGAGAATCGTTGGGCTTGGTCGGGGTTCGGTCGAGAGCGCCAGCCCTGGAAAACAGAGGAAGAACTTTTGGAGTGGGTCAACGCCCCTCTACAAGGTACCAAAGGCGATGAATCGGGAACCAACTCAGTTCGCTTCCGCTTTCATAGCTATTTGTTCGCCACTCCTGGAGAGCCTGATGCGATTAATCCACTGATTGCTCCGTATGCGTTGGTGATCGGTTGCTGTTCAGGGGGAGTCTTCTTCGCAGGGATGCTTGCATTGTCTTTTCCAGGGCTTCCTCGACGATTGATCGTTGCCGCCTTGGTCTTAACGCTCGGAGGACTCTCAGTTCTCGGGCCTGCAACCTCGATCTTGCTTGCAGAATCGTCAGTCATCGGGCTTTGTTTGATCCCGATTGCTGGGCTGATCCGACGCGCCGTGGACCGACGGAGACCGATCAGTCAGTTCCCCGATGGAAGTAGCCTTGGCACCTTCGAACCGAATCCCATTTCAGACGAACTCCGGGTACCATCGGCTCCGACGCCAGCGGTTGGATCCGACGACTCCACTGCCATCAGATCTCGGCCACCGATTCCACCCTCCCAAGGACCCAACCAAGACGCAATCATTGAGATCAAGGCTCCCGTTTCTGAACCAAAAGCATCCGAAACCGTGATCAAATAGAGTTGTCCAAGGTGAGCTTCAGGGATCTTATTGGCTTGACGTTATCATTGCGACCGATGAGAAAACGAACACTTCGGATTCGCCTTCTTTACACCAGTGTTCTCGTGGTCTCGCTCTTCGCCCCAAGAGTCGATGCTCAAGAGCTTGCAAAAGCCGGTATTGTTCCAATAGGTGTCTCGGGAGCGACACTCGATCGCTGGATTGCAGAAGGTGCCGATCTAGTGGGGGTGAAGCGAGCGGAACTCGAGCGTTGGCTTGAGAATCTGGAGAGTAATAGCACCCACCAGAAATCCTCGACAGAGTACAGAAGGCCACTCCGGATCCGACATGAGCTGTACTGGGACGAAGGGGAATTGCTCGGTAAGTCAGCAGTACAGGTGGCCACCAGTCCAGCAGCAACAACACTTGTCGAAATCGCTCCCTGGACTCCTCCAGTTGAATCTACCCTACCCGAAACGTGGCAGTTGTTGCATCGTGATATTGACGGTCGGGCATACATCGTTGAAACACCCGGACGCGAGCCTCGAGAACTACAGTCATCGACCGAAGAAATCATGATGGTGTGGCGGCTTCGGGCCCGCGATGGATCCCATGGTCGATCCTTCAGACTTGAGCTCCCCGAACTTCCTTCCACGGTAATCCAACTCAATCTTCCCGAGGGGTTGATACCTGAGCATCTCGTTGGTGGGGAGATTGTTCCTTCACAAGCGGACGAGCAAGGCCGCCAGATCTGGGAATACTACGAGACCGGAGGTACGGTCACACTCGACCTCCGAGAGGAGACAGATAACAACAGCGTCGGTCTCCCTTGGATCGAAGGGACCATGGAGATTCAGGTCGGTTCCAATCTTCGGTCACCGAGCCCGACTGTTTCAGGCAATCCCTTCGCGCTCTGGAGTGCAGCGATCACTGTCGATCCCGATCCCACTGGCGGGTTTCTCCGACGGTTAATGCTCAAGCTTCCGGACTCGATGATCGTCTCCGATGTAGGACCGAAGTCTGTTGTAAGGGACTACCAGACCCTACCCGCTACCGACGGCATCGGGAACCATCTCGTCGTTCGGTTCGCCGATCCTCAAACGGGGCCATTTCAGCTGGAACTTGCTGGACTCGCCACAATTCCAAGACCCGAGCGTTGGATAATCCCGTCAATCGAGCCGGTCGATGCGATCTGGACCCGCGGAACCGTCCTAGTTCGGCTTGGTCCAAGCTGGTCTCTTACGGACTGTCAGACCCAGGGAGGAACCCGGATACCAGCGGAGACTCTACAGTATTCAAACTCGATTGGACCGAGTCCAGGACAGTCTACCGATCTTGCCTTTGCAGCACATCAGCCCACTCCTGTCGCGATTCTCGGACTGCAACAGGCTGCCTCAACTCTCGAAGCCACGGTCCGAGGGACCCTGCTGGTGGGGACCGATCATCAAGACACCGCCTTGGTCGAGATTCTGCTTCTTGACCAGTCTAACGAACTCCCTCCAGTCCTGGAGGTCGAGATTGGACCAGAGTGGTGGCCTCAACTTGGTACAGTCAGACTATCGGGAGTTTCGCCCGTTCGCGCTGACGTCCAATCCGATCCCAACCGGCCTGAACGTTCTCGCCTCAGCGTGACTCTCCCCAGCATCTCATCGACACTCGAATCGCCCGTCCGACTCACCTTCGAAGCAATCCCACGACAATCGAGTTCGCCGTCTCGAAGAGATGACGCTGTATCGGAGCTTGACGTCATCCAACTTCCGCAAATCCGCCCTTTAAACACTCGGATAGTTGACGAAGAGTGGTCGGCTCGATCGCTCGGGAACGTCACGCTTGAGCCAGTCGAAGCGAGTGGCTTGGCTTGGTTAGACCCGAAGAACGCGTCGGCTTTTGACCTCAGTTCATTTCCTGAGACGAATCGAGGTCTCACGACGAGCCAGGTGTTATCCGGAGCGGAGAAAGCCCCACTACTTTCGTGGCGCTGGACGAGGGCGGATGCAACCGCTTCGGTGGTCCGACTTCGCGAGCAACAAGTGCCGAGGATTACGATCCAAAAGAAGGTAGTTCTAGCGCCTGGGAAAACCAGAGTCGATTGGACACTGACGGTTGATCCATCTGGCAATACCCTGAGAAGGCTTCCGATTCGTCTGACCCCTCCAGGACGCTACAACGATGAGATCGAGTGGTCATTGATCGAGGATGGCCGCACCATTCCAATCCCCGGGCTCGATTCGGAAGGATTATTGCTGCCGCAGGCGACCGCACAACGGTTCACTCTGCAGGGTCGGGTCGTGACAGAGTTGCCAGCTGACTTTCAGGTTCCGGCCCTGACGGTTAATGGCTACAGAATGAGTGGAGAAGTTGTCTTCTTGGCCGATGATGCTACGCGCGCAGAACTAACTATCGATTCCTCGTACCGTCGACGGTTCGTATCTCATCCAAGAAGCGAACCGAACACGGTTGACACTGAACCGAGAAGACTACGGATCCTTGAGGCCTTGGTGTTCGAAGGAGAACCTGTTCCCGTCCAGGTCCGATCCGAAGACCTGCGTCCAATCGAGATGTCGGGCGCGATCCTCCAAGCAGACCTCTTTAGTCTCGCTGCTCCCGAACGGTTTACTGTTCACCGCCTCAGTCTCGACGTTGTTCAAGGAACGCGGGACCATCTCGAGATTCGTTTGCCAAAATCCAGTGAACTGATTCAAGTCACCAACAACGGGGCTCGGGTTCATCCCGTACTCCAGAATGGCACCTTGCGGATCCCAATACTCGACCTTGCTCCGAGTGGAGCGGTGCTGGCGAGCGGCTTCGAGTCGCGACCCCGGATCGAGGTGAGCTATCGGACTCTGGCGACACCTCGCTTTCGCTCCATCGGTGCTGAACGTCCCACGTTCTCTATCCCATGCCTTTCGTTCTGTTGGCAGCTGGCGACTCCTGATGATTATCGTCTCGTTTCTCCTGGAGAAGGGCTCTCCCCAGCGGGCCGATTTCAAGGGGGCCAGGAGTGGTTTTTGCCCTCTTGGAGTGCAAGAACGAGACGGCAACCACTGGGTGATTCCGAAATCGACCGACTCTTTGAACCGTACCGCCCTTCAGAAGGTACAGAAACTTTAGGCACGTTACTCGCCCGATGGGATGCGGGGAGACTCCCGATTTTGGTCGATTCATCGTCGATCGCCGAACTTGGTCTCGGAGCGACGAGCCCAATACCAGACTCCACCAGTCTCGAACCCATCGCTGGATCGACGCTCTTGCGTTCTCTCGGGCTTACACTTGTTCCCTTTGGACAGTCTCTGCTCCTCACCAAGGTTGCAGATTCAGAATCGCCGCGTTCCGGACTCGGTTTCGGAGCACTCACTAGCAGAGCGTCTCCACTTAACCAAGCAGTCCTTGACGCGGTCACGCAGGGATCAGATCGATGGAACCAGGTTCTGACAGTTGAGCGTTGGCGATCGACTTGTTCATCAGATCCGACCATTGCGTATGAGCTTCCCAATAGTTCGTGGCATTTCCAACGATTTGTCGGTTCAGAATGGCCATCGGACGGTGCGTCGGTTCAAGTTCAGAGGCTTTGGCCTTGGTTCTGTGGTGGCACCGTCTGTGGTGTGCTTCTCCTCCTTGTTGCGGTGAGGAGAAGTCGTAGAGGATTCGGCTGGAGGAACTTTGGACTGACACTGGGGGCGTTGCTCACTGGTCTCTTCCTGTTGATGGGGAGTGATCCTCGCGCTGTTGTCTTCGGACTTGGCCCCGTTGCCGGTACCTCATTGGGCATGGCACTCCAATTCCTCCTGGTCTTCCGCAGTCGCTTTGCTGCACCAAGAGTGCGGGGGGGGCGTCGTGGGTGGCTCATGCAAGCTGGAGTCCGTAGCGCCCTCGTTTTACTATCGATTGGTACGATAGGTGGGGCTGCCTTCTCGGTTGCACCTGAAGTTTCCTCGACGATCCTGGCGTTCTACCCGTTGGACTCAACTGAGACTCAGTTTCCTCCGGGAACGCTCCTCATTCGGCGCGAGGTTTGGGAGAGGCTCCGAGCGACCAGAACCGGAGCGGTCTTAACGCGTGAAGATCCTCCCCGGAATCTGACTAAAGTGGGTGCAGTTCGTGCTGTCCACTCCCTCTCTTGGGAAAATGCGGGGACGCTTCTCCTTGAAAGTCAGTTGAGCCTGATTCGGACCAGCGATGATGCGGTTGACGAACCGGTCTGGTGGTCGATTCCAATTGATCGTCCGAGTCGTCTTGAAGTTATGATCGATGGCCAGATCGTGATGTCAAAGATCACAACCGACGGGGATTGGGCTCGGATCCCTGTACCTGGAGGCGAACACGAACGGGCTGTCCAGATCCGGCAGTGGGTCGACCCACTTCGGAGTGGGCCAGACGCCTTGATTTGGGCAATCCCAATCAATCCTGTCGCCAACTCGACGGTCGCCCTCCAATCTGGTGGCGCAGAGTTGCTGGGTTATGCTGAGCCACGTGTGATGACCCAGTTCGGCGAATCGGTACTGCTCAACGGCAAGACGGGTCCCGTGAGCCCAGGGGCAGTATCTCGACTCGAAATCCAAGTACCGCTCTCGGCAGATCCCGCCACGGAGAAAACGCTCCCGACTTCCGACTCTTTGAGCCTAGAGGGGACACTCACTTGGAGCCCGCTTCCGGCCGCCGATCGATTGGAGGCAAACCTCCAGTATTCGGGGCCTAGTCCTCTAGCGCAGATTCGATTCGCGATCGATCCCGAGACCTCCATTCGGGCAAGTGCGTTGCCGGACAACACCACAGCGCAGATCAACCAATTTGATCAAGGTGAAGCAACGAGCATCGAAGTCCGGTTCGAGCCACCCATACCCCGCGGTGGTCAATTCGAGCTGAGTCTCTGGCGACCACGTAATACACCTAAGACCTCCAGTTCGAACCCTCGGACTCCACCACGCCTTGAGCCACTTAACATTCCCGAATATACAGGAACGCTCAAGCTATCTATCCCCAACTCGTTAGAGGGAACACTCGAGAGTGACCAAGGGGTGATTCGACTGCAGCGGCTTGAAGACAAAGCGCATCTTGATCGGATGCCGGGGTGCTACGAC
This sequence comes from uncultured Isosphaeraceae bacterium, assembly GCA_964510225.1. Lineage (GTDB taxonomy): Bacteria > Planctomycetota > Planctomycetia > Isosphaerales > Isosphaeraceae > CAZEAN01. The sequence continues at coordinate 56,646 of CAZEAN010000007.1, forward strand.
ACAAAGCCGATTGCTTTCGAGGAAGTCGTTGATTTTAGATTGAGCCTTCGACCGTTATCGGACCGACTTCAGGTGACTCCTGAACTTGAGATGACCTTGGAGCCGGGACGCTGGATCTGGGAATTGTCTGCCAGAGTGGACAATCTTGAAGGCCGACCAATCCGTGAACTTCTGGTCGATCTCCCTGAAGGGCTTACGCTCCTTGAAGCCAATGGACGCAATAGCGCTGGTGATTCCAGTTTGACCTTTCAATCCATAAACAGAGGAGGACAACGGTTGACCCTCCGCTTTGATGGACCGGAATCAGGAACACAATGGGTCGAGCTGAGCGGTTGGTTACCGATCGAGACTGATCCGATGATTGCAGGTCAGTCAACTTGGTCGAGTTACCTCCCCTGGCCAGGCTGGACTCGGACCACAGAAGTTTCAGGGACCGTCCGAATAACAGCGCCTCCTACAGCCGAGATTGAATATGAATCCCGCGACGGGACTCAAGCAACACTTCGGGCTGATCCGACGAGTGCGGAACTCCGTGAGTTAGGGTTGATTCCAGTTGAGCAACCAGGGCGTCTTGGGATTACTCTTACCCCGGAAGTCCGTGTCAAGATCTGGAGCCGCCTAGAGATCGATGGCACCGTGGCAAACTGGGAAGCAATCGTGCGCTATGATGTCTCAAGTGGGCCACTGGAACGGATCAAACTCGCGCTTGACCCCGACTGGGCCTCGCGGGCCCAATTTGAGATCAACGGCCTAGAGTCGGTATTAAGCCATCAAACCGATGATCGTGTAGAACTTCGCCCTGATCGACCGATCTGGGGAGGCGCAGAACTCAGGATTCGCGCCTCGCGTCCCCTTGCGTCTAGCCAACGATCGTTCGAGTTTCCGACCCTTGTTCCTTACGGTCCTGGACGCCTGGAGGGCTTGATCGTCTCCCTGGTTGACACCACTGGAGAGCTTGAAATCCCCGAATCAACTGGTTTAGAGCCTGCCACCGATGAATCAATAGGCGAGCTTGATGAAGTGATCTCCTTCGAGCAAGATGCAAACGAGAATCGATGGGTTTATCGTGTTGTGGCACGTCGATCTGATGGTTGGTCCCTGATCGTACCCTCCAATGACTCGGTACAGCAGACTGAGACCGACTCTACAGTGATTGGACTCGGAGACTTGAGATGCCGGATCGGAACGGAAGGGACTCTTGTCTGCCATGGTCGGTTTGAGTTGGATTTGGATCATTCGCCGTTCTTGCGTCTTTACCCTCCTGAAAGCGCTTCCCCCCTTGCGGCATCGGTGGATGGTCGGGAAGTCACTCCACAAATTGACAGGAAGGGCAACTGGGTGATTCCTCTCGGCCCGGGTCCGGTCCGACTAGTCGACCTCCTTTGGAACGATCCCGGAGTTCCTGAGACCCCAGAGTCGACAACATCGAGGAGGGAGTTTCAGCTTCCTCGACCAATTGGCTCTGAAACATCGCTCTTACTCACGGTCCGCACTCCCAATCAAGACCATCTTGTGATCACTGGCGGCGATGCGAAGCGGGGGCTTGCGACGAACCTTGGTGAACAACGTGCGGAACGCCTCGCTGGATTAATCTTGAGCCGATTAACAGAAGACGATCGCTCCGAGGCGACCTTGGAACAGATCCGAGAGGATGTCCGCAGGCTTGCGATGAGAATCCGGACAGCAGACCGGTCAGCGCGTGGTGCGATGCTCCTCGGGTACGTTGACGGAGGTCGAAGTTCCCTCATTAGATCGGCAATACAACACCTAGAAGAACATCGGATCAAGGTAATCCAATCACTCCGAGCAGCCGGCCTTGATTCTCTTTCCGACGAACTGTCACGGGACCGTGATCTTAGCGCCGTGGTCATTCCTGAACCCATACTTGACCCGTTTCCGGTCCAAGACCTCGGTATCCCCCATTACTTCCAAGCAACACTCTCTCCTGAAGCTCCTCTTGCCATCATCTGGGAGCCTGAACAGGTCGATTAAGTCCAACAGCAGTTTGATCGGTTTGATAGATCGCGATACTAACGTCGTCTGTGTAGCAAGCAGGTTCAAGCCGATCGAGTAGTTGGAAGTAGCCAGCCGGTGACCAAGGTCCGTGTTGTAGGGAGGCGGAGACGGGGACGTAGGTGGTGTCTGCCTCGATTTCGGGGGGGATGTTGTCGGGGGGGCCGTGGGCATCGATGACGTAACATCGCCCCACCACACCATAGTAGCTTGGATCTGTATTGCCGAAGGTGTAGAAGGTGAGGTCGCGGTATTTCGGTGACTCCTGTTGTAGTCGTGCGAGCGATCGGGCACCTTGGCCCCAATCGAGGTTGGAGTCGGCTAAGATCAACCGTCCACCTTTGGTTCCACCAGCGAGTTGATTAAAGAAGCTCAAGTAGTGGGGATGTGTGGTTGCGACGGCAACGGTCATCATTGTGAGACCAAGAATCGTGATCCAGGTGGTGATACGAGACTTCGAAACGAGTCCCGAGATCCAGAGAATTGCAAAAGGGAAGGTCGGGAGGAGATAGCGGACGCCGTAGTTTCTCGAGGAGGCAAGCGCGGTGATTAAGATGAGGAATCCGATCGTCGTGACACAGATGATCCCTGGGATTGTAGGCTGTCGCCACTCACGTTGTCGGATGGCGTTCACGGTTCGAGTACCGAAGAACAAGAGCAAACCAAGCGGCACTTTGACGGCGAGTGCCACCAGGTAGTAGTACCACCAGCCTTGCATCCTCCGCTCTCCGAAGAGATAGCTGAGGCCCCCACTCCGCTGCATCCGGAGTTGGTTCCCGAACGCGACCCAGTCTTGTGGTAACGGTGTTTCGATGAGCGTGATCATGAGCTGATCCCAAGGCGCACCGAATCGATTGCTGAGAGTCGGGTGGACCTCGCCGACTCTCGGTGAAAAGGTGATCAATGCGCCACCTGTGATCACGAGGTCGGCTCCAAGCATCAAGACGCCATACCCGATCATCCCGAGGCCAATCCGAAGCAAGGCGCCGATCCATTGACTCAGGGATCGCTCTCTGCCATCGCGGTAGATCGACGTAACTAGCCAGGCGAGTCCGAGGACTATCGGCAGAATGACCGTGGTGAACTTGCACGAGAAAGTCACACCCGCAATCAAGCCCGAACCCAGAAACCAGCGTCTCCGTCCCGTCTCCAGAAATCGGCTGAAAAGGATCGTCGCGGCAAGCCAACCAAGGACCAGTGGTAATTCCATCGTGATCAAGCCCGCATGAGCTAGTAGATTGGGGCTCAATACGAAGAGTGTTGCCGCCACGAACCCCGCTTTGGGGCCATAAAGCGATCGGCCCCAGAAGGTCGTGAGGACCAAGGTGCAAATCCAAATCCAGAGTGCACCGATCCGGAGAATCGGAAGCAAGGTCGCTTGCTCCTCGATCGGCTGGTCAATCAATCCTCCAAAGCCAGAGCGATCCAAGAGCCAGAGTGTCGCCGCCTGCTGGAGTTTCCAGAAGGTCAAGGGTGACCCCATCCGGCTGATCGTCTCTTCCGAACCCGTTCGCCACCAAGTAGTCGCAACCTCAAGATAGGTGACTTCATCATAGGTAGCCGAACTCGCCCACGCGGCATGGATCAGGAGTCCGAGTCCGAGCATGCCGACCAAGAACGCGCCTACATCCCAGCTTGTGAGGCCGCCCTCTACAACAAGGCGTGGTTTCGTCGATAGGACTTTAGCTGGGTTCTCACTTCGACTGATCTCAGACATCGGTCGATTCCATGACCCTGAGGCGGTGCAACGAGATCTAAACAAGAGACTCAATAAGCAGTTATTTAGCAAACTCTGAACGACGAGTGCAGGCCAACCTGGGGTCGGCCTTCGATTCCCAAGGTGTAAATTGTTAAACTCATGTCGAACGCAATTGCGATGGCTGAGGAATTAAGATTGCCGCACTCTGACGAGTCGCTTACATTGTGTGAACGAGTCGTGATGACTCTGACGCGCGAACGAACAGACAAACCCGCCCGTAGTTAGCTAAGTTCGAGCAGCAAATTAGTTCAGCACCCGGAATTCGTTGAACTTGCTTCCATCCTTGGATCAAGATGCTGCTCGGCTCTCAATCGCCCTCCCGACTCGCCCTCCGAACGTCGTGCGAACACTGATAGGGATTGGCAGGTGACGTGATCATGGGAACTGCGTCGAAGAAACTGAGAACGTCGGGTCCATCGCTGCAAAAAACAAAGGTATCGAGTCCGAAATCGTTAAAGCCGGAATCAGACTCGACAAAAACGAAGGTGAAATCGCGATCATTTCTCGCTGATCCAATCAACTGGATTTATCGATTCCTCGCCTCACTGAAGTTGGCAATCGTCAGTCTTTCTGCGTTGGCGATCGTGCTCGTGTTGGGGATGGTCTTCGAACGTCGTCATGGTAACGACGCACTTCAAGAATACGTTTATCGGACCTGGTGGTTCGGCCTTATGATGGCGGCGCTGGGGATCAACATTCTCTGCGCGGCGACGATCCGGTTCCCTTGGAAGCGTCGACAAGCCGGTTTTGTTGTCACCCACGCTGGTCTCCTGGTCTTGCTGATCGGTTCTTGGATCAGCTTCCAGGTTGGGGATGAAGGCCAGTTGGCGATGGTCGAGGGAGATTCATCGCAGACGATGGTCCGGATGAACAAACACATCATCCGCGTCCGCGAAGTCGACGATTCGGTCCAGGATCGAGCACGAGAGGACCTCCGCGACGCAGCAGTCGTTCTCTTTAAAAATGTCAACATGGACGACAATCTTGACGCCGAAACGAACGAATTGATCAGACTCTTTACGCCGGTTGCCAACCCGAACAGGACACTTCGGGCTGAAGAAGTTCAGCAAATCATTGATCATCCAGCGCTCCAAGAAGCAGACAACGAGGCATTGCGGTCGACGTTAGTGCGGACCGTCAGACGACTCCAAGGAGTTGAAGAGGAGACCAAGTCTTACCCACTATACCCAGGGCCGTTCAAGTGGGATCAAGGTCGGGTCGCTCGGCTGACAGATCCTGATGATCGAGTTCAAGTGGAGGTTACGGCGTTTTATCCTGCATCGATGGGTAAGCGGATCGCATTGCCGTCCTCCACAGGATCCCCGATGGCAAAAGTCTCGCTTGAGATGCAACCCCCAGCGTTTCTTTCACCGATGGATCCGCTTAAAGACCGGAGCCTGATCGATGGGCTCCGTTGGATCAAGACGGATCGGAAGTATCACCGACGGGTCTTCCCGATCCGTTCCGGGTTTAGCTCGAGTGCACCCCTTCAGGTTCAGTTCCAACAGATCGATCGCGTGGACGGTTGGAGCCATCAACAGGACCATTTCCGGAATCTTCCAGGAGATGGTCGGCTTGAGGTGGTCTCGATCTACTACGATGACAACTCAGGGCAGACCCGGAGGGCCTCTTATTTCCCTGAAATGGACCTCTGGCAGATCACTGGCGGCAATGATGGTGTGATCGAGTCGGAGTCGTTCGAAACCGAACTCCCAGGGAGTGATCTAAAAGTTACCTACCGACGTTCGGGGCTTCTTTCTGACTTATCCGAAGATGCCCAGCTTGAGTTTGTTGAAAAAATCCAACTGCTCCAGGAGCCGGATGGTCCATCGAGTTTGCCGACCTCTCGGACCTGGGGTTCGATCTTCCTTGAGATCCTCCAGCAAACCGAGGATGACCAACTCGCTATTGCAGAATTTGCGATTAGCGAAGCGGGAGGCCCCGAGACAATTCACTGGGTGACCCCACTCCCCTCCTCCGCACTCGGGATCCCGTTGAGCTACCGGACTGTACCGGGTGATTCTTACCGATTCGAACCGGCGGAGCCGCTCGCAGATCTTGTCTACTTTCATCCTCCGGCGTTTGGCGAAGGGATGGAGGGATTGAAAGGGATCATTGATGTTCTCGCGATTGACGATGACCGCTTTTTCTACCGATCAATCAACAAAGATGGAATCCAACATCAAGGAAAGCTTGATCCCGGCGATCCGATGGTCCCCGTCTTCGGGGGGGCTGGCGGCGACATGAAAGCATCCTTCGGCCTCGATGAGTTCGTCAAGAGTGCCGAAGATTCGTTCCGCTACGCACCGATCAATCTTCCCGTCGGGCAAGCAGGCCAAGGGATTCCAGCGGTCCGGGTTGAGCTAACCGTCGATGGTGAGAAACAAGTCCAATGGGTCCGCCTTGGTGTCACCCCTGGAACGTTGAAGCAAGATCTGGGGGCGGCCAAGGAATTCCGGTTAGGTCGGAAGACATTCGAGGTTCTTTATGACGTCGATCGCGTTGACCTTCCCTACAAGATTGAGCTGATCGACTTCCGTCGACGGTTTGATCCTGGGACACAACAAGCCAAGACATTCGAAAGTGATGTCTACTTGACCGATCCCGAGCGCGGGATTGAGCAGGAAGAGGTTGCGATCTCGATGAACAAACCGTTGAGTCATCGGGGTTATTCGTTCTATCAATCCAGTTTCAATCCCCCGACCGACTCCAGCGGTGAGTTCGTTTCGGTCTTCCAAGTTCGCTACGATCCAACCTGGTACGTCGTTTACCTCGGTTGTCTGATGATCACCCTCGGAATTGTTCTCCAGTTCGTGATGCGTTCCGGGCTCTTCACTTCTGAGAAGTGGAAGACAATGGAAATGAAGAGCGACCCAAATTCTACGGTCCCAACCACCTAGCGACCTTCTCCCGGAAAGATGTGTTTCTGGGTGGTGCGTAACGATGAGACCGATAGACGAGTCATCTGCACTTGCCAAAGATTCAATCACTTCAGTTGGCAGCAAACAACGTGGTTAATGAAGGAAGCGGCCTCTTTTCACACGGCGCTCATCCGAGAGGGAATCGATTCATGAATAGCTCTTGGCGAATGGTCACAGCGAGTGAGGTCAGCCTGATGATCGTCGGGCTGGGGGCTTTATTGCTCGGAACTCCGGGTTCATCAATCGGGTCAGACGCGGACCCCAATCAGGGCGAGTCGACGTCGATCAACAATGATGTCTACCAGGTCCTCGGCAATATTCCCCAAATGCACAAGGGGAGAATCAAACCGAGCGATTCGGTGGCACGACAGGTTGTGAAGTCGATCACGGGACGGCAGTCGTTTGAGCCGATCGGGCCAGACGGGACTGAAGGAGCTGAGTGGAGTGCGATCGCAACGCTGATAAGCTGGCAAGCCGCTCCCGAGTTCTGGAACGAACAGCGGTTCATCCTTGCCGAGTACTTACCCCTCAGGCAATTGATTCTCGCCGACTCCATGAAAGCCGCGTTGGCACAACTCGCCCGGGATTCGAGTGAGGCTGATGCAGCGATCAAGCCACTCCTTGAGCAAGAGGTCGTGACCTCTGGTGATCTTAAAGGATTGGCACGAACAGGCTTGTTCGATGAGAAGGATCAGCGTCAAATCGAAGCCCTCGCTCAACGTCTTGATGGCCACGAAAAGTTTCTCTCACCAGCTGAATTGGAACAGTCCGAGCTTTCCGTATCAAATAAGAATGTGACACTCTTGCAGTGGTACATGGATATCGGACGGCGGTCACAGACCGGCCCTCTCGAAGAACCAGTCGCCTTAAGCCGGATGGAACGCAAGGTCCGTGAGGTTGTCAATCGCCTCTTGAGCTATCAGGCGATCCGAGGGGGAGATTCAGCGCGTCCGATGAGAAATGAACCTCCAGTCGATCACTTAATCCCCCGAGGCGTCGATGACTCTTACATCGATTACCTTGAGGCGACGGTCGCAAAGTATGAGAAGTTCGTCGAGGAGAATGGACCGCAGTTTTTTCCGAGGATCCAACGCGTTAAGCGGGATCCGATGGCTCCTAAGGTTGTCCTGATTGAGCCTGAAGGTAGTTCGCAAGCGTTTCCTGCGAATCAGTACTTCAATGAAGAACTCCCGAGCTTTAGCAAAGGTGAGTTTAGTATTGTCGAATGTGATGCCTTGCTCACCCTCGCTGAGTTTTACTCTGAACTCGCCCTTGAGGATCGTCTCAGGCCCGGCGAGGACGATGTTACGGCCCAGAATCTCCTAGTCTGGCTCCGAGAGGATGCCGACTGGGCACCGGTCTCGCTCTTTATCGAAGGGGATCTCGAAGAGCTTGTTAAGGCTGGTTATGACCGCGAGAGCGTCACTACGTTTCGGGATGCCTACCAAGAAGTCATGAGCCTTGAGGCAACGAATCCGGGGATGCTCGAACTCGGGAGCGCAGAGCGTTTAGTACAAGCGTCCCGAGAGTTGGGATCAAAGGCGCCGGGATATCCCTCGGTTGCAACGATCGAACGTGAAGTTGCTTACAACGAGTTCGCACCCTTTTATCGAGTTCCTGGTGTTTACGGACTCGCATTTCTACTCCTCGGCACCTCGATGATGCTCGGTGGTTTCCGACAAGGGATCGGTCGCGTTTTCCGCCTCGCGAGCTACACGGCCGGCCTAGCAGCGCTCATTGGCGGGATCGCGCTGGAATCCTACGGATTTGCGATGCGCGTCTTGATCTCTGGATGGGCTCCCGTCACGACTCTCTATGAGACGGTTGTTTGGGTTGCGTTGGTCGCCGCCGTGATCGGCTTGATCCTCGAAGTCTTCCATGGCCGAGGTTATGCCGGTACAGCCGCTGCCGGAGTCGCGATGCTCTGTTCAATCATCGCGGCAAATGCACAGAGTGTGCTCGACCCCAACATCGAAGCACTGCAGCCAGTCTTGCGGAGTAACTATTGGTTGACAATTCACGTGCTGACGATTGTCTCAAGCTACGCCGCGTTTGCACTTGCCTTGGGCCTCGGGATGATCGGAACGCTGTTTTACCTCACGGCACCAAGTCGTCGTGACGCTAGTATCGCGACCTTGAGTCTGCCGCTCTTAGTTGCTCCGATTCCCGGTGCACTCGGGGCATTGGCAATCGTCGCTTCCAAGCAGGGTATTCTCTCGGATTCAACTGTCTTGGTCAGCCTCTGGGAGATGACCTTGACCGCCAAAGATGCGCTCTTCTTTACCGGTTGGTGTCATGCTGGAACCGGGATTGTGATGGCGGTAATGGGTGTTTCAGCGATTCTTGGTGAATTAATCGCACGGGGATCGGTCGGAGCCAAGGCAACGAGGACGACGAAGGAAGCAGTGACGGCTGGCTTCGAGAACACAACCGAGGCTCAAGAAAAGTCGCTGGCTGCGGTTGATCAAGCTCAAGGTGCAACCCAACCTGCTTCCGCTCGGCCTTCCATCGAGGAGATTAGGCGTCGAGTCTCAGATAGTGGTACAGCATCGAGTCAGGCTGACGATCCTCGCGAAGCGGCGATCTTGGCACGCTCGGAGGTGTTGAAACCGCTCGGTAAGTTCATCGATCGTGCGATTCAGGTTGGGGTCGTCCTCGTCGCCGCCGGGACAATTCTTGGTGGTGTCTGGGCCGACGTTTCTTGGGGCCGATTCTGGGGCTGGGATCCGAAGGAAGTATCTGCCCTGGTCACCTTAGTGATCTACCTCATTCCGCTCCATGGCCGATTCGCAGGTTGGATTAACTCTTTCGGCCTGACTGCTGCCTCGGTCCTCTGCTTCAACTCGGTCCTTCTGGCGTGGTATGGGGTCAACTTCCTCCTCGGCGTTGGGCTACACAGCTATGGCTTCGCGGAGGGTGCCAACCAAGGAGCCGTACTCTTAACTGCTCTCTGCGTTAGTTCGGTGACGGGTGGCGCGATTTGGCGACGTCTTGTGAGCCAGCGGACTCTTGCCTCTACCACCTGATCTTTTCAGGGATCGAGCACTTTCTTCCAATATCGATCGATCTAGTTATCCGAGGGGAAGAGCCTGTAATCACAGGCTCTTCCCCTTCGTCGGTTTTCTGAGGACGATTCCGTGAGTAGTGCTGCATCTCCCCCGTTGGTCTTGATAAGTGCAGTTGGATTAACTCCGAAGCTGTTGTCTCAGGCACCAAAGCTCCATGACTTGGCGACCTCGAACTGGTCCCGTCCGGTCATCGAACAGACTCCGACGGTCACCACAACGGCACAGGCAACACTCCTCACCGGAGCAGCGCCCGCCGTTCATGGAGTTGTTGGCAACGGCTGGCTCTTCCGAGAGACTCGCGAAGTCCGATTCTGGCAACAATCGAACACCTTGATCCAAGCCGAGCCGCTCTATGTCACGGCTCGCCATCGCGCACGGGAGCGGGGCCGATCGTTTCGGGTAGCCAAGCTGTTCTGGTGGTTTAATCAAGGCGCCGATGTTGAGTTTAGCGTGACCCCGAAGCCGCTTTATGGTGCGGATGGCGGCAAGCACTTTGGGATCTGGGGATGGCCAACATCACTCCCCAGTCAATTAGAGTCGAAGCTCGGTTCGTTTCCCTTCCAGAGCTTCTGGGGACCGATGGCGGGCCTCCCGGCAACCGACTGGATCGCGCGGTCAGCGGTCGAAGTGCTCAAGACGGAACGCCCCGACCTCACACTTGTCTACCTTCCTCATCTTGACTATGATCCGCAACGATTCGGGCCTACCGGGGCGGAGATGGGTCGACTCGTTGCCGAGCTTGATCAAGCCTGTGCACCATTGATAGATCTTTGCCAGTCAATCGGCGCTGAGGTCCGGGTCTTTGGGGAGTATGGCCATGTAGATGTCCAGCGGCCGATTCTACCCAACCGGAAGCTCCGGGAGAGAGGATTATTAACGGTTCGACCCGGTGTTTTTGGTGACCAGCTCGAGCTGTACCATAGCCGCGCGTTTGCCGTCTGCGACCATCAGATCGCACACCTTTACATCCGGAACCCAGCCGAGGATCTAGAACGTGTGAAAGAAATGATGGCTGGACTCCCCGGGGTGGAGCGTCTCTATGTTGGTGACGAACGATCGGAGATTGGTCTCAATCACAACCGTTCTGGTGAGATCATCCTGATTGCCGAACCGGATGCTTGGTTTGCCTACCCCTTTTGGCTCGATGATCGGGATGCTCCCGACTACGCACGGACTGTCGACATCCACCGAAAACCGGGTTACGACCCTTGTGAGCTCTTCTTCGATCCCGGATTGAGGAACCCGAAACTACACGCCGGCGTTCGGCTGATGCAAAAAAAGCTGGGGTTCCGGACCCTCTTCGATGTCGTTCCGCTCGATCCCAAGATGGTCAAAGGGAGCCACGGTCGCCCCTCAACCGTCGATGAAGAGCGACCGATCTTGATCGGTACGGGTTCCGCCCCTTCTGAAGGGCCCATCCCCATCCGGGGGATCCGCGATCATCTCCTTGAAGCGTTAGGATTGGGTGATTGAACCGACTGGGCCCAGGACTACAGAGTCCGGTTGATCGCTTCGTTTCGTTACAGACTAAAGCAACGGTCCATGCGGCCGGAGAGGTCGGTTAAGTACTTGGCATCACCACCAGCGACCTCGGCTGTTGCCCACCCTTCGTAACCAATTTCTTTGAGAGCGGCGGTTACAGCAGGCCAATCGACGGAGCCTTCGCCGAGCGGGACGCGGAAGCCCTTCCAGACGCCTTCGTTGCGCTGGATCTCGCGACTGTATTCCTTAACGTCGAGTTTGACGATTCGGTCACCAAGGACACGGATCCACTGTTCCGGCCAACCATACCGGACAACGTTCCCGATATCGAAATAGGCACCGATATGCTCGCTTTCGAATTCGTCAATGTATTGGGCGAATTCAAGTGGGCTGAGCAGGAAGTTATTCCAGACATTCTCAAAAGCGATCGTCAGACCAAGTTCTGCGGCCTTGGGGAGTAGTTTCCTAATTTCTTCCTGAGAGCGCTCGTAGGCTTGGTCGTAGCCAATCTCCTCGCTGACAACGGCCGGGACGAGGAGGACCGTTGTTCCACCATACGCTTTACAGTCGTCGAGCGCGATTTCCATCCCTTCAATCGTCTTGGCTCGGGTACTGGGATTGGGATGAGAGAGCGGAGATCCCCAGTGGGTCGAGCAAACGCAACCGTGGATGATCAACCCTGAGCGTTCTTTGGCTTCTAAGACCTCGTCGAGACCATAATCGTTGGGGCTGTCCATATCAACCCCTTCAAACCCACAGTCCTTGATCAGTTGGAATCGCTCAACAAGCGGGAGATTGCGGGGTGCCATCCCAATCTTGATTGCCTTGCGGATCGGGCTTTTGCTTTGTGGTGTGGAGGCGGCCATACCTCGAGTGGCATGAGGAAGAAAGAAACCAGCAGCGCTGAGTGCCGAGGTACCCAGGAAGGTTCGTCGATCGAGGTTCCGCATCACGTTGCTCCGGATCGTTGGTGATGGAATGACTGTGGAATCGGATCTTAGGGCGAGTTGATCTGATCGATCGTTGTATTAACTGAGCGCTTCGGTAAGCTTTGTCTCAAGGAGTTCGACAACAAGCTGGGGATCGGCCTTCCCTTGGGTTTGCTTCATGACCTGACCTCGGAGCCAACCCTTGACCGCGTCGGGTTTCTTCTTGCCACCTTGGAGGTCGGTGATCGCTTTGGGATTGGCTTGGAGAATCTTGTCAACGATCTCGGCGAGGGCTGCGCGATCCGAGATCATCCCGAAGCCGCCTTCCTCGATCACGGTATCAATCGGCTTTCCCGAGTCGATCATGATCGCGAGCACTTCACGGCCTTGATTCGTATTGAGTTTTTTTGATTTGACTCGATTGATCAACTCTGCGAGTGCCTCAGGTCCAACTGGGAACTCGGCAAGATCGATTTTCTTCTCTTTGACCGTTCTGAGGACGTCTTGCTGGATCCAGTTGCTGGCGAGCTTGAACTCGCCAGTTGCCTGGGCGACAGCATCGAAGTAGTCAGCGACATTCTTCCCTTGTTCGACCAGGACGTTGGCATCGTAGGCGGAGAGGCCATATTCGGCTTCGAACCGGGCGCGGCGGGCGATCGGCAATTCACCGACTTCTTCCTTGAGACGCTGGATTGTCCCTTCGTCAACTTCGACGGGGACAAGATCAGGTTCAGGGAAGTAGCGATAGTCGGCGGCCGTTTCTTTGCGTCGTTGGACCTTGGTGATCCCTTCAGGATCGCTCCAGCCTCGGGTCTCCTTGGGCGCGTCCTTGATTGTGAGGCCGTCGACCTTCCATTGTTCGAACTGACGCTCGGCTTCGTAAATCAAGGCTTTTTCAACAGCGCTAAAGCTGTTCATATTCTTAATTTCGACAATCGGAGTGGCGACGACATTGCCGTCATCCGTGGTGATCTGGACGTTGACGTTGGCGTCGCAACGGAGGCTTCCTTCCTGCATCTCGCAGTCCGAGACCCCAAGATAACGGAGTGTGAGCCGAAGTTCTTCAAGACAAGCTCGGGCGTCGGCGGCGTCACGAAGATCCGGTTCAGTGACGATCTCAAGGAGCGGGACCCCTGCACGGTTGAGGTCAACCTCTGAGAGGCCACCCGCGGCGTGGATCATCTTTCCGGTGTCTTCCTCTAGGTGGATCCGCGTGAGTCGGACTTTCCCGATCGTCTTATCCTCGGCGTCGGGTTGAGGCGGAATCGGCAAGCCACCGCCAGTACTAAACGGGAGGTCGAATTGGCTGATCTGATAGTTCTTGGGGAGGTCGGGATAATAGTAGTTTTTTCGGTCCCACTTGGTGAAGGAGGCAATTTCGGCACCAAACGCGAGGGCCGTCTTTAAGGCCAGTTGGAACGCCTTTTTATTCATCACCGGGAGGGTGCCGGGGAGTCCGAGCGAGACTGGGTCGGTCTGTGTGTTGGGCGGGAGTCCAAATTCGGTCCCACAGCTTGAGAACATCTTGCTCTCAGTCTGCAACTGCACATGAATTTCCAAGCCAATGATGATTTGAGCGTTCATATTGATGATCAATCTGTACCGAGACGGACGGGCCTGGAGATCAGGCCAACGGGGGCCGTTTTTCGTGCCAATTGGTGGCTTGTTCGAAGAGTCGAGCGGCGCGGAGGAGCTTCTCCTCGGCAAATGCGGGGGCCTGAAGTTGGACTCCAATCGGAAGGCCCGACGTTGTGATTCCGCCCGGGAGACTGATCCCCGGAATTCCAGCGAGGTTTGCTGGACCGGTGTAGACATCAAGCAGGTACATCGCGAGAGGATCACTGACCTTTTCGCCGACCGGAAATGCCGGTACCGGTGATGTTGGTCCGAGAATCAGATCGACCTCTTGAAACGCACGATCGAAATCGTCTCGGATCAACCGCCGCACTTTCAATGCTTGAACATAGTATTTGTCAGCGTACCCTGCTGAGAGAACGAAGGTTCCGAGCATAATCCGTCGTTTGACTTCTGGCCCGAAGCCTTCACCGCGGCTCGCCATCATCATCCGGATCAGCCGTGGAACATCCGCTTCCGCAGGGCCGACAGGGTCATCATTCTCGGCACGGTGTCCGAAGACGGTGCCGTCATACCTGGAGAGGTTACTTGAAGCCTCGGCAGGAGCGACGATGTAGTAGGCAGGGATGGCATAGCGCGAGTTCGGCAGCGTAATCTCCCGAATCGAGGCACCCGCACTCTCGAAGACCTTCATGGCTTCCCGGACCGTTTGTTCCACCTCGGGATCAAGCCCTTCGCCGAAGAACTCCTTGGCGACGCCGATCCGGAGCGGTTCCGAGGGTTTCGAATCCAGCCCAGCAAGGTAGTCAGGGACCGGTTGATCGACACTGGTGGCATCGTGCGGATCGCCTCCGGCGATTACCGAGAGGACCCGGGCGACATCCGCGACTTCCCGGCCAAACGGGCCGATCTGATCAAGCGAGCTGGCGAAAGCCACAAGACCGAAGCGACTTACCCTTCCGTAGGTGGGTTTCAGGCCGACGACTCCGCTCAAGGCGGCGGGTTGGCGGATGGAGCCACCGGTATCACTACCGAGTGCGGCCGGGACAAAACTCGCTGCTACGGCAGCCGCAGCCCCTCCGGATGAGCCCCCAGGTGATCGGCTCTCATCCCAGGGGTTTCGGGCAGGACCGTAGTGGCCGGATTCGGTCGACGAACCCATCGCGAACTCGTCCATGTTCAGTCGGCCGAAGACGATGGCGTCGGCGGCCTTCAGCTTCGAGACGACCGTCGCGTCGAAGGGAGGCCGGTAGGTTGCGAGCATCCGACTGCAGCAGGTCGTCAGTTCACCAGTCCGGCAGAGATTGTCTTTCAGCCCGATCGGAATTCCCGCAAGCGGACCGAGTGTCTCGCCAGCGGCCCGTCGTCGATCAAGATCCTTCGCTTGTTCGAGCGCAGGGGCTGGATCGAATTCCAGGACTGCATTTATGCGGTTATTGTGTGCGTTGATTTGATCGGCAAATCCGCTGACAACCTCCACGGCCGAGAAGTCGCCCGCCGCATAGCCTTCGATCAGCTTGGAAATGGTGAACGCGACGGGTTCGAACAACGGTCTGATCCTTCAATCAAAGAGAAGAAACCGGGGAGATTTAACCGAATCGGAAGCAACTTTGGTGCTTCGGTCGATCACTCAAGCGCCGCCGGTACAAGGAAGGCTTCGTGGTTACGTTTGGGGGCGTTGCTCAAGGCAGCTTCCCGGGGAAGCGAGTCTCCCCGTCGGTCTTCGCGAAAGACGTTCCGGACCTCGACACCGTGAGCCAAGGGCTCGATCCCCTCGGTGTCGACTCCTTGGAGCTGCTCAACATAATCGACGATCTCGTTGATCTGGTTCGTGTAGGTTTCCAATTCATCTGCCGTGAGTCTGAGTCGGGCCAGGAAGGCGACCTTCTCAACCTCTTCGGTGCTGAGTTCCATCTTGAGCCCCCAGAACAAGATCACGAGCTGGATCGATAATCAATCCAGGATTTTGGAACAATCTAACGGAGTCAGACTCCGGCTATCAAGGTTCACGATTGCGGAGTTTTTTACCCTCAGTGCCAGATCGTGACCTCCCGGATCCCAGAGAGCCCCGCTAGGACTACCAAGCCGGGAGCCCGCTGTTGTGCCGTTGATCCCGCTGTTAAAGTCGGAGGAAGGGTAGGATCCGGGTCGAGATCGATGCCGGGTCTTGAATTCGATCGATTCGTTGAGGGGCAAATTATGTCGATGAACCGCCGCGACTTCATCTCTGCCGGAGTAACCACCGGAGCCGCCTTGGGAGCGACAGCCATGGCAACTGGAACCGCTGGAGCACAGGATGCTTCCACTGAAGTCCCCAAGCGCGACTTCAAACTCAAGTACGCACCTCATTTTGGGATGTTCCGGAATCATGCCCCTGATGGACCGATGGATGAATTGAAGTTCATTGCGGATGTTGGGTTCCGGGCTCTTGAAGACAATCGGATGAAAGATCGGGGCGTTGAACTTCAAAGCAAGATCGCCGCTGAGATGGAGCGGCTCGATCTCGAAATGGGTGTTTTCGTTGCGACCGTGGATTTTCAGAATCCGACATTTGCATCTGGAAAGGCAGATTACGCTGAGGCAGTCCTCAACGACATGAAGGAGTCGGTCGAAGTTGCGAAACGTGTGAATGCCAAATGGTGCACCGTCGTTCCAGGAATTTATGATCATCGGCTTCCGCTCGACTATCAGACAGCAAACGTCATCGAACTTCTCCGTCGCTGTTGCGAGATCTGTGAGAAAAGTGGCTTGGTGATGGTCCTCGAACCCCTGAACCACTTCGCAAACCATCCCGAACTCTTCCTCTGGAAGATCCCCCAAGCTTATATGATCTGCCGCGCTGTTGATCATCCGTCATGCAAAATCTTGTTCGACATGTATCATCAACAGATCAGTGAAGGGAATATTATTCCGAACATTGATGCTGCATATTCAGAAGTCGGCTATTTTCAGACTGGTGATAATCCAGGACGCAAAGAGCCGACGACCGGTGAAATGAACTATCTGAACATCTTCAAGCACATCCATTCCAAAGGATTCGAAGGGATCCTCGGCATGGAACACGGCAACTCGAAGCCGGGCAAGGCAGGCGAAATCGCCCTGATCGAAGCGTACATCGCCTCTGATCAATTCTGAGGACTCCCGTGTTGATCCTTTGAGTACCGATTCCAATGCGCAAGAGTCGACCGAGACCGATTCGACGTCCTCAGCCCGGCAAAGGACAGTCTCGTCGACTCATTGAGAAGGTTGAAGAGCGTCTGACAACTCCAGAGACCAGGGAACGGGAGTCCCTGAATCAACTGCCGGATCGCCTCGAACAAGCGATCCGACAGGAGTACCTGCGCAGATCTCAAGTGCCGATCGAGGATTGGTTGTTCGAAGTCATTGAGGTTTTTGTCACGCGGGAGATTGAGCAGATTCGATCGACCGAGCGTCATCGCGAGGCTCTCTCGCTAGGATTGCTTCCTGATTTAGATTGTGGACGCGGATGCAATCACTGCTGTTTTCAACATGTCGCTATTTCACCGATTGAAACAGTCGTCTTAGCTCGCCAGATTAATCGGCACTGGTCCGAGGAGCAGATCGACAACCTCCGGGAACGGCTCGTACGCGACGCCGAGCTGTATCGGCAGACCAGATCCCAATCTCCCGATGAGGCGTCAGAGCGTCAGGCCCTGAAGCGGATCCGTCGGCCTTGCCCACTCTTGGATGAGGTCTCAGGAGATTGTTTGGCCTATCAGTGGCGGCCAATCACCTGCCGTCGTGAGAACTCTATTGATGCTCGAGTCTGTGAGTCTTACCGGAAGAATCCCGACCAGGATCAGTCTTCGATTCGATTGACCGCGCTCGATCTGATCTGGGGCGGCGTTCAGGTTGGACTTACAAGGATCTCCGGCAAGCTGCTTCGGCGGACTCAGTTTGGTTCGCTTTCGGAGGAGTTGCGCCGGGCGCTCGGTCATTGATCGGAGTCGTTCTCCACGCCGCAGGAAGAGTCAGAAGCGCGAACGGGATCAGGATCTCCCTGAATTGATCCCTGAAAGGAAGACGATTGGCCATGAGTGATCCCTCGCTCAAACACATTACCGACGCCAGTTTTCAGACCGACGTCTTGGAGAGCAGGACGCCCGTTTTGGTGAACTTCTACGCACCTTGGTGCGGACCTTGTCGACAACTCGGACCGACGATCGAAGGACTGGCCGCCCGGTTCGGTGGAGCGGTCACGGTTGCCAAGCTCAATGTCGACGCTAACCAGGAAATCCCTGACTCCTTGGGGATTGCCTCCTTGCCGACGGTTTTTCTCTATCGAAACGGCGCGGTCGTGGACCGCTTGGTCGGGGTGCTGCCGGCGGAGAAGTACGAAGCGGCACTTGCGTCGCTGATCGAGGCGAACATGCCGGCGTCGTAACAAAATTGATGAGTTAGCGAGTCATCGCCTGGATTCACGACCTACCGCTCCATGGTTTAAGATAGTAAGCCCTATTGTTTCTCCTTCTGTGGCACTACTTCGAGCGGTCGAAGATGGAGCGTCTTGATGTCCGTCGGAATGCAAGAGTTTGAGCCGCAAGCGGTCCGGCTCCTTGAAGTCGATCAAGTGGCCGTCGCTGCCAAGCCAATTCCGAAAGAAGCCAAAGTAACGATCGGTGCTCATTCGATCACGACGCTCGAACCGGTCCCGCTCGGTCACAAAGTTGCGGTGGTCGACATCGCCGCAGGGGAGCCGGTACGGAAGTTCGGACAAATCATCGGGTTCGCCTCGGAGCCTATTCCGGCGGGCGCTCGAGTCCATGTTCAGAACCTCCGTGCCGATCTCTTCGAGCGAGAATACGCCATTGGGACCGAGTCGCCGACTCCCCCTGCCCCAGATCGTCCTCGGACTTTCCAAGGCTTCTTGAGGCCCGACGGTCGAGTCGGTACACGGAACTACATCGCGGTCATCAGTACCGTGAATTGCTCCGCAAGTACGTCCAAGTACGTTGCTGATCGATTCCGCGATGGACACTGGAAGACTGAGTTTCCTAACGTCGATGGAATCTTTGCGATTACGCACAAAGGCGGCTGTGGGCTCCCCTTCGAAGGGCCGGATCATGAACAATTGCAGCGCGTCCTTGCGGGCTTTGCTCATCATCCGAATGTCGCCGCCTATGTCTTGATCGGTTTAGGTTGTGAGGTCGGCTTTGCAAGCCATCTGGTGGAGTCGAAGGACCTGGTGTTGCTCGACTCGTCGAACGGAAACGGCCGCCGGGAAGCCTCGCCGCATCATCGAGGAGATCGACCCAGAGTCCTCAATATTCAAGAAGAGGGCGGAATTGCCAAGACAGTCGAGGCAGGTGTTGATGCGGTGAAGCGACTCTTACCCGTGGCAAACGCTTGGAAGCGGACAGTACAACCGGCCTCGAAGCTAGTTGTCGGGCTGGAGTGTGGCGGCTCCGACGGGAACTCTGGGGTAACGGCGAATCCAGCACTCGGGGTTGCCGCTGATTGGATCGTTGCTCACGGTGGTTCGGCAGTCTTGGCGGAGACGCCCGAGATTTACGGCGCAGAGCATCTTCTGACTCGAAGGGCGGTCAGCGAAGCGGTCGGAGAACGACTGATTGAACGAATCAAATGGTGGGAGTGGTATACAGGAGTCTTCGGCGCAGAGATCAACAACAACCCGTCGCCGGGAAACAAAGAAGGAGGATTGACGACGATTTTCGAGAAATCGCTCGGAGCGGTAGCGAAGGGTGGTTCGACTGCCTTGGTGGACGTCCTCGGATACGCTGAGCAAGTGCAGACTCCTGGCCTGAGTTTTATGGATACACCGGGGTATGATCCGGTCAGCATCACTGGGTTAGTCGCCGGTGGCTGTAACCTGGTCGTCTTTACGACAGGTCGTGGTAGCGTCTCTGGACTTAAGCCGAGCCCCTGTGTGAAGGTCGCGACCAACACGCCGATGTATCAACGGCTCCTCGACGATATGGACCTCGACGCCGGTTCCATCCTTCGGGGTGAGTCTGTCGAGCAAGTCGGGGCTCGACTCTTTGATCTGATTCTGGAAGTCGCCGGGGGCTCTGCGACCAAGAGTGAAGCCCAAGGGGTCGGTGAGGAAGAATTTGCGCCCTGGCAGATCGGGCCGACATTGTGAGTGCCCCCACGATCTCCCTTGGATCTCTGCGATATCGCCAAAAACTCTTCCTCGGGATTTTTGTTGCACTGGTGCAGCTGGTGGTCGTCGGATTCTGGATCCAATCACCTCTCCCTAGATTCAACACCACGCAGTCCGCGAGTGCTGAAGTCCCTCAACCGACCTCCTCGTTCGTGCTCAACCGGATCAATCTTCTACTGACAGTAGATGAAAGTATCGCCTCATTAGTTGAGTCGCTGACCACCCTGGAGTTTCTTCCCCAACGGCTTCCGATACTCCTTGCTGGACTTCTGATCGCGCTGGCATCTGCGAGCTTGGGTCGATTGGTCCTCCGTGCCATCATTACTCTTGAAAAGATGCCGATCCTCCTGGCATGGTCACTTTACTATGGACTTGGCACCACATTACTCGGAACTCTGGTTCTCGGTCTTGGTTGTTTGGGTTGGTTACAACCGACTCTCTTTCGGTGTCTCTTCGTTCTGATTGGACTCCTCGGGTTCGGATCGTGGCTCTGGGATCGTTGGCGTCGGCGTCTGGATCGACCGCCGAGCGAAGGCACGAACCAGGTCGATCCAAGCCAGGGAACCAGTAGCGGGTGGTTCAACTGGGGACTCATCAGCTTATTCAGCGGCGTGGTGATCCTCATGGCCCTCGGTGCGATACAACCGACAGTCGAATTTGATGCCTTGGCGTACCATCTCCAAGGGCCGAAGGAGTACTACCAGGCTGGCCAGATCCGCTTCTTGCCTCACAACGTGTACACGAGCATGCCCTCGGCAGTTGAGATGCTTCATCTTGCAGGGATGGTCCTTCTTGATGACTGGTGGTCGGGTGGACTCGTCGGACAGCTCTTGATTGCAGGGTTTGCGCCGGCGACTGCGATTCTGATCGGATATATGGTCGAGCGTTGCGGTGGATCCGGGCTGGGCTGGTTCGCTGCCGTACTCTATCTGACGACACCCTGGGTCTACCGACTTGCTGTCTACCCCTTCGTGGAAGGTCCACTATGTTACTTTCACGCTGCTGGGATCCTCGGTGTCTTGTTGGCGACCTCAGATCCTAGCCATGATCAGAGGGGAAGATCAGGCTGGTATCGCTGGGCCGTCGCTGGCTTGTATGCAGGTGGTGCGATGGGGTGCAAGTATCCCGGGCTCGTGACCGCTGTGATCCCGATCGGCGTGGTCGCCCTCATTCAAGCTATCCGCGTTCGATCGGTGGGGACGCTCATCGGTTACGGTGTCGGGGTTGCCGTTGCGATTGGGCCTTGGTTGCTTCGTAACCTGATTGATACAGGGAACCCGGTCTATCCGCTCGCGTTCGACCTCTTCGGGGGACGTTACTGGACCGAGGATCTCGACCAGAAGTGGTGGAGAGTCCATGGTCCCCGTGAGTTTAGCCTTCCGAGCCTTCGTGAGGGTTTACTCAACGTCGCTGGCCGCTCCGATTGGCAATCGATCCTCTTTATTCTGTTGGCCCCGCTCGCGTTGCTCAAAGCTTCCAAACGTCGATTGGTTCTTGGCCTCTTGACTTATCTCCTCTTGATCTTTGCATCTTGGTATTTCTTGACCCATAGGTTGGAACGGTTCTGGATTCCGCTCTTACCCGCATTCGCGATTTTGGGAGGTCTGGGAGCCAGTTGGCAATCGGGGCGACTTTGGGCGTTCTGGCGCGGTGTGATCCTGGTCGCGGCAACGCTCTTCAACCTGGGCTTGATACTGACTCCGCTCTCTGGTCCCGTGGATTGGACCGCTGACCTCCAGCGGTTGCGTCGTGAGGTCCCGGCATCCGTCAATCCTGCCCTTACAACAATGGACCGAAACCTCCCACCAGACGCCAAACCTCTTCTCGTCGGGCAAGCAGCGGTCTTCTACTTGAACCGTGACCTCGTCTATAACTCAGTGTTCAACCCGGAGATCATCGAGGTCATTGCCCAAGGACGATCAGCCGGAGCGATCCGTGCCGAGTTGCACCGTCTTGGGGTAACTCATCTTTATGTTGATTGGTCCGAGATCGAGCGACACCGCAAACCAGGCGGTTACGGCTTCACGGACTTTGTGACTCAAGAACTATTCGATCGTCTCGTCGCCGCTGGAGTTTTAGGGCCGCCTCGGCCTATTGACGGTCGCCACATCCTCTTCGAGGTCCGAGGAAAACACAACTAGGATCTTGAAAGAGCATGCTGAAATCAAAGCCCGATCGGAGTTTAAACCTTTGGAATCGAGTCATACAGGAGCGAACTCGGATCGGTCGGCCTCCCGTCGGATCATTCTCACGACCTTTGGATCGTTAGGGGACCTTCACCCGTCGATTGCGATTGGCCGCGTCCTCCTTCGTCGAAACCATCGACCCTTGATCGCGACCAGCGAACATTGGCGATCGAAGGTTGAAGCCGAGGGACTTGAGTTTGCCCCGATCCGTCCTGATGCGCCACCTCCCGAAGAGATTCCCGACTTCATGAAGCAGGTCTTCCATCCGACCAAGGGACCTGCACTGGTGATCAACCAGATGATGGATGCGCTCGCTGAGTCATTTGAGGATACAGACCGCGCTGCAGAGGGAGCTGACTTGATTGTGAGTCATCCCTTGACCTTCGCAGCGGGCCTTGTTGCTGAATACCGAGGGATTCCAAGAGCATCGACTGCGCTGGCGCCTCTCTCGCTCTTCTCTAAACTTGACCCGCCTTCGTTGCCACCGGCCTGGTGGGTCACACTGCTGCAACAGCTCGGGCCATTCTTCACGGTTCCGCTTTCGCTACTGGTCAACCGACTCACCAGTGCTTGGGGACGGCCTTGGCATCGATTCCGTGCTTCCTTGGGACTTCCTGACGCACCAGGAGTCAACCCCATTCTTGGCGGTCAACACTCCGATCAGCTCATCCTCGGACTCTTCTCCGAGTCGTTGGCTCGTCGGCAACCAGACTGGCCCACGCAGACTGTCATCACCGGCTTTCCCTTCTACGATCAAGATGATGCCGACGATTCAGAATCAGCGCAACTTCAAGCGTTTCTTGATGATGGGCCACCACCTCTGACATTTACACTTGGGTCCTCTGCGGTCTTCGCATCGGGATCGTTCTACCAAGAGAGCCTTGAGGCGGTTCGACGACTGGGAACCCGTGCTGTCTTCTTGGTCGGACCCGAAGGCGCGAACGCGCTTCCCGCAGGGTTACCGAAGGAGGTGATTGCCCTTCGCTATGCCCCGTACTCGGAGATTTTTCCACGATCGTCCGCCATCATCCATCAAGGCGGAGTGGGGACTACGGCACAAGCAATGCGTGCTGGAAAGCCGATGCTGATTGTCCCCTTCGGATTTGATCAATTCGATCATGCGGATCGAATGAGCCGACTTAAACTGGGACGATCACTAAAGTTAAGTAGTTACCGTGCCTCGCGCGTGTCAATCGAGCTTGCCAGACTCTTGGAGAGCGCGGATTATAAGGCCCAGGCCGCCGAGGTTGCCCAAAAGATCAGCGTCGAGAATGGCGCTGAGGCTGCGGTCGATGCGTTGGAAGTATTATTGAACCAAACGCCGAGAGCAGGATCGCGCCCATCGTGAGAAACGGAACGGAATCACTCAGCGTCGTCACCGGTGGCGCAGGCTTCATCGGATCGCACCTGGTTGAGCAGCTTGTCTCAGCGGGGCAGCGTGTTCGGGTTATTGAACGGCCTGGGGCCTCCGTTGATCACTTGCCAGATGCGGTCGACTGTGTTTTTGCCGACATCTGTGATCCCGATGCAATCCGCACAGCAATGGTGGGAGCGAGTCATCTCTACCATCTTGCAGCGATCCCTAGCCTCTGGGTCCCTGACCGTCGTGACTTCGATCGCGTTAATCACCAAGGAACTCGGAACGTCCTCGACGGTGCCCGTGAAGTCGGTGTCCCCCGGATCCTTCATTGCAGTACGGAAAGTATCCTCACGAAACCGAATTGGGACCGTCCGATCGACGCTGGAATCGAGATCTCGGAGTTAGACGTCGCGGGCCCCTACTGTCTCTCGAAGCTTAGAGCCGAAAATCTTGCGTTGGAACGGGGACGTCAGGGAGAACCGATTATCGTCGTGAACCCAACGATGCCGGTTGGTCCCGGTGATCGTGGAGTCTCACCACCGACTCGGCTCCTTCTCGACTTCTGCCAGGGGAGACTTCCGGCAATGATGCATTGCGACCTCAACATGATCGATGTCAGGGACGTCGCGGCTGGAATTTTGAAGGCACTTGAAAGGGGACGACCGGGACGACGTTATCTTCTCGGAGGCGAGAATCTTGACCTCAGCACATTCCTTGGAAAACTCTCAAAACTCACAGGCCAACCCTTACCATGGATCAAGGTCCCCAGTACGATTGCAATGGCTACCGCTTACTTAAGCGAATTTGTCGCGGATTACATTACTGGAAATTCCCCGAAGGCCACGGTGACAGGTGTTCGACTCGCGCAGCGCCGGATCCATTTTGACGTCCATTCTTGCCTACAAGAATTGGACTTAAATCCACGACCGATTGACCTTGCGCTACAGGACGCAATCAGTTGGCATCAGGCCCGGGGTGACCTAAAAGTTGATCGTACGAATCAGACCAATCAAACCGAGGACTCTCAAGATAGTTACCTTGACGAGACGATTCGGCGGACAACAATCCTATAGAGTCCTTGGCTACGCAGCTGTAGTCCGAAATCTTCTTCATTTTTCATTTTTAGGATAGATTTCTTTCTTGAGGCTCGATTAGGATGCATGATTATCATATTCCGTCGAGGTTTGGCGATCACCGGGCTTCATTTCGGAGCGATCCGCATCTTTCACCCGGCGGGGTGGACAAGGGTATTATGCATATGACAACCCTATTAGTTGCGCTCGATGATGGCCCAAATATTCCTCTCGACCGTAGCATGATGGTAATCGGTCGTGCTCCAACCTGTGATGCTCGGCTCGACTCAATTCGAGTATCACGGCACCATTGTTGTCTAATGCATGACCAGGGTAAGAGTCTCATCGTAGTGCGTGATCTTGGGAGCACAAACGGGATTAGGATTAATGGCCAGCGTGTTGCCGAGGGTAATCTTCGGGATGGCGATGAGCTATCGATTGCCCACATTCGGTTTAAAGTTGAGTCGAATTCGTCCGAAGAGATGACTCTAGCCGAGGCGGTTCCGACAAGTGATCAACACACAGGGTCCCTGATTGCTAACCATATTGGGGTTGATCAGCCCGAAAAGTCTGACAATCCTCTCGCAGCAGCGGTTCGCGAAATGCTCCCGGCTGCGATGGCTGATCGTTGCCGAATACAAGTTATCGTCCAGATGCCTGAGGATGAGCAGAAGGCGGAGGCGGCGAGTCCTGCCGAACCGATGGCAGACAAAGAGTCGTATACGCCGGAGTCAGATGATCCATGTCCCCCCGACTCATCCCCCGTGGATCAGAGTTAGTCAATCCCATCGAACTCAATCGACCGGTCATCCTAATCGGTCGGAATCCTGACGCTGACGTTGTGATCCGTCATCCCAAGATCTCACGGATCCACTGTTGCGTCGTTCAAGTTGATAAGCGGTGGGTGATTCGTGACTTGAAGAGTACGACGGGAGTTCGAATCAACGGATATCAGATCCACGAGTCTGATCTGAAACCAAATGATGAAGTCGGTATTGGCCCCCTAATTTTCCAATTAGAGTGGTCTGATGTTATCAAAAAGTAATATGAGCAAGTATCTGGGCTGTTTGAATCTAGAAAAAGTTGTTGAGATCGGTAGTCTTGCTTTCTCGAGGACTAATCCCTGAGGGGAGGTAGTCAAGGATCCAGCGCTCCGGGGAGTGGGGGATCTGCTCCACAGGATCATTCTCAAGGTTCTGTCCGGTCGTGAGCGCCCGGTACAAGCCGACCCAGTTGGGCGATCGGTTCGGAACAAGGGCAATGGGCTCTAAAGTTCCGGCGCTGAGGATGATGGCGCCAGGCGAAAACGAGTCGAGGATCCGGCCGAGCTGGATCTCCCCATTTGGTTCGAACGCAAAGTCGAAGCCGATCCGATCGAACTCCACCTTGAGCTCGTTCCGATTACCTGACATGTCTTCTGCTTGGATCGAACGCTCATGAAGGCGGATCCCCATCTCGCGTTGGAGCGCCTCGAGGAGATCGATCCCAATGGAGCCTTCGCCTGCCTCGAACCGACCGGCGACCCGATGCCACCCCGCCCCTGATCGACCCGGTGAAGGTCCCCATTTCGCCTCTTCGATCGTAATCTGGGCACTCCCGTTGATCTTCTGATTGGGGAAGTGTCGAGTCACCAGCGATCGGAGATCAACATCAGTTAGGAGACCTTTTACCTCGAGATCCCATTCCGTAGATTCGTCTGATTTGGATAATTCGATATGACCAACAACTCGGGCTTCAGTCCCGAGCCATCGCTCGGAGTCGATGAGAAGATTGAGCGCGAGGGCAGGGATCGGGAGGTCGTCGATTGTTTCAAGTGTGACTGAGGTAACCGGTTCCTCCCCACTTAGATCGCGGTTAAAGGTCAGTTCACAACGGCAGGGCTTATCTGAGTCAGGAAGCAGGAGCCGGAAGCTCGCGGAGATCTTCGGTTCCCTTTCCTGACATTCATAAAGAAGGGCAAGATCGATCAATTCCAAGGAAACATCACTTCCATTGAGAATCGAGCACTTGGGTGCGGAGAAGGCGATCCGATCGTAATCGCGGATGGCCAAGCGTTCCGTAATCGATTCCAGAAGCTTGACTCCCTGGCGCGGCGAGATACTCCGAAGCGTCAGATCCCCTTCGGCACGGAGGATCAGTTGATCCGACTCTTGGGTCAGTCCGAGTTCTTCGAAGCGACCGAGTTCGACGAGACTCTGGGGAGAGTCGGGCTCTGTCGCGACCGATCGTCGGATGACGAGATCTTCAACGAAGGTCTGATTGGGGGTCCCGTAGGTCACGGGTCCAACCGAGATATTTAGGTCCAACTGTTCCGAGAGCATGGACGCCACCGCAAGTCGATGCGTGGGGCGATTGAGACGCCAAGCACTGAAGGCGACTCCCAAGGTTGGGGTTACCAAGAATGCTAGGATCGAGAGCGTCATCACAAGTTGGCGTTGAGGTCGCGACACGGTCAGCATCCTTGCCTCGCGTCAGTGGGCATCCGTACTGCAATCGCCGGTTTAGCTCAAGTGAGCAGCACCATCGCTTATGATCCAACAGAGCTTTTCCGTCAATCTGGATTCAATCCAATCTTGGAAACCAGAACTGGGCTGCTGTGACCAACCGCAATTGACCAAAGAGGGCCACAAGCTATCATCCTTACAGGATTCAGATAGCACCAACTGCCCTGGAGTGCCAGGAATGACGACGATTGGACTGATTCCGCAGGGAGCGCGTGGAGAGGACCTAGGGCAGAAATTCGAGATCCTTGTCAGCACGACAGGGGCCGTCCGCAATCTCGCCGCCAATCTTGGTAATGCCGATTATTCCTATGGTTTTGTGCTGAAAGCGCTGAGACCGGTCCTTGATGCGCTCGGTCCGTGGCGGCTGGTAAGTCACCCTGAGAGCAGTCTGTCGTATCAAGCGATGCGTTCCCGTGCCGAAGGACGGATCCCGATCCACCTCTCTCTCCAGCCGACCCAGAATAGCTTCCTGACTCCCGATGTTCCGACGATTCTCTTCCCGTTCTGGGAGTTTCCGACAATCCCGACGCGTGCTTTTGACTACGACAGTCGCCAAGACTGGTCTCAAATCCTCTCGCATGCTGATTTGATCATCGCTGCTGCGAATTTTACGGCGGAGACGATCCGGGAAGCCGGGATCACTGTTCCAACCGCCGTCGTTCCTGTTCCGATTCGGACTGATGCCTTTGAGATCCCGGATTG
This sequence comes from uncultured Isosphaeraceae bacterium, assembly GCA_964510225.1. Taxonomy (GTDB): domain Bacteria; phylum Planctomycetota; class Planctomycetia; order Isosphaerales; family Isosphaeraceae; genus CAZEAN01. The sequence goes on from CAZEAN010000007.1 coordinate 84,363, forward strand.
GGACCCTGCCGCAACCCATCTGATCCACTGTCGCCATTACCGATTCGGATCCCAGGATGTGGTGAATCCACTGGCGTCGACGGAAGAATCCACACGTTCTGAGAGCCCCCAAGGCCCTTGGTGGAAGCGGCTGCTCAGGAGGGCCTATCAGTCGGGGAATCAGTTCTATCAGCGGCGTTTCCTGCGATGGCTGAGCGACGAGGCTGCAGAGCGACTCTTCCATGCCAAGAACCGACTGATTGGACGGACCATCACTGAACCACCGTTGCCCCCTGCGGCACCACTCCCCTTGAGTGGTCTCGTTTTCACCAGCCTCTTCAATCTCGGCGACCGTCGTAAGAACCCGGCCGATCTTCTGACCGCGTTTCTACTTGCCTTCCAGAATCGACCGGATGTCACCTTGGTCATTAAGCTCGCGACCAACCCTAAGCGCGAAACTCACGAAATGAAGGAGTTTCTGCACCGGTACCGGGAGTTTGGGATCGACCACGCATGTCAACTTATTGTGATTACTGACTATCTTGATGATGAACAGCTATCAACGCTTTATCGAGCGACGACATTCTATCTAAACACAAGCAAGGCAGAGGGATCTTGTTTGCCGCTACAAGAGGCTCTCGCCGGAGGTCGCCCAGCGATTGCGCCCCGTCATACAGCACTCGAAGATTACATCGATTCTGAGGTGGCTCTTGTGGTCGCGAGTAGTCTAGAGCCGACCTTCATCCCGCATGACCCCGACCGACGATTTGAAACCACCTGGCATCGGCTCGATTGGCAAGACCTTTACCAGCGTCTATTCGAAGCGGCCTCGATGGTAGATTCGGGATCAAACCGCTACCGAGAGATGGCAAGAGCCGCTCGAGAGCGCATGAGGGCGAAGTACTCGGCGGAGGAGGCTGAGGCACGATTCCGTGAGGCTCTCCGTTGTATTGGGCCCGAGATTCATGAGCGACGGAACGCTTGGTCAGCTTAATATCTACATGTTTTGACTTGACCTCGTGCACATCGATTCTTTCTCCTGCTAATCTTGCAGAAGACATCTACGATTGCACCTACCTTGAGGATCTCCGATGAGGCGATCGAGACCAACGAGCCGGCTCCGTGTCGAGCACCTTGAGGAACGAGTTGTCCTCAACGCCCCGACCCCCTTTCCAGGGGCGCCGTTGACGCTTCCCAACGTGGGGACCTGGGTAAACACGCCGTTCGTCGGATCGCCAATATTTTCCGATCTTGATGATAACGGACGCGATGAGCTGATCACTCCTGCCGATGGTGGCCAACTGATCGCCTTCGAAGTCGACGACAGTGGTGCAATACAAGAGTTCCAACGCTATCAAGCCCCTCCGGGTACTCAAGCAAGCTTCAAGTCCACCCCAATCGTGGTTGAGTGTGGTGACGGATTGAAGATGATTGTGGCGGGGCTCGGGCGTGATGAGTCTGTAGAGAACGGAGTCGGTGGCATTGAAGACGGCCGTGTTGTGGCATTCGATGCCATCACGGGGACAATCCTCCCCGGCTGGCCGGCTTCCACAGGATTGAACACGAACCAACAAAGTGGCGTGGTGGGTCCAATCACCTCAGGTGACCTCACCGGCGACGGGATCCCTGAGATTGTAGTGACCTCGTTCAGTCACTTAGTGACTGCCTTCCGATTGGATGGTTCGGTCCTCTGGCAGTATAACGCCGACGATACCGTCCAGTCCGGTGCGGTTATCGGTGACCTCGACCGGGACGGCTCCCCCGAGGTTGTCTTTGGAAGCGACACCAGCGATTCTCCCTTCTTTACTGCCGGCGGCTTTGTCAACATCCTCAACCGAAATGGGGCAGCAAAGTACCGAGTTGCCGTTGGTGAAGTCATCTGGTCGTCGCCTGCGTTGGCCGATCTCAACGGCGATGGCAATCTCGAGATCGCGGTCGGGACCGGCCTCAACTTTGCCATTACAACACCTTCTGACGCAGTCCGGGCGGCCGGAAACCAGATCGTGGCGGTTGACTTCAAAGGCGATATTCTTCCTGGTTGGCCGTACCGGACCACGGTTAATAATGCCTTCGATCAGCAAGTCTACGCTTCACCCGCGGTCGGTGACCTGAACAACGACGGAACCCTCGAGGTCGTCGCGACCGATCGCGAAGGCTTCCTCCACGTTGTCCAGTTCGACGGCACACCGTTGCCTGGTTTCGAGGGCGGACTGCGACTAGGACCACCAGCTCCCAATAATGGAATCGATGATAGTTTCTCTTCTCCAATCATCGTTGATGTCGATGGTGATGGTGCGCTCGATGTTGTCGCTTCTTTCCGTAATGATCTCGTCGCAATCAGTGCCCAAGCGGAGGAGATTTGGAGGATACAGTCGCCCGACTTTGACCTCATTTTCAATGCTGCGGCAGTAGGACAGTTCGACGGTGTCGGCGGACTGGAACTGGCATCGGCGACCACCCTTGCCGACCTCAACGGTGCCCCGAATCGACCCAACGACGTCGGGGTTTACCAGCTCCCAGAAAGTTCGATCGAACCCTCCTGGCCGTTACACCGTCGGGCTGATTCGGGGATGGCGGTTCTCCGGAACGCATCCTTCGTGGAGCGTTACATTACGGCGACGTTCAATGCCTTGATTGAGCGGGACCCCTCGGAGTCCGACATCACCTTCTTTACCGATGCGATCCTGTCCAACGAACTCAGTCTGGAGCAACTTGCGGACAACGTCGCGTTGACTCCTGAATCACGGGCAGTAGTGCTGCGACGAATCTATCAACGGTACCTCGACCGACTCCCGACGGACCAAGAACTCGCCGAGGGTACAGCTCGACTCGACCCCGCCGTGGACAATGGCGAGGAGAGCCAGCTCCGGCTCATCACCCGAGAGTTGTTGATCTCGGACGAGTTTGTTGCTGCGACTGATGGGACGACTGCCGGAATCTTGAATCGGATGTGGGAGAAAGTCCTCCGAAGACCCTTAAACGGTCCCGAGACCGATGCCTTCATCCCGCTGGTAGCGGACGGTTTTGCGAGTACACTCCAAGTCGCCGATCTTCTCCTCCGTTCTGAGGAATTTATCTTTCTTGATGTGATTGTGCCGACGGTCCTTGCCTACCGTGATGTTTTTCCGGACACTCCCTTTGATGATGCCGCAGTCGGACTCGTCCTCTTGAATGTACAAGCGAATCTCAGTGAGCTTCGGATCCGCAGTGGGATTGTCGCGAGCGGTGGGAACTATGGGCAGACATCAACGATCAATGCCTTTATTCGATCGGCTTATGGTGATGTGCTACAACGCGACGCGACCCAAGTTGAAGTCGGAATCTGGATCCGGAGGTTTACCACCGGTGAGCAAAACCCGATTGACCTCATCGAGACCCTCTTCAACAGCGCGGAGGGTCGTGAACTGTACATCCGCGAACAAGCTCGGGAGTTCCTTGGGATCGACCCAGATCAGGCCCTGATCAACTCGCTCATCGATTATCAACGAAGAGAAGAAGTAACGATCGCATTGGTAGAGTCGGATGCCTACTTCCAAGCCAACGGGGGGACCGTGGAATCTTACGTCCGAGCTGTCTTCCGCGACGTTGGTGGAGTGGATCCACTGCCTCAGGACGCACTCAATTCCTGGGTGCAGTTGATCAACACGGGCACGCCCCGGAGCGAGTTGCCCAGACAGCTTCTGGAAACGGAATTGGGGTTGAATGTCCTGATTGTCAAGGAGCTGTTCCGCTACCTTCCTGATGAGTCGAAGGGGGTCCTCCGGACGGCGAATGATGGTCCCGCAACTGGCCCTGCTGTGAACCAGGACCCCGCCTTGATCGAATCCTTGATCAACATGCGACTGGCGGGCTCAACTGATCTGGATGTCTTGGTTTTCAAGCTTACGAGCCCCATGTACTTGGACAAAGTTGCCTACAACCGAGGGCTTTACCAGAGCACGGGGATCCGAGTCTGATCGATCAAGGCCAGTGGCTCAAGAGTCGTTTGGGTTGTGGGGTGGGATGAT
>CAZEAN010000008.1:0-82154 GCA_964510225.1 uncultured Isosphaeraceae bacterium
GCGAGGATAAAGAGCGGATGGTTGTAGGAACGAAATTGTCCAATCAAGAGAACGAACATGGCCGTTAACGCAATGCCAAACCCAACGAACAAACTACCAAACGACTCGGTTGTCTCTTGTTGCTGCCCTTCCCAACGGACTTGAACCGCCGGGTAAGGCTCCAAGAGATCAGGCAGAATTTTTCCTTTGAGTTCCGCTGTAATATCGCTTGCATTGGCCACGGCGTCGTCAACGTCAGCGCTCACGGTGATGGAGCGTTGCTGGTTAATTCGGTTAATCGCTGAGTAACCGCGTTGAACATTAACTTCAGCGATCTCCTCGATGGGAACTTCACCAACTCCCGACGTTCTGATCCTAATCGTGTCGAGGTTCGCCAACGAGTCCCGTTCCTCTTGCGGATAGCGAACCATGAGCTTCACTTCGTGACGTCCACGCTGGAGTCGCATCACCTCTTCACCGTAGAAAGTCGATCGAACTGTTTGTGCAAGCTCATTGGTGTCGATCCCTAGGGCCTCTGCTCCTGGTTGGACCCGAAGTTGAATCTCGGGCTTACCGGGCTTGCTGTTATCAGTGATGTCATAGACGCCCTCCTTGGTCGCGAGGTAGTCCTTGGACTTGATGACGAGGTCTTCGAGGTCGTTCATGTCGTTACCAACAAGCTGAAATTCAATTTCTTTGCCACCAGGGCCTCCGCCTCCCCCGGCAAAAACAAGCTCATCAGCACCAGCAATTGGCCCCGTCTCTTCACGCCAGAGACTTACCAAGTCAAAGCTACTGATCGGCCGCTCGGCACCACCGACCATCTCCACAAAGATCTGGCCAATGTTCGAACCCGAGCTAGACAAAGAACCGCCGGGCCCACTACCACCAGTCTCCGCATAGCCCAGATTTCGGACATAAGACCGAACAATCGGAAGGCCTGATTCCTCATGGATTTTGGTATGGACGCTCACAAGGGCATCAGCCATCCGCTGAGTCGCGGCTTCGGTCACTTCAGCAGGAGTTCCTGAGGGGAAGTTCACAGTCCCCGTAATGTAGTTGGAGTCGAATTCTGGGAACGGACGACTTGGAACTATCCCACTCGCAACAAGACCAAGTGTCGCCAGTAGAACAGCAATCGCACCTGAGATGACAGTAAAGGGTGACCGAAGACCACGCTCAAGCAAGGGTGAGTAAACTCGATCAATGAACCAACGAAGTCCACGGTCGACCGATCGCTGCACGGAGTTATAAGCGAACGCAAGTGTGTTTGATTCTCTTGCTATGGCACGCCGTTGTCGGAAGGCCTTAATCAGCCAGAGCCAGGCAAAGAGCGGTGCCAGCAGCCAGGTCAGAACCTTGCCGAGTACATTGAGGATGGGGCCCTTCTTGTGCGAAAGGTGATTCGGAAGGATCAAGAGGCTTTCGCCGAGCGAGAAGACGAGCATCGAGCCCACCACGATTGGCATTACCGCGATAACCTTCCCGAGTACTCCCGACACGAAGAGAAGCGGTGCGAACGCCATTAAGGTGGTCGAGACCGAAGTCACCACGGGCCCAGCAACTTCCATCGTTCCATCAATAGCGGCTTGGACTGCAGGTTTACCCATCTCACGATGGCGGTAAATGTTCTCACCGATCACAATCGCATCATCGACGACGATTCCTAAGGCGAGAAGAAATGCGAGCGTCGAGACCATGTTGAGCGTCAGATCCTGACCGAACATCAAGATCGCCGCACCGGCAATCGAGAGCGGGATTCCGAGCGAGACCCAAAACGCCAGTCGGAGTTCGAGAAAAAGCGCCAAGACGATCAAGACTAAGACGAGTCCTTGAATCGCGTTGGAGGATAGTGTTTGGAGCCGTTCACGGACGATCACTGATCCATCGTCGAAAATCGCGGCATTGTAGCCCGCAGGAAGATTCAGCTCCCCAACAAGGTCGCGGACATCACTAATGATTTCAAAGAGATCTTCACTCCTTGTTTTCTGAACGAGCAAGACGATTGCAGGGACTTCGGCATCGACGCCTTGTTCGTCCGGGTGAAACGCAATTGAATCAGCAATAGGGGCAGGAACCCGGAACCAACTTTGCCGCGCATCGTCCGTGAAGCCATCGCGGACTTCGCCGAGGTCTGAGACACGGAGTACGGCACCGTCGGGGCGGGTCAAGAGCGGAAGCTCGGCAATCTCGGCACCCGTGAGTCGTTTGTTCTTCCCACGGACCAAATACTCACTCGACTCTGTTTTGATCTCACCGGCGGGAATCTCAATGTTCTCACTGCGGATAATTTCGCCAACTTGTCGGAGGCTCAAGCCATACCGCCGGAGGTTGTCTTCGGGGATCTCGACATCGATCTGGTAGTCCCGGACTGCCAGTGGGGTGACGAGTGAGACCGACTCTAAGTTGAGTAGATCCTCGCGGACACGCTCCGAGAGGTTCCGCAATTGAGTCGCTTCGCGGAGTTCCCACCCCGGACGTTGCTCCTCAGTCAACCCTTCTGGCTCAACGCCGCCTCCATAAATTGCAATTCTGATCGCTGGCTCACGAAAGCTCAGCAGCTGAATGTCCGGGTCTTCGGCGAGGAGCGGAAAGCTCGGGATCTGGTCGACTTCCGATCGGATTTCGTTAACGACCCGTTGGGGGTCATCGATCGACGCGTAGAGTTCGGCAATGACTGAGCCGACACCTTCTTGTGCTGTCGCCGTAATTTTCTTGATGCCGTCAATCGCTTGAATCGCTTCTTCAACTTTCTGGCAGATCCCCTCCTCGACCTCCTCAGGGCTGGCGCCTGGGTAGACGACCGAGATGGTCACGATCTCAAGCTGAAACTCAGGAAAAAGCTCTTTCTTCAACTGAAGCATGACGGCGCCACCGACAATAAGGAGGGCAACCATCATCGTGTTGACTGCTGGGCCGTTCCGCACGACCCACTGGATAATCGACTTCACCGAGAAACTCCTGTTCGTTACGGGTGATCGCAACATCCGGGATCATGCGGTCGACGGAAGAACCAACGTAGTTGCAATGGAAATTGGTGTTGTGTCGAGGATTTAACCGTTTTGGACGATAGAGGAATTGGGAACCGAGTCCGAAGACTCAGATGCGACGTTTTCTTGGTCAACACGCGAAACATCAGCGATGTCTTTGACTGCCATGCGATCAACGGGCGATTCGAGTGGGGAGATAATGAGCTGATCGTTGATAGTCACTGGCTTGCCCGGACCATCTCCTCGAATTAAGACATAGTCTTCAGTCACTGAAACAGGAATCACTTGTCGGATTGAGAGTTTGCCATCTTCAAAAAGGTAGAGGGTGTTGTTAGGTCGGAAGCCGGTTCTCGGAATGGAGACCATCGGGACAGAAATTGAATTTGTGCGGAGTGTGACCGACACAAACATCCCGCGACGGAGTCCACCTGGCTCCGGAATCTCGATTCGACAGGGAAGGGTTCGAGTCCGTTCATCGATCCCAATCCCTTCAGTCCGGGCTAGCCTACCTTGCCAGGTTCTCGAATCCCCTTCGAGAGTCCGGGAAATTGTTGCAGCAGCGCGCGGAATTTCATACGGGTTCGGAGATCCATTTTGGTCCACGAGTTGGTCGAGCGGATCACGACCACCCGCAAGCCAGTAAAGGTCCTCAAGCTGAAGACTGCAGCGGACTTCCATCGTGGTATTGTCTTCAATCCGGATCAGTGAGTCACCGGGCCTTGCATAGCCGCCTTCTTCCACCAAGACTTCCACAATCCGGCCATTCACTGGTGACTTGATCACGGTCCGTTCGCGGTCATAGCGGACCTGCTCCACTTGTGCCTCGACTCGACTCAATTGAGCTTCAAGCTTGTTGCGTCGCGACGCAAATGTTCGCTGATTATTGAGAAGTTGCTGAAGATTCTGACGTGCCGTAAGTACCGAGCTCTCCGCTTGGTCACGTTCCTTGAGTGTGGCGACCCGCTGTACTCCAAGTTCATTAACACGCTCTTGCTCACGACGTTGGAGCGTAAGGTCGCGTTGTGCGAGTTCGACAAGATCCTTTGTATTCTCGATCTCAACATCCAATTGTTCGAGATCAGCCTGGAGTTGGTCTGCCTCTGCACTCAGAACCTCTTCGTCAAGGTCGAGCGGTCTCGAGTCCAGTTCCATCAAGAGATCGCCGCGTTTGACAGCTCGACCAGCCCAGCAGGACTCAGACTTCTTCACCACCCGGCCTTGAATCTCTGCTGAAACACTAATTTCCCTCTTCGGGACGACGGTCCCATTGACCTCGATTCCAAAGCCTCCTTCGGGAGGGCTTCCGACCGCGACAAGTTCGACTGTTGGAGTTGGATCGGTGAATTCTTTGGCCTTCGGCGGTTCTTTCATGCTCAGCTGCCAGGCAAAGAGCCCTGCCCCGGTAGCGAGGAGTAAAAACGGGGTGACGAAATTTACCAGCATCTTGGTCATCGCGATCACTCCTCTGACGAGCCATCACGGCTCGACGATTCGATAACTCGGGGGCTTGGTTTGATCGGAATTTGCTCAAAACCTGTGGCTCCGTCGAGATTCGCGATCCTTCGGAGCAACTTCTTCAGCTGTATTCGTTCTGAATCGGAAAGATTCGCAAGACACTCGTCTTCGACGCGATCAGCGAGTTCGCTCGCCTGACGCACCAACTCACTTCCAAGTTCAGTCAGGTCGATCCGATGGGCGCGACGGTCCTCCGGATCCGGGTGCCGCTGGACGATTTCCCTTTGTTCCAACTCATCAATCAGCGCGACCATTGTCGATCGATCGATACAGAGAGCGCCGCCGAGCTGTTGTTGAGAGAGAGCACCGAAGTGATTGATCGACATCAGGACGCCAAATTGCTTGATATGAAGACCAATTGGACTAAGCTCTTCTTCGAGACGCGACCTCAATTGATGCGCTGAACGTGCAAGTAAAAAGCCCAGTGACTCTCTCGCCGGGCTCTGGCTAAAGTCAGGCATCGCTAACTTAGGAAGTCGTGGATGCTTCTCTCGTAATTTGGCCGAGTCGGACTCACCCATAGATGTGCAGTTTCTGATCAGAGGAAATGGCGAGAAAGTATCGAGATTGATATAGAGGAGATCGCGAGAAGGAGGAAGGCAAACTGTCAGTAATACTGATTATTTCTTACCCAAACAAGTTGGACGGTCAAGTCCGAGTCTCTCAAAAGTGACAAAGACTCCACCTACAATGGGCGTTGAAGCCGTAGCACTTCGACGTAATATTTGCTCTCATCATGAGTTACATTGTGACAGCATCTTGACGCCTCAATCCGAGATTATTCGGTCAAAACCGCATCGGCCTCAATCTCGACCAAAGCCTCCGGAACGATAAGTCGGGAGACTTCCACCATCGTTGCTGCAGGTTTGATGGTCCGGAAGAGTTCCGCATGCTCAAAAGCAACATCCTCCCAAGCATCAATGTTGGTGACGTAGATTCGGGTTCGAATTATGTCGGTGGCAGCGCCTCCCAGTGCTTCCACGCTGGCGATAATAATAGCTAAGGCCCGTCGCGTTTGCTGGCGGACGGAAGGACTTAGAGATCCGTCGGACTCAAGTCCGAGACATCCCGTAACAGCGATCGACGCGCCAATCCGTACGGCGCGTGCATAGCCGACCTGGTCTTCCCAAGGTGATCCAGTGGAGACGATTTGACGGGGACCGTGTGAGGAAACGGTTAAGTGGACGTGGTCGCGCATGGCAATGGTTCCTCGATTCCGGTAGGATAATGACTAATCTTTAACGACTGCTTGCGATTCAAACGAATGACCGAGTGGGAGAGCTCATGGCTGAATTCGCCACCGTGATCGAAGAGGTCAAAGTTGGTCAGGGTCGAGCTGCCTCCTCGGGCGACATGGTCGACGTGCACTATGAAGGTACTCTCCAAGACGGAACGATGTTTGACAGCTCCCGGAAGCGTGGTCAACCATTCTCCTTCAAACTCGGTGCAGGGCAAGTGATCCAAGGCTGGGATGTCGGAGTTGCTGGGATGCAACCGGGAGGCGTTCGAAAGTTGACGATTCCTCCCGAGGAAGGCTATGGGGCGCGCGGGGCTGCCGGAGTGATTCCACCTCATGCCACGCTCTACTTCGAGGTTGAACTGATCAGCATCCGCTGAGGTCCAATCAAGAAGCAACGGGTCGAGCGAAACACTCCGATCGCCCACCAACGATCGGAGGACTCTGTATCATGAGAACGTCCACGTATTCTGGTCAGCTTTGCGCACAAGTTGAATCAGTTCAATCAACCCTGAATGCCCGCGCCGTCGGTTTTTGGAAGCACGAGGATCGGCGACTCTCGCTTAAGTGTTTCATTGGAGCCCCTGACCTCCCGACCGAGGTCGGGCAGAAGTTCCAAGCCTCCGCCGGGGAAGTCGGCCTCGAACTCCGAGAGCTGGGAATCGTTAAGGCAGTCGCGTTGCGTAGTGTCGCGGTTTCCTTAGCAGGTCTTCTGCCGGTCGAAACTGGATCGGGATACTGGCTCCGATCATTCGGTGCGGCCCGATCGGTTGCCGTCCCCCTGGAAGATAGCGAAGGGGAGATCTACGCAGTCTTTTCGGCTGCGTTACCAACCATTGGTCCCCCCGACGACGATGCGGTCGCGTCACTGATTCGGGCACATGGCGATCAAATCCTGCCCGAGTTGAGCTAAGCCGCGGTCACACTCCTTGAACCTCTCCAGGTCCTCAGCACGGGCTCGGTGGCTCTATCCCAAGCGATTGGTTAACGTTGGATAGAGCCGCCCAATTCGTCGTTCTGGGTGGATCTTGTCGATCTCTGACCGACTTAGAGTCATCCTACTCGACGACAAGATTCCTGGACCGAGTATCGAGACTCATCCCGCGCTGGGTAGGCGGTATGGTCGCAACCGTGGAGCCTAAGCCGTGTTGAATTGTCCCAGAATCCTGATGGGGCTTGTGTTGATCTCCTCCGTTCTCAGTCAGTCTCTAAGGGCTCAGCCGGAATTGGTCGCACCGACCGATGCACTCTCGCCAGCGGAGGAACGAGCGAAACTTAAGGTTCCCCCTGGGTTTGAGATCCAACTGGTCGCCTCCGAGCCCTTCATCTGGAAGCCAATGAACCTCGGATTTGACGACCGAGGACGGCTCTGGGTGACTTCCAGTCGCGAATATCCCTTTCCAGCTGACGACACTGCAGAAGCACGTGATCGGATCACGATTCTCTCAGATTTTGCGCCGGACGGTCGTGCGCTCACGATCACGCAATTTGCAGAGGGGCTAAACATCCCGATTGGACTCTTACCCCTCTCGGATCATGAGGCGATCGTCCACAGCATCCCTCAGGTCCTCAAATTGACTGACACCGACGGAGATGGCAAGGCGGATGAACGTGAGGTCATCCTCGAAGAGTTTGGATCGAGGGACACTCATGGGATGACGAATGCATTTACAGTAGGCTTTGATGGCTGGATTTACGCTTGCCACGGTTTCTCCAATACCTCAACGGTGGAAGCCGACACCGGGGATCCGATTACGATGCAGTCGGGGAATACGTATCGGTTCCGGTCCGACGGCTCCGAGGTTGAGCAATGGACATGGGGCCAGGTCAACCCATTTGGCCTCAGTCTTGATCCGATGGGGAACCTCTGGTCCTCCGACTGCCACACGATGCCTATCTACCAACTCCTCCGCGGAGCTTATTACCCGAGTTTCGGGAAGCCGCACGATGGTCTTGGCTTTGGCCCACCAATGATGGATCACAATCATGGGTCGACTGGGATTGCGGGGATTGTCGCGTACCATGGAGACCACTTCCCAGAGTCGTATCGGGGCACGATTTTTGTAGGGAACCCCGTCACTGCTCGTGTCAACCATGATCGGATCGAATGGACCGGGTCGACTCCCCGAGCGATCGAACAGCCCGATTTTGTCGTCAGTGAGGATCCTTGGTTTCGGCCCGTCGACATCGAACTTGGTCCCGATGGTGCTCTTTATATTGCCGACTTTTACAACAAGATCATTGGTCACTATGAGGTCCCGCTCACACATCCCGGACGAGACCGAGCCCGAGGTCGGATCTGGCGGATCGTCTACGTCGGTGAGGATGGGTCCGCTCCAAGCCCGGAGATCCCTCGCGAGGACTGGGGCCGAGCCACCCTCGACGAGTTGATTGAAGACCTCTCGAACGCAAACTTCATGGTCCGAATGCAGGCGATGGAGGAATTGATTGAACGACCAACTGCCTCTGGCGTCGATCAAGCCTTGCTTGAAGAGCTGTCAAAGACAGATCAGCCCCCCGATTCGAAGGTCCATTTATTGTGGGCGTTGGAGAGACGATTGGGGCTCAACGTCGAGCAAGTATCGGCGGGCGCGAATGATCCGGCACCGGTTGTCCGTCGCCACACGATCGCAATCCTCGGTGAGCGTCGTGACTGGTCGGAGCATGATCGATCGACCGTCCTTGAAGGACTTCAAGACTCGAATCCGTTCGTCCGTCGAGCTTCTGCCGAAGCCTTAGGCATCCATCCTGCACCGGAGCAACTTAGGCCGCTCTTGATTGCCCGAGACGTAGATCATCGTGACAAGACAAACGATAGCCATTTGACGCACACGATCAGGATCGCACTCCGGAATCACCTTCGACTGGAGGAGGCTTGGCTCGCTCTCCCCGATCCTAGCGAGTTGCCATCATCGTTTGCCGAGGAGCTTTTGGTCGCTTACCTCGCAGACGTCGCCATGGGTGTCCGGACTCTCGAAGCCTCTCATTTCTTGATGGAGGCGATTCGGAGCCGAGCGGAGTTGACCAACACCCCCCGAACCCTCATCGCTACCCTTGGATCTGACGGCATTCGGTTCGAAATCGGGGGTAATTTTCAAGTGCGACTCAACGATCGAGATCCCATCGAACCGCTCGTTGAACACTCAACCCACTACGGTGACGGATCAACCGAGACGTCGTTCCGAAACTACGGCGAGAAACTTCTGGAACTTGAGGATCGGTCCCCAAACGTCGAAGTAATGCAGATCCTCCGAGGACTCAAACGCGGTCTCGACGCTCGGGGTGCGTTGCCGAGCAACGAGACCCTCCAGTGGGCCTCTAAAGTCGCTCAGGATCAATTCGAAGCTGCCCAAATTTCAGAAGCGATTGAACTTACGCGACTCTATCGCCTCGATTCCTCAATCAAACTACTTCAGGAGTTGGTCGAGGAGCCAACGCATCAGGAAGCGATCAAGAGCGCCGCGATCGTTGCTCTCGGCGATCTCGAACCGTCCCTGACACTTTCGCTCTTGGCTGATTTTCTGAATGATCCCGAACAGAGCAACGGTGTCAGAACAGAGTCCGCTACTTCATTGGGCAGACAGAACACTCCTGAAGCACTCCAGGCACTTCAAGAAGCAATCACAATCGCGCCCGCAGCGTTACAATCTGGGATTGCGTTAGCGCTTAGTGGTTCTCGGAATGGTGCTGAGTCGTTGCTCGAACTCATCGCTCAAGGGAAAGTCTCCCCGAGGATCTTGCTAGAAGGTCAACTGAGAACACGACTTCAGAGTGTTGGACTCGATGACCTTGAAGGACGGATTGAGAAGCTGACGAATGGGTTGCCCTCGATTGACGAAACCCGCGCCGCCCTGATCGAGGCCCGTCTGGCACGCTTCGCGCAAGACGAACCTGATTTAGACGTCGGAAAACTGGTATTTCAGAAGAACTGTGCGAGCTGCCATCAACTAAGTGGGGAGGGCGCCAGGGTCGGTCCTCAATTGGACGGTGTCGGGAACCGAGGTCCCGCTCGATTAATGGAAGACATTCTCGATCCTAACCGTAACGTTGATCAGGCCTTTCGGGCCACGACACTTGCACTGCTCGATGGAAGGGTCTTGACTGGGCTCCTCCTCGAAGCCGAAGGTGAATTAATCAGCCTAATAGACAATGAGGGCAAGGAGGTCCGAATCCCAATCGACGAAGTTGACGAACGACAAGTGACGAAAATCTCGGGGATGCCGGCAGATTTCGAGAGCCGGATTGACCCGGAGTCTTTCAACAGTCTTATTGCCTACTTACTTCAACAACGGCTTCAGGAACAACAGTGAGGCCTCCTGGCCCAAGGAAATTGCTGTCCTAGTCTTAACAATTCACAATTGAGCCGAAAATGGCTAATCCTGCTGACTAACATGCAGTAACGTGGTGATCCACTTCAATCTTTAAACTGGTTCTGGCCTTGATGGATCAATCAAGGCCATACCTTACTCTGTCACAAGAACCTGATCGACTGCTACTGTTCGTATGATCAGAAAGCTCACGCCGGCTTGAGTTCCGGCTCATGTCGGTGTTTCCTTGCTCGGAGGTGTTACCAGGGGATTGACCGAACATTTTCAAAAACCGCCCACGGCGTTTGGAATGTGCGAATAATCTTCTAGTGGCATCGAATTCAATGATAGGCGGAACCTGGCTCGGCACCATTGAGCTGGGGGTCAGAACGCCAATCGTCAGCAAGCCGATGGTTTCGGCACACAACCGAGGAGAATCAGAGATGATTTGCAAGACATTCAAGAAAGTGTTGGTCGGGACCACGTTGACAGCAGTGGCACTCGGCGTCGTGGCCAACGTTCCGCCGACGCGTCACTATGTTCGAACAGCCTTGAACAGCGCTTTCGCGTCGTTCAAGCGTAGTGTCCCGATTGAGTATAAGATCGACGAAGCCCGACAAAAGATCGCGGCCTTGGAGCCGGCGATCGAAGAGGGGATTCAAGATCTCGCACGTGCCTCTGTCGAAGTTGATGACCTCCGCGATCAGATCCAGGTCGCTCGGACTAATCTCGACGTGCAGAAGACCGAGATGTTGACCCTCAAGGCTCTTCGTGAAGAAGGCCGAGTCCAGTTGACAGACGGGCGGGTTTACAGTGCAGAGAAAGTTGAGGCTGATCTCGCCCGACGACTCGATGCGTACAAGCGATCGCGAGAGACCCTCTCTACACAAGAAGCAACGCTTCAAGCCAAGCTTGAGTACGTCGCTTCGGTCCGTGAGACTCTTGACGAAATGATCGCACAGCAGCAAACCCTGCTCGCTGAAGTGGAAGCCATCGAGAGTCAACTTGCGCGACTCCGTGCTGACAATTCCACAAGCGAGTTCACCTACGATGACACGCCGCTTTCAGACGCGAAGGAAACGATCGACGACCTCCAGCGCGAGATCGAGATCATGGCCCGTGAAGCTGAGTTGGAAGGGCGGTACATCGAGCGAGGCGTTAGTGTCGACGTCGCTCCGGAACGCGACATCCTTTCTGAGATTGAAGCTGAACTGGGTGACGGTAACGACGACTCAGTCGAATTCTGACGATCGACGGTAGACTGCAGTGAAGAGCGATCCGTGATGGGTCTCCCAAGGATCGCTCTCCCTGCTCTTAACTTCCGACGACCGGCTCAGCCAAATCTATCGCTGGGTCAGATTTGTTTCGATTCTTCTTTCCAGTCACAACAACATGCAGAAACGATCGATCTCGATCAATCTGCGCAGAGAAGGTCCATACAGCATCGACGCCCCGACAACGGGTTGAAACTGTTGGACCAAGAATTGCGGTGGGATTAGATCGGCGGGAACCACCGGAGGCCGTTCGCGGCGGGACGAGGCCCTCTATGAGTCAGTCGACTGCCGCGTCAAAGGTAACCAACCCTTCAGAGTGATTGAGTCCGGCTTAGATGCCGAATCACGAGGCCCCGGGAGGTGGGCATCCCATGGGTAATGTCAATCAGGGCGGCAATACTACCATGCTGGGACATTGGCGAGTCGTCTTGAAGCAAGCAGAGCAAGCGGCGAAGGCTGGTCAATTAGACGAGGCGCTTGACCTCGCTAGCCGAGACGGCGTTGCCGATCATCGCCAAGCTGTTCAGCTTCGAGGCAAATGGGCTCGGGAACTAATCGATCGAGCCGGGCGACGAGCCTCGGCTAATGATCTCGACGGGGCAATCGAGGATCTCAACACCGCCGAACGTCACGGTGTTGCTCCCGATCTGCTTGCAACTGCTCGACTTAAACTGATCGACCATGTGATCGAAGATCTTCAGTCTGACCTCCGCGCTGGTGAACCAACCCGCGTGGTTACTCGGATTGAACAATTGCGTGCTCAAAAGATCCAGGGCCCGACCCTCGGACGACTAATTGAAGCCGCTGAAGCTTGGAAGTCGGCACGGATTGAGGCCGCCCGAGGGGAATTCGGCCGCGCTGCAGAGCTTCTCGATACCGTTGCCAGACTGACTGAGAACCTCGCAAAAGATGCGCTAAACGCGGATCGTGCTGACCTAGGGCGCAAACAAAAGGAAGCGACCGTTCGTGCGAATCGGTTCTATCAAGTGCTCTCAGAATCTCCCGAGGCCTCACCAGAACTCCTAAGCGCAGCTGAAGAGCTACTTCAGATCGTCCCTGAACACCCGGCCGCCCGGCAAGCGAAAAGCCGGACCTGGCAAAAATTCGGAGGCGTCGCCTTAGAACCTTCGGCGACTCAGGCCTCCTCGCCGAAAGGGGCAGGCTCTCCCGAAATTCTCTACATTGACGATTCAGGGATGGCTCCGGTTCCTGGAAGTCCTGGTACAACGCGGAAGGTCTCACGTCACGAATCCCCTCGATCACGCCCCCAAAGTGGCCCCAACGGTCGGTTCTTACTTTGGGCGGACACAATCGGTGGATACCTGGTTTGTCTAGACGACCTCATCACACTGGGTCGATCGGGCGGTGACGGGCATGCTGATGTTCCAATCCTGGGCGATCTGGCACGCGATCACGCCTCGATTAGTCGTGAAGGGGAACACTACACGCTCCGGGCGATCGCCCCAACATTTGTCAACGGTCGTCGGATCAACTCATCGCCGATCCGTGATGGGGATGTCATTCGACTCGGATCAAATGTCGAGCTTGAATTCCGACGTCCGAGCCCGGTGACCTCGACCGCAACACTCCGACTCTTAAGCCGCCATCGACTTCCTATGGCAGTTGATGGAATTATTTTAATGGCGCAGAGTTGTTTAATGGGTGCTTCACGGCAGTGCCACATGGTCGCACCGAGAATCAAAGAGCCTGTTGTCCTCTTCCGTCAGGCAGACACGCTCTGGTGCCGTTGCCCGGGAGCATTCGAAGTCGATGGTCGCCAAGCCCTTTCACGATCTCCCTTGACGACCCGATCCAGCGTTCAAGGCGAAGGCTTCTCCTTCTGCCTAGAGCCTGTCACTAGCCGTTCTACTTCGAACGACTTCGAGATTCGATTCATTTAACTAGGTTCTCATAAACCCATCCCGGAACAGAGACGTCGCTGCAATGCGCTGGTCCGGGGATCTCCCATACCCATTGATGTCGACGGAGCCGAGATCCCAATGAAACCGCAGGACCGACCAACCGGAGATATCGCGATGTCTGAAACAATCGCCTATCAGCCCGGTTCGCGCAACGTTCCGCGACAGGTTGCCGTCGGTCCGATTGTCGAGCCGTCGCAGGAGCCGTCATCGATGACCGAAGAACCTCGACCGGATGCCCAATCCACCACCCGACATCACGCGCGATACTACTTTAGCTCCGGTGATCGGCCCCTCGAAGGCTATACCATCAAGCGAGCGATCGGACGTGGCGGGTTTGGCGAAGTCTACTACGCTGTCTCCGATGCCGGCAAAGATGTCGCCCTCAAACTCTTGACCCGAAATATCGAAGTCGAGAAACGGGGTGTTCAGCAATGCATGAATCTAAAGAGTCCACATCTCGTCTCGATCTTTGACATGAAGACAACTGACGAGGGTGACACCTTCGTCGTGATGGAGTACGTCTCTGGCCGGAGTTTGGAGCAGATTCTCGGCGACTACCCGAATGGTCTCCCACTTCACGAAGTCAGGACCTGGACACGAGGGCTCGTTCAAGGGGTCGCAGACCTCCACGACCACGGAATCGTGCACCGCGACCTCAAACCCGCCAATCTCTTCCTTGAGGCTGGCGTGGTCAAAATCGGCGACTACGGGCTCTCCAAATTCATTGCGAGTAGTCACGATGTAGGTCATTCTGCGAGTGTCGGAACTTGCCACTACATGGCGCCGGAGATCTCGACCGGGAAATACAAGAAGCCGATTGATATCTACGCGGTCGGCGTGATCATCTATGAAATGATTACGGGGCGAGTACCGTTTGACGGTGAAACGCCGCATGAGGTCTTGATGAAGCACCTCACGGCAATTGCAGACGTCTCCATGCTCCCCGAACCGTATCGGACGATCGTCAGCAAGTCCCTCTCGAAGGATCCCGAGCGTCGTCCGAAATCGGTTTATGATCTTCTGGGTGGAGACGCTCCCAAGATGCCTGCCGTCCGATTCATTGGGGACGGAGCCACGAGCCCGACTCATGTCATGGGACCGGCAGGTGGCATGACGATCGAAACCACCGAGGACGAGCCGAACGCTCCAGACTCGGAAGTTCTTCACATTAGCGATGAAGAGCCCGTCTATTACATTGGTCCGAACACGATGCCTCCGAAGCGACCGCGGGGCCGGAGATTCTTCGGAGGACGATCCCAGGGTCAGCATCGGCAACGTCGGCGCCGGACCAATCGTGATGCCGGCAGTTCCAGGAACCAACCGGTCCGACCTCCCGAACCACCCTCAGTCCGGATCCGAGTTGCCGAAGCGGCGACCTCGTTACTCTTGGCTTTCCCACTCACGATCCTTTTCGGACTCCCACTCTCAGCCGCCGTGGGGCTTCCTCCCGACGAGGCACCTGAGTTGGCTGCGATGCTAATCGGTTCCGCCTTATTCGGAACCGCTGGCGTACTCGTCCCCGTGAAATTCTGGGAGTTTCAGGCAATTAGCGGATCAACCCGACGAATGACCCTTGGTGGCGTCGGTATTCTCTTGGGAACCTTGATCGCAACCCTTTTGAGTTGGGTGGACCTGTCTCCAGGAGACTCTGAATTCCTGTTGGTCGGGGGTGAGGTCGCCGAGACCTGGACCCGTTGGTCGGGGCTGGAACTCAACCGGCTCGCGACCATCGCCCTGCCCGCTTATTTCGGGATTCTCTTCGCTACGGGACCGTGGTCTTCCATGGTGAACCGTCTCCGATCGCAGCGGCTCCGAGTCTGGCCGATCATCTGGACCGGTGTTCTTGGTTTTCTCGGGACATTGGTCATTCCGACCAAGCCAACCTGGTCCCTTGCGGCAATCATCTTGATGTCCGTCGTGCTCCAACTGGTGAGCCCGCGCTATAACAAGCGGTCGAGTTCGGGAACTCGAGCACGTCGTGTTCAAGCTGTCTGACGTTCCGACCAGTATTCGATCGAACGCACAATCGACCTTGCTTGCTCCATCAGTTGGGTACTCCGGATCGGGATGTTTGGGAGTGATGAACAATGATGCGGACAACAATTCTACTAACGATCGTGTTGGTTGCGATTACCTCCGTTTCTGCTCTCGCGGAGAACGGCGGTGAGGGTAATCAACCGAGCTTCCCTGAGAATCACTTTGCGGAACAGCCAGGCTACCCCGAGTCCGTAACGATCGTGGACGATCGGGATTGGTGGGAACTGGTCACCGAGGGTAATTCCGTTGTTCTGAACGAACCACCGACCCAGGTTGCCATTGCCAAAGGGCGTCGGTCGATGACCGAAGAGCGAGCGATCGGTGATGCATTTGCCCAGCTTGAACAGGAACTTAGTGTCTGGCTCGCTCCTGATGTCCCCGATACATGGCAGCCACCGATCGAGTTGGTTCGAACACTCGTGATGGACCGAGCAATCGAACCCGTCGACCTTGATCTCGGCGCCCTCGGGATTAGAGAGGATTCGCTCGGCGATCTCCCCGATGCACTCTACGTCGCAACCTTTAAGGCTGATTTCTCGGAGATCCGTCGGGGACAATTGGTCGATGCATACCGACAGGAACTCGGGAGTCAACGATTGAATTACCTCGGCGTTGGTCTCCTTTTTGTCTTCATCTGCCTCGCAATCCTGGCAATCTATATCCGCGTCGATGAAGCAACGAAGGGTTATTTCACCAACCGCCTTCGGACAATCGCCGTTTCTGCTGCGGTGGGTTCAGGGTATCTGGTTTACCGCTTAATTGCTTGATAATCAGTAGCTCCGACTTATCATTCTGGATCAATTTCCGTTGGTCAGACCAGAGTGTCAGACGTTAAAATACATTCCTCGCTGTTTGGGGAGTTGTTTTGACCCGGAGCCTCGGCTTCGGGTCGGTCTTTCAATGGATTTACGAACCTAATGGCTGCGAGCGAATCCGACAAAATACTGATCGCACAGATCCGATCTGGGGACGCTCGTGCTTGGCAACTTTTCATTGAGCGCTATGAAGGCCGCCTCCTTGCCTTCGTCGATAGCCGGCTCCATGATCGAACAACGAGTGAAGACGTTGTTCAGGAGTCCCTGGTTGGATTTCTCACTAGCTTGCCCAACTTCGATGAACGTCGTGATCTCGAAGCCTATCTGTTCTCAATCGCCGCTCATAAGTTAACAGACCAGCTCCGGAAGCAAGGGCGTCGTCATATCGATCAATTTGGCTCCGACAATCACGGACGACCACTCGAAGAAGTTGCCGGACCAGCCCGGCCCGCCTCAAGCATCGCCCGGAGTAGTGAAGGAAGGGCTCAGGAGGAGCGTCTCCTTGCGGAGTCGCTCCGGCAGATTATTCAGACCTGGTCGGATAAAGGGGACTATCTCCGTCTCCGATGCCTCGAACTCTTAATCGTCAAAGGATGGGCCAATAAAGATGTGGCTAGTTACCTGGGGCTCACCGAACAAGCCGTTGCAAGCTACAAGTTCCAAACCGTGAGTCGACTCAAGGAGTTGGCTCGGAGAGAAGGGATGAACCCCGAATCGTTAAGTTAGTAGGGGCAACAGTTCTCCGGTCTTCCCGAGAGATTCAAAGGACCGGCCGATGTGTTCCTGAGATCAGAAAGCCAAATCCAATCGGATGACAATCCATGTCAGAATCGGCGGAGACCCCACAGAACAAATCGGTCGATGACCAAACGCTCCAGCTCTTCCTCTCCGACGCCCTCACGCAAACGGAAACGGCGAGGATCGAGAAACTTGTGAGAAGTTCGGCGAGCCTCCGGGATCGTTTGGAATCGCTCCGACAAAACCAATCCGATGCGGCGATCCATACCCTCGGAGCGATCTGGACTCGTGCCCGACTCTCCTGCCCCGACCGTGAACAGCTCGGCAGCTATCTGATCGAAACCCTCAGCTCCGATCATCTCGACTACATCAAGTTCCATCTTGAGGTCATCGGTTGTCCCTACTGTCAGGCTAATCTGACCGACCTGAAAGGTCAGCTCGATCCTGAACCCTCGACGCCGCAGCACCGTCAGCGCCGCTACTTCGAATCAAGCTATCATTTGCTTTCTGATCACGAATAAGTGATCAACAATCTAGCTTTATCGAAACGCTCCGACAGAGGCCGCCCGGATCCATCTGATCTGAGCGGCCATTGTGTTTATTGGGGACGACTTGGAGAGGGATTTCCTCCAGTCCGTCGTTGACGGAAGAATTGCTCTAACATGGGATCGATATTGCGTTCCGACTCGGATTCATTCCGTTTCTTCCCCTCTTCCTCAACGTCGTCGGCGTCGAAGACAGGAACTCGCGTTCCATCGGGAAGGATGATGTGGTCACCTTGCACGACAGGTCCCTTAACTGGTGCCCGAGTCGGTTGACCCCTCGGAGTTGGTACCGGTGACACCGAATCCGAAACAGGAACCGGCGCTGGGGCCGGACTTGGAACCCCTTGGATCATCCGGCCCTGCGTCGGACCTGACGAAGGAGTCGGAATGGGTGCGGGGCCTGGAGGGGGCACGAATCCGCCTGGAGTTGGAAACGACGCTGGATCTAGGGGAAAAGGATCAGGCTGGTTTAGAACTCTTCCGCGGGTTTGGTCTCCAATGCTTAAAGCTCCTTCTCGATTCTGAGGGATCAGACCAGACGGAGGAGGGACGGCGGGTTGTTCTCCTCCAACAATCGGGGCCGCGTGCGGTCCACCAATCAAAGGGGAGACCGTCTGGAAATCGAGTTGATCGGGAACGGAAGGAGCAGCGACCGTCCCTCGAAAACGGCGGACGACACCCAGCGACTCTGGAGTATTCGATGGCGAACTCTGGTTGCCCTCCTCCACCAAAGTTCCAATCGTTGCGGTTGGGAAGCTAGCAGCCTCCGAGGGGACACTTGGACCACCTCGCCCCGAGGCAAAGCCGCCGCCGTAACCGTTTTCAGAATTGATGGTTGTGGAAGAAGCACGATAGCCCGTCGTCTCCACGGGAGTCGCTGCAAAATCAGCTGTTCCCTTCAGCGAGTCGATCCAATTCCAGAGGGTCCGGTATTCGATCGAGTTCGGATCGGGAATGATTGGAACCTGCTCCGGACCATGCGGTAATGCCGCGTTGATCAAGAGGAGACTGTACGACGGTTGCTCTCGATTGATGAGCGCGAGTGTGGTCTGTAGATTCGTCTTGACCAACAGGGGATTGGTCAGGTCGCGTGGGACTCGGGCTCGGATCAGTCTGAAGTTGCTGTCTCGCTCTTCGTGATGACAGGAAGCACAACGCGATTGCAGGATAGGATGAATCACATTTGCATATTCTTGAAATCGCCGAACCGCGGTCGCCTCTGGTAAGTCGTAGATCGTTGGGGTTCCGATCCCTCGCCTGTTTCGCCGGATTCGCGCGATCACCGAATCATCAAGCTCTCGGAGACCCTGTTCTGCGCTGAGATCCGTCGTTCGACCACGCGTCGCCGAGGTCTGGACAAGTCCTGGATCGCGTTTGGACTCCGCAAGTTTCGCAGTCGACTTCAGAGATTGCTTCATCGCGAGCGCCTCAGCATCGTTCGGACGCCAGGCGAGGACTTGAGTGAGTTGCGCAGCAGCTTGCTCAGGTAGTCCATTGGAGAGACACCAACGGGCGAGCTTCATCTGCTCATCAGGATCGCGATCGGGGAGTCGTTCTCTCTGGTGCTCGTACGCCTCAAGTTTGGACTCGAATTGACCAACGACCTTGGCTCTTGGAATCCGGATCGCTCCAGCTCGGAGTTCCAACACAAAGTCGGGGCCGTCTTCGACCACCGGGCCTCGATGAGTCCGGAGTCGACCATCAACCATCAGGAGATAGGTGGTCGATTGGGCGTCAGTCGACGCTTCGTTAACCTGATGCGCCGAGGCTCCGAGAGCTGAAGCCCGCGCGGGATCGACCGAACAGACAAGCGCCGGGATCAAGAGCGGGGCTGGTTCTACCCCGAACTCGATGAGGGCGTTTGACAAGGTTAGGCCGACGACCAGAGAGTGGTAGATAGTAGACATAGTGGCGGGACGCTAATACTGCCCCTATGTTCTGTCAAGACAAGTTCGGAGATTTTCGTCGATACCCCTGGTTGTATCATCGGGGGGAAAGATCGCTCAACAGAGGAGACGCGCGATGGCTGATGAGGGTGATCCTGATGATCCAAACAATCTGGTCCGTGAATTGAGGGGCGAGACGGTGGTGGTCGATCTTACAGCTCCCTATGTTTGCATCGGGACTCTTAGCCTGGTGGGATCGAGCTTCTTCGAACTCCGTGACGCCGACCTCCATGACTTCCGAGACGGTCGGACAACGCGGGAGATCTATGTGTATGACGCCGCTCGACTCGGGGTCCGCAGGAACCGCTCCCGCGTCCTGATCCGCGCTGCCGAAGTCGTTGCCATCACTCGACTCGACGAAATCCTCGAGGATTGAATCCGAACGGTTCCACGCAAGTGTCCGATCCACCTCACGTCTCAAGTTCGGTGGATTGATCAGAAGAGTCTACGTACGTGATCTTCTGCAGACAGAGCATGGGTCAAACCTAATAACTAGGCAAACATCATGAAGCGAGCACGCCTTTTAAATTCAGTAGCTCTTGTGGCTGTTGTCATATTGACAGTTGGTTGCCACGAACGAAGAGATCCACCTTCGGAGAATGGGAAGTTCGTGGGTCAAGTCGTGACAAAGTGGCTCGACGACGGCCGGAGAATGCAACTTCAGGAGGACTTTGGCTATCTCGACGTCAGCGAGAAGCTCTGGATCGCGCCCTCGGGCTCCGTAGTAGATGGCGCTTCGATCCCTCAGCCCTTTTGGTCAATCATCGGTGGTCCCTTCGAAGGGAAATACCGGAACGCTTCGATCATTCACGATGTCGGTTGTGACCAGAAGAAAGAGCCTTGGGAGGATGTCCATCGAGTCTTTTTCGAAGCCTCTCTGAGTAGTGGTGTTGAGACGTCTAAGGCGAAGTTGATGTATGCCGCGGTCTACCACTTTGGACCGCGCTGGGAAATAGAAACAGAGTATGTCACAGAAATTGTGATCTTGGATAGCGGCGAGCAGGAAACTCGTCAGCGCGGCGTCATGGTGCCTCGAGTGATTGAATCGAACCCACTTCCAGATCAAGAGAGTGTCAACCAGTTGATCGAGTATTTTGAGCGTCGTGATCCCAGTCTTGAGGAGATCAAAACGCTCGATCTCTCAAACTTTGGAGTTGAATAGGTGTTTGGCGTTATTGGCTGAATGTAGGCAGAGCGATCCGGCAGTGTCTTGCTTTAGGTGGATCGCGCTGCCTCCTCTGGTCTGTCGACTTTGGAAACCGTCGTCGAGATTGTGGCGATCTGGAACGACCCCGCCATCAGGAGGAGATTGGCAACCCACTGGACAGTGCTTGTGATCAAGTAAGCTCGATGCCACGGATAAAATCCAGTCAGCCCGATCTCATCAAGGTGGTGATCCATCTGCCAGTGTAGGATCGCTAAGATGAGTAGCGTCGTGACACTAACGATCCAGCCAAACCAGAACGATCGCAGCCACCAACGCGTCCGAGTCGTCGGAAGCCAGGGGGCGGAGATCAAACTCAGGATCAATGCAACCAGCCCAATGAGGTTTAGCCAATTTGTGACTCGTCGCGTGACCGCGGAACCCATGATGCTATCGAACTCATCGTGTAAGATTGGTACAACGACAGATGCATAGTGGGTAAAGCCACCGACCCAGATCGCCATGGCGACCAGTGATCCAAATTGAATGATGCGACCGATCTTCGTCATGGTTCCATTTGACCAATCTCGTTGATTATTTGATCGACTCCGTGCAATCGAGGCCGATCAAGGAATTCCCAGCTTCAACAAGGCAATCTCTGGGCGGAGAGTCATGAGTCAAGCGAAGTCCTCGAAAGACCGCCTCCCCGGCCTCACCCAGTCGATCATCGAGACCTACGAGGAATGCGGTGGAATCAATCACCTCGGGCATTCGCCGCTCCCGAGTTACCGTGAGATCGTCGACATCTTGATCGATTTTCAGGAGATTCTCTTCCCTGGTTTTGGTCGTCGACAAAATCTCTCGCTCCGTAATGTCGTGTATCACGTCGGCGATCTCATCGATTCGCTTCATGATCGCCTGATTGTCCAAATTGCCCGGGCACTTCGTCGACACGATTGTAACGGCAATGAACTCGCATTGACTTACGAGAATCGTGCAACCGAAATCACGATGGCGATTCTGGAGGACATCCCGAACCTCCGAGATTGGTTGGCTGATGATGTCCGGGCGGCTTATGATGGTGACCCCGCCGCAAAAGCGTTTGATGAAATCATCTTCTGCTATCCTGGCGTGAAGGCGGTGACAATTCACCGGCTCGCCCACTGCTTCCGTAATTTCGGCGTTCCACTCATTCCTCGGATGATGTCTGAATATGCTCACGCCAAGACGGGGATTGACATCCACCCCGGCGCGACCATCGGTAGACGGTTTTTCATCGATCACGGGACTGGGGTCGTCATTGGAGAGACGACTGAAATTGGTGATAACGTCAAACTCTATCAAGGGGTGACTCTCGGTGCCCTCAGTTTTCCGAAAGACGAAAACGGCGCTATTGTCCGTGACCTCAAGCGACATCCGACGATCGAGCATGACGTGGTGATCTATGCGAATGCGACGATCCTGGGCGGCGAGACCCTAATCGGCCATCATTCCGTCATCGGCTCCTCGGTCTGGATTACGAAGAGCGTCGAACCTCGGACCACGGTCACAATCGAGAGCCCGAAGCTTCGATACCGCAACCCCACGGTCCCGGCGAACGCGGGGCCCCCTTCTGCTAGCTCTTCCGCGCAATGACAATCCAGCCACCGGCCCTCAACTGGTGGAGGAACCAAGGTCTCGTCAGAGGTCTCGCTGTAACCTCATGGACTGGATACAGCTCCTCAATCTCGAAACCTGCCGTACGTAGGTCACGTTTCAATTCATTCCATCGATACAGGTGGATTCTAATTTGAGGTAGGCCTCGGTATGTCATCAAGCGATCACCGAGCGGCTTTCCGGTGACCAGACGGCCAAGCTCCTCAAAAAGCCACGTTCGGCCTCCTGAATCCCGAAGATTCAGCCAATAGTTGTGCACATGGACCGCGAACCGGCCCCCAGGTCGAAGGATTCGTGACGCTTCTTGCAGGGCCGCCACTCGCCAACGACGGTCGTGGATCATCCCGAGGGTGCTGTACATCATCACCGCGAGATTGAAATGACCATCAGGAAGACCGTCAAGCCGACAGAGATTCGTCCGGATTGGGTGAATCCGGTGTCGGACGGCCTCATGATCTCGCGAGATTGCGCTCAACATCGCTAAAGAGAGGTCGACGGCAACGACATGGAACCCACGAATCGCGAAACTGAACGCAAGTCGGCCGGCCCCAGCTCCGAGATCGACCATCCAACCAGGTTGGTTAAAGCGACTCCGCAGAAGGGCTTCATCCGTAATCGTTAAGGGATCTCCCTGGAGGAAACTTGATTCTTCCTCGGCGAGCCGACTTGATTCAAGATATTCCCATAAATTGGAGTCAACTCCGAGTGGGAGTGACCACTCAGGAGGTTTCATAATCCCTTGGTGCCGATCAAGACACGTCCAGTTCTCGAAGTCATTTGGACCGAACGTAAGGCGCCGTGGGCCACGTTCCAACTCTCTGTTGAGAGATAATCCGTCAAAATCGTTCCTTCGTTGGCGACGTTTTCCGGGATTTCGAGGTCGAGGGTGGTCGCTGATTCTCCGACGTTGAGGATGATGACGGCGGACTCATGGTCATCGACACGTGCAAATGAAAAGCAATCACCTCGAGCATCGATTACTTGGTAGCGACCACGACGGAAAACTCTTCGATCGCGTCTGAGGTGGATCACCTTCCTGAAAAAGGCGAGTAGATCTTGATTCCAGGTGGCTTGATCCCACGAGAAAGCGCCACGGCACTCGGGATCATGCCCGCCGAGCATCCCGATTTCATCACCGTAATAAATACAAGGCGCACCGGGGTAAGTCATCTGAAAGAGAGTCGCCAACTTCAACGCATCGAGGTCATCGTCGGCAAGCGTTCCGAAGCGTGCCATGTCGTGGCTGCCAATCAAGTTCAACATCACAGCCGTCACATTCGGATGATAGATCCCTTGAAGTGCTTCAATATTCTGGGCAAATTGGCTGGCGTCGACTCGTTGCGGCGACCGCAGTGGATCGGGTGCAAGATTTGTCCGATCCCGCTTTTCAGAGATGAAAAAGGCAAGACATGATCGCGTGAAAATATAGTTCATCACTGCATCGAACATGTCACCTTGGAGCCAACGACTTCCATCCTCCCAGATCTCCCCGACGATGTAGGATTCGGGGTTCCCCTCTTTGACCCGAGTCCGGAACTCACGCCAGAAGTCCAGATCATCGATTTCACTCGGGACATCAAGACGCCAACCGTCAATTCCGAAATCGATCCAGCGTCGCGCAACCCGGAAAATGAACTCTCGGACGGCCGGGGTTTCGGTCCGGAACTTCGGTAAGGCATGGAGATTCCACCAAGCCGCGTAGTTGGGACGCTTCTTCTCGTCATATGCATTGACAGGGAAATCAAAGATCGAAAACCAATCGACATAGGCCGACTCGCGACCGTTTTCAAGGATATCATTAAACTGGAAAAACCCTCGACTCGCATGGTTGAAGACGCCGTCGAGGACGATTCGGATCCCACGGTCATGAGCCTTGTCGATCAATTCACGGAGGGCCTCATTGCCGCCGAGCATCGGATCAACCTGTTCATAATCGTGCGTGTGATAGCGATGGTTCGAGGCTGATTGGAAGACCGGTGTGAAGTAAATCGCGTTGATACCGAGGTCATTGAGATAATCGAGTCGTTCGGAGACGCCGAGGAGGTCGCCACCCTGGTATCCATGTGGAGTCGGAGGGGCTCCCCACGGTTGCAGGTGACCTGCTTTCGTGACCCGCGTCGACTGTGCAAATCGGTCGGGAAAGATCTGATAAAAGATCGCGTCTCGGACCCAGTCCGGTGTCTCTGGGGCGGTCGTCATTCGTCTTACCTCAATCGGTCGCCACTATGGATCACTTCGTTCGGAGTCCACGCTCGCAGGAGCATAGGCGACAGATCGCTCAGCGTCTAGGATTCGGACTCACGATCATCCTTAATTATCGAATCACATCTTCAATTAATTGGGTCTTTGAGGCGAGAACGCGGGGCCGGAGCCGGAAGACTGCTTGGCTCCCATTGGACCACGATTGAACTCGGTCAGCTCCAAAACGTTCGACCATCCCCTCTTCAATCTGTCCCCCGCCACGATCAGCCGGGCTCCCCGGTTCAGTCACGGCAAAGGCTCCTTGGCTAATTGCGTCGAGCATCCGAATCCGTCGATCCTCGACCTCCGTTCCATCGGGTGTTTGGCGCATCTGCCAGACCTGAAAGAGCGTGAAGTACGGCACAATCTCAACTGGATCATCCGCGAGTAAGTACTCGTACTGCAAACCGTTCAAATAAAGATCCTGAGTCACCAAGAGGTTCCGAAGACTGGAGTCAGCCTTTGAAAGTTCGCCTCGAATGATTGACGCAGCTTCAGCATGGGGTGCCTTGGTTTGAAAGTTGCAAAGACGCGTCCAATCGTTACCAATGTAGGGACGGATGGCATGATCAAACGTGATTAAGAGCAATATCCCCCCGAAACCCGTCGTCATCACTGTGCTCGCCAAGCGGATTGACGGTTGCTTCCAACAAATCGGCTTGATTGGAACGATCCCAGAGATGAGCAACGTGACACTGAGCACAGTCGGCACAATTAAAACCGCACCATAGCGATTCGCCTCGCCATCGAGTACCAGGGCTCCCGATGCGAGATGAAAGCAGCTCAAGCAACTGAGGAATCCCAAGACGATCGCGAGCCGAGTCCACTGTCGTTGCGCCGAGAGACCGACGAGCCCCGCGACAAGAAGCGATGTTGCGAGGATCCGGAAAACCACAACGTACCTCGCTAGGGCATCAGGTTTTAGCAACGTGGGGAAGAGAGTCAAGAAACGTCCAAAACCGTCGACAAATAAGAGCCAATCACGCGGTTCTTCACTGCGTTGGGCGACGTTGGGATTAGAGAACATCAAGATCGAGAACGGACCAACGACTACGAAGGTTCCGATAAAAGTACTTATGAGTAGTCGTCGCCGCTGTGTTGGATTCTCGACCCATTGCTTTGTGAAATAAACAGGTAAGAGAAATGGTACCAGGAAAATGTTTGTGGGATGAACGACGAGCGCGAAGCTAATCCAGAGCCAGAACCTGATCCCCTTCCCACTCCAGGCGAACCAGGCAGCGATAACACCAACCAGCGGTGTCTGGCTAAACTCGCAACCAATCCTTGAAAAGAGCACCGAAGGTGGTAACGCGACAAGGATCACCGCTCCGAGTCGTGCTAATGATTGCCCACCGATCGCTCGGACGAGGAAATACAACCCCACGACGCTACCCAGACCGCCCAGCACCGCTGGCAATCGCGAGGCCAGAACAGTTGGACCGACGGAGGCAAGGATTGGGAGTTGGGTCAAGACGAAGAGAGGACTGAGAAAGTTCCCCGACGTTGTCCTAGCGTCAAACGACTCGAAGTTTAAGATTCGCGACGACTGTAAGCCGTAGAACGCTTCATCGCAATTGAACCATGGAATTGTGCTGAGCTCGAAGGTCCTCAACCAGCAAGCCGCCAGAATGATGACCGCAAAGGAGAAAAACTCAAATCCTCTGAGGAGCCAGTTAGCCCAACGATTCATCAATTCATTCCTTGAGCGGCCGGTCCGTTGACTCTACGCCACAACGCTCACGTCCATGCAGAGCTATGGACGTGATCGTTGAGGACGTTATCACAACAACTATTCGTTGCCCAGTCCGACCTTAAGAACTGCTTCCAATGGGTCAGGTGGGGCGAACGACACAGGTCTACAACCATCGGCATCTAAAATGTGGGGAAAACGACCCACACTACGTCGTCATCCGCGTTGTAGGGTGGGGCGAACGACACTCCTTCTTGGTGGATCAACAGAACCCAACCCACTTCTTGTTAATCACTTGGCCCCTATAGCATCGCGGTGTAACCACCGTCGACCGGGATCGCGGTTCCCGTGACATAATCACTCGCGGAACTGGCGAGCCAGATGGCCGTCCCGGCCATATCTTCGGCATCGGCCCAGCGACCGGTCGGAATCCGGGCGAGAACCCGATCATGGAGCCCACCGATTTCGTCGCGGGCTTTTCGAGTCAACTCGGTGTCAAACCAACCCGGGAGGATGGCGTTGCATTGGATCTGATCGGGAGCCCACGCGAGCGCTTGGCTCTTGGTAAGCTGGACAATCCCACCCTTACTCGTCGCATAAGCCGGCGCAAACCCGGATCCAAAAATCGACGTCATACTTCCGATGTTGATGATCTTACCGCCACCTTGTTCCTTCATCGCCGGGTAAACGCTTTTTGAGAGCATAAACGCACTGGTCAAGTTAACGTTCATCACCTCGTGCCATTGCTCAACGCTCATCTCATGTGGTGGAACGCGGATGTTGATTCCGGCGTTATTGACCAAGATATCAATCCGACCGAGTCGTTCCAAGACGTCGGAGGCAATCCGGTTGCATTCTGACTCCACAGACACGTCCGCCACAATCGGGATCACGTCTGGTCCAAGCTGGTCGTTGAGCACTGACGCAGCGGTCTTCGTCTTTTCCGCGTTTCGCCCCACGAGTGCCAACGACGCGCCGGAATGACCCAGTCCCGCGGCGATTCCGAGACCGATGCCGCCATTACCACCTGTGACGATGGCAACTCGTCCGGTCAGGTCAAACAACTTCGTGCCCATCGTGCTCAACTCCGGTTGATGTACTGTTGGACTTGCTCTCGGGAAAGATCCGACGTTCAAAACTGGGGCCACGGTCGTCTGATGGCGCTCGTCGGGATAAGCTAATAGAATCTGCCGATCGGTCGCAATGACCCGGATCGTTCTGATCTTTTTGGATCGCCCCATTCTAGAACAAGAACTCACGAGGCAACCATGGCTGATCCGCGCTCGGAGACGCTAGCCGAGACGATCATTCAACACTCCGTTCGGCTTCAGGAACGCGAGACGCTCTTGATCGAGTGCTTCGATCTCGAAGACGAATCGCTCGTCCAACAGTTGATCCGAAAAGCCGAACAACGCGGGGCAACGGTTCTACTCGACCTCAAGCGACTCACTTTGGTCCGTGAGTTACTCCTCCGAGCCACGGAAGAGATGCTCGATTGCTGGGCAGCAGTTGAATCCGCACGGATGGAGCTGGTTGACGCTTACGTCGCACTCCGAGGCTCTCGAAATAGCAGCGAACTCGCCGACGTTCCGGCAGAACGGATGAACCTGTACAACGAGCGATTCCTCAAACCCGTCCACTTCGATCGGAGAATCAAGAAAACGCGCTGGTGTGTACTTAGGCTTCCGAACTACGCGATGGCTCAGCAGGCCAGGATGAGCTTCGATGCGTTTCAGGATTTTTACTACAGCGCCTGCAATGTGGATTACGGTCGGCTCGGGAGAGCACTCCAGCCGTTGGCCGAGCTTATGGAACGTACCTCAGAAGTCCGGATCGAGGGCCCCGGTACGGACCTTCAATTTTCGATCGCAGGGATAAATGTGGTTCCCTGTGCCGGCGAAATGAACATCCCTGATGGCGAGGTCTTTACGGCACCACTCCGAGAATCGGTCCACGGGACCATCCGCTTCAACACCCCGACCCTCTACCAAGGTGCAGGATTCGAAAACATCACGCTACGGTTCGAGGACGGAAGAATTATCGATGCATCCTGTGAATCCGGCGATCGGGAGCGACTAAAGCGAATCTTTCAAGCCGACGAAGGAGCGTCCTTCATCGGTGAATGGTCACTTGGTTGTAATCCAAAAATAAAGAAACCGATGTGTGACATTCTCTTTGATGAAAAGATCGCCGGGAGCTTCCACCTCACTCCTGGGAACGCTTACGACGAAGCGGATAACGGGAACCGCTCTCGGATCCATTGGGATCTCGTTCAAATTCAGACACCCGAGTTCGGCGGTGGGACCATAACGTTTGATGGTAAGCCGATTCGGGTCGATGGACGCTTTCTCGATCCAGCACTTAGCCCACTCGACCCGGACTAAATCATCGGAAGAATCTAATGATCATCGAGGGTGAGACCTGACTCCGGCGTCAATGCCGAAGCCAGGGCGATCTCTTTGCATTGACTAATCGTTCGAGTCAGGAATCGAGTGCCGAGCCAACCGGATCCTCAAGGAGTGCGTCGATCGCCGCCGGGATCAGCTCTGTGATAAAGAACGGCGGTGTTGAGAGATTGACGATCACGTTGCCAGCCGGAGTCGTGATCCCAGTGAGGGAGGCGATCACGGTGATGCCGTCACCCAAAGGACCTGGCGGATTCACGACGGAACCGGAGAGCACCGAGACACCTGGGATCGGATTGAGGACCTCAACGGAGACAGATCCAGTCTGAAGGTTCTGGACTAATTCGAGCGTGCCACCGCCTTGGAGGATCAGCTGGACACGATCTCCATTGATATCGACATACGATTCGGAGTTCGACCGACGGAGTGTCGTGATATAGAAACCACCTGCAACTCCATCGCCGTCGCCATCAAGGAAGTTACCCCCGGCATCGCGGATTGCAAACGCTTCCGTTACGCCGTCGATCGCGAACGCAAAGGTCGTTCCTTGATTCAACGCCGTAGTCGTCACCATGGCAACGGTCAGCGTCGCAGGATTGTAAGAGATATCAGCGATGGTCTGGGGGACGTCATCGGGGGTACCAGGAATCTGGTCGACGCCCGCCGAGACGATGGAGTACGCGAATGGGATGATTGCTCCATTCGGATCGATCGGCTCACTGAAGGTCACGGCGAGACCGATCGGATCAACACCTGGTCCAACAAAGAAGACGTCTACGACAGTTGGTGGGGTCGGGTCAACGTCGCCGTCATTGACAACGACAACTGCCGCATCCGGCATCCCGAGCGTCGCGCCACCTGTCGGTGGGGTCAAGAAGAGCCCAAAGGCTTCCGTTCCCTCAACAATGTTGTCATCAATGATCGGGATCGTTACTGTCGCGGTTTCTTGACCATCCTCAAAGACGACAGGGAACGCATCTCGAACGTAGTCCTCCCCGGCGGTCGCATCCCCCGCATCCGGAATCACGAAGAGTGTTACCACGCCTTCCGAACCATTGACGCGGTTCAAGGTTGCGGTAATACCACCAGATTCCTCGGTTGTTACAAATTCACCAACTGCGAACTGAATCATCCCCGCCTCAGGCATTGGCGGCGGTGGAGGGTTGGGGTCGCTCTCATCGTCGACGATCGTGAGGGTCGCCATGCTCGGGTCGCCCAGTGTCGGCCCCTCGGTGATCAAGTCGAGATCGAGGAGGACGGTTTGATCCCCTTCGAAGGAATCCGTATTGATGATCGGGATCTCGACGAGCGTCGAGGTCTCACCGGGACCAAATGTCACTTCCGTATCCACAGACTCGAACCGCTCACCCGATGCCGCGGTTCCGTCCATCGTGGTGAATTGTACGGAGACTGTCCCGGCGCCAGACGAGCGTTGGATGCCGATCTCGGCAGTCATTCCGGTCTCACTGACCGTGAAGACTGGCGAGGCGAATTGAATGACCTGAGCGGCCGGAGGCGGGGGTGGCTCGTCGTTATCAATGAGCGTTACGAGCGTCGAGCTTGGCCCTCCCAACGTCGGCTGACTACCGGCATCGGGGTTATTGAGTCGGACTGGATCCGATAGCTCGACTGTGAAGAGCTCATTAGGCTCGTCGATCTCGTCATCTTTGAGTTCGATCGTCACCAGTTTTGGTACATTGTCGCCGTTTGAGAACAGGAGCTGGAAGTCGATTGGCTCAAAGTCCCCCCCGGCCGTCGCGGAACCTCCGATGGTCCGGACCGTGACTCCCACCGCCTCGGTAACGCCACCAAAGCGCTCGACTGGAATGTTCGCAAACGCGGTCCCTTCAACAATAGTGAAAGAAGGAGCACCAAAGCGGAACTGGCCAAAGGGGGAGGTAATTGGGTCGTTGTCGATAATATTCAGTGTTGCTTCGAGCGGTTGGCCAAGAACCCCACCCTCCGACGGATCTGAGAGTCGGAGGATCGCCTGTTCGGTTCCTTCGATTGCCGTGTCGTCAACCAGGTCGACGGTGAACGACTTCGTGACTTCACCGACCCCGAAGTTCAATGTCCCCGAAATCGGGATGAAGTCAGTTTCCATGGCGGTATCGGCCAGAACTTCGAAGTTCACCGAAACGGGATCATTCCCATTTGACCGACTCACCGTAATGGTTGCTGGGCTGCTCTCGACGACGTTGAACTCGTCGGAGAAGAAGGAGAGAACACTGGTCCCTGGCGCTACGAAGGTCGAGAATGTGTCGGTTGAAGTGTTATTGGAAAGAGAAAGATCGATGACCGATGTTGAT
The DNA here is from genome assembly GCA_964510225.1 of uncultured Isosphaeraceae bacterium. Lineage (GTDB taxonomy): Bacteria > Planctomycetota > Planctomycetia > Isosphaerales > Isosphaeraceae > CAZEAN01. The sequence goes on from CAZEAN010000008.1 coordinate 30,751, forward strand.
ACGCTTGCTTGATTGCTTAGCGTACCCACAATAATTGGTCGGATCGTATAGGAGACGACCGACTCAACACCGAGACCTACCGTTCCCAGATCAAACAAGAGTAGTCCGTTTTCATCAGGAACGACACCGTCCGTTGCACTCACGAATTCGACATTTGCAGGGATCTGATCGAAGACCATAACATCGGTTGCCCCAGCGGGGCCGCTGTTCGTGATCGACAGCGAGACGGTCACTTCGTCACCGACGAGGACAGGATCTGAAGGGACCGATGTTGTGATAGCGAGATCAACCGTCGGCAAGCTGACGACTTGGACGGACCGGGAGAACTCAGATGTGTCGCCGAGGTTGATCTCCGTTGCGGTTGAAGAGACGAATTGTGAGACGTCAAGGTCGGCGTCAAACTGCTCTTCGAATGAAGCGTTCCCATTGTCATCCGTAACGACGACAATCTCGCGGAGGAAGATTTCCCCTTCCCCGAATCCGGACGGGTCGAGCCCTATGGTGTTGTTCGCAAAGAGCTGAATGAGGTACTCGGTATTCGGTTTACTGTTGAGCGTCCCGGTAATGACGGAGACACCACCACCCGTCTCAGCGGCCGTGATGACGGGGTAATTCTGTCCGTTGTTGGACGGATTGGTGTCGACGTCATTAAGGTCGTTCGGCAGAACTTGCTGATTGGAATTGAAGTCGATCCCCAATGAACCATTGGCAAAGATCGAGTTGGAAAGGATCGAATTCTCTTCACTCGAAAGGATCAGCGAAACTCCGGCGGCTTCGCCGAAGACATTCGGCTGCGTGAATGCAATAACGTTCCCAGCGCCCGGTCCTGATCCTCCAATAAGAACACCATTACTGAAAATCCGGACACCGGCTTCAATATTTCCGAGGGCATTCTGACCGGTGATATCAGTACCAATCAGATTTCCTTGAATGATATTGGGGACCGGCTGGCCATCGGAATTGTTCAACTGGCCTTGGAGCCCGATCCCAGGACCAGTGTTTCCCGAAATCAGATTTCCTTCGCCGGGATTGGGACCTCCAATGGTGTTCGAGTTCCCTAACCCAAAGATGCCGCCATCCCCATTCGGAATCGGCCCGTTCCCAAGGGCGTTGGTCCCAATGAAGTTCCCGAATATCTCATTGAGAATTGAAGAGCCACCGAAAAAGTTGATTCCGTTCCGATCGTTTCCTGAAATCAAGTTCCGGGAGCCCGCACTCGAACCACCGATCGTGTTGCCACCGCCCCCGAAGAAATCAACTCCGTGGCCGCCGTTGCCGATCCCGATGCTTCCGGTCCGATCCGTGCCGATCCGATTGCCGAGCACAACGTTGTTCGTGGAATCGCCCGGTTCGAGAGCACTAAAGCGGATACCGTGTGACCCATTTCCGGAAATAATATTCGCGTCGCTTAACGCAGTGCCGCCGATCTGATTGTTACTTGCGAAGTCGATTTCAATCCCAACGCCACCGTTACCTTGAGCGATATTCCCGGCCGGATTAAGACCGATCACATTACCGACGATCAGGGTGTTGTCACTCTCGACAACAATCCCATCACCATCGAACCGATTGATCGCGAGGCCTCGGATTACAGAGCCATCAGCACTTGAAGCTAATCGGAGGCCGTCCGCAAACGATCCTGCAGACTCTCCGTTGAGCACGATCTGAGGTACAAAGGTGGTCGGATCAAAACCGGGCTGGGTGGTGCCGTCGATCTCAACCTCATCAATGATCTCAGGGAGTTCCGTGAGAAGGTTGATTGTCTGGATCCCGCCCCCAGTGATGTTAAATGTAATCTCATCAGGCCCCCCCGATCCGTTGGCCTGACTGATGGCATCCCGGAGTGATCCCGGGCCACTGTCGGCCGTCGAAGTCACGGCGAAGGTCGCAAGCAATTGACGCGACTCTAGCGGCTCCGTCCGGATGGTGCAGACCTCAGGCCGCCTGCGACGGCGGCGGCGATCGAGCGGGCGACCTCTCATCGTTTTCCTCTCCATATGGACCTATGCTGGTCCTTCGTGAATCGTCCAGTGCATCGTCCCGTAAACATACCCGACGTTCCGAAGGCTGGGCCGGGCTCGATGCCATTCCAAGACAAGTTCGCTGACGGTCATGTCGATTGTCAAGACAATTTGATGCAACCACCCGTGCAATTGTGCGTTTCGATGAGAGGAGTCGTAGCAATTGGTAGGGTCTCGATCACCTGCGGTTGTGATGAACCTTGGTGGTTGCTCCCGGTGTCGTTGCAATTACGATCGGATCGAGATCGGTTGGGTTGACGCCAGAATCGCCGACCGACTAGCCTTACGAGCCAGTGGTTTCCGTAGTAAGATCGTCGATTGCTCGACCCTCAACGTGACCCCGGATGCAGAAAAAGGGCGTTTCCCAATGCTCAAGAGGACAGTGACTTGTGGCGAATTGACCGAAGCCCAAGTGGGCGAGTCGGTGATCCTCAATGGTTGGGTCTATGCCTGGAGAGATTTCGGGGGGGTTGTCTTTATTGATCTCCGCGATCGATACGGCCTAACCCAAGTTGTCTTCGAGCCTGATCTCGGCGTAGAGCTTCAGCAAAAAGCGCAAGAGTTGCGTAATGAGTTTGTGATCGGCGTCCGGGGGAAGGTCCGGAAGCGGTTGCCCGGCAAGGAGAATCCGAAACTTCCGACCGGCGGAGTCGAGGTCCAAGCGACGGAGCTGGAGATCTTCAATCCGACCAAGACACCTCCATTCGAACTCGATGGGGAGGCCAACGAGGAACTCAGACTCAAGCACCGTTACCTCGACCTCCGACGTCCCGAGATGCAGCGGATCCTCGAAATTCGCCACCGACTCTCACAGACGATGCGGAACGTCATGAGTAGTCTCGGCTTTTGGGAGATCGAGACGCCGATCCTGGGTCGGAGTACGCCTGAAGGGGCTCGAGACTTTCTGGTTCCGAGCCGGATCCACCCCGGCCACTACTACGCACTCCCTCAGAGTCCACAGATCTACAAGCAATTGCTCATGGTTTCCGGAATGGAGCGCTATTTTCAGATCGCGCGTTGCTTCCGCGACGAAGATCTCCGCGCAAACCGTCAGCCGGAATTCACACAACTTGATGTAGAAATGTCGTTTGTTCAATTTGAGGACGTCATCGCCACTAACGAGACCCTAGTCAAATCACTTGCCAAAGAGTTCACGGGCGAGGAACTCGAGACTCCCTTGCTCCGGATCGAGTACCACGACGCGATGGAACGGTTTGGGAGCGACAGGCCCGACCTTCGATTCGGCCTTGAGCTGATCGATCTTGCTGAGGTGGTCAAAGGCTCAGACTTCCGCGTCTTCAAAGATGCGATCGAGCACGGTCGGAGGATTCGGGGGATCTGTGCTAAGGGCGAAGCACCAAACCGGAGTCGAAAGGATCTCGATGGATTGACCGCTTTCGTGAACGACTATGGCGCTAAAGGGCTCGTCTGGCTCAAAGTAGAGCACGAGGCGTTGACAGGTCCTGCCTCGAAATTCTTGTCGACCGAGGTCCAACAGTCTCTCCGCGATGCGTTTCGTGCTGAGGTCGGCGACTTGATCCTCGTCGTCGCCGATACCGACGAAGTCACCAGTGCATCGCTCGGTGCCCTCCGTGCGCGACTTGGCCGTGAGTTGAAGCTCTACGATCCCAATGAATTCCATTATTCCTGGGTCATCAAGTTCCCCTTGCTCGGTTGGGACGCCGAAGAAGGGCGTTATGTTGCCGAGCACCATCCGTTCACGATGCCGCTCCCTGAAGACCTTCACCTTCTCGAAGAGGAACCGATGAAAGTCCGGGCGCAGGCATACGACCTCGTCATTAATGGTGAAGAAGCTGCCGGTGGAACGATCCGAGTACACGACCCCGCGATCCAATCGACTATTTTCCGGCATCTCGGCTTGAGTGAAGAGGAAGCAGAAGAGAAGTTCGGCTTCTTGCTCTCTGCCTTACGTTACGGAGCGCCTCCCCACGGCGGGATTGCTTACGGACTCGATCGCCTCGTCATGCTTTATTGCGGCCTCGATAACATCCGCGATGTGATCCCCTTCCCCAAGACAGCCAAAGGAACGGACCTAATGACAGGCGCCCCGGGAACCGTTGAAGATCGACAACTCCGCGATCTCCACATCCGACCGCGTTGACCGAATCTTCTCGTCGCATCAAATTCCCCCTCAATCACCTCCGCTGGCCTCACTCCCAAAAGTCAGACCGTCGTCACGACATTGCTGCATCTGTTCAAGACCACGTCCAGCTCGATTGCGACGTGAGCGCGTGATCAATCCCAGAGGAAGAACGAGGGAGTTTCGAGGAGGTTCTCCTGGGATGCACGGCGTTCCTAAAACAAGGCTGATCGAAGGCAGTGACGACTCAATGGCTCATCACTCTGAAACACACAACGTCCTCGTCGAAATGGCACCTCAATTGAGATTCCTGCCATTCCGGCAGACCCAATCACTTCCTCCAAAACGGCTTAAGTTGTTTGTTGGTCAGATCTTCGGCGCTCCGTCTTCCTTGGTATAACTCTTGCCATCCAAGATTGCCGGTAATCGGCGGCTCGCTCCGCTTAAGTTCGATTGCGAGTCCGTCATGATGGCATTGGTACCCGATGTCCCTTGAAAGCGCAACGACGCAATTCGGTACAAACGAGCGTCGATGGGAGACGAAGACCGTGGCAAAACTCTTGGCGTATGAAGAAGAGGCGCGTCAGAAGCTGGCAACTGGCGTCTCAAAGCTTGCCCGCGCTGTCCGGAGCACGCTTGGACCCCGAGGTCGGAACGCCGTCATTGACAAAGGCTGGGGCAGCCCGACCGTCACCAAGGACGGCGTCACCGTCGCTGAAGAGATTGAATTAACCGACTCCTACGAAAACATGGGAGCACAACTCGTCAAGGAAGCCGCGAGCAAAACTTCTGACTCGGCGGGCGATGGCACCACCACGGCAACTGTCCTTGCCGAAGCAATCTTCAAGGAAGGCCTCAAGGCGATGGCATCGGGCGCTGATCCGATGGCCCTGAAGCGAGGGATCGATCAAGCCGTCACCAAGGTCGTCGATGAGATCAAGTCGATGGCGAAGTCGGTCGGTGGGGACAAGAAGCAGATCACCGAAGTGGCGACGATCGCCGCGAACAACGACCGGAGCGTCGGCGAGCGACTCGCAGACGCTTTCGAAAAGGTCGGCACTGACGGAGTGATCACCGTCGAGGAAGGGAAGGGCTTCGAAACCGAAGTCGACGTCGTCGAGGGGATGCAGTTCGACCGCGGTTACTTGAGCCCACACTTCGTAACCGATCAGGATCGAATGGAAGTCGTTCTCGATGACCCTTACCTCCTGATTTTCGAGGAGAAGATTAGCAGTCCTCGGGTCCTGATTCCCCTTCTAGAGCAGCTCGCCCAGGCGAAGAAGTCCCTTTTGATCATCGCTGAAGACGTTGAAGGCGAGGCACTCGCGACGCTCGTCGTGAACAAGCTTCGTGGGATCCTGCAGGTCGCTGCAGTTAAAGCCCCGGGTTACGGCGATCGTCGGAAAGCGATGCTCGGCGACATCGCGACTCTGACGGGCGGCAAAGCGATCTTCAAAGACCTCGGGATCGATCTTGAGAGCGTTCAGCTCAATGAGCTCGGCTCGGCGGCCCGAGTGATCATCACCGACGACGCCACCACCATTGTGGAGGGGCGGGGCTCCGCGGACGACATTAAGGGGCGGACCGAGATGATCAAAAAGGAGATCGGTCAGACCGACTCCGAATACGATCGCGAGAAGCTCCAAGAACGTCTTGCGAAACTCGCCGGTGGGGTCGCCAAGATCAATGTCGGAGCCGCGACCGAGACTGAAATGAAAGAGCGGAAGGCGCTTGTCGAAGACGCGCTGCACGCAACCCGCGCGGCGATTGAAGAGGGTGTTGTTGCCGGCGGTGGAACGACTCTGGTCCGTGCATCCAAGGTCCTCGATCAACTGAGCCTCGAAGGGGATTCCGCCTTCGGTGTCACCATTATCCGTCGAGCCCTTGAGCAGCCTTGCCGCTCGATTGCCGAAAATGCAGGACTCGATGGCTCGGTTGTTGTTAACAAGGTCAAGCGATCCAACGACCCCAACTACGGTTACAACGCTGAGACCGGAGAATGGGGTGACCTCGTCGCGTCCGGTGTGATTGACCCTGCAAAGGTCACTCGGACCGCACTGCAGAACGGCGCCTCTGTTGCCAGCCTCCTCCTGACCACCGAAGCCATCATCATCGAGAAGAAAGAGAAGAAGGCCGATGGCGGCGGTGACCACCATGACCACGATCATGGCATGGGTGGCATGGGTGGCATGGGCGGCATGGGCGGCATGGGCGGCATGGGCGGCATGGGAATGATGTAATCTGCCACACGATCTTGCCTCTTAGGCTCGACTGAGAACCTGCCAAACGCAACATTGACCCAACTCGATCCGTTCCATCCGACGGATCGAGCCTGACTCTTCAAAGACTCTCCTTCGTTCAACAGACCTGATTACTCGACATCCTTTATCAAATTGACAGAGAAGACTCGGAGATTGACGACGATGGCAACGACGATCCGACCCCTCGATGACCGCATTGTGATCCAAGAGATCGAAGCTGAAGAAACAACATCGGGCGGGATTGTGCTCCCGGACACCGCCCGAGAAAAGCCGCAGCGCGGCCGAGTGCTCGCCGTAGGTCCTGGTAAGCTCCTCGACAGCGGCCAACGTGCAGAGATCGGCCTGAAAGCAGGTGACGAGGTTCTCTTCGGCAAGTATGCCGGGACGGAGCTGAAGGTTGACGGTGAGGAAGTCAAGATCCTCCGCGAGACCGACGTCTTGGCGAAGGTCACCGCCTGATCGTAGACGCGGTACAGTCAGTCGAACACTCACTGAAATCGACTGATCATCACTCCTATAATTTATCGATTCCAATCAGCTCTGAGGAGTTTGACCCGTGCCGAAACAGTTACTTTTTTCTGATAACGCCCGTCGCAAGATGTTTGCCGGGATTGATACCCTGGCTCAGGCAGTCGGGACGACGTTAGGCCCGACCGGCCGCAACGTCATTCTCGACAAGTCGTTTGGTGGCCCAACCGTCACCAAGGACGGCGTCACTGTCTCGAAAGAGATCGAGTTGCCTGATCCGTTCGAAAACATGGGCGCTAAACTGGTCAATGTGGTTGCATCGAAGACGTCGGATGTCGCCGGTGACGGAACCACGACAGCAACGATTCTTGCCCGCGCGATTTTCCGCGAAGGGCTCAAGAGCGTGACTTCGGGCGCAAACCCCACAGCCCTCCGGCGTGGGATCGAGAAAGCGGTTGAAGCCACGATTGCCGAGTTGACGAACAACATGAGCCGGCCGGTGACTAAGCCGGAAGAAATCGCTCAAGTCGGTGCGATCTCAGCGAATAACGACGAATCGATCGGATCGATGCTTGCCGAGGCCGTTAGCAAAGTGGGCAACGACGGTGTGATCACGGTCGAGGAAGGGAAGACCGCGGCGACAACCCTTGATTTCGTGGAGGGGCTCCAATTCGACAAGGGCTACCTGAGCCCGTACTTCGTGACGAGCCCGACAACGATGGAGGCCGTCCTCGAAGATCCCTTGATCCTTCTTCACGAGAAGAAGATCAGCAACCTCCGCGACTTAATCCCGCTCTTGGAAAAGGTCGCACAGTCCGCCAAGCCGCTCCTGATCATCGCGGAAGATGTCGAAGGAGAGGCACTCGCCGCCCTCGTGGTCAACAAGCTCCGGGGAATTCTCAACGTCTGTGCCGTCAAGGCCCCTGGTTTTGGCGATCGACGGAAGGCGATGCTGCAGGACATGGCGATTCTGACCGGTGGGACCGTCGTCAGCGAAGACCTTGGCCTAAAGCTTGAGAACCTCACCGTCGCTGAGCTTGGCAACGCCAAGCAGGTGAAGGTCGCTAAGGATGATACGACGATCATTCAAGGGGCCGGGACGAAGGAGGACATCCAAAAGCGGATCGAACAACTCCGTCGTCAGATCGGCGAAACCGAATCGGAGTACGATCGCGAAAAGTATCAAGAGCGACTCGCGAAGATCACCGGAGGTGTCGCGGTGATTAGCGTCGGTGCAGCGACCGAAGCCGCGATGAAAGAACTCAAGGCACGAGTCGAAGACGCCTTGCATGCAACCCGGGCCGCCGCTGAGGAAGGGATTGTTCCTGGCGGCGGGACTTCCCTCATTCGATGCCTCCCGGTTGTTCAGTCATTAGTCGAAAGCTTAAGCGGCGACGAGCGTCAGGGAGCGTTGATCGTCCTCCGAGCGTTGGAAGAACCGGCTCGTTTGATTTCAGAAAACGCCGGACACGACGGCGCTGTGATCGTCGACGAGATCCGAGCTGCGGGAGGCAACACCGGATTCAACGCCAACACCGGCGAATATGTAGACATGTTTGAATCCGGAATCATTGACCCCACGAAGGTGACCCGGACTGCCTTGCAGAATGCTGCTTCGATCGCCGCGTTGATGCTGACGACCGAAGCGATGATCACCAATCTTCCCGATGATGAGGAAGAAAAGGGAACGAGGATCGAAGGTTCGGTCCGATAAGCCCCTCGAGCACCCTCGGTCGTTCAGGCGGTCCAGCCGACTAGGCTTGGATCGCTTGATCGATCGTTGACTCTCGCTGAGATCGGTCCGGTTGCTCACGATTTGTGTTCTATCCGTCTCAACGAATCCCGGCTGGTCGTCTAAAGAGGTCCGGTCAACTTGTTACACTCGGTCGATTGAATCGAACTGCCTTGAGAGTTTGGCACTATGGCGGTCATGATAGCATGGCCTACTCAAAACACGATTAACTGGCCCGAAGTCCATCAATCCAATGAAAACCATGGCAAAGCGCGACTTATATGACGTGTTGTCGGTTGAGCGAAACTCCACGCCGAACCAGATCAAGTCCGCCTACCGACAGCTTGCCAAACGGTTTCATCCTGATCGCAACCCCAATGACCCCGAAGCGGAGCGACTCTTTCGTGAGGCTGCTGAAGCCTATGATGTCCTCTCCGATCCTGAAAAGCGGGCACGGTACGACCGGTACGGATTCGCCGGTGTTGAAAATCAAGGGGCCAGTGACTTCCGGTCACCCGATGATGTAATCGACGCTGTCCGAGAGATGTTCGCTGGGACTGGATTTGGCGACCTCTTTGGAGGTGGTGGCCGACGTCGAGGACCTCGACAAGGGGCCGACATTCTCTATCGGATAGAGATCGATCTCGAAGAAGCCGCTCGGGGTGCGACGAAGTCGTTCACCATCAAGCGTGATGATCACTGCGAATCGTGCCGCGGAACTGGAGCGCGACCAGGGACTTCACCAACGACCTGCGACTACTGTGGTGGTCAAGGGCAAGTCTTCACCGCTCGGGGCTTCTTCCAGATGGCAACGACCTGCCCGGCTTGCGGTGGCGAAGGGGTCCGGGTGATCGATCCTTGCCCCGACTGTCGAGGATCGGGACGGCAGTCCAAAGAGGCGACGATTTCCCCGCTCAAAATTCCACCAGGAGCAACGAACGGCCTGATCCTCCTCCTCCGTGGACAGGGTGAACCCGGCGATCCTGGTGCACCCCGGGGTAACCTCCGTGTCCAGATCCAGGTCCGTCCTCACCCGTTCTTCGTCCGAGAGGATTCGAACCTGATCTGCCCGGTCCCGGTGAGCTTTGCCCAGGCAGCACTCGGCGCTGAGATCGAAGTCCCGACCCTTGACGGTCCGAGTCTGATGGAGATCCCCCGAGGGACTCAAAGCGGTGACGTCATTACACTCCGAGGACGGGGGATGCCCGACCTCAACGGCCGTGGCCGTGGTGATCAACACGTCCGAGTCGTGATCGAGACCCCTCGGAAACTGACCGAACGCCAAGAAGAGTTGCTCCGCGAACTCGCCGAACTCGACCACGCCCACGTCAGCCCCAAACGGAAGGGCTTCGTGGAAAAGCTCCGTGACTTCTTCACCGAACCGGATGATGATCATGATTCAGCCTGATCTCGATCCGATCCGATCCCCAATCCAAACTATACGCTCCAGGATCGAGATACAGATTAAACGAACAATTGACTTTCCTGTCACGATGAATGCAAGTTGAGAACTGTTCCCATGACTAAACCTGACCAATCAAAACAGCCGACGGATCCACAAGCACCAAACCTTCAAGATTCCGAAAGTATCGATGCCGCTGATGGTGTCGAGCCGACCAATCGTTATGTGGGTAAGAATGCAGACGACTCAGCGACTGGGGAGGAGTCTGAGAACGATTCGTCCGTTTCATCTGATGGAGAGTCTCAGCTCTCCGCCTTGGAAACGGTAACCAAGGAACGAGACGATTACCTGGATAGATTCCGGAGAGCTCAAGCCGATTTCATCAACTATCAGCGACGGATGAGATCTCAGGCGGAATCGGAGAAGCCGTACGCGATCGCACCGTTGGCCAAAGATCTGCTCCCCGTACTCGATAGTTTCGACCGAGCGATCGACGCTGCCCGGAAATCGGAAAACGACGCGATCATTACCGGACTGGAGATGGTCCAAAAGCAGTTGATCGAGACCCTCGGCAAGCATGGAGTTGAAGCAATCGATGCGGTCGATCAGCCTTTTGATCCGAACCAACACGAAGCACTGACCCAGATGCAAGTCGAGGGTAAAGAGGAAGGAATCGTCGTTTCTGAATTTGAACGTGGTTACAAGATTAAGGATCGCGTTCTCCGTCCAAGTCGGGTCGCCGTCTCGGCCTAACCGACCTCGTAATGATCAACATCAAGTGGCTCTGGGAGATCGATCATGCCGACGTACGATTATATCTGCGACAGTTGTAGTCATGAATTCGAGGCGTTTGAGTCGATCAAGGCCGATCCCCAGACGCTTTGTCCTTCCTGTGGCGAAGAAAAGCTCCGTCGGAAGATTGGCGGTGGTGCCGCCATCATCTTTAAGGGATCAGGCTTTTACATCACGGATTATCGTTCTGACTCGTATAAGAAAGCAGCAAGTGCGGACAAAGAGGCATCGGGTGGTTCCTCCAAATCGAGTGACTCCAATGGCTCATCAACGTCGAGTAAGTCGAGTGATGCTTCGAAAGCACCATCAACTGGGTCTTCGAGTTCGACCGACTAGTTTTTTCGCCTTAGTCTGAGGATGCTTCCAGTGGTGCGAGCAGACTGCCCAATCTGCGGTACCCGGACTGAAGGGGAGTCACTTAAGGACCTCCCTTCGTTTCCGTTCTGTAGTCGTCGATGTCGAATGATCGACCTCGGTCGTTGGGCTGATGGGTCCAATGCGCTGCCAGGTCCCTCCGTTCCTCCATCCGGTCTGAGCCCGACTGACGACGAAAGTGATGACTGACTCTGATTCTGGTTGACAGGATTGCTGAGACCAGTAGCATACCGGACTGTGCGTTTGATCGATTCTTGTCCGTCCTCAATACCAATGAGTCGGCAGCGGGTGACATCATCAGATCAACAAGGGTCGGATCCCTTGAGTTTCATGGCCTGTCATCCTGATTGATCGGTTCACGACCGAACACAACGTCGACTGTTCAACGTCCACGGATGGGTCTCACCATGCGGATTCTAGTCACCGGCGGCGCCGGTTATGTCGGCTCGACACTCGTCCCTGCACTGCTCGACCTCGGACATCGCGTCCGAGTACTCGACTCCCTGAAGTTTGGGGGCAGCGGACTTCTCCCTTGTTGTCAGAATCGATTCTTCGAGTTGCAACAAGGGGATGTCTGTAACCCTGGCGATGTGGAGCGTGCTCTCGATGGGGTCGACGCAATCATTCACCTTGCCGCCATCGTCGGCTACCCGGCTTGCAAGAAAGAACCGCACGTCGCCCAAGCAACAAACGTCGAGGGCACTAAACTGCTCTTGGAGAAGAGACACCAGGATCAGAGGTTCTTGTTTGCCTCGACGGGAAGCATTTATGGTTCTATCCCTGATTATGTCTGCAATGAAAACACCCCTCGTGCCCCAATCACTCTTTATGGAGAGACAAAAGCACGAGCCGAGCAGATGGTCCTCGATGCAGGAAACGGCCTTGCCTATCGCTTTGCGACCGCCTTCGGGGTAAGCAACCGGATGCGGCTCGACCTGATGCCGAATGATTTTACCTACCAAGCCGTCAAAAACCGTAACCTCATTGTCTACCAGGGTGGTTTCAAGCGAACTTTTGTTCATGTTCGCGACATGGCACGTTCGTTTATTTTCGGGCTTGAGCGTTGGGAGACGGTCAAAGATGACGTCTACAACGTTGGTCATGAAAGCATGAACTTTACGAAAGAGGATGTTGCGCGCAAGATCCTGGAACACACCGATTACTACCTCCACTTCGCTGAGGTTGGTAGCGATGCTGACCAGCGAAACTATGAGGTCAGTTACGAGAAGATTCGCTCGAAGGGCTTTGAGACAACGATCGACCTGGATCGCGGAATCGGCGAGCTTGTGAAGGCGGCTCAGCTCATCGAATGGAAGAACCCGTTCGGGAACGTCTGAGACCCGAAGGATTGAGGATCTGCCCCCAGAGGACCCACCGAGGAGTGTTTCCATACACTCCTCGGTCTTCACCTACGGAAGGAACCGATCATGGAAAGCTACTGGTCCGACAAGAGAGTTACGGTAACCGGGGGGGCTGGCTTCCTCGGCCGTCATTTGGTTTCAAGGCTTGAGACGCTCGGGGCTACGGTATTTGTCCCTCGAAAGCGTGAGTTTGATCTAACGTCACTTGATTCTTCTTTAAAATGCTTGCTCGAACATCCGTGCGATATGCTGATCCATGCTGCCGCTTATTATGGCGGAATCGGCATTAATGTCAATGAACCAGGAAACTTATATTATCAGAACCTGGTGATGGGTGCCAACTTGATGGAGGCGGCTCGACTCACCAACGTCAATAAAGTAGTCAACATTGGAACTGCCTGTAGCTACCCAGGTTATCTTGAAGGTGAGCTGAAGGAAGAGGACCTCTGGAACGGCCCTTGCCACGCGAGCGTGGTGAATTACGGTCTCACCAAGAAGATGCTCGCGGTTCAAGGTGCCGCGTACAAGCGACAGTACGGACTCAATTCGATCCACCTGATCCTCACGAACTTGTATGGCCCCGGCGATTCTTACAATCCTGATCGCTCTCATGTCGTCGCTGCTTTGATCCGAAAATGGGTCGAAGCCACCGCGAACGGTGATCCCAGCGTTGAAGTCTGGGGGACAGGAAAGCCGATCCGTGAATTCATCTATGTCGGGGATTGTGCGGATGCGATCATACTCGCGTCCGAGCTTTATGATGACGTCTCGATGCCACTCAACATCGGAACTGGAGTCGGAACTTCGATCCGTGAACTCGCGGAGACGGTCCACCAGCTTTCCGGATTTAAGGGAACACTCCAATGGAATAATGACAAGCCCGATGGCGCCGCGAAGAAAGTGCTCGACGTCACGAGGATGAAGGCGGCTCTCGGCGGCTGGACACCTCCGACCAACCTGAAGGACGGTCTTGCCCAGACGATTGCCTGGTATCGTGCTCACAAAGCCGAGGCCGACCAAAAATGGTGAGCCAAGAATCCTTGAATTCAACGGAGTTCGACGAACCGATTTCTAGACGACCGTCGGTTTTGTTCATCAATCAATACTACTGGCCTGATCATGCATCAACTGCACAACACCTGTCAGACCTCGCGGAAGACCTCGGAGCCCGAGGCTTCGATTGTCAGGTGATCTGCGGCCGAGGCTCGTACCGTTCCGGCCAGTCTCGATTGCCTCGTCGTGAAGTCCGAAACAGGGTGACGATTCATCGGGTCGATGCAACCTCCTTCGGACGCGCAAATACAGTTCGTCGGATGTTCGATTACCTGACCTTCTACCTCGGTGCCTTTCTGCTCGCTCTCCGGCTCCCGAAGACCGATCTCGTCGTTACCCTGACAACGCCGCCACTAATCGGATTGATCGGCACGGTCCTCCGGTGGCTCCGCAGATCAAAGCATGTCTATTGGAGCATGGATCTGCATCCCGACGCAAGCATCGCCCTCAGGCGAATGGATCCCCGTTGGCCGCTACCGCGACTCCTCCAGTGGCTCAGCAATGCGGTGATCAGAAAGGCCGATCGAATTGTCGTCCTAGGGCCGTACATGGCCGACCGGATCCAGGCGAAAGGGGTTGATCAAGATAGGATCGTGGAGATCCCCGTCTGGAGCCGAGCCTCAGAGGTTTTCCCGATCGAGCCGGAACAGAACAAGCTAAGGTCCCGGCTCCATCTGCAAGATTACTTCGTCGTTATGTATTCGGGGAACCTCGGGCTCGCCCATTCCGCCTCCGAATTCATCACGGCTGCGATCGCACTTAAGGGCCATCCGAAGATTCGGTTCGTCTTCGTTGGGGGTGGACCACGGATGGAAGAGGTGAAGCGAGCGAAGGAGACTGAGGGACTCGATGATCTCCTTATTTTAGACTATGTTCCGAGAGAACAGCTCTTTGAATCTTTATCGCTTGCGGATCTGCACTTGATCTCGATGCGACCCGAGATGACGGGGATCGTCGTTCCTGGCAAGCTTTACGGGATTATGGCCTCGGGACGTCCTGCACTCTTTGTCGGACCGGATCACTCAGAAACGGCAGACACCATCCGAGAGTTCGACTGTGGTCGGACCATCCGATTTGGCGATCCCGATTCTCTCATCGCTCAACTTCAGTGGCTGGCGAGTGATCCCGAGCATGCGTTCGAACTCGGTGCAAACGGCCGTCGTGCGTTCCTCGATCACTTCGAACGTGAACACTGTTGCGACGGCTGGGCAGCGCTTCTTTCTCGATTCGGTGCTGCCAACCCAGAGCGATTAGCGACGGTAGCTGCTGTACGGGTAGAGTACGAACCGCTGGAGGAGAATCAGGGCGGGTTCGTTTCGAGTCTCAACGCGTGACCAAGGATTGAGGATCCCGTAATAGCTGTAGACCATCCCAATGAGACAGAAACCGACCACGAGGAGCTTCCAAGCCCCGAATCGGAGTCGCTCTAACCCCCCGATTGTGAAGAAGAAGGCGATCGGGGTTATCGCGAGTAGGTGTCTGGTACCGAATGAGGCGCCTGAAAAATCAGTCCGACGGACTCCATAACTATAGTACCAAACAAGTACAACTATGTTGATAAAAACGAGGACTGCGAGCGGTCTTAGCGCATCGCGTCGCCCGAGTCCGAGCAGGATGAGGCCGATCGGAGTGAGGAAGAGGATCGGCGTGATCGTCAGCCACCCTTGGGGACCCACGAGAAACTCCAGGAGGAACCAGATCCGTGGGCTTTCATCAATAAATTGCCCTGCAGTTGACTTCCAATATGACCCGTCGAATTCAATCGCTTCAGGATAGAATTCGACGGGCAACGGGGAACCTGTCACTGATGACTGGAGCACGACGTGAAGGAGCAACGGCGGGATCGTTCCGATCAGGAATCCCATCCCCGCATTCCTTGATTTCCTGAAGAGCCAGCCAGCGAGACCAATCCAGAACAAACCACCGGTCGGGAGGTCGATCGTCGCTGCCAGGCTCACCAAGAAACCGACGAAGGACCAGCGAACGATCTTCGACCGGGAGTCGGAACGATCGAGCAAGACGAGTCCAACCCCAACCGTCACGAGACCTGCTGCAGGACTGTGGTTATTAAAGGTCACCCCATAGACTGGGAGCAGCGAACCAAGCCCAAAGAAGACCACTGCCAGGTCAGCAAACCACCGAGGGACCTCGACCGTCTGTAACATCCGACGGAGAGCGTTGATTCCCAATGCGGATGGGAGCCCAACAAGGGTAGTCACAAGGAGGAAGTTAACCAGATGGAGCGACTCAATCCCGCCACTCATCCGGTAACCCAATCGCTCGACTGGAAAGTAAATGAGCGCACCGAGTGCCGATAATACTGGGGGCTTGTCAGAGTAAAGATGCCCTCGAAACTTCGCGAGGTCAGGAGTCCCGCTGGGACCGAGGAGAGGTGAGTCCTCGATGATCAACGTTCCCCGTTCGACAATCGACTCGATCGTCATGTAGCGTGACCAGACGTTCCCACTGTGTCGGATCGGCCCGACCCAAGTCAGGCCACCGAGGAGCACCAGGTAGAGAATTCCGGGGAGAATCGAACGCCAGAGACGGATTGGTTGTCGGACAGTCAACGGCTCCGTCGATCCCATGAATTGACCTCAGACCGTTACGATAGAAAAACCCAGAGAGTGGGAAGCCTTGATCCGAATCCTATCAGGTGGAGGTCCCTGGTGGCCATTGGTCTTGCTGCTTGGCTCCGATCATCCCTGTTGATCCTCAGTCTTTTCATCATTGTCGCGTTTGCTGCCTGGTGGCGTGGCCACACGGTCGCCCCAGCGATCCAGAAGGCCTTTGGTACAGCTCCTTGGCCAGTGGTCCGTGGCTCGATCGAGCCGCTTGATTGCGACGAGGCCGCCTACGGCTACATGGGACGTCGGCTCCTCGAAGGCGACCTGCTCTACCAAGATCTGAGCGAGAACAAGCCTCCGCTCGGCTACTGGCTCTACGCGACCGCTGAGGCAATCGGTGGGCCGTCCGAACTCACAATCCGACTCATGCCGATTGCCTTTGTGCTGCCAACTGTCGCGCTGATCTGGTGGATCGGGCTCCGATTGGGTGGTCCCCTTAGTGCCGTCCTCGGAGGACTCCTCTATGCGATTTTGAGTTGTGATCCGTTCATCTACGGGAACGGATCACAATTGAATCTACAAGTCAATCTCTTCGCGACAGCAAGTTTGGCCGCTTTCATTGCGAGTCGAGAATCAACTGATGCGCAACGCCTCTGGTTAGTACTCTCCGGGATGATGATCGGTCTGGCAACGCTGGTGAAACAAATCTCGGTAATCTATCTCGTGATCTTAATTCCAGCTCTACTTATCCCGACTTCCCAAGCTCAAGAGAACAGATCCCGTTGGCAACGATTGAAGCTCATTAGTATCCATCTCCTAGGATTCTTAGGGCCGATCGGTCTCACCGGAATCCTCCTCGCGCTCCAGGGGAATCTTTGGGTTGCGGTCGACGACATCGTTACCTTTGGCAAGGCACTGGCAACCGATCTCGAACCAGGACCCGACAACCAACCAACGCCACTCCGATGGCTGACGGGCCGTGCTGATCCGAATGGCGAACTCCCACCGCCGTTTGGAACGACCGACTATGTGGTCTGGTGGGCCAAGGGCTCCTGGCCAATCTGGCTGATCATGCCTGGAGTCCTGATTTGGCTCCTCGTCTCCCAACCGCGCGCTGAGCGATCGCTTATTGTGGCTTGGCTCGGGTGCTCACTTATCCAAGTGATTTTGCCTGGCTTATATTGGGTTCACTATTATCTTCTCCTCGGACCAGCGGCTGCGCTAGGAATTGGTCTCACCGTCGGGGACCTCGGTCAAAGTCTGATCCGCCGAGGAATTCGGTTGACCAACCTCGTCCCTGGAATCTTTTTGATCGCGGGGATCGGAGGACTCGTCTTTCTTCAGACGACCTCGTATCTTCTCGTTCCGTCAGAAGAGTTGACCATCCGTCATAAGGGTGGCCGCCAATGGGTAGCCTACCGCAATCTTGCCGAGGAGATTAAGGCGAGGACCCAAACGCTCGATGATCCTGAACTCTTGGTCTGGGGTTGGCAAAGTCCCTTGCTCTTTTATTCGGGACTCGATGCACCGTCACGTCATCATTTCACCAATGATTTGATGCGGGAACATGCCACAGACCCAAATCATCCTGTTGTTGGTCCGCGAGTCCGCGAACTGTTGAAGGACCTCGACCAGAGACGGCCAGAACTGGTCCTTGCGGGGTACGAGCCGTTCCCGGCACTTCATGACTGGCTCAAGGCTCACTATCGACCATCCCAGTTGGTTGGCTTTGCTCCGGACGGCCGAGGTCTCTGGGTCCGCCAAGACTATTGGAGTGCGTTTGAAGCGGCCGAACGCTGACTTCGGGGTCAGGTGTTACGCACTGGTGCTTGTTGGAGTCAATGACCGACTGATAACGAGCCCGAAGTGAGCCCATGATCCGCTCCCAGGTCCGTTCGTTGGCATCAAGCCTTGCCTTGATCGAGATCTGTTTCCGATGTTCATCATTGTGAACGAATGTCAGGAGCGCCTGGGCAAAGTCGTGAGGGCTTGCGTCAGGTGGCAGCACAGTACCCGTTTCTTGGTCTCGGACAATCTCCGAAGGCCCCCCTGCCCCGAGGATCACGGGGGGTAATCCCGAAGCCATTGCTTCCAACACAACATTCCCGAATGTCTCCGTGAGGCTCGCGAAGGCAAAGAGGTCGGCTGCGCTGTAGAGGTCGGCGAGTTCATCCCCCGATCGGAATCCGACGAAGGTCGCCACGCCTTGCAGCTTTGCCTCCAACGTACTCCGTGCGGGACCATCTCCAACAATCACGATCCGGACCCGAGGAGCAGCGGCTGCGGCAATTCCAAGTGCTTCCGCGAGAAACTCTGTGTTTTTCTCTGCCGCAAGCCGACCGACATACGCCAGGAGGACATCGTCAGAATTGACCCCGAGACGTTTTCGGATTTCCGATCGCTGTGGACGATTAGGACGAAAAAGGCCCCCATCAACGCCTCGGGGCCAGAGGACCAGACGCTCGAAGCCTCGACTTTCGAGATCCTTGATGGTTGTTTGAGAAGGAACGTATGTTTCGATTGTCTGATTGTGGAACCAGCGTAAATAGCGCCAGATAATTCCCCGCGCCCAACCAATCCGGTAGTGCGAGGAATATTGATCAAAGTTGGTGTGAAAACTGGAGACGACCGGGGTCCCCATCGCGGAAGCGAACTTCAGGACCGCAAAACCCAGTGAGGCCTCGGTCGCAATGTGTATGAGGTCTGGGCGGAAGGACCTGATCGCCTTCCGGACCCCTCGGTACGGCGGAACCGGAAGATGGACCTCTCGGTAGAAGGGGACCCGGACGGAGGGGACCAGGTTGTCTTGCTCACTCTCGGCCTCGGCTCCGTAGTTTGGATGGATCAATTGAACATCGTCGCCAGTCTCCCTGAGGACCCTTGCCAATTGCGACAACGTCCGCGAGACACCGTTCACTTGGGGGAAGTAGGTCTCGCTAACAATTGTGATCCGCATGGTCACACTTTTACCTGATGATCGTTCTCGGATCGCGGCGCTCGATGATCGCTCCGTGAAATCTAGAACGACCCCAATGCCTTCTATTGTGCTCACTTACCATTATCCTATCAGCTTATCGATAAGTCGGACATTCTGAGATTCTTGTACCGTTCTGTGTTCGGGAACACCTGATCGGAACGAACGGCCCCGGCGTCTTTCTCTCAAGAGCAAACGCTGACTTGAACTCAACCTTTTGGTCCCTGATGATGAGTCAATCCTACGTACGATGGATCAAACCGCTGCACTGAGGACTGGAACGTGAAGAAGAACCCTGTCAAACGTGCGCTGAAGGAGGGGAAACCTCAGGTCGGCACCTGGCTCTCGATGGGGAGTATTGTCGGTGCTCGGTTCCTCGGTCGAGCCGGACTCCCTTGGCTCACTGTCGATATGGAGCATTCGCACACGGATCTCCAGACCGCCGCTCTCCTATTTGGCGCCATCGCGGACGCAGGCTGCACACCACTTGTCCGGATCCCTTGCTGCCGACACGACTTGATTAAGACTGTCCTCGACTGCGGCGCGATGGGGATCGTGGTCCCGATGGTGATGACGCCCGAAGAAGCCGAGACCGCCGTTGCTGCATGCAAGTACCCCCCGGTTGGCAATCGGTCACTCGGGGGATCGCTCCACGCGCTGAATTACGGCACCGATCCGGGAACCTATTACGCCAACGCCGATGACGAGATCTTGATCGTCATCCAGACCGAACACATTGATGCTGTCGATCGTGCCGAGGAAATCTACTCAGTCCCCGGAATCGATGCCGTCTTCGTCGGGCCGAACGATCTCGCTGCTTCGCTCCGGAAGGAACGTGGGGTTGCACCCAGTAAAGAGTTGATGGAGACAACACTCCAGCGGATCAGAGAGACGGCGGCACGTTGCCAGGTTCCTTCTGGACTCCATGTTCAGAGTATCGAAGCTGCGGAACGTCGGATTGAAGAAGGTTGGCAGTTTATCGCGATCGCGAGTGAACTCGCCCTGATGCTTCGGAAGGTATCCGAGATCGCTGCTCGCTTTCACCCCGACTCTGCCCCAGACGAAATCGCCAAATATTAGAGGGCGCTGCTCCGTCAACCAATCCGGCATCAGTTGTCTTCTGAATCTTTCTGATCAGATCCTCGAGCCACAAGCGTCTGGGTCGAGCCTTCTTGAACCACTTGGTCATTCTGGTTCAAGACCCGACGGCCCCAAGTGACAAGCGCTCGGCGGCCTCGACCCGTCGGCTCGATGGCGCGGATCGTGGTCTCGACGCGGATCGTGTCACCGGGGAAAATTGGATGATGAAATGACCATTCCAGGATTTTCACGAACGCCACCGTTTGGACGCTTGGAGCATGAGTCCCTAACCCACTCGCGATCGAGAGCCCAAGGAGACCGTGCGCGATAACCTGGCCGAAGGGGCCCGACGCGGCCGCGGCATGATCAACATGGACCGGATTGAAGTCGCCGGAGAGACCTGCAAAAAGCGTAATCTCCGCCTGGGTAATCGTCCTTGCGGAACTGATCCAAACATCATCCACATTCATATCCCGATATCCCAAAGAATTAGCTTTCATTTTATCTTGGATTTAATTTGAATACTGAAGTCGGGTGGTTTTTTGGAGACACGATCGTACGGTCGCTTGAAGTGAAAGGGATCGCACTCGATAATATCACGAGTCAGGGAACCGGATGAGGTCATCCGCCAATACTTTTTTCAATTGAGTCAACTGTACGTGATCAGAATACGATCCCGCGAGCGTGATACTACGATCGACAGCCCTAGCCATCAACCCGCCGGAGGTTCTGGCGCAATGAAAGTACTGATCGCGGATGACGATCGTCGGTTATCTGCCGGGCTTCAGCAATTACTCACACGGATGGATTATGAAATCGCTGCTGTCGCCGAAGACGGTCAGCGCGCAATCGATCTCTGTCGGCGGACCTTGCCCGACATCGCAATTCTCGACATTGAAATGGCCGGACTCGACGGGCTCGCCGCAGCGCGACAGATCGCTGAAGATCCGGGAACTCCCGTGATCATCCTCACCGCTCACGGTCAGCCAGAGCTGGTCGATGCCGCAATCAAGGAAGGGGCGGCCCAGTATCTCCTCAAGCCCGTCACCGGCGCGGCACTGAATGCGGCGATCAAACTCGCTGTCGCGAAATCCCGAGAATTGTCTCAATACCGGAAACGGAACGAAGAACTCGAAGCAAGCCTCCGTGAACGCAAGTTGATTGAAAAAGCAAAAGGCATCATCATGCGACGACGAAATCTCACTGAAGAGGAGGCTTATCGGTTCCTCCAGCGTGAGAGTCAAGATCGCCGCGAGTCAATGGCGAAGTTGGCTGAAATGATCGTTTCAGCAAGCGAATTACTGTAAAAACGATTTAGTATAAAAACGATTGATTTACTTGTAATCCAGCGCCCTGATAAACAGACTGTATTCTCAAGGATTCCAAGAATGCACGGAAGCTCCCACTCTCTAGGGGAAGACCCGAGACCCAAACCAACTGCGGGATCTCGGAGTCAAGCTCTCCTAGATATTACAAGTGCAATGAAATCAAACTTAGAGCTACCCATTAGTACAATCCACAACCATTTAAGAGAATATGCCAAAACGAAAAGCGAAACGCTTGACCAACACTTCTCCAACATCATTAGCACTTGCTCTGACATTTTATGCTTGAACCAGCGATTTGTTGGATTCTTACACCAACTCAAGCAGCTTCCCACGCCAGAACCTGCTCAAGTACGGGTCGACGAACTTCTTGTTCAACTGGATCACGAGTTGCTCCCGGTTGCGCTCCGCCGTGGCGTCATTTGGAGCTACTCAGCGCAGGGGCCTCTGCAGCATCTCTATGTGGATCCTCGCCTCTGTTTCGACGCCATCGTTGAAGCAGCGCGACTCGCGATTGATTCCGCAGCTCCCGGTGATTCCGTAACAGTCGACGTCGTCCAGAATCGTTCGTCAGTATTCCGTCTGACAACGACAGCACTTGAGCTAATTGCGGGGCTCGAAGAGTTCGTCGAGGACCCACTCTTTAACAGCAACGATTGCTTAAGCGTTCCTGGGACTGATCCTGGATCACGGTTTGCTCTGATACAGGAACGTGTCGCTCTCGTTGGAGGTTCCTTGATGCTGAAGACAGATCCCGATGGAAAAATCCGCACGCTGACCTTCACCTTTCGGGAGGCTCAGCGAGTGGTACCTTCCTCCGAAGCTGACGGGGCGGAATCTACAGGTAAATAGGTGAGCCGGACGCTCGTACCTTTGTTAGGATCACTTTTGATCGCCAGTGCTCCGCGATGTCGGCGCCAAATCACACTGACTAGTGCAAGTCCGATCCCTTGATGAAGCTCCCTCGGCTTCGTTGTAAAAAAAGCTTCGAAAATATGTTCAAGGACTTCGGGTGTGATGCCCACGCCATTGTCCTCGATCACAAGAGTCATCGCTTCTGGCGACTCTTGTTCTGAATAGACACTGATTCGACCATACGAGTCTGGAAGTGCTTCGACGGCATTCTCTAGGAGTGCTTCGAGCATCGCTCGGAGCATCGACGCATCTCCCTCGATAGGGCGGAGTCGCTCCAAGTCGATAGCCCACTCAATCGCTGAAGTCGGCTCCTCGGGATAACGCGAGCGGATTTCCTCCACGACCTTCGTAACAAGTCCAGAAAAATCAACAACTGTTTTTTCAAAACGTGCGTGCGGTCGTAAGAAGTCAACATAACGTCGCATTAGCTGAGACGCCGCCATTGCCACTTCGATCATGAGGTCGGTTTGCTCGGCGATCTCAAATGGGTCCGTCGAATCGCGTAGGTTCTCTGCATAACTAACAATTGTACCATATGCGTTGATGAGCGAATGTCCAACACTTGAACTCAAATGCGCTACTGCCGCCTGAAACTCAAGGCCCTTGATCCGCTCAATCTCTCGGCTCATGATCAGTCCCCAAGCGCTGCTGAACAAAAGAGTTTCAGACCAGCGCCATTAGTGCTTCCTGGAGGCCAACGGGGGCCCTCAGATCAAGATTCTCGCTCAAATCAACAGTGGACTTTATCAACGATCAGGAACCCGCCCGACGACTCGAGCATCAATCCAATCGGCATAGTCACGGACGCCGCCACGATCCCCGAATTCGGTCGCGAGTATGAGGATTTTTGCACCAGAGACATCGATCTCGATCCGCCGGAGGCCATCACTTCCTGAGATCGGTCCCGTGGTAAATCGCTCGTTGCCATCAACCAGTACACGAAAAACGACATGCCCATCATCATCGGCAATATCGTCAATCCCCACTTGGGCTTGAAAGAGAAAATCCCCGGGTTGAAGCCGGTACGCCAGCAACGTCCTGCTCTGGGTCCCCAACCCGTAGCTGTATTTCCGTCCATCGATTTTCAGTGGACCATTGAGGACATTGGTATTTTGTCGTGCATGTCGGGTCGGGCCGATATAAGGTACATTTACTTGCCCTGAAGGCTCGATCTCTGAGAGGTAGCGCACGTGGTCCCCGATCGCGTACAGATCGACGATCGCCCCGAGTTCAAACTCGATTTCCGATCCAAAGCTCGTGACGCCTCTAAATTGGTGATTGAGATAAGAAAGACTCGACATTTTGATCCGAGATCCATCCTGAAGGACCAAGGCGTATGCGGGCCGACCCGAGTTTCGGGGCCGTAGGAGCTGCGGATCGAAGCCGATCGCAGCAATGGTCTGCCGACTGAATGTACGATCGGTGTTCTCGATCCTAAATGTGCCGTTTCGCCCTTTGAGCCCTTGAAAGATCCCATCAAGACGGTCTGAGTTGTTGAGTATTAGCAGATCTCCCCGTCGTGTTGAGTCACGAATCAAGCTGATGTTGGATGCGATTGTCTCCTCGTCCCTTGCAAGACCGAGGATCATCCCGAGGACCTGGTCGATCGGTATCTCGATCGGTCCGATTAGTTTCGACTGGGCTCGTATCGATTCTTCGGTTGCTGATTCGATCGTCGCGACGAGTTCGTCAGATTGAGGTAAGAGAAGTCGTCCTGAATCAAGCGTCTGAGCCATTTCTGAGTATTCTTGAACGCTGAGCTTCAGGAGGTTGGCGGTCGATAGCTCAAGTTGGTTCCCTTCTAAATCCTCGGCAACCAATAGTCCTTGGGCTTCCATCGACACCAGTCGGCCTACGCTCGGTTCGCGGCCAATCGTTTCGATGACGAAGATCGGATCAGACGGTAATGAAACACCTTGGACACCCAGACTAGATTCTATTGGCGCGCAGAACCCTACCGAGGGCTCACCCCAGACGAATGAGCCAATCATCAAAGATATGAATGCTGAATATGAAATGTGACTCATCGCTGATTAACCAGGAGGATGTCGTCCGAAAGGTGAGGTCCGAGCCAATTGGGTACCGAATCAGCGTTGGAAGATCGGCAAGCAGCCGAGCGGGATCTGGAGGATGATGAGGGCCATCGCCGTCCCATACGCCGCCCCGAATCCATCCGACCAAGAACCATCTCCATCCTGCTCCCGGAGTAATTCATCGCGGATTGCTGGGTACCAGGAATTCCAGTCATTTCCGCCTCGGATCCACATCGCCTGGGCGGCGTAGTAGTGACCGTAGTAGTAGTGCGGGAGCCGACGGAGGAAGCGATCATCGGGCCGATGTTGCTTGACGTAATCGACAGCGGCCTCGATCGACTCATCGTTGAAGACTGAAGCACTGTAAAGCGCCACCAGACCTGCCGCCGAGCGCGGGAAGGCACTGGAGCCGTTGGGAAGTTGGTAGCGGAATCCGCCGTCAGGATTTTGCGCCTGCTTCACGTAGTCGATACATCTCGTCACCGTTTCCGCCGGCACGAAGATCCCCGCATTTCGAGCGGCACGGAGTGCGTTGATCTGACAGACGGTCACCGAGATATCGGCATCATCACGGACCGGTTGATACCGCCAACCGCCGTCTTCATTTTGGGTGTCGATAATCAGCCGGACCGCGCGATCCAACGCGCTCCTTAATTCGGGACGCTTGGACATCCCATACGCTTCGGCGAGGAAGAGAGTCGCAAAGCCATGACCGTACATCGGATTATTCGATGGCGGTGGGCTGGAGACAAAGCCAGAGGCATCACAGCAATCGAGAACATAATCGATTGCTTGTTCGATCGCGAATCCGTAGGGACCTCGACCGGGCGACGATCCATTCGCTAAGAATCCGATCCCGGCCAAACTTGTGATCGCGGCGCGATAGGAAGCGTTACCATACGAACCATCTGGAGCCTGATGGCCTGCGAGCCACTCCAAGCCCTCATTCACGGCCTTCAGTGTCCGAGGATCAACCAGGTCCGCTGCGCCCTCTGGGATTTCGCCGGTCCGGCCTTCACGGAAGCCCTCCTGGGCATTCGACGGCCTGGCCCCCAATCCAAGCGCAAGAGCGGGAAGGCCAACGAGTACGCGACGTGCAAATCCACGACGAGTAAAGCATTTCGAAGAATTAAGATGCATCATGATCACTTCCCCACCTAAGCATGGCAGTTCGGACGTCTCGGACTTGTGCATCAAGGAGGCCAGGTCATCAACTGATCTGCACGACCATCAAGGATCAATACTCTTTTCCGCAACGGAGAGGAAGTAACGATTGATCAGTTCACGTTTCTTACCAAGAGGGACCATCCGTGTTACATTCCCCATGACGTCACGGAGTGCACCCTGAAGGTGGAACCAAGATTCACGGGCACCGGCAAGGGCGTCGTCGGACCCATTGGGCATGACCGGGGGCGCTCCGTTGTTGGTCCCGGTTTGGTCGGGGCTCTGGTTCTCTCCTTGTTGCTGCTGTTGCCCTGCCATCTGGGTCGGCTCTTGTGGCTTCGACTGTCCTTGCTGTTGCATACTCCGGATCTGACGGATCAATTGATCGAAATCATCGATGATCTTCTGCTGCTGTTCTTGGGTTTGCTCGCCGGTATCGAGTTTACTGAGACGGTTTTCGACCTCACGCATCTTCTTCATGGTGTCGGCCAGTGGACCGCCTTCTTGACCATCTTGGGGCTTTGATTGTTGCTCTTTATCCTTGTCGGGATTAATCCAGCCAACCAGTTCCCGGAGGTATTCGTCGAACGTCTGTTCCTCCTTCGAGAGGCGTTCGCGGGCCTGGTCGTTGAGTGTTTCGGGACGATCGGGACGGAGCCCAGGGGGTAACTCAGGAGCATCCCCGGAGGCATCGGGCTGGTCGATCAGTCCCCCAAATCCGCCGAGAAGCGAATCGAGCGCTTCGTCCTTTTCTTCAAGTTGATCTTGGCCAGCACTTTCAGCTTCATCGGTTGAACCGCCCTCGATTTCGCGCATCAAGCGGTTGAGTGGATCATCCTCTTGAGCGAGGAGGTTGGTTGCTCCGACCAGGAGCACTAAACTCATCGAGAGTAGCAAATAGGAGATTCGGTGGATCGGCATCATTGAATTAGTCCTCCAAGCCATCAGGCCGTTTTGGTCGAATGAGATCGCGGAGGAGATCGGCGATCGTCCGCTGGTCCTCTCCGAGTTGGATGAATTCGGCTTCCTGAGCCTCCGTGAACTCAATGTCCTGTTCCCGGAGGATGTTCAATTGTTGGGTACGGGCATTGATATCTTGCTGCATCTGGCGGAGCATCCGGATCTGGGCTTCGGCCGGGATTCCGTCCGCACCCTGGTTCCCTTGATTCCCACCTCCAGGTTGACCATTTTGGCCATTCTGACCTTGGCCGTCTTCCGGATTGACGTCCTCAGGTTGTAGCGACTCGATCAGATTATTGAGCCAGGTCGAGGCGTTCTGCTCAGCGGCCTGGGTTTGCTGACCAGTATTCGTTGCACTGAGCCCTTCCGCGGCCTCGCCCATCTCGTTGGTTGCACGCTGGAGCGCTAGCTCGAAAACAGGGGCTCCGGCGAGCCTGGTGGTGAGTGATTGAGTCTCGTCCTTGAGACTGTCCTGGGCTCTCCCGAGATTAAGAATGTCGAAGCGGTCAGCCCTGGAGAGGACCCCGTCCGCCTCCATCTGTTGTTGATTGAAGGTCTGCGTCTCCTCGAGAATCCGATCTTGGCGGCTCGCGACCCCCTTCAACTGGTCACTGATTTTGGCGAACTGCTCCATCAGAAGTCGATCCTTGGCATTCTGAATCGCGTCATCTGTTTGAGCAATCGCATCATCGAGTTCGTTTAACGCTTCCCGTTCCCGCTCTGCAGCAGGTCCAGCTTCACCCTCATCGAGACGCTGTCCCGCATTCCCCATCTGCGACGCGGCACGTCGAGCAGCCTCAGCGGCATTGGCGGCGCGAAGTTTCTGGAGTCGTTGGAGTCGAGATTTCAGCTCTTGTTGTCCATCGCGCTGCTCTTTCGCGAGCTGTTGGAGACGATTTCGTGCTTCGGGAGGCGGGTTACCACCTGATGGCTCCTGACCACCCTCCGATCCCTCTCCTTCTCTTCCCTGCTCTCCTTGGCCCTGGCCATTCGGCGCATTCTCGCCGTTCTGGTTCCTGCCGGAATTGGTCTGGTCGAGAAGTTCTGCCTGACGACTCCGCATCTGAGCCAACTCGGCTCGGGTCTCCTCGAGCTGTTTCAGTAGTCGTTCGAGATCATTCTCGCGACGATTTTTGAGGGAGTCGACCAATTCGCGGAGGTCTTCGGAGACCCGCTCTTGGGCTTCTTGGGCAGCACCCATCCGATTCTCTCCGAGATCTTCGGAGGCTCGTTTGAGACCCTCACCTGTTGCGCGATCTTCGAGTCGTTCGAGCGCTTCTTTAAGCGCTTCTGCCGCCATCGGCTCACTGTCTTCAAGCTGCTGCTGGAGTCGTTCCATCCGATCAGCAAGATCGTCAAATTCGTTGGCGACATCGCGCTGTTGCTCGGCGAGATTCTCGAGTTCCGCCTGCTGCCGAGGATTGAGTTGATCAGGAGTCTTCCCCGTCAGTCCGGGGTCGGCACCAATCCGTCCTGCTTCCTCGTTGACTTTCGCTTGTTGATCAACGAGCGACTCTGCTTCTTGTGTTATGCTCCGGAGGGTCTCGAATTGCTGGAGTGAGTCAAGCATTTGATCAAGAGCATTGGCGATTTCCTCTTGGTTCTGCCTCGACTCTTGGAGCGATTCCTTCGCTTCTTGAGACGCTCCTTGATCGTCCGGAATGTTGCTTAGTTCCCCTTCCGAAGCATTCCCTTCCAGACCTTCGGCTTCCTCTGGGGTTGTATTGGAACCGCGACGGTCACCTTGGTTGGTGTTCCGGAGCGTTTCGCGGGCATCATCGATCCCTTGTTCGGCCGGCCTGAGGTTTTGTGCCCTGACCTGATCGACCGCCTGCCGAAGCTGCTCCATCTCGTCGACCATTTCCGATTCACCGAGTCGGGCATTCTCCAGGTCATTCAAGAAGTCCTCGAGTTGCGCCGCGAGTCCTGTTTGGGTCTGGTCGATCTGGGAACTCACCTGCTGTTGAAGCTCGAGCGCATTCTGAAGATCAGATGCCAAGGACTCATCCAAGGCATCGTCGGCATCAAGCATGTTGATGGCATCCCTGACAGGAGGAATCGCCATCCGTTGGGTCTCGGCGAGCCGAGCGATTTGGTCGCGGATCTCACGACGACGATCGTCAAACTGCTCACGAGCACTCTCTGGGGTGATCACTCGGATCCGAAGCTCTCGGCTCGTTCCGAGGTGCGGAGTCACGTCGGATCCCGGCTCTGCGAAAAAGTCGCCAGCCTCGGCAATCACAGTGATCATCGCGCCGGCTCCGAGCCCAAATTCCGGGATCGAGATCTCATGAGCGAATTCGCGGCTCCGGAGCTGACCACGGTCGGACTCAGGCTCCGAGACCCAGAGCGGGATCAACTGTTCGTCTGATTCAGCAGAATCGGAAGGGTGGATTGTCACTGCGAGCCGGACGTTCCTGAGTCCATAATCATCTGTAGCACTCAGTGCGATCGGCACTACAGCCTCGGGCGGAACACTTACGTCATATTCAGGACTGACGATCTGAACAGAAGGATCGTCGTCCACCAATGGACTGAGTTCGTACCGTGTGGCAGCCTGATTCTGGAATGAATCGTAGTCGGTTAGTTCGAACCAGAGGGAGTCGCGTTCGGTCGCTCTCATCTCATACTCAAATTGTGAGCGGTCCCTCTCTCGGGTGACCGAGGTACCCACTGGTAGTTTGTCTCGCTTCGCGATAACAGAACGCAACGGCTTGTTCGCGACCGCCTTAAACCGAACGGTGGTTCCTTGAAGGATCCGGATCTGTGTCGATTGGTCAGCAAGTTCTTCGGTCGCTTCGATCCGTTCTTCCGGAGTGGCATAAGGACTTGTGTAAGCCGGTGGTTCCAGGAGGATCCGGACCGATTCCAGGCTCGGTGGTGGCACGACCTCGACGTCGACCCAGGGAGATGAATGATCATCTGACCGCACAAAGAACCGGAAGGAATCATTGACGACGTCGAGACGGCCATGAAGGGTCCCTTCACTGTCGGGCCGCATGGTTGACGTCAGCTCTTCACCGTCTTCGAATTGGTACGTCACCTTGGCAACATCAGTCCGATTCTGTGCCAATTCGAAATCGAGGACCCGGAGTGGCGGAATCACTCGACCCATCCCTTGGAACCAAGTTAACGGCGGGATCTTGGGAAGGACCTGTCCCGGTGCAATCTCTGCGGTAAGTTCGAACGGGGTGCCTCGCGCAACCTTAGTCGTTGTCTCACCAAGAGTTAATTCCGTCCGCTTCGGCCACTCCTGGTCACCGAGGAAGAATCGGTTGACAGCAATCGACTGGAACGCCGGTGCCGCCAACGACTCACCGACCAGAATCGAGGTCATCCAGACCGCCAATAGGGTCGCATGACGTGTTGGGGTCGGATCAACAACCTTCTGAAAATTGATCTGGGCAATCGCACGATCCGTTTCCTCGATTGTTTGGGCCCGGAGTGCGGCAGATCCATGTTGTTCTTGCGCTCCCGCGTTCGTTCCATCGATCCGGAGGAACTCGATCGTGCTCGAGAGTCGGTCATGAAGTTCTGGCCATCTCGCCTCGATCCGGAGCGCGAGGCGGAGATCGTCGAGAGACTTTCCGAGTGGCAACAGCAAGGTCTGGACGCCGACGACGACCACCGCAATCGTCGCGAACGTGAGCAAGACAAGCCTAACTTCCCAATCGAAGGAGACGAGCCAGTCTGTCCAGGTGATCCCGAGAAAACAGATCGCGCCCGTAAAGATCGTCCAGCCGATTCCTTGAATCAATAACTCGCGGCGGAGTCGGCCGCGAAGCTGCTGAAAACGCTGTTTGAGCTGTTCGTGCATCGCAGTTCTCCGATTGGCTGGATTGGCGTCATTCACAAGGTTCAACTAATTCTGTCGAATTGTAGGCGATCATGATTAGGCGAAATGGCCGGGAAGAGCCTTAGGTCATCTGCCGACGTTTACGGAGAAACCATTCGGTCGAGAGGAGGCCGAGGAAGAGCGAGAGCAACCGCCAGTCATCCCAGAGCGAAATCGGCGGATCCGTCTCAAGGGGGACTTTCCGTGCCGGCGGAACCAGATCGAGGAATTGATCTGCGTCGAGAAGATGGGCGTAATGCCCACCCGAAAGTGTCGCGGCACGTTCGAGTTCGGCGCGATTTAGTTGAATCCGGGCCCGTTCGTCGGCGGGTGGATCGACCCTGAATGTGGTGCTCGGACTCTCGTCACCAAACTCAGGGATCGAGAGTGCGCGGACCTGGTAGGAGCCGGGTTGCGGATCGCTCAAGATCGCCTCGAAGATCTGATCGGCCTCGGCTGTTCTCCGAAGAACTAATGGTTCCGCTGATTGTTCGTCTGCTTCTTTCAGTTCGGCATTGAGTTCCAGATAACGTCGTCCGAGTCCTTCGTTACGGAACCGGAGTCGGACCAAGACGGGTTGATCCGAGTTATAGCGATTACGGTCGGTCGTCAGTTCCGCCGGCTGATCCTTCGTCAGGCGATCGCGGGCCATGAACCGAAGTGCCTGGATCCAAAAGCGGCCGAAGTAGCGATCACCGACGCCGATTCGCCAGCGCCAGGTGTCATCGAGGCCGACGAACATTGACTTCCCAGCGCCGACGAACTGGTAGGCAACCAAGGGGAGATTTCCGTCGGTCCCCCGAACGCTTGGGTGCTCGGCGAGGACAGTGGCTGCCGGCTGCTTCCGAGGCGACTCAAAGTACCAGTAGTGGTAAGGCAGTCGCGCCAACAGTTCTTGCGCCGTCGTTTCCTCCTGCGCAAGGTCGAAGATCGGACTGGAGCGACCTTGAACCGTGAGTTGGAGTTGAAACGGCTGGAGCGGGGCGCTTCCAATCGCAGGATTTCGAGCCCCTTCGAGTCGGACAGGGATCAGTTTTTCCAGCGTCGTGGACTGATACGATAGTGGGTTAAAGAAGTCACCCGCAGTAAAGATGATCCCACCCCCCTCTTTCTCCACAAACTCAACGATCCCTTCGAGTTGGACCGCGCTAAAGTAGAGTGGGTCGGCATCACCGAGGATGATGACGTCGTAATCGAAGAGGCCATCTTCGCCGTCCGTCGCAATCGGGAACGTCTGCAATGCGATCCGGTCCTGAGCGTTGTAATTGGAGTCTCCCGATTGGATCACGACGTTCAGATCGATGGTTTCGGGGCGACGCTCCAGGAAGTTTCTCAGATACCGGTATTCATAGCGCGGCTGCCCTTCCACGATTAAGACCTTGATCGACTCGGTCTCAACCGAAACGATTTTACTTAACTGATTGTTCTCGACCGTCTCTTCCTCATCGAGGGGATCGATCACGAGTTGGTAAACATACTCCCCGATCTCTTCAGGACGATACTCCAACTCGACCGGGACCGAGGAGCCATCGGGCGGACCGTCAAGTTGGAGTCGACCAACCTCCCTTAGCTGAGTTCTATCTCCGGTGTCGGAGTCTTCTGTTCTTTGCGTTTCGACAAGTCGGACCGTAATCGCCCTTCCTTCGAAGCCTCGAGCCGTCAGCGTGGCCCGGAATCGGACGATGTCACCGACGAAAACCAGATCATCCACAACGAAGTCGGAGAGGCTGAGGTCGCGAGGAGGCGTTTCATCGCCGACGCCGAGGATGAGTAACGGAACCCCCTTGCGACCGGCGAGTGTCGCAACTTCCGAGAGTGATTCGCCACGGGTCGTCTGGCCATCTGTCAAGAAAAGGATCGCGGACGGAGGTGAGCCTCGGAGTTCGGTCAGGATTTCTCGGAGACCAACGCCGAGTCGCGATTGCTCTCCATCGGCGTTGGTGGCACGGAACGCTTCGATCGCGTCATCGATATCTCGCTGATCGTCAATTTCCGCGAGCCGCGTTGTGGTCCCCGCGAGGAGTTCGACGCGGAGTCGATGCTGATCGGCAAGTTCTCGGAGAGCAAGACCGTTGTCCTCGGCGAGCCAGCCTCGGGCAAGTGAGAAGCGGGATTGGTCGGGTTGTTCGGTTGCCTCCAGGAGTTCGGTGGCCCGAGCGATCGCCGTCGGACTCTCATAGCGATCTTCACGCGACATGCTCGCGGAGTTGTCCGTAACGACGACAAACGGAGGCAAGTCGTAGCGGTCGATCACCAAGACCGCCTCTGCGAGAAAAAAAACCGCCATCAATAAGAGGGAAGATCGGATCAAGGCAAGCATCAATCGATACGTCAGCGAGGCACCACGCTCATTCGAATAGAGCCAAAAGATTAGACCGAGCCCAACGATGAGGAGGAGGAGAAACACCGACTGGGGCCAAGGACGCTCGAATTGAAGCGAGGCAGTGACCTCTTCACCAGGCCCCGCAGGACTCGCACCAAGTTGGAGAGCAAGGCGTTGGAGAGCAGATTCCATGAGCGTCAGACCTCTTCTCGATTAGGATTAGGTTCTGCTTACATCACCAGATGACCAGGCGAACAACCTTCATTTAAGTAGAAAGCGAGGAATTGAGCCGCTCCATCACCGACGTCGACCGATCCACCATGCCAGGATCGATTCGAGAACCAATAAGATTAAGACCGCGAAGAGCAGGATCCGGTGAAATTCTCCTCGACGGCCGACACTTGCAGCAGTCACGTCTCCTGTCGGGCCACCGTCCCACGACGTAATTGCCCAGTTACTGAACCGCGACTTCAGGCTGGAGGGATCTGATCGTGTTAAATCACCCTCGATGGGGACGGGGTTCACGGCAAACCAGACTTCGGGCTGGCTCGGAAGATCGGTCCGAGCCCGGTAGATCCCGGAACGATCGGTCTCTTCATAAGTCACAAGAACCCCGTCAGTCTCAGGCCGTAATGCTCCCGGTCGTTCGACTCCATCCGGGCGTTCCACGATGGCCGATTTGATTGAGCTAGAGTCGATTCGAAAGTCGATTGGTTGGCCGACATTCCGGTTACGTTCCTCCGCACGACCCGAGGCTGCGAAGAGCGCAATCGCCTGCATCACGGGAGGGTAGCTTGGCAATAACGGCCAAGTCGTCCAACTGCTGTCAGCGCTTGTGGCAATCTGCACGACGACCCCGCGATGGCGCTCCGAAGTGACGATAGCCGGTCGACCATCGGTATAAGCGAGTGCGGTCTGGGCGTCCGAGTCATCCGGAAGGAGGAGCTGGTGCGAACTCCAGGAACGTACGTCGGTTAGTCCGAGCTGGACTAATTCCGAGGTCCCTTCGTAATCGGCAACAATCGGATGCCGGAAGTCGAGTGGGTTGAAGCCCGGAGCACTGTTGATCGACTCAAGATCGTTGGGATCATCGATTCGGAGGACCGGGCCGTAAGCGGCAGGGAGAAAACCGACGTCAACAGGACCGAGGCCCTCTTCCAAACCCAGAGATCGCTGAACAAGGTCTTGGTACCCGTCGAGATCGATCCGGTCACCTGAGAAGACCACCACCCCACCTCCTTGACGGAGGAACCGATCAACTTGTCTAAGTTCCCGAGGGTTCAATTGCGCGACGTTGCAAAGGAAGAGAGCGTCCACCGTCTCCAGTGATTCCCGTCCGAGTTGGGAATCTGTGACGACTCTCACTTCGAACGGTGATGGTGATTGATCAGTTCCCGAAGAAGGGGCAAGCGCCTGAGCAAGGTAGTCGGTTTCGCTTTCGAATGGCTCTGTCCGAAAATCGCCATCGACAAGGAGTATTTCGAGCTTCTCCCGGACCGGGACAACAAGCCTCCGCGAGTCATCGATGCTGAGTCGATCTTCGGTCAACTGAACTTCAACGACATGATCTCCCTCTTCCTCAAATTGATAAGTGAACGCAATTGGTGTTTCGATCCCGGCTTGGAGCTGAACTTCGCGTTCCGGACCTAACCGACCGTCGACCACGAGTCGGGCTTGGGTGGATCGAGTCGGGCTGTTTCCAAAGAGGGTCATCCGTGCCGTGATCAGAGTCGGGAGGCCAGCTTGGACCACCGCGGGTGCGTCGAGTTCCAAGTCAACCACGGCGGTGTTCTCGCGGTTCGACTCCGCGAATTCGATGAGGACGATGTTGGCCCGCTCGCGTTCAAGGCGTTGGAGCTCAAGATTCAACGCTTCGTCAGAATCATTGCTAGAATTCCAGGTGACCGCTTGAGAGTCACTCAGGATGAGGACTTCTTTCTGGGGCAGCTCCGAGGCGTTCAAAACTTCCCGAACCCTCCCGAGTGTGCCGAGTAGATCGGACGTCCCGTGCGTTGGCTTCAGCTGGTCGAGTTCCTCTTGGACTTCTTCGAGATTTGGCGAGGGGGTCCCAATGACGACTTCCGGAGGGTCAGCAAGCAAGACGAGGCTCACCACATCACCACTCCGAGCCCCTTCGACGTAAGCCTTAGCGTACTGAACCGCCTGGTCAAATCGGGAACGTTCTGCAGTCGTATGGAGCATGCTCATGGAGCCATCGACGACAACGACTCGATGTGTCCGAACGCCTGCCAAGAGCGGACCAACTCCAATCGATTCCAAGAACGGACGTGCGAGCCCGAACACGAGCGCAAGCACCAGGAGAGTCCGAATGAGGAGAAGAAGCCAGTGCTCGAGCCGAATCCGCCGCTGGTTTTTCTTGATCGCAGCGAGGAGAAACTGCATCGCCGCCCAGCGTTCTTCTCGAAAACGCCGACGGTTCAGGAGGTGGAGGAGGATCGGGACCGATGCCGCCGCCAATCCCCAAAGCAGCAGAGGATTAACGAACCCAAGGGCGAATGCGGGAAGCATCAGTACAGTAGAAGACATGCCGACAATCGTATCCAGGGTGGTGATGGTTGAGAAGGGGAGGAAAACGGGACTCGCGAATCGTTGAGAGGGATCACCAAGCGATTAGTTGCTCGATTGATTAGACCCGGCTCGCGCGAGTCCGGCCACGCGCCGCTCGTGCTGCCAGATATCCGACCAAGGCTTGATCAAGCGGCTGATCGGTCCGAAGCGGGACGTAATCGATGTCTGCTAACCGACAACCGCGCTGGAGCTGTTCCTTGAAGGCGTCCAACTCGTCGAGGTAACCGCGTCGTAACGCAGAGGGATCAGTCAAGAGTTCCTCATCAATCTCGATCCCAAGAAACTTAGTAATCTGTCGAAATGGGAATTCGACTTCAGCGGGATCAAGTAAGTGGAAGAGGATGACCTCGTGGCGACGATGCCGAAAGTGTCGGAGTCCGCCGAGGATCTCATCAGGGTCGCCGTCGAGGAGGTCACTGATGATCACGACGATCCCGCGCCGTCCAATTCGTTCCGCCATCTCATGGAACACCGGTCCAGTCTTCGTCCGATCTCGGGCCAATTCACTATCCATGAGCCGAATGAGTTCTTTCAGATGCGAAGGTTGCCCTGAAGGGCGTAAGAGGCGCCGAACCCGATCATCGAAGAGAGTCAGACCGACCGCATCCTGCTGTTGGAGCACCAGATAGGCCAAGGCTGCTGCTACGTATTGGCCGTATTGAAGCTTGGTCACATTCCCTTCAGAGGCATATCCCATCGATGCACTGACGTCGAGCAGCACATATGTCAGGAGATTTGTCTCTTCTTCGTACTGCTTGAGGTAGTATTTGTCCGTCTTGGACCACACCTTCCAGTCGACGTGACGGAGGTCATCACCGGGGCTGTACTCTCGGTGCTGAGCGAATTCGACGGAGAATCCGTGGTACGGACTCTTGTGTAAGCCCGCCACGAATCCCTCAACAACGAGGCGAGCTTGGAGGCCGAGCCCCTCAATACTAGCCAGCGTTCGCGGATCTAAATAATTTGGGGAGTCGGTCACGCTCATTCGCCTCGGCAGGATCGGCCGGAAGTTCTTTCACCAAGCGATCGATTAAGTCGTCTGGCTGAAAACCTTCGGCCTCGGCGTTAAAGTTGGTTACGATCCGGTGTCGGAGTACAGGTCCCGCGATCGCTCGGACATCGTCAGTCGCGACGTAGGAACGCCCTTGCAGGACTGCGCGTGCTTTTGCGGCGAGGACGAGATACTGACTCGCTCGAGGTCCCGCCCCCCAGCTCACAAAGTCACGGATGAAGTCGGGCGCATCCGATTCGTTCGGCCGAGTCGCTCGGGCTAACCGGACGGCGAATCGAGCGACATGTTCCGCCACCGGGACCCGACGAACGACTTGCTGCAACGCGAGGATATCTTCTCCCGAAAGGGCCTTCTCGACCTTCGGTGTCGTTGCTGACGTCGTTACCTGTGCAATTTGGAGTTCTTGCTCTTCAGTCGGATACTTGACCAAGACGTTTAGCATGAAACGGTCAAGTTGGGCTTCTGGGAGTGGATAAGTCCCTTCTTGTTCAATCGGATTCTGAGTCGCGAGTACAAAGAACGGGTCTGGTAGCTCGCGACGGACACCACCGACAGTCGCCTGTCGTTCCTGCATTGCCTCCAACAGCGCTGCTTGGGTCTTGGGCGGAGTCCGGTTGATTTCATCGGCAAGGATAAGGTTCGCAAAGATCGGTCCTGGGAGGAACTTAAACTCCCGAGCACCGGTTGCTTTGTCTTCTTGAATGATCTCTGTACCTGTGATGTCCGAGGGCATCAAATCAGGGGTGAACTGGATCCGGTCAAAGCTCAGATTGAGCGCGTTGGCGAGGGTCTGGATCATCAGTGTCTTCGCAAGTCCGGGAACACCGATTAAGAGGCAATGACCCCGAGCAAAAATTGCCACCAAGAGCTCTTCGATGACGTCTTCCTGTCCAACGATGACCTTGGCCAACTCGGACTTCAACCGGCTGAAGGCGTCGGTGAGCCTCTGGACCGCTTCGAGATCTTCGTTACCCATCGCTGAATTGTCGGTCTCGGGAGTCGTCATCGCGTCACTCTGATCCTGGGGACTTCAGATGAATGTCAACGTCCGAACTCCAGCGACGTCGGGCGTCGATTCTGGCGTTCGACAGTCGATCGCGTGCTCGTTTGTCTGCCTTACTGCGACTCCAACGGGAGGTCGCGAACTCGATCCTCTTGATCGGTGTTCCGCTCCATCGTGCTGAGGGTCACGATCCGTTTCGCTCCGGCGATCACGACCTCGTCGGGGCGAACTTCGACTTCAGGACGAGGTCCGACCTTCGGGATCACGAACCGTTGCAGTCTCCGACCATCATTACGGTCGAGGACGCTAATGACCAGAGGTTCGTCACCACTCTCACCATGAAG
Organism: uncultured Isosphaeraceae bacterium; assembly: GCA_964510225.1. Classification (GTDB taxonomy): domain Bacteria; phylum Planctomycetota; class Planctomycetia; order Isosphaerales; family Isosphaeraceae; genus CAZEAN01. Next base: position 68,441 of record CAZEAN010000008.1, read on the forward strand.
ACCATCTTCGAGTCGATAAGCCAGAATCGTCCGATTCGCCAGTCGGATCGACCATTTTTCATTCGGGTCCGTGGAGATCGGCTCGTTCCAACAGGTCTCGCCTGACTCCAGATCGAGGGCTTCGAGGGTCAAGCCCGCTTCACTCGGTCGGATGAAGAACAGTCGAGAAGCACCAAGAACAATCCCTGAAGCGCGATCTGAAGCACGAAGCCGTCCCGGTTCCACTTCCCAGATAATCTGACCATCGGTGGGATTCAACCGTTGGACTCGATCTGATCGAAAAACAATCAGATGTTCAGGATTTCCAAGCAAGATCGGATCGTGCGCAGAAAGCCGAGGGGATTGAGGCAACGCAGTAGGTTCTCGAGCGTCCCAGATCAATCGACCTGACAGGATATCGATCACGGCGACTCGGTCCGCTCCCGGGACCAACGCAACTCGATCGAGTGTCAGTGGGAGAGGACTGACCCTCCAAGGACCTTCATTGGGGGCGGTCGGATTAGCGAACAACGCCATTGTCTCGCCCGTTTCCGAATCGAGGATTGCAATCTGGTCGAGATCGGTCAGCGATACGATGACCCGATTCAGGCCGACACCAATCATCGGATCAACGACAGAACTGGGTGACCGATAGATCCAGGCAGGGACACCAGAGACAGGATCGAGCCTGATCAGTTCTTGGGAACCCCGAGTGACGATCAAGCGATCAAAACCAGCGTAGACTTCCTGGATCCCGTGACCCTTCTCGAGGTCACCCGACTCACGACCAAATTTGAGAGGTGAGGCGGCAGGCCGCCCCAATTGAAGGTCGGTTTCGGGCGGTCGGAATTCCCAGACCGTTGCCCCCGACTCACGATCGATCCCTTCAAGGCGATCCGGCCACCCCAGGATGATTCGACCGGAAATCTCCCGACCCCACGACGGAATTGCACGGATCGGTAATGACCAGAGTTCTTCACCGTTGACTGTCGAAATCGCGAATAGTCGCTCATCATCGAATTGGATCTGGAGATGGGATCTACTCGAAGGTCTCAGCCCCGTGGGACGAAGATCTCGGCTGGAGAGATTTCGACGGCTTGATGGCCCCTCAAAAAGGACCTTTCGGGTCCAAGGTGGTTCCCCGAGGGTTGCTCCGAATGCCGCCAAGCTTGTCCCCGAGTTTTTAATTAACAGATCTGAGGTAGCCCCCTCGATCAGCCCTGTGCGGTTAAGGGCAAGATCGCCCGCTTCACGGGCCAGCTCCACCTCGCCAAGTGCTTCAAGGCATCGTCTGAGCCCCTCCAGGGCGCTGATTTTGGTATCAACTGCCGCGGTGGACTCGCGGAGGATCTGTTGGTAACTCCGAGCCGCCTCCACATAGCGTCCGCTTGACTCATCAATTTCGGCGAGTTTCTCGATGGCGGGCAAAGCGGCTGCGGCTACCGGATAGTTGGTCGCAATCGAACTCAATTGAAGGCGATCGCCTTTCGCAACAAGTGCGCGGTCAAATAGTTCTTGCGCCTCTTGATCCCAAGGCTGATAGGCTTCCCGACCATCGGTCGCAATGATCGTCCGGAGTCGTTCGATCGCCAATAACTCGGCGCGAAGTTCGAGTCGATCGTCGGCCCGGACAAGGGTGTTTCGAAGCCTCGGTTGTTCGAGAATGCTCTGCAAAACAGCTGCCGCTCCTCGAGCATCACCTTGTTCGAGCAAGAGATCACTCAAGAGGAAGCTGGCACCTAATCGATCGCTCACTTCTGAAGCAGCGGTCTCAGCCAATCGGCTCGCCGCAACCGCACTTTCCAACTTTCCTTGTGCTCTTGCGCGTTGAGCCCGCTGCAAGTAGATCTGAAAGGTCCGCCGTGCCGAGGCTTCTCGGAGCGAACTGCCATCGATCCGATCAGTAGAAGATGCCTTCGAGAACGCCTGATCAAGTGCTTCCAAGGCGAGTTCTTCGTTACCAATCGCCTCGGCGCTCCGGGCTAGGAGGTAGTAGAGTTGTGCCTTCGCAGGATTGGCAGCGATCCGTTCTTGGAGTTGCTCGATCCTCCTTCCATGCTTGCAGAAAACGCGGAGGCGTTCCTGATCGTTAAACCTTTCGGCAATGACAAGGTAACTGTCATCTGCAACAAGGTTACCGCCCCGGACCTCGATCGGACGGCGGTACCCCGGTCTTCCAGTCTCGACGTCGAGGACATGGATCCGATCGGAGGTCGGCCAGTAGATCTCATTCCCGGCGATGACGCCGCGGCCTTGGGCTTCGATCAAGACCGGATTCTCAGGCCATCGTGACAGGCAGCGACCCTCCTCAAGATCAATGGTCCAGACGTGATTGCCCGTCGCAACCAACCGATTCTCCGTGACACCGAGAAGATGACGGACCCTTCCTCGGCAGTCGGCTTCCCAGGCCAATCGACCCGTCGATCGGTGGAAGGCAAAGATCCGGTCAGCATCGCTTGGTGCAATCATGACCAAATCATCACTGACGACGGCGGGGCTGTGGCCGATCTGGACCAGCGGGTCAGTCGGTGCAGCAAGTTCCCGAGGGTAGGTCGCGAGCCAATTAATCCGGCCCGTCCTCGTATCGAGCGAGGCCAGGGCACCGAGATCTGTTTGGTAGTAGAGGGTAGAGCCGTCGAGTGTCAGAAGACGATGGCCAAGGTCAAGATTGTAGAGGACTCCACGGTTCCGCGGTCCCCCTGCACTCCGATCAAAGGCAGGCGCCGTGGCGTAACAAATGAACCTGGTCCACTTGGGCCTTCCTGTCGCTGGGTCAAGACAAGCGACCCAAGTCTGTGACTGGGTCCCTGGTTTCGTCATGGTGACGTAGACACCCTGATCATCAACGACTGGCGCACCCCCGAATCCGACCCTGCTCCCCGCCGCAACCAAGGGCCGCTCCGTGGCGTTCAAGACCTGATCGGGGACGGTTACCCAGATCGGCTTCTCATGCCCACGACGATCAAAGGCAGCGATTGCGGTCTCAGGTGCTGTCCCGCGATTCCGTCCGTTAACATCGTCGATTCCGAATGCACCAATCCGGGCATAAATGCGCTCGCCATCAATTGTCAGGGTGTGCTGATCAATGCCGATGGTACGTGGGGGACGTGATTGCTGACGATTGCGAGCGTCACCTTGCCAACTCGGGTTCGGCGGTCCTGAGAGTTCGGGTGGGCCCCCCGACAACGGGAAAGCGAAGACCTGTTGCCCATCGGTGACAAGGACCTCATCCCCCATCAAGACCGGATGGAAACTTGGCCCATTATTGGGGATCTCGAAGGTCTGACTCGAAAGGATGCGATTGGAGTTGAGGTTCGTGGTGGGGTCGAACGGTTTCCGGAGAGGGAGTTCCCAGAGAAGATCGCCGGGATCGATCGGTTCAGCGACCGCTTTCGCACGCGAGAGCGAACCCGTGAAGGTCGACCATCGACTGTCGATCGACAGCAAGGGTTCAAGCGCGTCCTGCCCCAATGCGGCACGCACAATCAAAGCGAGTTTTGCCTGACTCCGACCCGCAAGTTCTCCCTGAGCGTCTGGAAAACGCTCCTCGAAGCGTCGGAGTTCATCCTCAGTCGGGGGATTGCCGTTTGATGCTCGGGTCAGCAATGTTTTGGCCGTGACCCGGGCAACTAGTTCAGGATCAGGATCCGGGTACGTAAGTGTTCCATTCGGCGCTTGATCGGGTGGAAGAAGTCGCTGATACAGGGAAAGTCCCTCCCGGAACCGTCCCTCTTGAAATGCAAGATCACCGAGTAATTCGGTCGCTTCATCCCCTTGAGAACTGCAAAAGTAGCGGTCCACCACGAGTTGGAGGAGTTCTCGATCGAGTTCTTCCCTACCTCGTCGGAAGAGCCGACTCGCATCCCCGTCTACCGAACGCCGAAAAAGTTGGAGCGCGTCGCTTGGGAATTGCGCGATTTGGCGTTGTGCGAACTCACCGACATTTACGTAAAGTCGGAAGCCCTCGGGTTGGTCAATGGGCTCGGTCGCAGGGCCAAACTCATGGGCGGGAAGCGGAGCGAGCGCATTTGGTTGCTTCTGGATCGCTCGATTCAAGAGATCGATGGCAGCTTCCCACTGTTGCTGTGCAGTGTGGAGTGCTGCCGTTCTCAGAAGAGCATCGATGCCGCCCTCGGTCTCGGGATAAACCGACTGGGTAATCCGCTGAGGGACGGGAGTACGCGGTCCCGCGCCCGAGACTTGCTCGGAGAAGAACCCCACGGCACCAACCCCGAAGCAGAGGCCAAATATCAATCTCCCGATACAGTCTCGAAGAATGAGTTGAGACATCGGCACTCCTTCCGTGATGAGCCGATCCCAGAAAAGTGGTTGAGACCTTGTGCGAATCACCAAGTAGCACCTACTTTCTCGGCCATAAATCGGATGCCCGGGGTTGCATCATGGTTGGCTCACAGCAAGTGGAAGCTTGCTTCCGGATGACAGAAGAGGGTCGTTAGGTGCAACCCACCGGGATTGTTTAGTGTATTTGATCCAGAATTCATTTCCCCCAAGTCGTTCTTCAGACTTATCGGTTTTTCCGATCGCAGTGAGAGCAATTTTGATGCCAGCCACTATGAAGATCATACGTAGTTACTCGGCAACAAAGCAAGAACTGGCTCGGAGTCCTATCAGCCCGAAACGAGAGCAGTCGCGCTTGTTTGGTGGGCAGTGAGGTACGGTCTTCCGAGTTGAAGACGAGGGTTCGTTGATGCTGCTGGCGCTCTCAGAAAGCCGGGGTCTGGTTTGTAGTCGGGTCGGCAACCTCAGCTGCTTCTGATTCACTGAGACCACCCGAGGGTGACGTACCTGGTTCCGGGATCACTGTTGCTGTTGGACGCGAGGGACCGTCACAGCCGAGGATGCCGAGACTGAGGCAAATGAGCAGACTCGAGATCTGGAGAAGCAGAAGCGAAGCACGATTCGGGGGGACCTCAAGGCGATCGTGTAGATTCATGGAGTCGATATCCGGATTCGCTGTTCGGGAGTCCCGAAGGTCGCCTCGTTTCTGGCTTCACTCCAAGGGACTCAAGAGGCTTGGTGATTAGAAGGAGAGTGGCTCAAGATCTTTCGAGACTTCGTGGAGTCGTTCGGTGAGGTAGTCGTGGATTTCTTCACGGGTCTTGAGTTGGAGGACCTGGTGTGCAAATCGTTCCGCTTGGGCGATCGAGACGGAAGACAGGAGTTCTTTGATTGTGGGAACGAACGCTGGACTCATGCTGAACTTGCGGAGCCCCAATCCGAGCAACGCCAAGACCGCCCGCGGCTGACCAGCCATTTCTCCGCAGAGCGTTGCAGGAGTCCCCGTCCTCCTGCAAGCGTCGAGGATCATCCGAAGCATCCGGAGAAACGCAGGATTTAACGGATCACAAAGGTGGGCAACTTTCGGATTATCACGATCAGCCGCTGAGAGATATTGGACGAGATCGTTCGAACCAATGCAGATGAAGTCCGTTTCCTGGAGGAGTGCATCAATACAGATCGCAGCCGCAGGGACTTCAATCATGATCCCAGTCTTGACCGAGTCCCCACAAGGAACCCCTAACTCTTGAAGATGCGTTCTGGCTTGGACGACCATCCGATTAACTGCGCGGACTTCCTCAAGTGTGGTGATCATCGGGAAGAGCATACTGACCCGACCATGGCAAGCGGCCCGGAGAATCGCGCGCAACTGAGTCTCAAAGAACCGTGGATGTTCAAACGCCATTCTAATGGAGCGCCAACCCATAAATGGATTGGTCTCATACGAACGGCCGAGATAGGCGACGGTCTTGTCACCACCAAGATCGAGCGTCCGGATAGTCGCCTGTCGATTCGGTGCTGATTCGACAACCTTCCGATAATCCTCGTACTGCTCTTCTTCGTCGGGGATCGCTGGGTGGGTCAGAAAGAGGTACTCAGTTCGGTAGAGGCCAACTCCTTCTGCCCCGACACCCACAGCAGCATCTGCGTCTTTTGACGTGTTGATATTCGCGAGAAGTTCGATGACGGTGCCATCTTGAAGAGTCGCGGGTTGGTCACGATTCGAGACGAGTCGATCTTTGACCTGGACAAAATCCCGCTGCATTTTCCGGTACGTCGAGGTCGTTTCGGCATCGGGTCGGAGTAAGACTCGACCGTCGCGACCATCGACGATGATCCGGTCAGTCGACCGAGCTTTTTGAGTGAGCCCTGGAACTCCGGTAACCGCCGGGATTCCCCGACTCCTCGAGAGAATTGCCGCATGACTCGTTCCACCGCCGACTTCCGTCACGATCCCCGAGATCGCGAGGTTCATCAGGTTAAGGGCCTGGCTCGGGAGTAATTCGTGCGCCACGAGGATGAGCGATTCTTCGGTTTCCGTGGGACCGGTCGAGTGGGGTACCGGACGTTCTGATTCCAAGTGGCTCGAAATCCGGGCGACGACATCACGGAGATCCGCCATCCGCTCCTGAAAGAAATCCTGGCCGCCGCGCGCGAAAATCGAAGCATAGTCTGAGATGGCGACTTGGAGAGCGGAGGTTGCCGTGAGTTGATGTTCCTCGATCTCGTGATGCACTTTGGCGAGGAGCGATGGGTCGCGGATCATGTTGAGATGCGACCTGAAGATGTCGGCTTCAAACTGGCCCAACTGCAGTTCGACTTTTTTGACGATCTGGTCGAGTTCGGCCGCCGCATCAGCAAGGGCGCGATCCAAGCGTTTTATTTCGGCAGGGATGAGCGCATCAGTCTCAAGGTATCTTCGTTCGGAGGAGCCAAAGGGTCCTTCCAAACGATATACCTGACCAACAGCGACGCCAGGACTCACGGCAAGCCCCTGAAATATCAACGCTCTCCTAACCCTCTCTGGTGAGTCCGAGCGAACCGTCGAGCGTCTACATTCTCTTCTCAGCAGAGGGACGGTCGTCCATCGAACTCAGCCTTACTACATTTTCACGAATTCTTGCGGTCTTGGCGAGGGGAGCCTCCGTCAATCGGTTGAAGGAGGATGAACTTCCGGTTCCTCCGGAGTCGGTTTGGCCCCAAATTGACCAATCACAAAGACGATGACAGCAGAGACCCCGTAGGCAATTGCCCAATGGTACGGAGTCCGAACTTCTGAGGTCTCGAGCCGACCATTCGCTTCCATCTGAGAAATCGCAGCGCCGGGAAGCATAACGCGTTCGTCCGGCATCGGTGAATGAATCACACCGAACAACGCCAAGATTCCCGTGATCACAATCGTAATTGCAGCGGACCTGAAGCGGCCATCAATCATCCGCGCGAGGCTCGTTGACCACAGAAGACTCGTCAGGATGAAGCCGCCCGCTAACATCGTGACCGCTTCGATCGACTGCCTTGTCTGACTCAACAAAGATTCATATGCGAGACCCGACAACGCGGGGTCGTTCAAAACCTGTTTCAATAACAACGAGGTCAGATATGCGAGTGCAGGGATCACCGCGATCGCCAAGGCCGGATAGTGCTTTCGGGGGGTCGCAGCGAAGGATTGTGCCGTGATCTCGAGCGCAACGAAGAGCAAGATCGGCGAGACAATTTCCTTGGGGATCCACTGAAAAATCAACGAAAAGAAACCAAGCGTCCCCGCCGCGCCCACAAAGAGGGCGGTCGCAATTGTGTAAGCAGCGCGCCCCCCCATCGCCTTGTAAGCGGGTTGACCAATGTATGGAGTCGTCTGGATCACACCTCCAAAGAGCGCCGCGATGAGCGTGGCAATGCCTTCACCCACAATGATCTGCCCCGTCGAGTATTCGTCTCCCGCGGCCGCAGCGCTCTCAGTGCAATCGATCCCACCGACAACCGTGGCGAGTGCAAGAGGCAACGCGATTGGCAGATAATTGAACGCTTCGCGCCAATTTTCTTGAATCCAATCCCACCAACCCGGAAGCGGCCAAGGGATCCCTGGGAAAGGAACAGCCGGGAGCTTGGGCTCTTCGATCGGACCCGGGAGCCCAACGAGATGCTCAATCCCTCGAAGGCCGTAGTAGACCGCAAGGCCGACCACTAAGGCGCCGAGCGCTCCCGGGATCGCTTTCGGTAGCTTCCAGCGTGCAGTCAGGGACATCAAGATCACTGCCAAGGCGGCGAGTCCTGGGATCGGGTCGGAAATCACGTCGAGGAGCGGCAGGAAACTGATCACGACAAGTGCAATCGCTGCTAGCGACCCCAGGAGCCCTGCCCGAGGGAGAACCCGACGGATCCAACCACTAAATCCAGCACAAACAACCTTTAGGATTCCCGAAAAGAAGAGCATCGTGATCCCGATATACCAGGCATGGGTCGCCGCTTGATCCGGGCTGAGACCGTTAGCCTCCGCTAACTTGAATGCCGGGCCCACAATGAGGAGCGAAGTTCCAAAGACGCTCGGCGTATCAAGACCGAGCGGCATCGCTGTAACCCCGCCTCGGCCTCGTTTTGAGGCCAGTCGAAACGCCAGGGCAGCAAACAAGAGATCACCAACCAGGACTCCGATCGCCGTTCCAGGAATCATCCGGGTCAAGATAAACTCACCCGGAATCTCAAAAACGCTCGTAAGAATGGAGGTGGTGATGATCAATCCGCTGACGTTATCGATCATTAGTCCGAAGAACGCGTTGAGGTCGCCTCGAGTCGCCCAGTCGTAGGGGATCCGACCTCCTTCGATGCTTCGCTGGTTACTCAACGTCGAGAGACTCCGGGCGGGGTTGTTATCGAATGGGCTACACCGTTAAACGTTCCGGAATGGATTCTGACTGGTCGTTCCGGAGCTCGACCTAGGTCGACACTAGCGAGATTGTCATACGATTCCACCCTCGATTCGCCTGGATCAATCGACTCGGATGAACCAATCGTCAGGGCAGTCCATCCTCCTGAGTCCGAAGTTGGGTTCGACTCCGTCCAGTGGAACTCGTTCTCGGAGAGAACTGCTGTGAGATAAAGACGCCCGATGCTTGATCGCGTTACCTCGTTATGAAAGACATTGATCCAACCCCCTTCTCGAGCATCCCGAATTTCGTTCTTCGTGACCTTCAAGTCGAAGCAAGGGGTCCGAGACCAGCCCCAGACCAAGGGTTTTTCGGTCGCGAACGCATGGATCCGGAATCCGGATCGACCGCCAATCAACGCATTTTCAGAGATTTCGGTTCCATAATGATTACCAGTGAGCACAAGATTATTTGCGATAGTACTCCCGGTGGAGTCAATCGTATTCCCACTGATCTTCATCTCGGTAAACGCTGGACCGACGGTCACGGCTCTGACGTCTTCAGGCATCGGGTCCTCGAGGAGAAGATGATTACGGTCGATGACCTGAACGACCCTTGTCCACCAACCCTCTGGTTTTCCAGCGACAACAGCGACGACGTCGCCGGTTTCAGGAAGTGATCCTTGAGGTTCCGGGATCACGAGAATTCGACCGGACGCTAACCGACCCAGCGGCCTACCTTCGAATCGAAGGCGATACGACTCGGTCAACAAGACCTCGGGGGCATTCGGGTGTTCGTGGAGGTCATCATCGCGAGGGCCAACCCCGATGACCCGATTCCGAAGAATCCGAACTCCGCTTCCACGATTGGTGATGACCGCAAATCGCCAGAGCTTGCCGCCTGTTCGATCGGGAATTACTTCATTATCAACTAGATCAAAATCGTAGACATGATGCGCTGATATCATCGAGTACGCATTAGTTGAATGAACTGGTCCTTGGTGCGTATTGTTCGAGAATCGCCAGGGGCCTCCAGCGACCTCGATTGGTCCACCCTGAAACTGGTTCGAATCCACTATCCCAGAAGTCGCGCCAACTAACCGGAGAAGGAGTGGTGCTGGTTCCCAATCGGAAGTAGCCAGAGGGGCCTCCAGAGTTGAGCCCTTCAGGGTAAACCGAATCGGACCCACAACCCCATCCTGTTCCGGGACTCCAATGATCGCAGGCCCTCGAGGAGCGCGTCGATTCCAAAAAACCGAGCCTTCGAAACCGATCCGGACATCTTCAATGGTGGTCAAACCGGCACCTCGGATCGAAATCGCTTCATCCCAAGGAGGACTCCCAGAGCGTTGCTGAAAGACGATCTCCACGCCAAGAGCCCCGATGAGATGGACGGGCCGCTCTAGTCGCAACGGGGACCGAAATCGGTAGACTCCGGGACGGATCCGGATCGTGCCCCCTCGTTCGAGAGCCCGCTTTAGGCTGACGATCGAATCGACCTCGAACCCGCCTGGAATCGGTTCCTCAAATTGACTACTGATATCAACTGACTTGGTTTTGATAGGGATGACAACTTGGCGCCCCGATTCGTCGATCAAACGCAGATAATACGTGCTCTCTCCAGGATCGCGATATGGCTGGAACTGAACCAGGATTGATCCACTGTTTCGACCTCGGGCAAGAGCCAACTCGCTATGCTTCCCGATCCGACTGTCGCGGAGCCAGTGTTGAGCAGCCTTGGAGGCTCCCCTGGGGCGCTCAAAGACCCAGGCACCCCGGTTCCCATCGCTCAAGACTGCGCCATGGATTGGACCGAGATCTGTCGGTCGCTCGACTTCGACCCCGACCAACCCCAGCCCTCCTGTTGATTGCGGAAGCACGCCATACCAGGTCGACCGATGATCTACCAGCTGAATGGTCGGTGGCGACGGGGGCTGGACGGATCGAACGTTGACGCCTTCAGGGATGAGCACTTTGGTTTCGTCCGTCGTTCCGTTTTCGTAACGGACGCCGACCAGGAGGGGTCCCGGTTCATGACTCTTGAGTTGACTGAAATAGACCGTTCCCTGCGTCGGTTCGGACGGATGACGAACGAAATGTGCACTGTTGCTTCCCGAACGATCGGGACCGTAAACCCAACGTGTTCCTGCCCCTTCATGGGTTGATCTGAGGTCGATCGAACGAATCTCCTGGTCGGGATCGAGTCGGTTCAGTGCGATCTGGAGATCCTCAATACCGTCGGGTCCTGGCACGGGTGCGGGACTCGTGTAATCACTCCCGCTCGGTCCCTTCCAAGTCGCTTGCAAGGCGACTTCAGGCATCCGGAGGTTCGGATCTGCACGTCCTCCTTGGAATCGGACCTGTGCCGATCGGCCTCGACTATCGACCAGCGTCATCGTGAACCGCCTACCTGTCTCAACCCGCGATGGCTCAATTGAGAGGCGGACTGAAGTTGAACGGGAAGAACGCTCGAGGAGAGCAGCATAGGGGCCATGGGGACCTTGATAATACCACTCATCCCCGCCAAACCCTTGGATCCGAACCTGCTTGATTTGGAGACCCCTTGGAATACCGGTCACCTCGATAACGACGTCTTGGATCCCGCTCGGGCCTGGTGTTGACGACCGACCGACCTGATCCGTCTCAACCTGGCCGAGCCATTGCGCCTTTAGTTGCTGGAAGTAGGTCGCCGCAATCGTCTTCGGAGCTGAACTGAGTACCATCAGGAAGGAGAACAGCAGGATCGAGAGACGATTCTCTCGGACTGATGGCTTCCGATCGCGAGTCAGTGGTTGGTTCATCCTTGAAGCCTTCTCTAAGGACCTAGAGTCTGAGGCAACCGTCCGGTGAGTCATCGAAGCAACGCCACCTTCGATTCCCCCTACAGCGATATTCGGTATGATCATTCCAAGCAATCCCGAATTGGATAAGCGGATTGTGTCCTTCGGTTTCTTTGGTTTCCAGTCAAGACGCGGTTGCCGATTTTGCCTGAACAAATGAACGACACTGGTGGATCAGACGATCGAAGTATTGATGAAGGCCATGAGCGGTCAGGCAGAAAACCCGATGAGCTCCCCCCACAAACGGTGCAGAATTCAGTCTCGAGTTGGTTCCGGCGTTTTCTTCAAGTCCGGATCGAACGTTATGCCCCTTCAGGAGTCGGGCGCGCGACGATCTGTAGCCCGCTGGTGGGCTTAGGTGCGGGGCTCGGTGCCGTCGTTTTTCTCCTCGCACTGCAGACTGTCGGACGATTTGTGAACGAGGAGGTCTTCCAGCTCCCTGTACCGCCGACAGCGGAAGATCCCCCTCGGTTAGTTCTCCCCGAGGACGCACATTATGGGCCGGGCCGTTGGTGGTTGGTCCTGCTCTGCCCGACAATCGGTGGCTTGATTTCTGGATACTTAGTCTTTCGATTTGCTCCGGAGGCAGAGGGACACGGGACAGACGCGATGATCCGTGCCTTCCATCGGGGATCGGGGAAAATCCGTGGCCGAGTCCCGATCGTGAAGGCAATTGCCTCGATCTTGACGATTGGGAGCGGCGGCTCGGCTGGTCAGGAAGGACCGATCGCTCAGATCGGTGCCGGGCTTGGTTCGGTACTCGGGAAACGCTTCAAGCTAACACCCACAGAGCGACGCCTCTTAATGCTCGCAGGTGCCGCCGGCGGTGTCGGAGCGATTTTTCGTGCGCCTTTGGGAGGAGCACTCTTCGCAACCGAGGTCCTCTACATTTCCACCGCCACCGAGGCGGCGGCTCTTCTCCCTTGCCTGACGGCGTCGATCATTGCGTATTCAACCTTCGCCCTTTTCATCACCCCAGAGCCGATTTTCCTCCTACCGCCGCTCGAATTCCGGGGGCTCGCCGAACTCCCGATCTTCGCTGTCGAGGCCTTGCTTTGCGCTTTCGTGGGTGCTGCGTATGTCCGACTCTTCTACGCAGGGCGGGACCGCTTCTTCGCGAAACTCCCGGTTTCACGGATTATCAAGCCGGCGTTGGGCGGGCTCCTCGTTGGCCTAATCGCACTCGGCTTCCCCCAGATCATGTCGAGCGGCTATGGCTGGGTTCAGTGGGGGGCGATCGGTGCCGCACCAGAGATGATCCCAGGTGGACCCAACGAGTTCAACGCGCCGCAGATGGGTATCACTCTTCTTCTCTTGCTCGTGCTCCTGAAGATGGTCGCTACCACGCTGACGATCAGTTCAGGAGGTAGTGGAGGTGTCTTCGGCCCTTCGATCTTTATCGGTGGGATGCTCGGTGGGGCACTCGGCCAGCTTGTCCAGTTGATCTTCCCCGACCTCGGTATCCCGACTGCCTCGTTTGTGCTGGTTGGCATGGGAGGATTCTTCGCGGGTGTCTCGAAGACGCCCTTAACGTCGACTGTCATCGTCTGTGAGATGGCTGGCTCTTACTCGCTCCTGGTCCCCTTGATGTTTGTCTGTTGCGTCAATCTGATTCTCTCAAGACGTTGGACGCTCTACGAAGAACAAGTGGTCAGTCCGATCGATAGCCCCGCGCATCGTGGTGATTTTGTCATCGATGTCTTGCAACGAATTACCGTTGCTGAAGTCCCAATCCGGAATCAGGGGATTGAACTGGTCCCCGAATCCCTTCCCTTTGATGATGTCTTGCAACGAGTTGCAGGCTCAACCGAAACAATCTTCCCCGTCGTCGACGACAAGGGGCGGCTCACAGGGATTTTTTCACTTCGGAATGTCCGGATGGCACTTCTTGGTGCCGAAGTCGGGCCCCTCGTCGTAGCCGATGATATCGCAACAAGACCAGTTCTTAGCGTCTGCCCGTCCGACGATCTCCATACAGCGATCCGAAGGCTTACCCAACTCAATGTCGATGAACTACCCGTGGTGTTAGAGGAAGGCTCAAATCAACTCATCGGTCTCTTAAGCCGGAAGCAACTTCTCCTCTCCTACACAAATCAAATCAAGAAGCTACAAACTGCCGAGGAATCGATTGCAAATTCAATTATCTGAAACAGAATTCAGCACAGTAAAACAGAAATATAATTGCGCCGGCAGGAATCGAACCTGCGACCTCCAGGTTATGAGCCTGGCGAGCTAA
>CAZEAN010000009.1:0-44619 GCA_964510225.1 uncultured Isosphaeraceae bacterium
CTGCAGACGACCTGTACAGGCGATGTTTAAACAAATCAGCCATTGCCAGGTATTAAAATTGGGCAGCAAGACTATCAAGGCGTATTTAATAAGCCCGATCCGATGACAAACCCGACTCCGAGAACTCGGAAACTCTCCAGCCAGGATCGACTTCAGAAGCTAAGTTCGATGTGCTCTGCAGATGAGGGAGAGCGCTTGGCTTCTTTAAGTTCGACGAATGGGAACGGTGTTGAGAGAACGACTCACTTTGGGGCTGACCACCGTGAGATCCGCCATCAAACGTCCAGGATGGTCGGTGGCGTTGGAGCGTCATCTGGTTATCAAAAGCTCTCTGGGGATCCTGGGGCACTCAGTGAATCCTTGATCTTAAAGTCCGCCCAACTTGTTCGCCTCTTAGAAGGTCTCCGTGATTTGAAGTTGGCGAAGGAGGGTTCGCTTAAGCTCGATCGATCACGAGTTGACCTGAGGGACCTCCTGGAACGGGCACTCGATTCATCACGAGCAGTCTTCGAAGAGTCAGGCCAGGATCTCAGAGTGAAGTTCAACGAAAGTCCGATTCTGATACAAGCCGATGCTCCACGGATGCTTCAGGCCCTCGGGAGTTTTCTTGTCTACATTGCTCGCAGTGGTTCAAAGACTTCGCATTGGGCATTGGACACACATCAATCCACAACCGAAGTGACGCTCAAGTTTCAAGACGGTCAGAGCAGTGATAAGGCGTTGAGATTGCTCACGCCAAGAGATCAAGATTTCCACGATTTGTCTGGATCAGAACGATCCGAAAGGCTCACGAGAATCGGATTCAGATTCGCCTCCACGCTTGTCAAGCTTCATGGTGGCCGCCTCCTCGAATATAGATCTCGAGAGGGGAAGACTCAGAAGCTCTTGATTCGACTCCCACTCGAAGAGTCTCGAGGATCCTCTCCAATCAACTGGACGAGGAAACGCGATCGGCAGATTACGGGAAAGCGGCCCCGACGAGTACTCGTCGTTGATGATGATCGCCTTGCGGCAGTGGGCTTAAGCCGTCGAGTTTCACGACTCTCCGAAAGCGCTACGGTGGAGTACACAACGAATCCGCTTGAGGGGCTCGAGATTGCCGATCGCTTCCGGCCCGAAATTGTTTTCCTCGATATCGAAATGCCTGAGATCAACGGCTTTGAGTTCACGAGACGGTTTCGGGCGAAACCGGAACATCAGGAAGTATTGATCGTTACCGCGACTGGTTCTGACATCAAGTTGACACCCGAGGAAGCTGCCGTATTGGGGATTGATCACCAACTCTCTAAGCCAGTACGTTCCAGCGAACTCCAAGAGATTCTCAGTCGGCCCACGCGTCAGAGTGGACCAGATCAAACCCTCTCTCTCTTTGCTGAAGCATCTCGAAGTCAAGTACCGGGACCAGTCACGGCTGCCTGAGCCTCTCCCCTGGTAATTTACATCAGCTTCGGCCGTGCTGGTTCCTAATCGGGCCAACATTGTCCAAAGTCAGTGGGGTGGGTGTCACATTCCAACATCAACACTTTCTGCTGATGTGATTCGATCAGCTATCTTTAGCGAAGATTTTGGGTCAGTTGCTCTTCTCAGCGCAATTGATTCTTCAATTCATCTAATTTATGCGGGATTGGGCGATTGCTGCTAGCTAAAAAAGGAATAGCGTGGTCTGACGACGAGATGTTAAGGTGCGGGGCGTTCGGGCATTGATCCGAGCATGTGGTCCGACTCTTGAAACCGGAGCGGCATCCGTGCTCACTGCGATCGTTAGGAGAGCCCACGATGCAAGCGCCGTCCGAGAAGGATTCGACGGATAATCGCCACTTGGGGCCCGATAATGGCCCCTTGTTGCAAGAAGAGCATCAACAAGGCGACCAGTCAGAACACGATGTGGATGCGGAACCTTCTTTGTATCGCTTCTATGTCGCTGGGATTGGAGCGTCGGCAGGCGGACTGGAAGCACTCCAGCAGTTCTTTAGAGCAACTTCCCCTCAAACGAACATTGCGTTTGTCGTCGTTCAGCATCTTTCTCCTGACTTTAAGAGCTTTATGGATGAGATTCTATCGAAGTATACATCTATCCCTATTTGCCGGGTTGAAGACGGGATGCAGTTGCAGCCCGATGCGATTTACTTGATTCCACCAAAGAAGCAGATGGTGGTCCGCAACCAGAGTCTTTATTTGACCGACCGGGATCCGCTCTCACCTTCGATGGTGATTGATGACTTCTTTTGCTCGCTGGCAGAGGATGCCCGTGATCGTGCGATCGGAATCGTACTCTCAGGTACCGGTACCGACGGTACGAAGGGAATCATCGACATCCGACGGTACGGTGGAATCACGATCGCCCAGGAGCCTGAGTCGGCGAAGTTTGATGGAATGCCGCGAAGTGCGATAGATACCGGTGCGATCGATTGCCAGTTGGAGCCGGAGAAAATCGCGAATTTTCTGGCCCGATTTGTTCGTCGAGAATTAAACAATGAGACCACTGATGACATAAAAAAAATGTTTGTGCGTCATTGGGGTGCGGATACGATCCTTAGCCTCCTGCAGCGTGAATATGGGATCGACTTCTTAGAGTACAAGCCCGAAACTGTCTCGCGACGGATTAGTCGGCGGATGCAACTGGCCCAGCTCGATTCGCTCGACAGTTATCGCGATATGCTTGCAGCGAATCGTGAAGAGCTTGAATCGCTCTACAAGGATTTGTTGATTGGTGTCACCCGATTCTTTCGGGATGACGCGATGGTCACCGCGCTTGAGGGGAAAATTCTCCTTGGATTGGTGCAAAGTCTTCCCATTGAGGAAGAGCTCCGGATTTGGATCGCTGGCTGTGCGACCGGTGAAGAGGCCTATTCCTTGGCCATCTTGCTCACGGAAGCCTTTGAGTTCTATGGCGGGGAGCCCCGATTCCGGATCTTTGCAACTGATATACACCCAAGCTCACTCCATCGCGCTAGCCAAGGGATCTACGACAAAGAGTCATTGTCCGGCGTTAGTCCACAACGACTTCAACGCTTCTTTCAGCCTCGGGGTAAGTTCTTTCAAATCTCACAGTCGATCCGGCCTCAGATCGTCTTCTCCCAACATAACCTTCTCCGAGATGCTCCGTTTACTCAGCTTGATTTGATTAGCTGTCGGAATCTCTTAATCTATCTCCAACCGGAGGCACAGCGTCGCACGCTCGCATCCTTCCATTTCGGTCTCAAGCTTGGTGGAATCTTAGTCTTGGGTCAGAGTGAGAGTCCGGGCGAGCTTGTCGATGAATTCAATAAGCTAGATTCACACGCCAAAATCTACAGTAAGCGACGCAACGTTCGACTGATGGGTGACATGCGTCCAAAAGCCGCGATGGGCAATACGCGACGCCCCCAAGCCGTCTCTCGTTCGGTCGAAGCGCCACCGACAAGCGTCTATGACAATTTGCTTAGTCAGTTCATGCCCCCAGGGCTCCTGGCCAATGAGCACCGGGAGTTGGTCCACTCGTTTGCCGGTGCGGGACGGTTCCTTCGACCGCCTGAGGGTCGGTTCACCCGTGATGTCGCAGAAATGGTCGACGACGCGCTGAGACCGGCAATCGTCACTGTGATCCGACAGGCGATCCGTTCGGGTCAGCAGGTTGCCTATTCCGTTCTTCTTGATGAGAACCGGAGACAGATCCAATTGACGGCGAGCCCGATACCTGATCGTCAGTCGGACTCGACCTTTTGCCTGGTCATCTTTGAGGAATCGGGCCAGCGAACGAATCAAACTGAGTCTGTCGCATATACCCCAAGAGTCCTAGAGCTTGACGCTTCCCGTTTCGCAGAACTCGAAGCGGATCTCCGTGACACTCGGGAGAGTCTCCAGTCGACGATTGAAGAGCTAGAAACCAGTAACGAAGAATTACAAGCAACTAATCAGGAAATGATTGCGAGTAATGAAGAGCTCCAAAGTGCAAACGAAGAACTTCAATCAGTAAATGAAGAAATCTGTATCGTGAATACAGAATATCAACAAAAGATTGCTGAACTAAATGAGGTCCGCAATGATTTAAACAACCTCATTATCAGTGCTGATCTTGGAATTGTCTTTCTTGATCGTAAGCGTAACATCCGCCGATTCACGCCACGGATCCGTGAATTATTTGACCTCCTTGATCATGACCTGGGACGACCGATCGACGTCTTTCAACACAATCTTGTGGACGTCCCCATTGCGTCGATGGTCGAGCAAGTGATCGAGTCCAGCGAGCCGATCGAGCGTGAGGTTCAGGACCGTCAAGGAAAGTGCTTCCTCATGCGCGTGCATCCGTACTGCTCGGTACTTTCGAACCGGCCCGAGGGATCCGTGATTGCGTTTGTCGATCTTACGAAGGTCAAAGCAATCCAGGGTGACCTGGCACGCAACGAGCTCAGATTTCGGTCAATAACCGAAGGATTTACGTCGAGCACTTGGAATACAGCTCCAGATGGCGGAGTCTGCGACAATCAACCTTCTTGGGAGAAGCTCACAGGCCAGCGGTCCGAGGATGCGTTTGGGTATGGCTGGAGCAAGATGATTCACCCAGATCACCGGGATGAACTCGTCGCTAGTTGGCGTCGGTCGACCAAAGCAACGGAGAACTTTAGAAATCGGACTCTGATCTGGACTCAAGACAGGGATGAATTCCGCTTTAACGATGTCCGGGCGATCCCGATCTTCGATAACGACGGCAACGTCAAGGAATGGTTTGGCCACACTGTCGATGTCCATGATCAAGTAGTTGTAGAGAACGCTGTCCGTGAAAAGGAGGCTCACTTTCGCTGCATTTTCGATACGGGCGCGGCTGGAATCGCCAGGATTTCGCTTGATCATTCGTTTACCGAATTGAACGATGCGTTTTGCCGGCTTCTTGGCTTTGAGCGAGATGAACTCACCCAGATGACATGGCAGGATATCACTCACCCAGAGGATATAGCTCCGGACATGGAATTGGTCGAGCAATTGATCGAAGGTGAAATCCCCTACTACGGACTCGAGAACCGCTACTTTCGTAAGAATATGACTCTCATCTGGGTCTTCCTCACGGTCTCCTTGGTCCGAGACTCGGAGGGAACGCCCCAATACTTCGTCTGGATCATTCAAGACATTAGCGAGCGGAAGCGGTTGGAGGAGAAGCTTCGCGAGACCGATCGGCACAAGGATGAATTCCTGGCAATCCTTTCGCACGAACTCCGGAACCCGTTAACGGCGATCGCTCAGGCCGCTGAATTGATCGGCGACCAACGACTTGGACCTGCCGATATCGCGTTGTCACGAGAGATCGTGCAGGATCAGAGCCAACATCTTAGTCGACTCCTCGATGACCTCTTGGATGTTGCTCGGCTCTCCCAAGGTGTCTTGACCTTAAAGCGATCTCCGACCGAGATCAAAGGGATCTGCAAGGAAGTTCTCAAGTCGAATCGTCGAGTCTCAGAAGCAAGAGAGATTACGGTCGAGGTTCTTCATGATGATCAGCCGCTCTACGTCGATGGTGATCCGGTCCGCCTCCGCCAGATTCAAGACAACTTGGTTGGAAACGCTTTGAAGTATACCCCTCGCAATGGAAGGATATCGGTCGAAATCGTCGCAGAGGGAGCGGAAGTTGTCTTCCGAGTAACCGACAATGGCAAAGGGATCTCTCGGGCAGATCTTCCTAGGATCTTTGATCCCTTCTTTCGGAACGACCAACAGCGCGAAATGCAGTATGTCTCGCAAGAACCCGAGCTTGAGGATCAGGGGCTTGGCGTTGGGCTTACCCTTGTTCGGGCGCTCGTGGACCTCCATGGTGGGCGCGTCGACGTCGAAAGTGAGGGCCTCGGTCTAGGCAGCACGTTCGAGGTTCGATTGCCCCAGATCGAGAGTCCTGAGCAGGCCCCTGAAGAAGAATTTGTCGAGTCGGAACAAACGCCCGAAGCTCGACTGGTCGTGGTTGAAGATAATCTCCAGGCGCTCCAGATGTTTGAATTAGCGCTCCGTCTTGAAGGCCATCACGTCCATCTCGCTGGTAACGGAACGGACGGCCTCAATCTCATTAAGCAAGTTCGCCCAGAGATTGCCTTCATCGACATCGGACTCCCCTTGATGGACGGGTGTGAAGTTGCTCGTGCCGTTCGTGCGCTCCCGACGTTAAACGCGGTTTATCTTGTGGCGATTACGGGCTACGGCCAGCCACAAGATCGTGTAGGAATGATCGCGGCAGGCTTTGATGAACTCTTAATCAAGCCGATTCGTCCCCAAGACTTGGCGACGTGCATCCGCCGACACATGACTCGATTGGGCAGATCGACTGAGGCAAACTCGTCCTCGTAAATCCGGATCTTCGAGATGGAGTCGGGGCACAAGGTGATGGCTGTGATCACGCACGGGAACACGATCACTCGCGCCGCGTTTAGACTCGATGGCAGTCTCTTCCTCTACGGATCGCCCGACGGCACGGTCCGGCCTTGGTCCGTCCCCGAGAGCGAACCCGTCGTGAGCCAGAGGGTCTTTGGATCCTGAAAATCGAGTAGAAACAGTACGATTCCCGTACGATTCTTGGGAGAAAACGAGAGGAATTGTACCGATCTCTCACCTGGAACAGACCGACGATGCCTCGGCCCGCGGAGTTCAGTACGTTCGGTTTGATGATCGACGATGGCAAGGATGGGCCCATCGAACTCGAAGTTGATTCGATCAGCGTTTACTGAAGTGACTCCCAGAGTGGGGGCTCCCCGTTCCTCGATCGAGCCGGTACAACGATCTTTAGAGAGTCCGCACTTCAATTGTCGTTGTCGGAGGATCGGAGGAATCATGTCGCGCAGCGTCGGCCACCCAGACGTGGTCATCGTTGGCGGTGGTGTCATCGGGTTGTCGATTGCCTACGGGTTCACGATCGAGGGCTTCCGTCCCGTAGTCCTCGATCGTCGCGAACCGGGTAAGGAGGCGAGCTGGGCTGGCGCCGGGATCATCGCTCCTGGTTCCAGCCGTCCTTCCAAGCTTCCGATGGGTCAGTTACGGACCAGATCGGCCCAGCTTCACGCCGATTGGGCAACGGCTCTCCTCGAAGAAACCGGAATTGATAATGGCTATCGGATGACGGGGTCCGTCGATGTCGCGTTCAACGATAAAGAGGACAACGATCTCCGCGCCAATGCGGGGCGTTGGCGTAACGAGGAGATCGCCTTCGAACGCCTTGAACCCCGCGATTTCGCGCGAGTCGAACCGTCACTGAATCCGGAAATTAAGTCCGCCTACTTTGTGCCCGGCCGTGCCCAGATCCGTAATCCTCGGCACCTGAAGGCACTCACTGCCGCGATCGAGCGCCGAGGTGGTATCATCCGACCTGGTCTCCCCTGCATTGGTTTTGAGATCAATCGAGGACGACTCGAAGGCGTTCGGACCAGTTCGGGGCTGATCCCTTGTAAGCTGGCGGTGGTCTCCGCAGGACCTTGGTCAGAGTCGCTCCTTGCGACTGCAGACGTCAAGCTCGCGACCCCCCCCGTCAAGGGTGAGATTATCTTGTTAAAATCGGAACGGGTTCGACTCCGGCGGATTATCGAGTGGGAGAAACACTACATCGTGCCACGAGACGACGGACTCGTACTGGTCGGGGCGACTGAGGTAGAGTCCGGCTTCGACTCACGGCCAACCGCGTCGGGAACACGCGAGCTTTTAAACGTTGCACTCAAACTGTGTCCCGGTCTCGCCGACGCGATCTTCGAGGACTCCTGGGCTGGTCTTCGACCAGGAGGTATTGATAATCGACCTTACATCGGTCGCGCTCCTGGTCTCGAGGGCTTAATCATCGCCACCGGTCATCGTCGGGCAGGTCTCCAACTCTCGCCTGCAACGGCCGAACTCGTCGTCAATTTGATTCTGGGCCGCGAGAACGCAATTGCGCTTGATCAGTTCCTCCCAAGTCGTTCTGGGCCGATCTATCCGGAATCGGAGCCATTTCGTTCGTGAGGTCAGCAGCTTATGGAGTTCTCGGCATGAATAAGGGGTTGTGACGGTGCAAGTGAGTCATCGCGTCGTTGGCTTTATTGGGTTAGGCCTCGTGATTCTGGTAGGGCCGTCGGTCTACTTCACATGGGAGAACTCTCGGAAACAGGCGGTTAAGGACCTCACCGCGGAAGCGAGGCGACTGATCGACGAGGGAAATCCCGAAGCTGCCCAGCCGATCCTCGCAGAACTTATTAAGGCAGAGCCTGATTCTGCTGAGGCGGCCTTCCTGGTCGCCAAGGGAGCCCTCAGACTCGGGATGCTCGACCAAGGAGTCGCTGGCCTCGATCGGGCCTTGGCGTTGGGCTTCGACCGCGATTTCGTCGATCGTGAGCGTGCCCTGCTCTATGTCAGCCTCGGTCGTCATGAAGAGGCGGAACCGATCCTCCGAAGGCTTGGTCTCCAATCAACACTTGAAAACCCTGACCTTGAAGTGGACCAAGCCCTCGTCCGTTGCCTCTTGGAGACCTTCCAGATCCGCGACGCCAGGATTGCGGTTGATGATTGGATCAGCCATGATCCTGAGAATCCCGACCCGTACTATTGGCGTGCTGAAATCGAGACGCGATCCGATGTGAGTGCTAGCGATCTAATTAGTGATTATGAAGAAGCGCTCCGTCTTGATCCCGCGCATCGCAACGCAAAACACGGGCTCGCTGATAAACTGCTGGCAATCCATAAGTACGAGTCGGCGCGTGACCTTTTCGAGTCGTTGCTCGACCAGAATCCTGAAGACCTTGTCGCGATGATCGGGCTCGGTCGAGCACTCGCTGGGCTCGGCTCGGAATCGTCCGCAGCCGACTGGTTCCAGCGTGCCGCTACACTCGATCCAGCGAATCCAGAACCACTCATCCAGGTCTCGAAGATTGAATTCCGGCAAGGGCGACTGGAATCAGCACTCAAGCGACTGGATCGAGCGGTTGAACTTGCTCCGTTCGAAGCCGAGGCCCACTATCAGCGAAACCTTGTCCTGACAAGGCTCGGACGAACCTCTGAGGCCGAAGAAGCGCGTGAACGCGCCGTCGTTCTTCAAGAGGATCAGAACCAGATCACCGACCTCATGGAGCGGCTCTACGGCCGGCCCCATGACCTCAGATTGCAACTCGAAGCGGCCCGTTGGTTCTTTCGAAACGGTCGGCCTGAAGAAGGTATCCGATGGGCAAAAAAGATCGTCTCTGACTCTCCGGAGCATCCTGAAGCCAACCGCCTGCTCGCCCAGCACTATCGGGAAATCGGTGAGGATGGACTCGCAAACTTTCACCGACTTCAGGCGGGAAAAGACTAGAAGTCACAGATGGTCGTTTGAGACGTATAGTTTCCTTGGTAGAGGTATCGGCAAGAATTCCTCCCCACAATGTGCTCCAACAATTGATCTTCGATGATTTAGATCAGGAGCCCACAGATCAAACACATATTGAAGTACCGAACATTCCTCCTCTTCAGACTTTCGATTCCTGCTCACGCAGATTATACTTGAATAGCCCACCCAAGTTCATGGACGAATTGAGCCATGAAGTGTCAAGTGATTCCGGTGCTAAACTCACTGTACCGGGTCGCCGAGTCTTTCGGAGAAAGGCTTGTTTTGATCCCTTGGCATTGATCCCTACCAGCACAAGCCAGAGCGGTATTGATTCAGGTGGTACCCTGGTAATGTTGGCAAGCGGATCTTCAACGTTTCGTACCACCGCCCGATCTTTTTCGTCCCATGTCACTTCGATTCCACCAGATTCTTAGGAGTTCCTGATCTTATGCGACATTCGGATCAGCGAAAGACAACCAGCGGGTTCACCCTGATCGAGCTGTTGGTCGTTATCGCCATCATCGGTGTCTTGATCGCACTTCTTCTCCCCGCCGTTCAATCGGCTCGCGAAGCCGCCCGTCGTGCCCAGTGCACCAACAACCTTAAACAGCTTGGGCTTGCGCTCCACAATTACAACGACACCTTCGGTTCCTTTCCTCCGGGAGGAATGACGGTCCCTGGATGGGCTTGGGACAATAATGGAATGACCTGGCGCGTAATGGTTCTTCCGTTCATGGAAGGGAACAACGCCTACGATGCGGTCAACTTCAGCCTCTACGCGAGTGGATCGGGCACCAGCTCCATCCAGACTGCTTGGTATACCGTCTTTGAGACCTTCCTTTGCCCGTCCGATGGCGAGAATGGCGGCGGATTCCGTGCCAATGCGGGTCAAGAAGGCCAGCACCCCGCCGGCGCTGCTCCTCCTCCCGTCGGTAGCCCGAACGGTACTCCGTTGGTATCGGTCTCAAATTATGCCGGGAGCTTTGGTGACAACTATTGCATCGGACACTTAACGCCGCCGGGTGGGCCTTGGGAAACCCCGATTGAGCAAGATCCTCCCCTCGGGACGCCTCGGATCGGTCACCCTGGATTCTGGGGGACGAACTTCGACGGTGGGAGCCTCCGAGGTGTCTTTGACTATCGGACTCTTCAAGTCAAACGAATTGGCGATTTCAAAGACGGTACGAGCAGTTCAATCCTCGTCGGCGAAGTCCTACCTTATCAAGCGGCCGACAGCAACTTCTGGTACTTCAACGGCGGTACCGCTGGCTGCACGGTCCCGATTAACTGGGAAACTCGTGACATCAACTGTGGTGGATTTGGAACGAGCAACTGGAACTGCCGGTTCAGCTATGCCAGCAAGGGGTTCAAGAGCGAACACCCGGGCGGTGCCAACTTCCTCCTCGGCGACGGTTCGGTCACTTTCCTGAAAGAATCGATCGACCTCACTGTTTATGCTGCGCTAGGTAGCATTAACGGTCGTGAAGTGGTTAGTGCTGACCAGTATTGATCACCAACCCTTGACTCTAATTAAAGAATTAAACTGTCCCAGTTGAATAAACTGGGACAGTTTTTAAACTGTCTCTATCCTGCTTTAGTAATTAATTAAAGAGCCGATCATGCCATTGTTGGTGGAATTAAGACTTGGTCGATCACCTGAATCATCCCATTTGTTGTCACGATATTTTCCACGACCACATTACTTCCGTTAATAACAAGTCCGTCTGAAGTTGCAACAACCATTACCTCTTCTCCTTGAGCGGTTTCAACTCTTCCATTAACGGTAAGTTCCGTTGTGTTTAGAGACATATTCGGCACGACATGGTAGAGCAGAATCTCGGCGAGTTGTTCGGGGTCGTCGAGGAGTGCGTCGAGTGTCTCTTGACCAAGTGCGGCGAAGGCTTCGTCAGTTGGAGCGAAGACCGTGAAAGGTCCCTCTCCTTGAAGCGTTTCGACGAGGTCAGTTGCTTCGAGTGCCGTTGCGAGTGTCGTAAAGCTGCCCGCTGCAACCGCCGTCTCCACGATGTCCATCGAGGGAATCATTAAGACCTCATCGATCACATGGACGATCCCGTTGACGGCCTTGAGGTTCGTAGCAACAAGGCCCGAATCGTTGATGGTCACTCCCTCTCCGGTCGATCGAATTCCAATCTCAGATCCCTCCGCAGTTGGGAACGTACCGGAGCCTACAACCTCAGGCGCAGAGAATGCTCCAGGAACAACGTGATAGAGAAGGATTTCGGCGAGTTCTTCTGGGTTATCAAGTAGGAAGTCAAGCGTCTCCTCGCCGAGTGCAGCGAAAGCCTCATCGGTAGGAGCAAAGACGGTGAATGGTCCCGCACCCTGAAGCGTTTCGATTAAGTCGGTCGCCTCCAGTGCCGCAACCAGAGTGGTGAGATTGGGGTCTCCGGAGGCGAGTTCGGTGATGTCTTCGATGACCGCTTGATTCGTTGTGACGAATTCGGGTGATGTGAGGACGATCGCCTCGAACTCGAAACGACCGAGTCCATTCTGCAGGGACTCGAGGAAGGCGGGTTGACCGACGGCATCGGGTGCGCGGAGAAGCAGGTCGGCATACGTTTCGTCAATCAAATCTTCCGATGCCTCGACGCTGCCCACGATAATGGAGGCAACTTCGAATCGTCCGACCCCGTTCTCAAGTGCTTCGAGAAAATCTCCCTGTCCCACACCGTCGATGAGCCGACCCAAAACATCAGAATAGACAGACTGCAGGAACCCTTCATTCGTTCCTCCGCCCTGGGTCAAGAAGTACTCATCCGAGGCTAAGATGCTCGCCAGCGCTGTTTCGAAACCCTGAGGAGTGCGGAGGATTTCGCTGAAGATCGGTGCCCCAAAACCGTCCGGGTCACGGTCCAGGAGGTCCTGGTAGAGCCCCTCGACCTCGGCAGTGACAACCTCGTCACTGTCTTGAAGATCCCGAACGAATGTTGATGTCGCGGCTGGGCCTGAGTTGACGAACCCGATGCCGGTCTCGAGTTCATCAGGTTCCGGAGGTCGCCCGACAACTTCGTAATAAAGCTGTGTGACGTAAGCATCCGCCCCGCCCTCAACCTCGGCAGCAGCGATCGTACCAGCGCCTGTTGAGAGCAGCGTCCGCTCTTCCATCGGTTCGAGACACGGCGTGAGTATTCGTTGGATCCGACGTTGGGAAGATTGGTGAGATACAAACATTGAAAAGACCTCGTCACTGATGCAAGTGAACGTATGAAGTGATCATGTGGAGCATCACGTCATTTTCTGAATAGAATGGCGTACTGCTCGCCATCTTTATCAGCACTTGCACACGCTGCGACAAGGCTTTTGTCTAAATTTTTTCCTGAATTTCCTAGATTGCCAAGATGCGGTCGTTTGAGGTGCGCATTCCTATTCGGCCCAGGACAATGTCGTAGGGCTGATTGGGAAAGCAAAGCATATTAGTGATTCGAAATGAAGTTGGCCTAGACGACACAAAACTGGGGTTGGCCATACGAGTTGCGCGGGAACTCCGAGACTTCGACAACACACCGCAGTGGATCCGTTGTTGTTTCGAATCAACACGACTGCCATCACGCGCGTGTTTAAACTTGCAATTTCAGCTCGATGAGCCTTTTAGAGCGCCTGTGGTGCCTAAGGATGTTCCCTCGTTTACGCTTTCTGTTCTTGGTTGCGAACGGCCTGTCACAAATGGTGCTTCGCAATCGTTTGCATCATGCATTGCACGAGGTTCTCCACAACGTGGAGGAGGTAAACCAGACCCCTTGCAATGGCCCTAGCCGCTTTTCTTTGCCATCAACAACCCTGGAACTACCGAAACGATGAGTTCATTCTCCTTCGCAAACCGAATTCTCCTCCCTACCATTGTGCTGTTCGCCGCCAGTATCTTCGCCGGCAACACTGCCTCCGCAAGCTCGCTCATGTTCACCTTGGGTGGCACCGACAATTTCGGTACGGACCCAATCCAAGTCGACGTCACCATCGAAGAGATGGGCGATGACCTCAAGTTCACGGTGACGTTGGTTCCCGACACAATTGACGGCACAAACAACATTGGGGACATCCGGGGCATTTTCTTCGATGTCAGCGATGACAGCATCATCAACACCCTCAGCGTTACTGGTGCTGATGTTACTGATTCAGAGTTCCAAGCAAACAGTGTCATCAACTTCGGTGGTGGCAACAATCTGAATCCGGCCGATCCCTTCGACGCCGGTCTTACTATCGGAACTCCGGGTATGGGTAACGACGACATTCAGACGACCATGTTCGTTCTCTCCAGCAGCACAACTGTTCTTACGCTCGACTTCGTCAACAACGAGCGCCTCGGCGTCCGAGCAACAAGTGTCGGCCCAGCTAACAGCGGCCGAGAAGGCAGCTCTAAAATTGCTGGAATCGTTTTCGTTCCCGAACCCTCGACACTTGCCCTCTCGGGAATTGCCGGCATCGCTGGTCTTGGTCTGGCACTTCGACGCCGAGCACGCGGCTGATCGATCGAAGAAGATCAACTTGCCTCATTAACTATTCTTGCACCACGCCTCAAACCACAACCACGCACCTTGGTGGATCAAGTTCTGGGCGGTTGTGGTTGTTCAGTATGACTAAATTAGAGCCTGAGGTCGGCCTCGGAAAGAATCTCGAAGCCCATTGTTTTGAGGGTCTGTCCAGCGAGTTCGACATTATCGATGTGCATCGCCACCGCGCCAAAGCCATGGGGGCGAACCAAAAGCGGATAGGCGTAGTGGATGTTCAGTTCGCCCTGCAGAAGCGCTGTGCAGAGCCCGTTCAGGGTGTGAACGCCATTACCGAGTTCGGTAACGAGCAGTTCATTTTCGGCGAAGGGGAGTTCGGCATTTTTTAAAATCTCTCGCCCTTGCTCACAGTGGCTAAGCATCACCCGGACGATGCAACAATCGGCCGAATCGGCGATCGAGAGCCCCACGATGCCAACGCGGGTCCCATCGAATGCGCGGACCAATTCCAAGAGCTGTCCGACCCGATTTTCCAAGAAGACAGAGAATTGCGTAATTGTGGGCCAGCTATAACCTTCCATCGTTTCGAAGGTGATACCGGCGGCGTCGTCTTCACCCAAACTCATCAGGCGCCTCCGTTGCAAACGAGACGAACGACCAAGCCCGTATCCCCAACTGTATCTTTGGAGAGCGACGGTTTGGGTTGTCAGTGCAAGAATGGCCTTAAC
This sequence comes from uncultured Isosphaeraceae bacterium, assembly GCA_964510225.1. Taxonomy (GTDB): domain Bacteria; phylum Planctomycetota; class Planctomycetia; order Isosphaerales; family Isosphaeraceae; genus CAZEAN01. The sequence continues at coordinate 14,472 of CAZEAN010000009.1, forward strand.
CACTTTCCATCTAAAGTTTAACGTCCAGTCAGTGAGGGGTCAATTCGGATCAACCGATACATCCGTTGTTCCCATCTAATAACGGACGGATCCGCCCTGATCCTCAATTTCGGGAAAAGTGCACTCCCTCACCGTGCCGATTGAGGACTCAGAAAAGGGAGAGAATTCTCGAGACGATCGAAACGTCTGAGAAGCAGGGTCGATTGAGTTTACCGATCGACGTGATTCTGACACGCCGGTCGGGTCTCATCGATCAGTCGGAAACGGAAATCCAACAATCAACGGGGCGTTGGCCGAGTCGTCTCCCTCCAACAGGGCTCTGAGAAGCCCGAGGGAAGACGAGCTGAGGCGGCCCGCACCTGCACCGGAGACAGAAGTCCATGAACTGGCGACGATTCGAGCTGGTCCGGGCCGGGGCTGTCGCGGCCTTCCTTGCATCAGTAGTCACGTTGACAGCGAATGCACAAGAACCGGTTGAACCGGTCCCAGGTGCTGACTTTATCGCCCACTCTGTTGATCTTTTGAAAGCTCAGCGCGACGGTCAACTTGCTGTCGACGCACGGGGTGCCGGCGATGATCAAGTGAAGCTCCATATCCAGAACATCTCTGGTCGTCGGCTCCAAGTGATCATTCCTTCCGGCCTGGTCGCCTCGGCAGCAACTGGCCAAGGTGCATTCCAGAGCATGGGGATCGGTCGCCTCTCGAATCATGACGAGGCGTTCGGGGCCTTCGAACGGTCAGATAGCTCTGAAAGCGCCGGGTTCCGTTCAGTCGGGATTGCTGATGCTCCCGATGCCGAGTCGGTTGCGATCGCCGGTGGCCAGGAAGTGACGATCCTCCTTCCTGCGGTCTGCTTGAACCTTGGTCTCCCCGACCCCAAGCCTACGGATCGATTCGAGTTGATGGATGTTAGCGAATACAGCAATGACGAACGCGTTCAAAAAGCACTCCGATCACTCGGAAATCTCGGTACGGGACGTCGCGTCGCTCAAGTGGTGATGTGGCACGTCTGCAACAATTACAGCCTTGAGCAGATTGCCCGACTCGCGCCTCAAATCGCGAATCAATGGGAGTTCGCCCTTGCAGACCGATTTGTCGAAGCACTCGATGCTTCGGTTGGCACCGAGGTCGTTGATCCAGCATACCTTCAAGAAGGTCGGATTTTCGTTCGAGTTCAAGGCGACGCCCAAATCGCCGAAGAAGTCGATCGTCTTGCTACCGAACTCGATGGAGCCTGGATTCTCGGTCTCCGAGCCCGCGCACTCCAAAATGAATACGCCCCGAAAACCTCGGGTCCTGCTCTCTACCTGATCGTGACCCTCAACGCTGGGGCCGATACCGTGACCGCTGGCCGTGTGGCGGTCCATGGCTCGGCACGAGACGCTGAATGGCAGAATGGTGGAGTCGCCAAGTTTGTTGCGGAGCGACCCCTCAACGAGATCGATGGTCTCGAACTCGCTGACGAACTTGAACGAGCGATTGCCAACAAGTTCGTGAAGGTTCGTCCCAACCGACGGACGAAGGGTGGTCTGGTCTACAGACTCTCGAACGGACTCCCCCTGACGATCGCTCACCTCACAATCGATCCCAACGGCGACGGTACTTCTCTCCTTTCAGTAGAGTCGATCGGCATTGCTCCGCTCCGGACCGCCGAAGTCACCGTCCCGAGCGAGACCCTCCTCATCGAACGACTCGAACTCAACGGTCTGTGATCGGAAACGAATCGTCGCTCCTGCACCGTACTATTCGGCGTGAATCGCCCTAGCGCTTGGTTCAGTGTGACCGGCCAAGGCGTGCTGAAGGAAGCTGCCCTCAAGTTGATCCCAAGTTGCTTCCGACCCTTCCTTCAGTCGCCTTGGTCGATGTGCTTCAACTTCTTATGGTGAAGTTTGAATCCTTCCTCGGACCGCTCGGTAGTTGCCGATCGATTCAGTCGTTGTCAGGTAGCGCTTGTAGATACGGAAGAGTGAAGCCGTGCCCTGAAACTCGTCGCTAATCTGGGCTTCAGCAGTCCCGTTGATTGTGCTGAAGAAGGGTGAGAAACGGGTGTAGCCAAAGGGTGAATCACCACCATCGAGTAAATCGCCGTCGACGACAAGACTTAGAACCTTCGATTCACCGTCGATATTGATCACAATGTGATGTTTTGTATGCGGCTGGATGACTTGGTTCCCTGATCGATGAACCACCAGACTGCTAAGGTCATCAAGGAGGACTTGAATCTGCCCGTCCTTCAGAAGTGAGACCTCGATCCCCTGACCCTTGTGTCGGACGGCGCCGTGTGCAGGAGGCGGTGTCGCACTCACCCGAGTGCTCAACAGAATCTGATCCTTGTGGAGTGGACCAGTCTCGATCGCAAACTCAAGGGCAGCACTGGCTCCGTTCCAGATCGGACCGAACTCCGGGATCGGATGGGTCAGACCTTGAATCGCGTCACTCCCAGCGCGTTCAAATGCCAGTCCCTCGCGGGTGACTTCCTTGCGTTCAAACTGATTCCAAAGCTGCTCAAGGAAATCAGATGGAACTTCATGAATCCGCGCCGTTGTTTTCTGGGTTTCGGAGATAAAATAGCGACCATCAGCTTCAAGCCAGTCGGGATAGGAAATCCCGTTGTGGTACTCTTCGTCGTAGAGGAAAACCTCGGGCTGTGTCCAGTGAATGTACCCGTCTCGTTCGATGCCACCGGCAAGCCAAGTTGGGTTCCGACTCCCTCGGACCACACCGGTGTAGTTTGTGGTCCCATTGTTGTGGAAGAAGAGGAGATACTTGCCGTTCTTGAACCGTGTGATTTTGTTCAACGCCCGAGGTTGCTTGATCCGTTTCCCTCCGGGGTAGTAAGTCGACCATCCCGTCTTCCAAGTCCTCCCCTGGTCTCGACTGTACGACTGCCCAGCGAACCCTGCGACTGTCCGAAAGACGGCGTACAAACTACCGTCACTCAGAGAAACGAGATTATGTTCGTCGGCCACGGCACCTTCTGAAGCCTGGATCCCTACGTTCCCTTCAGGTAGCGTCTCCCAGATGATTTTTGAAGGATCGGACTCTGAGAGGAGGTTGGGACTTTTAAGCACGCAACCTTCCGACCTGTGCATAAACCCTCGACCAAAGTTCCCAACTTTTCCCATCCCCATAAACACATCAGTTCCTACGACTATCGGTTTCGAGATGCTCCAGAAGAACTGGACCGCACCGTCGTAGACGTTCTGCTGATCAATCTCGAAGTTCCGCATGGGGATTCGGTATCGCTCATTTGACCAAGTGATGCCGCCATTGTCTGAGTACTTAAACATCAGTGCGCCTAAAGTGTCGACGCGCTGAAGTGGTTTCCCTCGATAGTCCTTTATGGTCCGGCGATTCTCAAAGTTGTAGGTATAGATTGCATAGATCCTTCCCGATGATGCCACGAAGGGTACGACCCAGGAGGCCTCGGGGCCGTTGGCGGGCTCAATGTCAACCAATCCGGACCAGGTTCTCCCTTGGTCGAAGCTCCGAGTGGCGACGACGTGTTGTCCTGAGGAACCCTCACGGCCGCTTCCGGTCGTCATCAAGCAGAGCCAATGGCCTTCCGGAGTTTCAACTAGATAAGGTTGATCGCAATAGCCTTCGCTTGGAATCTCGGCGATCGCATTGTTTAGGTTCCGCCAATCGTCTGCATCGACGTGGCAGGGAAATCCCTGGCTGACGAGCGCCAAACCCAAGAAACCACATGTTAGCTTCAGTCCCATTTGTTCGCTCCCCGTTGCTCATTGAGTCCGATCGTTGTATCAAAGAAATTAGAGAGGACCAGGATCTAGCCATGCAATGACTCGGAAGTTCAGGTTAGCTTGGTTTGGGTCCGCCCGCGAGCCTCTTCACTTTAATTGAACTGAGAGGTGTTGCCTTGCGATCGATCCCACAGCACGCCGTCTTAAACCGTAGTCGGCTCCACCACCCTCGGTTCACCCGTCGGGAAATGATCCAAGCAGGCGCCATCGGCTTACTCGGTCTTGGGTCGGCAGATCTCCGCGAACTGCGGGCTGCTGAGCTGGCGGAATTCTCCGGAGGCTCCGAACCGAAGGCCAAGGCTGTTATCTACATCTTTCTCTCAGGTGGACTCGCACAACACGAAAGCTTCGACATGAAGCCGGATGCCCCCGACGAGATCCGTGGCGAGTTTCGACCGATCGCGACCACCGTTCCTGGCTTGGAGATTTCTGAACATTTGCCGCTGCTCGCTGCTCGCGCGCACCAGTGGTCGCTGGTCCGGTCCCTGACTCATCCTTGGAACGAACACTCGCAAGGCCATCAGGTGATGCTCTCCGGTCGATCCACACTGCCGCCCGGATTCAATGCGTCACGTCCAAAGCCAAGTGACTGGCCAGCGATTGCGGCAGTCGCCGGCGGCCTGACCGAATCTCGTGGGAACCTTCCACCTGCCGTCGTTCTCCCTGAACGCCTCGTCCACAATACGGGACGAGTGATTCCTGGACAATTCGCGGGCTTGATGGGACCGCATCGAGACCCCTGGTTTATCGAAGCTTCCCCATTTGATCCCAAAGGCTACGGCGCCTACCCAGAGTTTGGTTTTGACCATCAGGAACGGGGCATTCCTCCACTCGAAAAGCGGTTCCACGCCCCGACGCTTTCGCTCCCGGAAGGTCTCGACAATGGTCGGCTCCAGAATCGCCTTGCTCTGCTCGGAGCACTCGATCGGAAACGACAATCGCTCCGAAACGCTCAGGCCAACGACTCCTTCGCCCACCATCAAGATGCTGCCGTTGCCTTGATGACGGAACCGTCCGTCCGAGATGCATTTGATGTTGCGAATGCCGATCCCAAGGTACTGGAACGTTACGGCGATAACCTCTTTGGTTGGTCTCTCTTAATGGCCAAGCGACTTGTCAAGACGGGCGTTAATCTCGTACAAGTCAATTTAGGAAATAATGAAACTTGGGATACTCATGGTAACGCATTTCCTCACCTGAAGGAAAAATTGTTCCCACCTACCGATCGAGCCCTCTCTGCCTTGCTCGACGATCTTGTTGCTGAAGGATTGCTTGACTCCACTCTCATCGTCATGGCTGGAGAATTTGGCCGAACCCCCAAGATCTCCCACTTGCCCAAGAGCTACGAAAAGCCTGGTCGGGATCATTGGGGGCTCGCGCAGTCAGTCTGGATCGCGGGCGGTGGTATTCAAGGAGGCCGAGTGATCGGAGCAACTGATCGGATTGGGAGTGAGCCATCACGCGAACCGCAGACCCCAGAAAACTTCGCGGCCACTATCTATCAAGCACTCGGGCTTCCGAAGACAGCAGCATGGCATGACGAACAAGATCGCCCCCACTATATTTACCACGGCGATCCCATTATCGGTCTCACTTGAGCACCAGTGTGGGAGTCTGGAATCGTTTTGGACAATGGCTTCCCAACCAATCCAGCCCACGTCTAGACTCGACGAAACAGAGTACAATCGGTTGGTGGCTCGCGGAGCACGGTCGGGTATCAATCGAGATCATGAGAACTCTTGGAGGACGACCATGGGTGTTGATTTCTCCCACGGGAATGCCCACTTCGGGTACACGTCGTTCAGACAGTTTCGACAGACACTTGCGAACACCGTGGGCATCGATCTGAACGACATGGAAGGCTTTGGTGGGATGAGGCCGTGGTCAGAAATCGAGGACCCACTCGTGCCTTTCCTCTCACGGAATGATTACGATGGCTACCTTACTGTTGACGAATGCTCAGCGGTGATCCAACGTGTTAAAGAGATCCAGAGCGACAAGAAAGCTTGGTACCCCATGAGGAGTGAGCCTTGGGAGGAAGTCCTCGACGGACTCGAGGAGGCTGTCCGGCGCGGTGAGCCGCTTAAGTGGGGATAACGCACTGGGTTAACCAGGTACGGCTTATCCCCAATTAGGGACGAAACCCCTCGGGAAGTGGATCAGTTTGCGTGGGGATCTCTCGGGTGAACTTTACCCCCGTAATACGATTGGTATTGTCACCCCGGCGACGATAGCGCGAGGGATAGTCACCCGTCGACTGTGACCATTGATCGAGTGCCCCCTCCAGTTGACTGAGGACCTCTTGATACTCCGACTGACCGGCCAGATTCTGCGATTCCCAGGGGTCGGCTTCGAGATCATATAATTCGAATTGAGGCCGGGGATACTCAAAAAGTTGACTCTGGGTAGCAGTCAACTCTCCTGCTTCCCGGAGTGCCAAGAGTGCATTCCACGACGGTGAGCTACTTACGTCGGAGGGATTTCCAAAGGGTTCGTCAAGATACGCATTACGGATCAACTTGAATCGCTTGGTCCGCACGCTCCGCATGTGATGATCACAGTTATGCCAGTTGCGTTGACTAAAGACGTTGAGCCGTCCGGGTCGGCTGGGATCCTGAAGGATTGGTAAGAGACTCTGCCCTTGGAAATCTCCCGGTGATGGTGATCCAGCGATGTCGAGGAGGGTCGGTGCAAGGTCGATTACACTAGTAAGACCCGAAAAGGTTGTGCCACTCCTAATCTGGCTAGGCCAACAGAAGATTAAGGGCGTCTTGATCCCAGAATCGTAGAGTGAGCCCTTAGCCCTGGGAAATGGTGCACCGTTATCCGCAAAGAAGACAATGAGAGTATCGTCAAAGCGATCACGGTTTTTCAACTCTCGGACCATGGCTCCGATTTGGCTGTCCATCCGAGCGATCTCGTCATAATACAAGGCGAGGTCTGCGCGTGTTTCCGGTGTGTCGGCGAGGAAAGGAGGAACAACCGCGTCTTCCTCGCTGTGTGGCTGGTCGATTGAGCCCTGACTGTACGGACGGTGAGCATCACGGAACCCAACCCAAAGGAAGAAAGGTGTGTCATCTGCGAGGTCGAGGAACGAATCAAACTCATTCACGGATGATCCATACCAATCGAACTGGTTGTTACCATTTTCGCCGTAGTGCGTTTTGAGCATGTGACCAGTGGTGTAGCCTGCTTCCTTCAGGTAGGACGACACAAACCGTTGATCAGGCGGCAGAGGCATATGCAGATCTTCGGCACCCGTACTGTGGGGATACTTGCCCGTAAGGACACTGATCCGTGTGGGGCTGCATGAAGAGGTCGTGAGGAAAGCATTTTCACAGAGTAGTCCATCAGACGCGAGAGCGTCGATCTCTGGAGTTCGAATGTTAGGGTGCCCATAACAGCCGAAGTCGTTCCACGAGACATCGTCAGCCAGAAAGATGACAATGCTTGGTGGACGTTCTCCCTCTTTTGCTACGAGAATAGAGCCAGCGATTCCAATGAGGAATGTTGTCAGGAGTGTGGTGGCGATCGCGTGTTTCACGGTTGAGGCTCCCTGGAAGTTCGGAGTCGACCAGCGGGTCGGATTCCAGTACCTGTACGCTGGGTTGCTGAATCACCAAGCTGGTCTCGTGCCTCTTCGGCGAGTTCTTGGAGTCGGGTGACGACCTCAGGGTACTGGTCCTTGAGGTCAGTCGTCTCACCGATGTCGTCCCCAAGGTTGTAGAGCGCGAGTCCAGTCTCTCCTTGTACGTAGCCCCCTGGTTTTCCATCATGCCCAGGTGATCCTCGAAGGCTCCGGTAGGAATGTGGAAAGTGGAGCTTCCAAGGTCCAGACCGGACTGCTTGTAAGTGACGTGCCCAATAGAAATAAAGGGCCTCGTGTGGTGACTCGGCTCCGGAATCCCGGAAGAGTAGATTCGAGATGTCGAGTCCATCGATCGGATGTGCTGGTAATGTAGCCCCCGTAATCGCTGCGATTGTTGGCAGCAGGTCGATGGTCATCGCTGGCTCGTGACAGACTGAACCTCCCGTGATCCGGGAAGGCCACCAAACCACGGTTGGTTCACGTTGACCACCTTCCCAAGTCGTACCCTTACCCTCCCGGAGTGGTCCTGCTGAACCAGCATGGTTGCCGTACGAGAGCCAGGGCCCGTTATCTGATGTGAAGATCACGAGGGTGTCTTGATCGAGTCCGAGCGTTCGGAGGGTTTCGAGGATCTGGCCCACCGACCAGTCGATCTCCATGATGACATCTCCATACAATCCTTGCTCGGAGGCGCCGTCAAACTTGTCGGAGACGAAGAGCGGTACGTGAGGCATGCTATGGGGTACATAAAGAAAGAACGGTTGATCCCGATGCTCCTCAATGAACCTAACGGCGTGCTCGGTATACCACGTCGTCAAGTTCCGTTGGTCGGGGTTCCGCTCGATTGTCTCTTCGCCGTCGATGAGGGGTAGTGGTGGATACCCTTTGGGATTTGTTGGGTGCTTCGGCCACATATCATTGGAATACGGTAGACCGAAGTATTCATCAAACCCATGACGCAATGGGAGGAATTGAGGATGGTGACCTAAGTGCCACTTCCCAAAGATCGCGGTTGCGTAGTCCAATGTTTTCAAGAGTTCAGCGATCGTTACTTCACTGTCGGCGATCCCGGTCTTTGCATTGGGTCCGAGGGCACCAAGAATGCCAATTCGGTTGGGATAACATCCCGTCAGGAGGGCGGCCCGAGACGCTGAGCAGACCGCTTGGGCTGAGTAAAAGTTGGTAAAAAGCTTCCCTTCCGAAGCCATCCGATCGATATTCGGCGTCTCATATCCTTCCGCTCCAAGAGGCCCGATGTCAGCGTAGCCTTGATCATCGGTGAAGATAATGATGACGTTGGGAAGTCGTTCTTCCGCTTCCGTCCTTGTATGGATGGCGACGAGAATGAGCGGGACTAAGAGAAGGTGATGTCTCATCCGCTTGAGCCTCTGTACTTTTGGTCTCACCGAACTTTATCGGCAGGAATAATCGACTTACCTTCCCAGACGGCGGTTGTGCCATCGTACGTAAGAACCCGATGTCGACTGCCAGGAGCGGCGGGTAGATCCACTTTCGGAAGCCAACCACGATGCTCCACAAGGACTGACTCGAACTCAGGATCATCTGCGAGATTATGCCACTCTTCGGGGTCGTCTTTAAGATCGTAGAGTTCTTCGGAACCGTCCGCATAATGGATGTATCGATATTGATAGGTCCTGATCCCATGATTTCCCTGGTTGTGTGTTGTAATTGCCGGCCAGGTGCGTCTTGCTGTACAGTCTCGGAGGAGCGGAGCAAGACTGTGACCCTCTAAGGGACGACCAGGGCGGTCGGGCAGGCCACAGAGATCGATTAGTGTCGGGAAGATGTCGAGCAACTCGACCGGTTGGTCGCATTGTTGGCTAGCCGGAATACCAGGGCCTGCAAAGATCAGAGGGACCCTCGTCGATGGTTCCCAGAGTGTGTTCTTACCACTGATTTCCTTCTCACCGAGATGATAGCCGTGGTCGGACCAGAGGACGATGATTGTGCTGTCGGAAGCTGCCGAAGCATCGAGGGCATCAAGAATTCGACCGACTTGGGCATCAATGAAACTGATCGAAGCGAGATAGGAATGGACAAGTGATTTCCAAGCGTTCGCCTGTTTCAGCCAGGAGAGGCGAGGTTCTGGCAGATACCAGTGGAGATACCACGAGAATTCGGGTGTGTCATCCCGATCGTTGTCCAACACCGAGGGCATGATTAACGCATTGGCCGGATAGAGATCAAACCAGCGTTCCGTCGCGTAACACGGGACGTGAGGTAGGAAGAAGCCAGCAGCGAGAAAGAAGGGCCCATCTGGCTCGGCTTCGATCTGTTCAACCGCCCAACTCGCAACCGCCCAATCGCCCTTGTCTTCATCACGATGCGGAAAGGTCCCCCAATCCATCAAGGGGTTGTTGCCGCCTGGTGTGGGGCCGATCAGTTTCTTTGGGGGGCGTGCCCCGACGCTTGCCCGAGGACCGTACCTGTCGAACTCACGAGGACGATCAGCCTGTGGTGGATACCCGCCGTGATAGATCTTCCCCGTCGTCAAATTGGTGTAACCGTTGGCGCGAAGATGCTCTGGGAGCGTGACGAGATCGGCGAACTCGGGGATCGTGCGGAACCAAGGAGCGAGTCCATAAACGCCGGTTGTGGAGGGTCTAAGGCCGGTCAAGAGGCTCGTTCGCGATGGATTACAAAGCGGCGATTGACAGTGGGAGTTCGTGAAGAGTGTCCCGCGTGCGGCCAGTCGATCGATGTTCGGTGTCGAGGCTTGAGGGTGGCCACCAAGGCAGCCAACCCAATCATTGAGATCATCAATTGCAATGAACAGGATGTTCGGTTTCTCTTGAGATCGTGCCACTGGCGATCCAAGGATCAGAAAGGCAAACGTAACGATAATCGAGATTGTTGGTCGTCGCATGGAGGCGATCCTTGGTGACGATGACAAAAGTTTATCGAAGTGGATTTTGGCACTCCGAGTTAACTTCCCGCTGGGTTGGTTCCGGAATTCGGTGGTGTTTCTAGTTTAGGAAGTCGTCGAATTCCGAGCGCGAGCATGACCCAGGTCCAACCACTGATGATGACTTCGAAGCCGACGACGAGTCCGATCATGTAGAGCCCTGAGATTGGCCATTGCCTCCAGATTACGACGCCCAAGAGAACACTAAGCAGACCGCCGAGCATCGGCCAAATCCAACCCTCGAACCGCATGAAGACACACGCCACGATCCGGAAGATCCCGCCTACGAAGAGTGTGGCAGCGATGAGGAGCGTTAGTACAGTCGAAACTTCTAAAGGTCGATTCAGAGTCAAGATACCGAGGACGAAGTACAGGATTCCGACCAAGAGTTGGATTAAGAAACCACTCCAACGCCGGATCCAAAAGGCACCGATGAACTGAGTGATGCCACTGAGGATCAGGATGATGCTCAGGAAAGTCATCGTCGCAAGATTTGTAAGGAGGGGTACACTAATCATAAGTGTACCAAGCACTACTGCCGCTATCCCGAGGACCAAGAACAAGATCCAATGGCTTCGGATCTCAGAAAGTTCGTGGCGCACCGCACGGGCAAGGGTTGTGTCTGCAGGAGAGAGTTCACTCATGATGTTGAGTCCTTGTTGATTGGAGAATGAACAAATGGAATTGGCGTTCCCTCGCCCAGGAAGTCTCCTAATAAGGGTTAGTTACGATCCCGCCCCTCTGGTACTTCACGGAGGAGTTGATCGGGAAACTCGGCGGCTTTCTTACCGTTGGCATTTCGAAGGTTCTGCGAGCTTCCTCTGTCCGAATATAAGGGAACTGACATTCCCCCTGTCTCTTCAAGAAGTTCGAACATTCGAGTCTTCAACTCTCTTATCACATCTTGATGATCGGGGCTGAAAATCAAGTTTGTCCTTTCCCCAGGATCAGCCTCGATGTCATAAAGCTCATCGAGGTCATAAAGGCCGTGTGGCCGGACAAACTTATACTGATCGGTCCGAATCGCGAAGATCGTCGGAGTGTGTGGAAAGTTTCTTTCCCAGTAGTATTCGTAGAGTAAAGCATCACGCCAGTCGACACTCCTCCCCGACGCTAGACCGAGGAAGCTCCGACCATCCATCTGGTCCGGAGTCTGCAACCCTGCAGCGTCGATTATTGTCGGGCCAATATCGATATTGGCGACCACCTGCTCGACTACCGTCCCCGACTCGACAAGTTCGGGGCAATGCATCAGGAGCGGGACGCGCATCGACCACTCGTAGGCCGTTCGTTTGTCAATTAAACCATGTTCACCGAAAGCAAAACCATTATCTCCCATGTACATGACGACTGTCTCATCAAGTACACCAATCGCCTCCAGCGCGTCAAAGACTCGACCGATACTGTCATCGACTGCGAGGAGTGTCTCGCAATAGCGCTTATAATACTCACCGACATCGAGTGTGCTGTGATACGGGAAATCAACACCGTGCCAACTATTTCGCTGATTCTGGACCCAGAGTGGTTTGTTTTTGTAGTTTTCGGGCGTATCAGCCATCGTTGCTGGTGGTTGAAACTCCACGTCGGCATAGCGACCCTTGTGGCGCTCTGCGGGAACGAAATCAGCATGAACACCTTTGTGCGACAAATAGAGAAAGAAAGGGCGTTCACTTGAGCGCGATTCGAGCCAATCTACAGCGTAGTCGGTGAGTTCATCCGTGATATAACCCTTTTGTGATATCCGTTTTCCATTGACATTGAGACCGTTCCGTCCCGGATTATAAGTGCCCTGCCCCCGAAAGCTTACCCAGTGATCAAACCCAGGCCTCGGATCATCGGAACTCCCGCCCATGTGCCACTTCCCAACGTAGGCAGTGTCGTAGCCGGTCGCTTGGAGATACTGGGGAAAGAAGATGGTTCCGTCTGGCACAAGATTGTTGTTGTCGACAACTCGATGGTTGTGAGCATAACGGCCGGTCAAAATGGAAGCTCGACTCGGTGAACAGAGCGAAGTCGTGACGAATGCGTTACGGAGATGAGCTCCACCCGATGCCATTCGATCCATGTTCGGGGTTTCCAGAAAGGGATGACCCAAGAAACCCATCGCGTCGTAACGATGATCATCTGAGAGAATGAAGACAACATTCCGAGGCTTCCGATCAGTCCGCGCTGGAAGCCTAAGGTCGGTTGTTTGGGCAGTTACCGGTAAAGTAGCGCTGAAACCGAATGCACAGAGAATCAGACTGACAGCCTGCATGTGTCGAAACACCATGACCAATTCATTCCTCGAAGGGTTTCACTCAGTTGATCTGTCCTGCTCGACATCCCGAGTTGAGATGGTTGCCATTATGGAGACCGAAATCTGAAAACGCTAGCGGCCATCGACAAAGCCAGCTACTCCAGTGATTGTGGAATGGAACTGGCACGTTAGAGGTAATGCCCCGGTCTCGATCCCCGATGGCAGGTTGCCCAGTCGCTCCTACTGTCCATCATCGTCGGATGGTTGGTGGATAAGTTGGCGTTGCTTCAGACCTCGGCCATGAGCACCTGCGAAAGCAATAGGATAGGGAATCTGGACACCACGGATGGCATGCCAGAGGATCCGATTAAGAGTGTCTTCATCAGCACGATCAAATCCTCTGAAGTCCTGCCGAAGGCTTGCTTCGGCCCAATATCGTTGCTTTGAGTTAAGCTGCGCAAGGGGTGGATTGAGTCTGTCGAGTGGGATATCGACAGGAAGAGCTTCATACGGTCGGAAATCGGGCTCGGTGGTAAAGCAGGACGACATCAAAGGAGACAACGCGTCCATTTGGTTCATAGGAGGGAGGCCGAGGATTTGTTCCATGGTGTGCAGTACCGATGTCTGATTGTAGAACTCGCTTACCACGGCTCCTCGTTGGGTGTAGGGGGAAATAACGAGCCCGATCGAGCGATGGCCATCGACGTGATCAAAGCCATTCTGGGGATCGTCCTCAACGACGAAGATACATGACCTAGGCCAGAATCGGCTCTTGGAGATTCCTTCCACGATTCTCCCAAGTGCGAGGTCATTATCCGCCATGTGAGCTTCGGGAGTTGGCATACCGGGTGAGGTGCCGGAGCAGTGATCCTGAGGAAGGTAAATAATGGTGAAGTTCGGGAAGTCACCTGATTCCTGGTATTCGGCCAGTTCCTTCAGGAATCGATCAGCGCGGACGACTTCGGGGATCCGCATATTCCAACCGGGATAATCAGGCGAGGTGTACCGTTGCAGAGTCTCGATACCGATCTTTTGCTTGAAAGTGATCTCATGCTTTGCTTCTTGGAAGTCCTGAAGGATTTCGACGAACGTTACATCCGCTGGTATCGGATCGGCGTAGTCCATTTCGCCGTAGTTCCGAAATGTGAGTCCGTGAAGCAGTACATTATCCCAAATGAACCCCGTCGATGAGTACGTCAGTGGGTCATCACCGAAGGTGTAGCTCCTCGTCCAGCCTCCAAACGACTTTTCGAGGTGATCGGTCACATTACCTTCAGTCGCCCAAGAGTGCCCGTCTGCAGAGTTGACTCCGTTGCAATAGAAGTTGTCGAGCAACACGAATTGTTCAGCGAGTGCGTGGTGATTAGGCGTAATCGAACGCTCGAAGATACAGAGGTTCGGATCTCCATCACCCTGAGGGAGGTCACCAAAAACCTGGTCGTAGGTTCGGTTTTCCTTAATGATGTAGACGACATGCTCGAAAACAGAAGGGTCGCCGAGTTGCTCAGGGACCGGCTTGGGCTCGACCTTCTCACGAATCAGATCTCGCTGCCACGATTGGAGCATCTGTGGCACTCGGGCGTCTTGGCGGACTTGTGCCGTATACTGCACCAACGTATTGCTATCCGGTAATGGTACGGACGTGATACTACCGAGGTACCAGTACACCGACCGCCCTTGATTCGGCTCACCACGATCATCACGTGAACCGATTCCTTTGACGTTGGCGACATAGAGATCATCATTGGTGATCGCCAACGACCCTGGATACCATCCGGTCGGTATGAAACCGAGGAGTTCGCCACCAAATCGCTCATTGTCGAGCCCGACCACGGCGACGGCATTATTGCCGCCGTTGGCGACGTAGAGAGTCGCGCCATCATCTGAAAGAGCCAATGCGTTGGTTGCACTTCCGAAGAGTAGATCGGGGTGAGGTCGGACCAGGATGGTCGACTCCTCCTGGAAACTGCCATCGCTGATATTGATGATCCCGACCGTGTCAGAATTGGCGTTCGCGACGTAAAGGCGGGCGTGGACATGGTCAATCAGTAAATCGCTGGGGTGCAGCCCAGTGGCAATCTCAGCGACCATTACTTCTTCGCGAAGGTCTACTTTCCCGATGGTCCCGCTGGAGGCGACACCGCGCTCATCGACCAAGACAGGTGTACCGGACGACAACGCGGTTCGTTCATGATCTGCCGGTCTCCTTCCACCCCAATTCGAGACATAGAGCGTTTGGTTATCCTGATCCAAGACTACATCAAAAGGTGCGACGCCGACCGGGATCTCCCGAATTAACTCACCTTGCTCAAGGTCAACGACACCAATCGTATTATTACGGGATAATGCAACATAGGCGGTTGTTTCGTCAGTTGACAAGGCGATTCCGCAACCGTGGGCCGCTCCCACTCCACCTGGCCCCGGAAGATCGATAGTCCGGGACCACTCGAACATCTTGTCTTGGCGCAGCCTTGCTTCGTGAAGCTGATTCTGCGCCGTGGTCGCCCAAACTCTTGATCCGTCTCCCGAGACTGCGATCCCGTGCATCGAACTCCCACCGACCGGAAACGCGAGTTCCTGAACGAGGTCCCAATGAATGGGATCAATGACGATCAGCCCTCGATTGTCCTTGGCGACAAGGAGCCTCCCGTCTTGAGCCATGATGAGGTCGACTGGCCTCCCAGAAACCTCAATCGAACGGCCTGCGGGCTTGATCCATTGGCGCGTCGGTGCGATGACGGCTCCATCTGATCGTCGTTCGTTGATTCTCGGTTCAATTTCTTGACCGACCGCTAAGGCCGCGTTGAGCATCGTTGTCAATACGATGACGCTGCTGATCCGTCCCATTAATGCCTCATGGATGTTGGCGATGCTGGACGAGGTTCGCTGGCAACGAGAGGTCAGCAAAGCTCTTCGACAGAGCTCATCTCATCATTTGACGCACCTCTGGGCAAGAAATCTCTCATCCGGTTTTCTTGTGTCGCTTCAAGTATCTCCGCCATCTTCTCAAGAACGGCCTTGGGGAGATTCAGGAACCGATCGCATATGTTGAGCATCTGGTGTCTGCCCTCAGTGTCACAAGGAACGCCGAAGTTAGTTGGCGTTCGGCAGGTTCCGCACTATAAAGTTGCATGATGGAGCGTGCAGGGTCCGTACGCGCGAGGTTGTTTAAGGTCGTCTCCGAGATCTAGGAAGCGTTATCGATGTCCGACTCAACACCGAGCACCGGCCATAATCCGAGAGATCTCAAGGAGCAGCTCAAGGAGAAGATTAGGTCTCTACCGAAGTCTCCCGGGGTCTACTTGCTTAAGGATGCTCAAGGGAGGGTAATCTATATTGGGAAAGCGAAAAATTTGAAGAATCGGGTCGGTTCTTACTTCGTCAAAGGTGCAGCCGAGGACCCTAGGATTAAGGATTGGATCGGCGAGGTTGCTACCCTCGATCACCTTGAGGCGGATTCCGAAGTCGATGCTCTCCTGATGGAAGCCCGATTGATCAAGGATATCCAGCCGCGGCACAACGCTGAACTCAAAGACGACAAGTCGTTTCCGTACCTCCAGATCACGACGAACGAGGATTTTCCCCGAGTCAACTTCACACGTGAGCCTAAGGATCGTGGGGTAAAGCTGTATGGACCTTTCCCCAGGGCAAAAGGTCTCCGAGGCGCGATTCAGGTTCTGCAACGAATCTTCAAATTTCGGACATGCTCACTCGATATCGATGCAAAGGATCCACGTTGGCGATGGTTTCGGCCTTGTCTCTTACACTCGATCAACCAGTGTACGGCACCCTGCAACCTCAAGATCGACAAGGAGAGCTACCGGAAAGACATCCGGCGGCTTAAGCTCTTCCTCGAAGGGAAGAAGGATGTGGTGCTCCGCGAGATAGAAACAGAGATGAAGGAAGCGAGCAAGGAGCTTCTCTTCGAAAAAGCTGCGCGACTCCGTGATGAGCTTAAGGCGTTGGCTAACCTAAACCTCCGTGGGAATCTCGAAGACCACGCACAACCTGAAGTGTTCTACCAAGACCCGAGGAAGGGGCTGAACGGGCTTCGGAAGATCCTGGAGCTTCCTAGAATGCCTCGGACAATCCACGGTATCGATATTGCCCATTTGGGTGGAACGGAGACTGTCGGCTCCCTCGTGACCTTTCTCGATGGACTCCCCTTCAAACCGGGCTACCGACGCTACCGGATCAAGAGTGTCGAAGGCGTCGACGACTACGCCTCGATCCGCGAGGTTGTCAGTCGTCGAATTCAGGGGCTCCAAGAACGGGACGAGCCGTTTCCTGACATCTTCCTGATCGATGGTGGAAAAGGACAGCTCAACGCGGCGATCGATGCGTTCCGAGCCTTGAATGTTGAGCTTCCCACCCTTCTTTCGCTCGCAAAGCAAGAGGAGGAGATCTACCTTCCCGGTCGATCAGAACCACTTGCCCTTTCACGCCGCTCCTTCGCGCTCCGACTCTTACAGTATGTTCGTGACGAAGCCCATCGCTTCGCGCAACATTACCACCACATGCTCCGCACCAAACGAACGTTCGGAAAAGAAGAAACACAATAGTACTTTAACGAAGAACGACTTCGCCGGGATCTAAACCTATAGGCTGAGTCGTTCCGCGTTGGTTCGAAGTCGTGTCAATGGGCTTAGGAAACGAAAAACCGATGGTACCAACACCAGCCATTCCCACGATTGCCAACACAGCGTTACTGGGATCGGGCATCGCTGACTACTGAGTTGATCTCGTTGGATCCTCTGTCCAGGTTACCGGAGTCGCCGTTGTGTCCGATTACATGAACGTTTGCCGGCCTTGCGACGAAGATGAAGATGAGAATAATGGTGACTACAAACAGGGTGGTTATGATGGGAGCGATAAACAATCGGGTTCCCCTGGTTGCCGACATCCCTCTTTACCAGTGGCCGGAGCGTGCAAGGTCGCGCGACCTCGCCTTTCGACAGGGTTGTTCAGTGGTTCTACTTCGGACTGATCGCGGTGCCTGGTGCGCGATAATCTTGTTCCGGACCCCGACGGAGCAGAAGAATCGGGTCGACTACCGACAGCTCCCCACTACTGATGCCGTCGATGACTTCGACGAAACGACCATTGGAGTTCCCGAGGGTGACTTCGCGCCAGTGGACACCACTTTCAGGGAGTCGGATTGCCACGTAGGTATTGCCGTCGTTCTGAATCACGGAACGGGAAGGTATCTGGATCGTATCCGAGTTCTCAGAGACTAAGATGCTTGCCTCGGCGGTGAGCCCCGGACGAAGCTCTGGGTACGAGTTGTCAAACTCGATGAGGGTGGTATAGACCTGCGGTCCCTTGCTGAAGATGCTGGATGGGTCTGGTAGCGGCTTGATCTCGACCACCTTGCCGCCAAAGGTCTTTTTCGGAAACGCGTCAACTCTAATCTCGGTCTCTTGCCCAAGAGTCAAGAGGTCGATGCGGGTTGCGGGGACTTTAGCATTCACTTGAAACGGCGTTTCAAGGTCCAGGATTCTCAAAATTGGTTGTTTGCCCTCGACCTCTGCCCCTGCTTCGATGACGACGTCATTCGATTGCGGGTAAATGACGATCCCCGGAGCGGAGGTCTTGATCTTGCAGCTTTCGATGATCTCGAGGAGCTTTTCTCCCTCTTAGTCTCTAAGTCGAGAACCGACTTCCTGACCGATTGCTCTATCGATCGCTGCTCAATTTCTTGCTCGATCGCTTTGATTTTTTTCTTCTTTGTGAATTACTTGAGGACCCTGAGCTTGAGCTTCGCTTGTACAAGGTCCCATTTTGCTTGTTCGAGTTTCTGTTCGTCGGTGTTCGTCTGCTCTTTGGAGACATATCCGAGTTCAAACATCTTGTCGGACCATCCCTGACGCTCCCGAGCGCGTGCCAAGTTCAATTCCGCCAGCTTCACTTCGCGCTCAATGGTCTTGACGGTGTTCGGATGCACGCTCTCCATGTACTCTTTTAAGTTGATCTCTGCGATCTCTCTGTACTTGGTCGCGTTTTGGTAACCTGCACTCGCGCGTTCTCTCAATATCTGCTGCTCTGCAAGTTCACGTCTCAGTTCTCCAGTGTCCAACTCACAGACAAATTGGTCCCTATTCACTTCGGTACCCTCGGGCAAGAGAGCGAGTATCTTCATTGATCGTTGCACTGGAGACCGGATCTCAACGAATTGGGTTGCCTCGACAGCGCCCCGTGCATTAATGGTCTCGGGGGAGGTTGTTAAACCGACCTCAAGTAGAAGGAGGCCCTTGCCCTGGTGCTGAGCTCCCCGTTCGATCTCGTCTCCAATTGTCGGGGGTTTGGCTCTGTCTCGGTTATTGCCGGACGTGTCGAGTCCCACGCCCGTTGCAATGGAGAGGGTAAGCAGTGGTACCAGGAGTTGTGCGAACTTGGTGTCGAACATCCCTGAGGAAACTCCTTGGGCAATTTCGGCGATTGTTGGTGGAATCACGACTTTGCCGGACGCCATCGAGGTCATCCGGATCGCGAGGTCCACTGTCGATCGGACCAAGACTGACGGAGGAGAGGTACGTACACTCTCGGCAGCGACTATGTGGCCGATGATTCCTTCCAGTGCCAGGCCACGACGTAAGAGGTTTTCTCGGAGCTTGAGTCGGGCCCGAGAGAGCCGACTTTTGATGGTCCCAACGGGACAGCCGAGCCGATCGGCTGCCTCATTAAGCGTGAGCCCTTGGAGGTCACAGAGGATGATCGAATCGCGGTAGCGATCGGGGAGACGTTCGATCTCGGCGTGTAGGATCGCGGCATTGTCGTCGGGCAGATCGGGCTCAACCGCGATCAGCGCTGGGTCAAGCTCGGGCTTAAGTCTTTCGGTCAACTGCCGACGTCTGCGGGAGACTTTCGATGACAAGGCGGTCCGGTGTGCAACTCCGTGTAGCCAAGGGCCGAGTGAGTCCTGGACCCAGAGTGTTCGAGCCTTGCGGAGAAGTACGAGAAAGGTTGCTTGGAAGGCGTCTTCGGCGTCATGGTCTTCCCGAAGGATCGCGTGGCAGACTCCATGAACAAGAGGTCCATGACGCTCGACGATCGCTGCGAAAGCGAGTTCGGCCGATTGACCCTCCGCCGTAAGAAAGCGTTCCAAGAGTTGGCCGTCCGTCAGATTGCCAGTCGCCCCGACGTGAAAGATCGCTCGGAATTCCTTAAACGCAGCCTTACTGCTGAGATACGTCATGCTTCCGGGTCCCCGAACGTTACGTCTTCCTCCCCTTCCACCAAAGTAATGCGATGCCAAGGTCTGTTAGTTCCATTTTTTTGAGAGATACGGTCGACAGAGTCCGCAAATCTTACAATTGCTTCAAGTGATTGATGGTTACGTACGTAATTTGGTGTCTATTGCAAGGCCTGCCCTCGACCCAATATTGCAGAGAGTAGCTGTTGTCAACAATCGGTGAGAGCAGTGACGACGGTTGCTCATCTTTCTTCTTGCCCATAACATTTAGAAAAGGACCTATTAAAGTCATCATCAACTCTTACCGGTTGGGTTGTGGTCGAGCATGTGAGCTGAATAATTAAGGGCCAGCAGGAGAGTTACTCTCCTGCTGGCCCTTTCCCCCTGAAACCCCCATTCAGCTCACCACCCCTCACAGAGAATCAGGCATCGTCCATAGCAGCAGACCCTAGTTAAAACTAGACTACGATCGGGCAATACTTAATTCTCTATTAGTGTCGGTGCGATTACTTATGCCAAACAAAGGTTTTAGCGTACAAGCGAGGTAGTATTGGAAGTAGCCTACTACGGACCTACAGGAAAACTTACACAAGAGCAGTCTTTTGCTTACGACAAAAAACCAGACAAATTGGACAAACAAAACTGCCTTTAAAAGCAAATGAACCCCCAGTTTTAAAAATATAAACATAAATTCAGTATATAGTATATGATAAGTCTTTAAATAGTCTTTACATTTTGCCCTAACAGATGCACAAATCATTAGTGCTAATATGCTAGGTCGATGCCAGAGGCAAGAAATCGATTGGTTCATCGCTAAACCAGTGTCTTAGTAATTCTTCCTTGCGTGCTTCGTTCAACGTTTCTAAAAGTAGATACGAAGCAGATTCTGTTTTCTTGCGCCTAATCTGAAGAAAACTGACTAATTCCAAAGGAAATGATCAGGAAGAAGCTGGAAAGGTCCCGCAGCTTTTATAGGACATTTGACATGAGTCTAGGTAGAGAAAAGACTTAAGACTTCAATTGATCGTCCGGTCCTCGAACACCGGACAATTTGTTTTTTCGAGATTCTTGGAAGGTAAATCATCAATCTCCGACGATCTGCCTTTGTAGGAACCGGATTGTATGCTGAGCCAGGAACAGCCTCGGGTCATCATTCCGCCGACTACTGAATTGAATTTGAATGATCTATCACGATCGGTGCTTTGCAGGCGATCCGATGTCGGGACCGATCCGTCCGATGCTGAAACTTGCGATCTACAGTATTGGATAGCAGCTAAATCGTTGTAGCCTCAGTCATCATTGACTGGTCGTGCGTTTTCATTAAGACCGCTGGCTAGTCGAACTAGGTGGCTAGTGAAAGATCAACTGCCTATGGTAGAAATTCCGGATTCAAGAATCGTTAAGTAATCGACTCTGATTCCGCGTGAACTTTCTGAGTTTCCA
The DNA here is from genome assembly GCA_964510225.1 of uncultured Isosphaeraceae bacterium. GTDB lineage: Bacteria > Planctomycetota > Planctomycetia > Isosphaerales > Isosphaeraceae > CAZEAN01. The sequence goes on from CAZEAN010000009.1 coordinate 35,625, forward strand.
CGTTTGAGGTGCCATTCACAAGTCTTGAGATCATTGCCCCACCCTTAAAGAGGCGTTTAAGGGTCGGTGCCGACATTTGATCGACGTACTGGTAGAAGTGCGTGATCATGTGCGTGAATTCGAGCATACTCTCAAGTTGCTCACGCGTGTATTCCTCACCTACGCCGGCATCCCGTGCCTCTTGGACACACTCCTCTAACAATGCGATGGTGGGATCCATCTCGCGACGCTTACGCTCGGCCATGATTACCCGGAAAGTCTCGAAGACATCTTTCAACGCCTCGAAGCGGTCGCTCCGACAGCCGATGACATGAACGCGACGAACCACACCCCAAGTGATGAGCTCTCTCAGACTGGTCGAGACGTTCGAGCGGCTGACGTTGAGAAGCTCACTAATTGTGGCTGCATCAATCGCATCTGGTGAGATGAAAAGTAAGGCATGGACTTGCGCCATCGTACGATTGATGCCCCAAGCCTGCCCCATTTCGCCCCAATGCAGAACGAACTTAAGTGTTGCAGGTGTGAGTTCCACGACTGGTTTCACAAGATTCGGTTATGACGGAAATTCCAGAAGTATCGTAAACTTTTGATTAAGGCTCTTGCAAGCGCTAATCGAAGCTACGAGTCGCTCTGGACTGTTGCTATTTCAAGACCCACGCATTGTTAAGCGCATCTGGCGAGTCGCTCACGCCAGTTGACCGCAGATTAATCTCCCAGATGTAAGTAGCGAAAACAAACACTAGCGAGCATCTTTCATGCCAATGCTTCGGCCAAGAATGACTAATTCACGTCAAGTAGTTCGAGCGGATAGACATCAACACTAACGCCGCTTGCATAGTGGATGAAGGGTGGGAGAGTTTGGGGGCGTTCAATCCTAGCGGCAGCGATCAAATCCTCATCAAACTCAATAAGCTCCGCTGGCTGAAGTGGATACGGTGAATGATGAACCCGCCCGCGCAACAAGCTTTCATTTTTAGATGTATACAAAAGGTAACGTTCTGCTAAAAAGTGTTCTAAAGTGCCTGGCAAAGCTGCTGAGGGCTGACCCAAGGGCCGGTAAAGCAACTGACAGCCTGGACCGTTAGGTTGGTGAAGGCGCCTCGATTCGTATCGAATCTGTCTCGTTGGATCCTGATTGGCCAGCAAGCGCATCCGGGCATGATAGTACGGCAATTGCCATACATTCCGAGCTAACCAAACAGCCACTGGGTTTGCGGCATCGAGACTGAAAAACAAAACGCCGGGGTCGCGACCCTTGGCATGGACATAGGTCCGCACATTGACTTCATGGAAACTTGAGAGCCATGGTAGTGCTGGAGCCCAGAGGGGTCGAATCCCCGACATTGTGAATGGCACAAGTCCAATAAATGCGCGTCCTTCGAAAAGGTCGAGTTCTAATCCCACTGGGAGCAATGGTCTCATCGATTCCGCTGGAACTTCCCAATGCAAAAAGAGAAGTTCTGACCATCGATGTTTCATCACGACTCGCCCCACAGGACGTTGTGTCGGACTCAGGCGATCAATCTCTGGTGACATGGTGTTCGTTGGTTGGAGTCGATCGATCTAATGTGATTGAGGATGCCAATGTAAATAGACATGTTAATTTTTAAAATTAGTCATTGTTTGTTTGTGTTTTATAAAATTAAAGTATGCTTTTTTGTTGTGGTGGCTGGCCTTGCGTTAGGGTGTGCATTGTGATCCTGAGGGCCCTTTCCTAAGATAATCGATCCATGGATCGCATTTAAGCTATCCTATCATCCCATCATCCCAGATATTCCTGCAACACGGCTCCTGTTGGTGCTTCGGCACGACGTTTCAACTCGAAGTTCAGTTCCTTTCCGAGTCAAGTAATGGATACATTCGAAGCCATCTAGCAACGCCGGGGGGTCAAGCATTACGATCCGACACACCAGCTCTCCGAGCAGGAGATCGAAGCACTATTGTACTCGGCAATTCAGTCACCTACCTCGTTTAATACGCAGAACTGGCGTTTTGTGCTCGTCCGAGACCCGGAACTCCGTCGGCAGATTCGCGAAGAAGCCTATGAACAGTCTCAGGTAACCGACGCCTCGTTGCTCCTTGTGATGACTGTCGATCTCAGAGCATGGGCGAAAGATCCGAAGCAATATTGGCAGGATGCCCCAGCCGAAGTGAACGAACTTCTGAGTGGTGGGCTGGGCCCTTTTTACGAAGGCGACGAGCAGAAACAACGCCACGAGGCAATGCGTTCGATCGGGATCGCTGGTCCGACGATTATGCTCGCCGCCAAGGCAATGGATTATGATTTTGTCCGATGATTGGGTTCGAGCCGGACAAGGTCGGATCCCTCATCCAGTTACCCGAAGACCACGTCGTTGGATACTTGATCGTCGTCGGTAAAGCAACGAAGCCAGCCTGGCCCGAACCCGGCCAGCTTCCCTTGAAGGATGTTGTGATCCACGACCGCTTTGGTTGATTACGAGCGGCCGATCCCGTAGTAAATGAACCCCATCTCGTTCATCCGCGCTGGGTCATAAAGGTTCCGGCCATCAAAAACCACGGGATTCCGGAGCAGCTTATGGATCTCGCTAAAGTCTGGGCTCCGGAATTCGTTCCACTCAGTAGCAATGGCGAGCCCGTCTGCCCCGCTGATGCAGTCATACATTCCGTTACAGAAGGTCACTCGACTTCCGTAGATCTCCTTCACGTTTGACATTGCTTCGGGATCATGAGCCCGGACCGTGGCACCGGCGTCGAGGAGGAAGTTGATGAGTGTCAACGCTGGTGCTTCCCGGATGTCATCCGTTTTCGGCTTAAACGCGAGGCCCCAAACCGCGATCGTCTTCCCTGCAAGCTTGTCCGATCCGCCGAAGTGTGTGGCGATTTTGTTCGGCAGGACCTGTTTTTGGGCTTCGTTCACTTCGTCGACCGATTCCATTAATTGACTGGAACGATCCTTCGAGCGTGCCATGTGGATCATGGCGCGGACGTCTTTCGGGAAGCAGCTACCGCCGTAACCGACGCCAGGGTGAAGGAAATGAAATCCGATCCGCTGGTCGTGGCCGATCCCTCGGCGGACTTCATTGATATCTGCGCCGAATGAGTCGCAGATGTTCGCCATCTCATTAATAAAGCTAATCTTCGCCGCGAGCATGCAATTCGCGACATATTTTGTCATTTCTGCTGATTCTGGAGACATCGACAAAAACGGACGGTCAGTCCGAAGGAAGGGTGCGTACAGTTCGTGAAGCTTCTTGCTGACGGCTTCGTTCCGGACACCGACCACCACGCGATCAGGCTTAGTGAAATCGTCAATCGCGGCGCCTTCCTTGAGGAATTCGGGGTTATTGGCAACATCAAACGGGACGGCGGTGATCTCCGCCATCCGTCGAGTGAGTTCGGCGTTAGTGCCGACCGGAACAGTGCTCTTTAGGATGATGATTTTGTGGGACTGAAGGTTCTGGGCGATTGCTTCTCCGACGGCCCAGACACCACTGAGATCAGCGCCGCCATCGTCCCCTTGAGGAGTCCCCACGGCAATGAAGACGATCTCGGCTTCAGTAATTCCCTCCGGAAGGCTCGTCGTGAAGCTAAGTCGGCGTTCGCGGGAATTCCGCTGGACCAGTTCAGCGAGTCCTGGTTCGTAAATGGGGATTTCCCCATTGCGAAGCATCTCCACCTTGGACGCGATCTTGTCCACGCAGACCACATCGTTTCCACTGTCAGCTAGACAAGTCCCTGTAACCAATCCCACGTAACCAGTGCCGATGACAGCGATCTTCACTGCGGTCTGCCTCCCTCGATGCCTGAAGCCGAGTTCTGTGATCTGATGCTTTCATTGTTTGCTAACCGAGTCGTCGAAACTCTCTCAGCAATATACATCAATGAATGTGCTCTGTTGCTTTGTAGAGTTCTTGAAAAACTGTGACGACTCACTTGGTCCTGGGTAGATCGAACGTGCCTGGATGTACGCGGGATCGATCGGGTTCGCACAAGTGATTGATTGCGTCACACAGATCGAGGTTCTCTGGTTGTCGATCATCCGCTCGATTATCGAGGCTGAGATCAGAACCTGACAAGACCGAGTAGATTTTGCTGGTCGATGGGAGACAACATTTGGAGTTGGAGAGGATCCTCCTGATTAGATCGCACGCCGTCACGCGAGACTCTATGATAGCAAACCGCGAAGAACATCACGACCGAACCAATGTCCGAGGTAGCCCATGTCCTCTCCTTCAGTTCCACTTCAGCGCTTCGAGTGCGGTTCATTCCGGTTCAGCGATCAAGATTACTATGATCGTCATCTTGTCTTCGACCATGCCGTGGAATTGGAGAATGCCTCCCAACGGGAACGCTTTGAAGCCGTCGCTCGTTCACTCCGCGATCTACTCACGCAGCGCTGGCTGTTGACCCAGAGGACGCACGAAGAACGGAATACCAAACGGGTCTATTACCTCTCGATGGAGTTTCTGATCGGGCGATCGCTGGTCAACAACATCCTCAACATGGGGGTCGAGGAATTCGTTCGTGACGATCTTCGGAGTGATTCTCGACAGGATTGGCTCGAAGTTCTCGAAACCGAGCCGGATGCGGGTTTGGGAAATGGTGGGCTCGGTCGATTGGCCGCCTGCTTCATAGAGTCAATGGCGACGCTTCAAATCCCAGCCTTCGGCTATGGACTCCGCTACGAGTACGGGATCTTCCGACAAGAGTTCCAACAGGGATATCAGAATGAGCAACCTGATCATTGGTTGATGCTTCCTGACCCTTGGGAAGTCGCGCGACCGCGAGAAACGGTGACGATCCCCCTCGGATGCGGTCTCCGGATGGAACACGGTACCTTGCAGATTGACACCAGTCATAGCACTCACTTGATCGGTGTACCCTACGATCGTCCGGTGGTTGGCTATGGGGGGCAGACAATCAACACACTCCGGCTCTGGCGTGCAGACTCTCCTGATTTCTTTGATTTTGGTGAGTTCAGTTCGGGCGATTTCGTTGCTGCGATCGAGGACCGCCTCCTCGCAGAAACAATCACACGAGTACTCTACCCCGATGACTCTACAATCGCGGGTCAGGGCCTCCGTTTTCTCCAAGAATACTTTCTCGTCGCCTGCTCGTTGGCCGACATTGTCACTCGGTTCCGTCGGACCAACGAAGACTGGAACAAACTGCCCGATAAGGTCGCAGTCCAACTGAATGACACCCATCCAGCGATGGCGGTCGCTGAGTTGATGCGGATCCTCCTCGACGAGGCGGGACTCTCTTGGGATGAGGCGTGGGGCTTAACGGTCGGAACTCTTGCTTACACCAATCACACCCTCCTCCCGGAAGCACTTGAGAAGTGGCCATTGGAGTTTTTCAGGGCGATTTGCCCTCGCCTCCTTGAGATCATCTTCGAAATCAATCGACGGTTCCTCGACGATATCCGTGCACAGTTTCCGAACGATGAAGGCCGAGTTGAGCGGATGAGTCTGATCGAAGAAGGCTCAGACCAAAAAGTCAGGATGGCGAATCTTGCGATTGTGGGCACTCGAAAGACCAACGGCGTTGCTCAGATCCATTCAGAATTGCTAAAAACCCGTGTGGTTCCTGATTTCGCCGAGGTCTTTCCCGACCGTTTCACAAACAAGACAAACGGAGTGACTCCTCGGCGTTGGCTCCTACTGGCGAATCCAGGCCTTGCTCAGCTCATTACGGATGCACTCGGCGAGGGCTGGATCACGGACCTTAGCCAACTTCAGGGGTTGCAGTCATTCGTCGAAGACGACGAATTCCGGAACCGATTCAGCATGGCGAAGCGGAATGCGAAGGTCCATTTCGTCGACTGGCTCCGAGATCGGACGGGGCACCTCCTCGATCCCGATTCAATCTTCGATAGCCAAGTAAAACGAATTCATGAGTACAAACGCCAGCTACTCAATGCGATTCACATCGTCATGCTCTACAACCGGATTCGGACCAATCCCAACCAAGTCCGAGTTCCGAGGACGTTTCTCTTTGCGGGCAAAGCAGCACCAGCATATCGGCTCGCAAAGCTCATTATCAAACTGATCAACGATATTGCAGCTGTGATCGATGCAAATCCTGAAGTCCGTTCCCAATTGAAAGTGCTCTTCTTGCCGAATTACAACGTCTCGCTGGCGCAGAAGATTATTCCCGCAAGCGATCTTTCGGAGCAAATCTCAACGGCCGGATATGAAGCGAGCGGTACTGGCAATATGAAGTACATGATGAACGGGGCATTGACCATTGGGACCCGTGATGGGGCGACCGTTGAAATGGCCGAAGAGGCTGGTGAAGAGAATCTCTTCCTCTTTGGCCTGAGCGCCGAACAGGTCCAAGAGACTCGGGCTTGGTACAACCCTTATTGGCATTTCGAGAACGAACCCGAGATACACGACGCACTCGAACTGATATTCAACAATCATTTCAGTCCAGAGGAGCCAGGGATCTTCGAACCAATCCGAGCGATGCTACTCGCTAATGGGGATTACTACATGCATCTGGCGGACCTAACTTCCTATTCCGAAGCACAAGAACGGGCAGTCACTTGCTACGCTGACTCAGGTTACTGGTTCCGAACGGCGATCCGCAACGTCGCTGCTTCCGGGAAGTTCTCAAGTGATCGAACAATCACTGAGTACGCTCGGGAAATCTGGAAGGTCGAGCCATGCCCGATCGCCGACCCGTTGTCCTAGACTTCCGGCCTTGGTTTGTCCTGATTGAAGTTTGCGTATACCGCTGCAGACGCGTCTCTACACAACGAGTCCTCTGAAATCGTTGGAGCTATTGACTGATGAAATCGCGACGACAATTCTTTCAGGGCATTGCCGGCCTCACCACTATTGGTCTTGGACTTTCGGCACCATCGAAGCGTGCGAAGGCTGAGATCGAACAAATCGAGGTGCCAGTCCGGGCCGTGACGCAGGGACCGAAGGCCCATTTCTTCGGGTACTATGATAAATGTCCCTGGGATCAATCGGGGCGTTACCTCCTAGGGATGGAGATAGATTACTGTGACCATCAGCCGGAACCTGGTGATCTCGTAACGATCGGGTTGATTGACCTCGAAGACCGTAATCAGTTCAAACCGATCGCCACGACTGCAGCCTGGTCGTGGCAGCAAGGTCCGATGCTTCAGTGGCTGGGGCCGGATTCTAATCGTGAGGTCATCTTCAATGCTCTGGAAGATGGACAATACGTGGCAAGGGTGGTCGATGTCTTTACAGGTACGACGACTCGCGTGCTTCCTCGACCCATCTACGCAATCAACCGGGCGGGATCTCAGGCGGTCACACTCGATTATGAGCGACTCAACCGGACCCGCCCTGGGTACGGTTACAACGCTCTCCCCGAGGCGAATCCAGACAATCCTGCGCCCGATTCACTCGGAATCTACACGATGGACTTAAAGAGAGGTCTGAGTGATCTGATTATCCCGATATCGTGGGCCGCTGCACACCAACCCGATGATCGGTTCCAGCCCGGTGCGCACCACTGGTTCAACCATTTGCAGTACAATCCTTCTGGAAGTTGGTTCGTCTTCCTCCATCGTTGGGAAAAGCCAAGAGGTGGCTGGTTCACACGGATGTATGTGGCGCGGGCTGACGGGTCGGAAACTCGACTCATCCAGGACACTGGGATGGTCTCCCATTTCGACTGGCGTGATGACCAGACGCTCCTCGCTTGGAGTACGACCCCTGAACACGGTCCTGCGTTCTATCACTTTGACATTGAATCAGGGACCGTCGAACCGATCGGGCGTGATGTCCTCCCTCGAGATGGTCATTGCTCCTACAGCCCGGACCTCCGTTGGATTCTCAACGATACCTACCCTGACAAAGATCGACTGCAGACCTTAATGATCTATGATCCTTCGAAGAATCGTCGTGTTGAGGTCGGACAGTTTTACTTGTCACCCGAGCTTCGAGGTCCGGTTCGTTGCGATCTCCACCCACGCTGGAATCGCGACGGTACTCAAGTCTGCATTGATTCTGCACACCAAAATAAAACACGACAACTTTATATTGTTGATGTTTCAGAGATCACGACTCATTAGTCGTTTCAGCGTGAAAAAAAAGACCGACCCCCCTCCCACTGTGGGACAGGGAGGTCGGTAAGCAACTTCAGGCTCAATTAACCTCTGAAGAAATCAGGATTACTGGCGAGCATCAGTCATCGTCACGGTCTTCCTTCATCTCCTCGATTTCTTTCTTCAGGACTTCCACTTGTTCGAGGAGTTCTTTAATCTGTCCGGTAAGTTTCTTGAGTTCTTCCGCTTGTCCAGGAGCCGGAGTCCTTAAGATTCGGAAAGGCATTGTCTCTGGATTTGGTCCACCCGGAATCTGGGGCCGCCCAGTCTCGGGGTCAACGACAACCCCTGGTCCGAAGAATCGGAACTCACGGGCTTCTTCCGCGTCATCACCTCTGATGGCAGCAATCGTTTCCATCTTCGGTGTCACTTTGAGAGACATTTTTTCGCCGTCACGGAAGATCAGGAGATCAACCGTGTCGCCTTTCGAGGCTTGAATCGCCTCGATCAGAATCGAAGGTTCACGGATTGGCTCGCCGGCGATCTCAAGGAGAATATCGGATGGTTCCAGGCCGGCCTCCTCCGCGGGACTTTCGGGAAGAATCTGGGAGGCGACGATTCCCATATCTTCCGGAAGTTTGAGCTGCTCACGGACGTCGTCATTGAGCTCATTGATCATGACACCAATGACAAATCGGGATTCCGTTCCCTCGTCTTCTTCCGTGCCCTCAAGTTCGATCGATACCGTTTCACGTTCACCACGGCGGAGAAGAGTGATCTCAACCTCGCCCTCGCCCGCTTCATCGATCGCCTCAGCGAATTCTTCGATATCCTTGAGGGCCAGATTACCGAGATAGAGCACGATGTCGTTGGGCTTGATCAAGCCGTCAGCGGGGCTTCCCTCATTAACTTCCCTGACCACAAAGCCAACGCCGTCGGGAAGCTCGACGTGGGCCCGAATGACCTCTGGCACAGCGCCGA
>CAZEAN010000009.1:44629-75623 GCA_964510225.1 uncultured Isosphaeraceae bacterium
GGAATCAGTTTCTTCGGTCTCTCCGAAGAAGTAGCGGAACGGCTGGGCATCCTGACCACCCCGGAAGACCTGGTATCGTCCGAGGTCTTCAGGTCGTTCCTCCAAACGGAATCGGAAGACATTGGGCTCGCCGTCCGGATCCTGGGTGCGGATCGACTCTAGAAACTCCTCAAGTGCCTTGCGGGTTCGTTCCTCCAGCTCCTCGGCATCAGGTCGGTTCCGATTGCCGCGTTGGGATTCACGGAGGGCACGGGTCGCTTCCTCAATGGCGCGTCGATAGGCTTCCTGGGCATCTCGACGCCGCTCCATCGACTCTTGGGAGCGTTCGATTGCCTCGCGGCCGCGTTCTTGAGCGTCGCGGAGGACCCGGATTCGTGCTCGGCGCGGATCTTCACGTGACTCTCGTTGTTCCCGATCCAGATCATTTTCTGCATCCTGGGCGTTTCCGAGAGTCGGAATCATCGCGACCAGGAAAGCGAGTGCGGGCACGGTTAGTTGGGAAAGCGAGTGGCTTACACGCATCCTGTTGTTCTCCGTCCTTTTGGGTTCGGTTCGTCAACTTACAATCATGAAAAACACGCGACCGCTAAGAACCGCTAACGGTAGCGAGTCTGACTCCGAGCTGGATCCAACCGGATCGCATCAGCTACTCGGAATGTGCGGGGGCTGGCTTCGAAGAGCCTAATACACAACGTTCGTTATGGAAGGCTTGGTCGTGTTCAGGAGGAGGACTTCGTCAACGGGAATGGTCAAATAACGTCCCTCATCATCCACTTGCACTGAGACGAGTCGGCGCTGTCGACCAACCTGATAACCATCAGCCTCCCAACGCTGGCTGACGTCTCGAGGAACAAAAGTTGGTTGGTCACGGAGCCATCGCTCGTCGAGACCAGGCCCTGCAAAGATCGGGACGTCGACGAGAACGGCGGTGTCGTCGGAGGTCGTGGGGACCTGGACTAAACCAATCTCGACAACAGACGACAAGTCATGCAATTGAGTCTTGGACGAGCCTTGAGTGTTCCTTCCGATCGATTCTTCCTGACCAGATAAGGAGTCGAGAGGTTTGTCATCAGTTGCCGGTTCGTTGTGCTGCACCAACTGGTTTTGTGGCCGAGCGGTTCTCCCGTCCCACGACCCCTGTCCCCCGCAAAGCCAACCGAGAGTAAATGCGAACCCGGTAATTGATGCTGCTAGGGCGATAGAAAGCATCTTTGGTCGAAACGGAAAACGCTGAACTTCCAGAGTCGGGGGGCTGGATGTGACGGGAGATCTTTGGGTTGCCCCAAATTCTCCGAACGCTTCACGGAGGCACTGGGCCTCTAAGAAGGCCAAGGCACAACGACGCCAGCCGTCAGGATCCTGGTCAAGCTGAACGAGTAAGGCTCGCCGTTCCTCTTCTGGAAGCTGACCATCGACCAGAAGGTCGATTGCTTCAATTGTGTTGCGATTTTTTGAAGACATGGTTATGCCTTGCAGTCATCCAGTCAAACGATCTTCAGGTTTGGAGTAGGAGTTTGTTCTGTTGCTGATTCAACGACGTCACCAAGGGATTGCAGACGCGTCCGGAGTCTCCGTCGGACTCGATGAAGCCGAGTCTCAATGGCCGATTCCGTCTTACCGAGTCGGTCGGCAAGCTCTCGGTTCGACCACCCTTCGGTATACTTGAGGGCGAGTAGTTCACGATCTCGGGACGGTAAGGAGTCGACAGCCCGACGAACTAGCTCACGACGTTCTGCCGCCATAAGCCAGTTAAGCGGATCGGTAGTCCGAGACTGATCCTCTCGAGCTTCAATTACCTCAGATTGATAACGATCAACAAGTCGTCGTCTTCTTCCTTGAGACCTCCGATACAGCAGTGACTGCCGGACCGCTAACTGGTAGAGCCAGGCGTTGAGTTTCGAAGTGTCCGAAAGTGGTGCACGTTGTGCCACGGCAGCCAACGAGACCTCTTGCATTACTTCATCAACTCCTTGTGGGTCACCGAGTCGCGCTCGGATGACGGTCCGGAGCCAACGCCCGTGCTCCGACAGTACTGCTGTCCAGTCGATGGGCGATCGGGTTACATTCAATTCCATGCTTGACCTGATCGAGACCGCCACTGCTTCCGCTCGTCTCTACATTAAGAGAGTTACCGACCAAGTGATTTCCTTGCAGATTTCTGAAAAAGATTCAGAGAGGCTCCCCTGGCTTGGTTCATTGCTTGGGTTCAATGATTCGAGTTCACTCATTGACCGTGACCCTTACAATTTCAAGTACTAGATAGATCAGTCGACCACTCCAATCATCTAGACGCCCTTAGATGGAAGCTGATTGCTCAGCCAGAGGTTTCGTCATGAATCGGAAATCAAGCCTTCTGATCGCAGTCAGTCTGATTTTCATCAGTGCTGAGACAGGGTTGGCCCAGCGATTTGCAGCGCCACAACCAAGGGCACCGCTACCGTCGAATCCGCCCCCTCGGCTCGCGCCTGCATCGACGGCAGGGTATCGAACTCCGATACGCCGCAACGAGTCAATCACAAGACCGAGATCATTCGTTCCTGCCCCGTCAGGAGTCCTACCCAGAAACAGTGGAGTTCCCCAGGTAGGGGCTGGTCGCTTCAACACTGGGGGTGCGCTGGTTCAGATTCCGGAATCAGCCGAAGGAACTGGGAGTCAGATTTACACATTTACCGATCGCTTCGGTCGCCGGATCTCACTGTTCTACAATCCTTCCGCGAATTCGGCTGTCTTGTATGATCAGACGACCACTTATGGTCTCTCGGATCGCTCAAGGCGTTTTGGCAATTATCAGAACAGATTCAAGGAGATTCCCACGATCGCGACCCAACCCGGCCAAGGGGCTGGCTCCGGCCTCCAAGGAAATACGACTCTTGGGATCCGTCGTCGCGGTGCGATTCCTACTCCTGGGATCCCTCGGATCAATCCTGCGAGTCCGAGTGCAAGATCATTACGAGGTTCCGTCCGAACCGGACTTGGATCATCCTCAAGTGTGGGGTCAGCACGGGGTGCGGTCGGACGCTATGGCGGCAATCCGGGATTGCAATCGCCTCGCTAACATCGCTTAATGGCACAGTTTAAGTAAATCATTGCCGAACCGATCGTATTCAAGCTGCTTCCGATTTACAGTAAGTCGGAAGGCTTCCGATTGGTGCGGCAGCGTTCATTATTTGTCCTTGACAAATGAGATGACCAAATTGCCTAGTCTAATCCTGTTGCCAGATCGTCACCATATTACCGAAAAACTTGTAATTTCGTAGAATCGCGTTTTAGCCTATTTTACCAGAGCTTGTATAATAGTCTTAGAATCGGCCTGGACGCTGACGTTCTTATCCCAACGTCGGTGATATTGGGTCGGTCTGGTTGATCCTCAGTTCACGCTTCAACTATCTAGGAGAATTCTCGCATGGCAATTCGTCGATTTGTAGCTTGCGTTGCTGTGGTAACACTGATGAGCAGCTTTGCTCAATCTTCAGATGCCCAGTCCAAGCAAATGCCAATGCCGCAGGCGCCATCGAAGGTCGTTCCAGCCCCGGTTGCTCCCGCTAAGATCGCTCCGGTTCCGGTCGCCCCCGCTAAATTGGCTCCGGCTCCCCAGGCTCCCGCTAAGATCGCTCCGGTTCCGGTCGCCCCTGTAAAACATGCTCCTGTCCCACATATCCCAGCTAAAATTGCTCCGACCCCAGTTGCACCTGTAAAGCTCGCGCCCGCTCCTCAGGCTCCGGCTAAAGTCTCACCGATTCCAGTCGCTCCTTCGAAGCATGTATCTGCTCAGATGGCTCCTGCGAAAATCGCCCCGGCTCCAGTGGCTCCTCTGAAGCACACTCCTGCTCCTCAGGTCGCTCCGATGGCTCCTGCGAAAATTGCTCCGGCACCGGTTGCTCCAGTGAAGCACATGCCGGCACCGCAAGTAGCTCCGATGGCACCGTCAAAGCTTGCACCTGCTCCTCAAGCAGTTCCGAAGGCGATTCCACAACATTGATTTGTGTCCTAGGCACACTTTCTTGCGACACTCATTCTTGTTGCGTGGATCAATCAATCGGCTCCGAGTCCGGTAGGGTTTCCTCTGCCGGATTACGGAGCTGGTTTATTTTATATTGAATCGAGAGAACTCTTCAGACTTAGTGCCCTGGTCCAAAAAAGACGGCGTTACGGAGCAGCCGCTGGGTGACTGGCGAGAGAGCACGGAAGCTTGGATCATCCGTAAACCCAATAACATGGCCGTCACCTAGGGATCGATAGAGAAGAAACGGAGTGCCTCCAATTGCCTTAAGTGTGCTTTCCCAGCAGAAGCCGCTAACGGGTTTGTTCTGAGTCTGAAATGTCACCAGATTGCGGCCGTCCGTCGGTTTGAGTGGCTCAAGGATTAATTTCGTGTTTGTAAGGATCGGAGTGGAGTTCGGGAGGCCCGCTGTAAGCCAGTGATCATCGTAGAGCGTTACATTGAGGAATGCTCCGGGAACTGCACGTGGCGTTTCAGTTTCTGGCGAGGAAGCGTCCTTCTCGTCCGAGTCTTCGGCTTTGCTGAACTTCAACCCTTCCCCAGGGATCGGATTGATCACTGGGACTTCGCGACGCTTGGTGGGCATGAGATCAATTGACTCACCAAGTCCCCAACTTAATGCACCTCCGACGAGGATTAGCGTCCCTCCCTCCCGAACCCATCGCTTGAGTGTCTGCGCAGCCTCCTCGTCAAATCCGTTTGATGGACTGTAGGATCCGCTTGGGAGAATAAGAACATTCACCGCGTCCAGGTCAAAGCGACCGACGATTGTGTCGGCGTTCACACGGATTGTTGGGTAGGACCAGACACGATCAAATAGATACCACGTGTGGCCAACGAACGGTGTAGTGGGATCACCGACAGCCATTGCCACCGAGGGTGGGGCTACCCAAGCAACATTGGGCCCGCCAAGCCCGATCCCTTCGTCGACGTAACTGGAATCGATGGCCGTAATACTAAGTTGGTACTCCTCGGCGACTCTTCGGACTATTTCGGGTAGTGAGTCCGGGTTTTCTGCCGTCCGTAAAAGAAGAGTGCCCCGAGAAAAGCGGCGCCCATCAATCACAAAGGAACGATCAGTGACATGCACGCGGTAACCTTTTCGGAGGAGGTCAGCTAACGCGTTAAGTCCTGCCTCATCAACCGTTGGAATCAGATAGCCAACCTGGGGGGAAGCGGGACCCTCGACAGTTCCGCCACTCAAGCTCTCGTCTTGATCGACTGGGGCTGATTCTACGGGTGCGTTAGCTCGACCACGGATGGCCTCGATACCGAACGTGAGTGGTAGAGACCATGCCGTAACATCGTAGATTTCATCACCGAGGCGACGTGCGAAACGGTCGCGTTGTCGTTCAAGGAATCCTGGGTCCATTTCTTGGTTCACAGAGAGCAGAGTCTCCGCAAGTCGCCCAGCCGGTTGAGCACCGGGAACATAGTACGAACCTGCAGGGACAAGCCGCGCTTCCTCTCCATGAGAAACCGTAGTCGGTTGAGTGAGCCGCCGGACCTCAATTCCATTATCAAGTAGTAGGAATGCTAATCGCGTTGTCCGATTAGGGGTATTGCCAATCAGCAGGAAGGTATCAACCGTTTCTCTCGACTTGCCACGTTCGATCGATTCCATCCGACCTTGCACGAACTTCGTTAGTAAGTCAGCTTTACCCTCAGATGCTGCGGTGATCGTTGCGAGTCCACTGACATAGTGGTGCAACACACCGTCACGATACCGCAAGACAGTCTCGTCATCTCGATCGACGAGTAACCCTCGCGCACTGGCTTGTTCCCAGAGAATCCCGATTGCCCCATGCATGGTTGGCCAGGTCGACCCGTAACCAGGATAGAAGGCGTCGAAAATCTCACGGGTTGTGTAGGCAAAGCCGTAACGATCAAAGAGACCTGCCTGGGTCCTACCAATCCGGTCGAACCAATCGCGCTGGCGGTCGGTAATTTGAGGATTCTTGGGATCGCTTGGCGGATCGAAGTAGTAGGTACTGTTCGCACCCATCTCGTGTGCATCGACATAGATTTGAGGCTGCCAGTCTAGGTAGGCCGCTACCTTCACCTTGGTTTCCTGCTGCGTCTGAATGTACCAGTCTCGATTCAAGTCAAAGAAATAGTGATTGTACCTGCCACCGGGCCAGGGTTGAGTGTGCTCCACACTGAACGGATTCGACATCGGAAAGCGACCCTCCCCCTGTCGATTCGAGGCCAAGAACCGTTCACGACCATCCGGATTCTGCATCGGGTCGATAATGACGAGGACGTCTTCAAACAAGGCCTCGGTTGTAGTGCGACGATCCGCGAGCAGCGTGTAGGCGGTTACGAGTGCTGCATCTGTCGAAGAAATCTCATCACCATGGACTCCATAGGCAAGCCAAACGAGTGCTGGAGTCTCCGCGATCATTGCTTCCAGCGAGCCCTCCTCAATCAGCCGAGGGTCGGCTAACTTTTGGAGGTCTGTCTTGACTTGGTCGAGTCGATTGATCGTTTCCACCGAACCGATCACAAGGTAGTAGAGACCACGTCCCTCGTAACTCTCACCGTAGCGGATCAGACGAGAACGATCTGGAGCTGCGGATGTTAGCTTCTCAAAGTATCGTTCAGCTTCGGAATGCGTTGTGATCCGCTCCGCCCAGGAATGGCCGACCACCTCCTTCAAAGTCGGGATCGACGGGTCAGCTTCGATCCCTCGAATTGGTAACGAAGCCTCATCGCCCCAGTGATCACCGTAAGCTTTTGCAGTACATATGGTCGCGATCAGGATGAGGCACGGTGTTAAGCAATACCGTTGGCGGCGGAACCACTGTTCCCCTTGCTGACTTGACATATCTACCTCCCGTTCGTCAAGGGTGCTTTGGAATCGTTTGGCATGCAGAGCGACCGGTTGATTGAGATACCCTTATCGGCATCTTCGATCGTCAGGTCAAGCACTGGGAAAGCATGGTGAACACTCTCGGCGACTCAAGGAAGAAGAGAAAAGCGATCCCAGGATTGTGCTGGATTAGGGTTGTATCGAGGGGTGCCATCAACTTTTGGGAAGCGTGACGCAATGGCTTCCAAGCGCTGCCGGGCATCCTTGGCTGTTGGGTTTTCATCTCCGAGAAGATTATGTTGTTCCCAAGGATCAACGATAAGGTCGTAGACTGCGGTTGATTTCCGCTTTTTATCGATCCAGAGCTTGTACCGCTTGCCGCGGATCACACGGTCATCGAATTCTTGTGCAGGGACGACTCGGCCATCACGGAACTCTGCTGGACCTCCACCCATCGACATGATCCAATCGCGATTGGAGTCGTCAGCCTCGCCTCGGATCAAAGAAGCAATTGACGCACCGTCTACCTGGTACCCTTCTGGAAGTTCTCCTCCTGCGAGTTCGACGAACGTAGGGAAGAGATCAGTGAAGTCTGTCAGGGCGTCCGTTACGAGGCCAGATGGTACGATTCCAGGACCGTTCACGATGAACGGCATTGCTGTACCGGCTTCGGACATTCTTGCCTTAGCGCCCTGTACCTCGTGCCCGAGTCGACGACCCTGGAGTGATCGTCCGGTTCCATTGTCGGTGGTGAAAATGACAATCGTTCGTTCTCGGAGTCGGAGGTCCTCCAACGCCTGGATCAACCTTCCAACCATCGAGTCGGTGTAGCGGACCATCGCACGGTGGCGTTCCTCTGAAGTTGATGCCGACGGGTGATTTGGTGTCGCTACAAGTGGACCGTGTGTGAGAACCATCGGATAGTACAGGAACATGGGCTCATCAGCATGAGACCGCATGAAGTCGATCAGAAACGACGTGAATACATCGGGGCCAAACGCACCTCGATAGGTGCTGCTTCCGACTCGAGAAGTGATATAGGGGTTCCAGTACCTGACGTCACTCGGAGGGTTTCCGGTTTCTCCACCCGTCCACATGCACCAGTCTTCAAAGCCGGCCTCTTCCATTGCGTCCGGTTCCACGCGGAAGTCGTCGATTTGCCATTTGCCTGCAGCGGCGGTTCGGTAGCCAGCGTCCCGTAAGAAATGTGCAATGGATCCGTTCAGGTTCGGATCAAAATGGCAACCGGAACCCCAGCGTGGGACATCCCAGTGGTTCGTCCAACCATGACGAAACGGATACTGACCAGTTAGGAGCGTGACACGGGTCGGGGTACATTGGGGCATGGAGTAGGCGTTGTTAAACCGGATGCCACCCGCTGCCAAGGAATCAATATGCGGTGTTTCGATCCCCTCGGCGCCATAGCAAGACACCCACTCTTTGCCAAGATCATCCACCAGAATGAAGAGAATATTCGGTTGTCGTACTTGGTCATCCTCCGACGCTGCGATCGGTGAGAACTCGGTTGATAGACAGATGACGACTCCAAGAAGACTCATCAAACTCCAGCGAATTGGTATCATAGTTCGGTCCCAACTGATGTTGTAAAGGTCTTTAAGCCAGGGCTTGGTCGATCCCGGAGCCATGGCTGGTTCGTTCGCTGATGAAGCGTCGGGGGCTTCCCATCCCGAACATTGAACGTTAAGATCTAACGTTATAAATCACAACTAGGTTGTCGGAGAGTCGCACCCGTAGCTCAATTGGATAGAGCGTCGGTCTACGGAACCGAAGGTTACAGGTTCGAATCCTGTCGGGTGTATTTGGTCTGAATCGTTTGTTTGAATTAAATTCTCTGACTCTCGATCTTAATCAACTTAGGTTTTTAACTAACTTAGATTCAACTGTGGAATTGACTGCAATCACAATCTCCATCCAGAGATCATTTAATCCTCGATCGCTGGAACGAGCGAAGTTGCTGACGTAGATTGGATGGATTCCCAGGATCCAAGCCTCTCCAATGTGGGTATTCCTTGGAGTGATCTCAGAATGATTCCTTCCGGCCTTGGCCTCAGGGTCAATTGGAAAGCTGCGGGAATTCTTGTCTCTCTATGCACAAGCTTATGTGTGCGTGGAAGCGAAACTGTTCCGACAACTGAGAACCACGCGTTGGAAGTGTCTGATCAGAAGCGATTACCGCGGTCAAACCTGCTGCTCTTCCGTGGACCTGATGGCACACCTCGACCAGTACAAACATCCGATAATTGGCTTGAACGGCGTCGTGAGATCCTGGAAGGGATGGAAGCAGTGATGGGGCGTCTTCCAGGGGTGGAGAAGCGGAGCCCGCTGGATGTAATTGTGATTGAAGAAGTCGATTGTGGCTCCTACATTCGTCGACTGATTACTTACGTGTCAGAACCCCGTTCACGTGTGCCGGCCTACTTATTGATTCCGAAGAGTGTGCTCAAAGCTGAGGGGGAACGTGTGCCAGCCGTCCTTTGTCTTCATCCCACCGATAACACGGTTGGACACGGCGTTGTCGTTGGACTCGGCGGCAAGCCTGGGCGGCATTATGCGTCTGAATTAGCCGAACGTGGCTACGTTACACTTGCCCCCAGCTATCCCCAGTTGGCGAATTACCAGCCTGATCTCGAAGCGTTAGGATGGGAGAGTGGGACACTGAAAGCGGTCTGGGATAACATCCGCGGACTCGACCTTTTGGAGTCTCTCCCTTTCGTCCAGGTCGGTGGGTTTGGCGCTATCGGGCATTCATTGGGAGGGCACAATTCCGTTTTTACAGCAGTCTTCGACCAGCGGATCAAGGTTGTGATTTCGAGTTGCGGCCTCGATTCATTCCTGGACTATTACGGTGGTAAAGATGCAGTTTGGGAAGAGGGGAAGGGTTGGACTCAAACGCGCTATATGCCTCGATTGGCTGCGTATCGGTGGCGGTTGGAAGAAATTCCTTTTGATTTCCACGAAGTGGTGGGTGCCCTCGCTCCTCGACATCTCCGCATCATCGCGCCGCTTCATGACCACAATTTCCAGGCGGAAAGCGTGGACCGAATTGCGGAGGCTGCCACTCAGGTTTATTCACTTTATGGGCATGCTGAACGGTTGGAGATCAAGCATCCGGACGCTGCTCACAATTTCCCTACTGAACAACGAAGATCAGCGTATGAACTGCTCGACACTGTTTTGAAATGACTGGAGTGAAACTCCGGGACAGATCAAGGGCTGACGATGCCATCAAGGGGTTACGAGGCCGAGCTTGATGAGTCCAGAGGCTTGCTTGGCTGCTCCCTGTACGGGCGGGACATGATCACCCTCTTCCAGTACTCTCAGTTGACGGAGTACGGATTCAGCGTTGTAGCAAAATTGTCCTAATGCGTAAGCAGCCACAGTCCGAGTAAGGTTCGATTTAGATTCAAGCGATTGACGAAGCACCTCGAATGCTCGGTTGACCTGAGGGCTCTTGGGTCGGGCGTTATCAATCGCGGAGCAGAGACCAAGCGCAAAGGGACCAGTTTCATTGACCTTCTCTTCCAGTAAGTTCAGCATCAATGGCAATGCTGGCCTACGCATCTCTGGGGTGAAGGAGGCGAGCGACTCGACTGCAGCTGCCCGTCTCCCGTCTGACGACTCCACATCAGTGATCATCGTGATCAAGCAAGAAACGAGATCTTCCTCACGTGTTGTCCCAGGTCCGAACATTCCGAGTGTGCGTGTTGCTTCAAACACAGGATCGTTGCGTTCCGAAGTTCCGATTGCAATCGCCTGAGAACGAGGCGATCGCCGTGATCAACCACCTGGCCGAGGGAATCGGCGTCTGCAAGACCGGCAGGCTCGTCGGCGTCGATTGCAAGACGGTCGCTGCCTACGCCCGCAAGGTCGGCACCCATGCGAGAAACCTGCACGACGAATCGGTCGCGTTACTCCCCCTCACGCGTGAGGTTCAGTTCGATGGGAAGTGATCCTTCGTAGCCAAGAAGCAGGCCAACTGGGATCACGAGGAGCCGGCCGACGCTCGCCGCGGGAACCGGTGGGATCACGTCGCCCTGGCCCCGGAGCATCGACAGGTCCTTGCGGTTGTCCCGGGCAAGCAGACGGCGGCGAACGTCAACGCTCTGGTGCGCGAGTTCCATCGCCGGACCACTGGGCGGCCGATGAGGCTGATCACGACCAACGAATACGCTGCATACCGCAAGCCGATCCTGTACGCCTACGGCAGAAGGGTCTCGACGCGGCGCACGGGTAGGCGAGTTCGGCCACGGAGGCCGTATGTGGTCGGCCCGGCGTCCCTGTTGTACGCGACGCGGCACAAGACCCAGAAGAAGGGCCGGGTAGTGAAGGTCGAGCCGCGGCAGGTCTTCGGTAAGCCGGCGGCGTTGGAGTCGGCGTTGGCCGCATCGTCGTCGTGCTGGGGGGGGAACAGGTCGTTTGTGGAGCGTCAGAACGGGACCGACCCCAACCGCAACGCGCGGAAGTCACGGAAGGTATACAGCTTCTCGAAGTGCTGGGGCGTGCACGAGTCGATCACGTACTTCACGCTGTACATTTACCACTTTAGCTGGCCGGTGCGGACGCTCGCCACCCGCGACGTCGCTGGCTGAGTCCACTCCCGGACCCCAGCGATGGCCGCGAGTCTACCGACTATGTCTAGTCCCTCCGCGAGTGGTTTACCCTTCCGGCCATACAACACAAGTAGGCCACAAGGGGATTATTCAACGGGCTGATAGGGCAAGCTGAACTTCAGTCCAGTTTTCTATTTGCTCCGCGAGCGCAGTGTTCTCCCTGATCAGCGTGACGGCCTCCAGACTATGCCGCAGCATGTGCTGGTGTGGGAGGTCGAACACTTACTTTTCCACAACTGCAGGTCATCCGGTTTGTCTGCAGTCATGACTCCGCCGCCCAACGCGAAGACGGAGGCAGTCGCCACAGCGCGAAACACGAGTGCATCGAGCTGACTCGCTGCGGCGGTCTCCTGGATTACTTTGAATGCGGCCGTAACCGGTCCTGTAGATCAGGCCAGATATGAGCCTATGCAAATAGTGATCAGCGTTGTTCTTATCTATTAGTACAGTTTCCCATTCCACCATGGCTCACTCCTCGATTCGTCTCAGTTGTCGGCTATCGAGTGTACTTCAGAGCCCAAACCTGTCGCAGCTTGGTTTACTAAGGGTCGATGTCTACGACCTGGAACGGAGGGGCCAACGTCTTGGCGAAGCTGGTTATTGGTATAAGCAATGGTGGGGAACGTTTCGTTTCCAGCATCGTCCACGGCAAGGAGTATCGAAAGTGCGTTAGCCCATCTGGTCTTGAGCTCAGCAATGGGCCTTAAATTGGAATCACCGAGCCCCGCTTCTCGAAGCGCTTGGTTTTCCGCAATCAGGTTGCTCTCCTTGCTCTCGCGCAGCTTCAGCGTTTACTTCAATGCGAGCGAAGGCCTCACGCAATCTGTTCACAACGTCGACAAGTGCGAAAGCCAACCGTCGGCGTTAGATCGTAGAAGGTAGTGGACCTTCACGCTTGGACACTCCCTACTTCTTCTTTACAGTTGGTCGTTTCCCGGACTTCTTGCTAATCACTTGTCTATTGGAACGAGCTTCGAGACTCAATTCCACTAGCGATTTCTTCATTGCAGCCAGATACCTTCGCCCGCCCTGTAATCTCAATTGCCATTGATGGATTGATTCTTCATCTATTGCTTCGCCAGTGGACCAGAAACAGGTCAAATTGCTACTGTGCAAGCCACGGTTCGGTTGGATCATGCTCGCCAACTCGCACCTCCCGGCCATAGACAGCAATCGCCCCCACCACGTCCTTAACATCCGTCCCCGAGTCCAGGGCAAACAGGGCGACTTCTTCCTTCTCCGAATGCACTACCAGCACCGAGTAAGAGCGGCCCTCCAAGGTCATCGACTCCAAGCTACAGTACGCGATGCACTCCCACGGCCAACACTCCAATGAAACGCTTCCTCCTCCCATGACGCGACGACCCACTCCGCGCTCTGAAATTACCACCAAGTTTGGGTCGCGTGACGCCAAAAACGGAACCCCGTAGGCCACCAAGCCCCCGACACCGGTGGCCAACGCCACAGTCAGCGGCCAGCTACCCATTGCAGGCTTGTTGTGGTAGGCCGTGCCGCCGAGGAAAACCACGGCGATTCCGAGGGCGAACAGTATCGGGTACCATCGGTTCGGTCTCATCCCGTGTTGCCGGGCTACGGCGCGCTTGAACGAGGCAGGTTCTTTCCATCGAAGCATTACGAACAACCCCAAGCTTAGAGAGTGTCTCCGATTTATTCGAATCATGAAGAAACGGTATGACTCTTTGACAGAACCAAAGGAGTCATAGCCGATGTCCCACGCGGAACAGTCCGACTATGCCACGGACCTCAGGGACGATCAATGGCGCATCCTACTCCAATTCCTCCCGTGACCGGCCCGGCGTGGTGCCCCACGGACCGACTGCCGATGAGCTGGGATCAACGCCATGCTTGTTGTCCTACGGACGGGTGGTGCCTGGAGACTCTTGCCGCGGGATTTCCGCATCTGGAAGGTTTGTTCCTCCGATTGCGCGACGATGGGACGTGGCAGCGGATGCAACACCAACTCCGCGAGAATCTCAGACGGACCCAACGACCCATGAGGTCCCCAAGCGCTGCCATCATCGATAGCCAGAGTGTGAAGACAACCGAGGTTGGTGGTCTGCGTGGTTACGAGTCGGGGAAGAAGATCAGCGGTCGCAAACGTCACCTGGTGGTCGATTCCTTGGGCTTGCTCTTGGCCGTGGTGGTGCATCCCGCGAATGTGCAAGACCATGATGGTGCCCTCTTGGTTCTTGAGGTGTTGTCTCAGTTCAAGCAACAGATCGGCCGGCTCAAGAGAACCTTTGCAGACAGTGTCTACGGTCGACTCGAACTACCCACCCGAGTGCACCGAGGATTCGGTTGGATTCTGGAAATCGTGTCGAGGCTGCCGGGAGGCCGAAGATTCGTGTTGTTGGCCAAGGGTTGGATTGTGGAGTGTACGAACGGTTGGATTGTTCGCTATCGTCGCCACAATAAGGAGTACGAGCTGAATTCGCGAATGATTGAGGCAATGAGCTGCCTTACAACGACTTGTATGATGATTAAACAGATCGATCGAATCCGCATTTGACTAATTCGTAGATGCGCTCTCAGAATTGTCGGCATCCATGCTCCATCGTTTCTGATCAGGAGGCGACCTTCCGAAACGCACGGGGATGAGCAGTCCACCAGACCTCCGGTAGCAACTCCCGAAGCAAGGAGGACGGATGACTCGGCAATCGCTCGATCACAAGGAAACACGTTGTGAAAACGAGCCATCCGTTGAAGTTGATTCACATGTTTTTCGTCTCGGGATAGTCAAACTCCCCTCGCCATTTGGGATTTTCGATTCTTGAAGAACTCGCTATGGTCTCACACGTTTCGCACTCTGCGTTCGGGCGGAGGCATCGAGCTCGCACCAGCTCAGAAGGCAGGGAGGACCGAGGTGATGAGGGGTCGGATTTCTTGTTGTACTGGAATCATCATCGTAGGAATCCTGAGCGCAGCTGATGCATCGGCGCAAGCCTTGCCATCTTCCCAAGTGTTCGTTGATGACTTCGAGGCTGAGGAGGTCTCGTGGCACTTCGAAACATCCAATGCAGGGTTCCAGCCCCAAATTCACGCAAGGTCCACCTTCGACTACTACGAAGGGAATCAGAGTGAGCAGATCCGTTTCCGGGCAGGACTTGGAAGTGGTGTCTACTACGTTTACCCGCTCCCTCGAGTCTCAATTCGACGAGATCTCCGAATCACGGTCTACGTCAAGTCCAATCGTGATGGAATTAAGCTCCAGGGCCAACTGGTTCTACCTCAGAGTAGAGATCCGGACTCAGCCCAGCCATTCCGGGTTAATGTGATCGGTACTAGCTACGACGCGCCGGGTCATTGGCAACGACTTGAGCTTTCGAGAGTCCCCGAGTTGATGGAGCAGCAGGTTAGGCTCCTCCGAAACAAGACTCAGGAGCGGGTTGAGACAGAAGATGCTTATCTGGATCGACTCGTTTTGAATGCCTACGGGGGAAGTGGTGATACCGAGGTCTTTATCGATGAACTTCGGGTTGCACCGGTTCCCCTCGAAGTAATCCAAACTCAGGCTCTAGGTGACTTACCCCCACTCAACACTGAAGTGGAGAATGCCGATGCTCAATCAGGGGATCGGATCCGCTTTGAAGGGCAGCGCCTCTCGCTCCTTGATGAGCCGTTTCAAATCCACCGACCTTGGATCCCTACTGTAATTGATGCACCAGGCGCATCGTTTCCTGAACTCCGACGTGCTGGATTCGATCTCACGACGGTCCGGCTCGAACAAAACTCAGACGAACTACAGCGAGCGTTGGATGCTGGACTCTTGCTCATGCCAAAGCTCGGCACTGAGGGTCTTGGTGCCGATCCGTCGGAGGTCAACAATGCCGTTGATCAACTCAGAGATCCGAGTGCCGTCGCGTTCTGGCATCTTGGTGAACGGCTCGGCGCAGCACCCATCCCTGCTGAGCGTGCTGAGACACTTGCCCGGGTTCGATCGTCGGTAGCGGTACTGGAAGATCGGAGTGAGGTCGGTCTTTCAACGCTGGCAACAGGCGACATCACCCGCGACCTCTCACTGTACGCTCGGCGTCCGAATCGACTTCAACTGCTCGGAATCCCGTCGAATATCTGGGGAACGATGACCTCACCCCGGTCATCCTATCGCTACCTCACTCAACGTCGTGACCTCACCGGATTAGACAACCCACGAGGATCGGTACTCTGGACCTGGATTCGCGCATCGGCTGCACCCGAGCTACAAGAGGCTGTCTGGGGATTCGATGCACCGCCGAGCTGGGGGACGCCTCGGATTCTCCCGGAGCAGATCCGTCAGGCTGCCTTCATCGCATTGATGGCTGGTTATCGAGGGCTCGGAGTCAGTGGCGATCCGGAACTGACGCGAGACGCGGGCCGCGCTCAATTGCTGGAGCTTGCCCTCTTGAACGGGGAAATCGACCTCTTCCAGCCGATCCTCGCTGATCCTGCAGGCCCGATTCATACGTATCAAGTATTTCCAGGGCCATCACAAGAATCAGGCCGCCCTCTTCTAAACAACTATAGCTACCGCGAAGATGATTTCGAGAAAGAGCCAGCCGTATTAGGCGATGTTGTTGCAGTCGGATTCCCACCGACCCCGGAGCGCCGGGGTACCCTGATGCTTGTCGCTGACCTTCGCTCTGGATCGCAGTGGATTCCGGGCCAACTCGCGCGTGACGAAATCCGAGTGATCGTACCAGGGATGCTTGATCAATCGGCGACACTCATTACCGTCGGTAGTGTTCAGAATCTCCCAGCCAAACGTGTTCCCGGAGGGCTTGAAGTAACGATCCGAAACTTTGGTCCGACGGCATGGGTCCTCCTAACGAACGATCAGGCGGGAGTCCAACGGCTGGAGCAAGCAATTACACAATACGCTCCGAAGGCAGCAGAACTGGCGATCGAACTTGCCGAAATTTACCGACGCGACATTCTTGAGGTCCATTCCGTCTTAGGACTCGATGGCCATGACGTCCGAGACTCGGGAGTCTTAATTCAGCGGACCGACGACGAGATCGCTGCGGCTCGTGCTGACCTCACTCGGGGAGATGCACAAAGTGCCTTCGACAACGCGCGACGAAGCGCACGTCCTCTTCAAATCCTAATGGGCTCCTATGCTGCTGATGCACTCGAAGAACTGGTTGAAGTATCTGAGATGGCATTCCGTGACAGTCTACCAATAGAGATCTCGGCAGTCTCCGCACCACCACTGATGTCGTTCAACACGTTGCCGAGGCTTTACATTTGGACTGATGCCATACGGTCCTACCCTTTTCGTCCGATCCTTGAAGGAGGTGACTTCGAGGAAACCGATCCCAGTATCTACCAAGAAGCAGGTTGGGCGAGTGCTGGGGATGTTATTGAGGGGCTTGACTACCAAATCGAAATCGTCCCTCTGCCGGAGGGTACGGGGCCAGAAGTTACCGTCGGACAAAGTGTCCTCGGCCTCAGAGTGCAACCGACCGAGGGCCGTTCTGCAGACGAGTTTCCACCTGCACCATCAAGACCTACCGTCGCAATCCAATCGCCACCGACACCAGTCAATCGTCATGAATTCGTAAGGATCTCGGTGCTTGCGTACATGCCCCGATTTCAACCTGAAAGCAGTGCCGGTCTGATTGTTCGTGACTCGCTCGGCGGAGAACTCATGCAGTATCGGATACCACGACTCGGTAAGTGGAGTCGGATCGTGATGTACCGTCGAGCGCCCGAAGATCATGACTTGACAGTGACACTAGGACTCATCGCAACAGCCGGCGAAGTCTACTTCGACGACCTCCGCATTGAACGACTTACCGACCCCAACACTCTGGTGGATTCATCAAGAGATCCTGTGACCCTGGTTCCCTCCCCTGATCCAAGTTCCTCGACATCAACGGGGGTTAGTGGTGGAACTGTCGAATCGGCCCCGGTAAGATCGCGGCCTTCCCGATTCACCGTTCGGCCGAGTACGATTGTGACCACGCCCCGACGCCGACGGCAGTGATTGGCTTGGCGTTGCAATCAAAGGTTGCTTGAGGAGTTCCAGAGGAAGTTCTGGATCATTGATTGACCGATGCTGCAAAAATTCGACGAACGCAACCGTGACTTGGTCGTCAACATCAATGGAGTCCTCAAGCATCGGGAGGAGGCCGGCATCAGCCCGTTCGACTCGGCCGTCCAAGGTGGGGACGCCGTTTGGGAAGGGCTCAGACTCTATGACGGACGGATTTTCAAGCTCAAGGAACATCTTGAGCGACTCCGCGACTCTGCCTTGGCGCTCGCGTTCTCAGAGATCCCTTCCGATGAAAAAATCATTGGAGAGATCAAAAAGACACTTGAAGCAAATGAGATGAACAATGATGTTCATATTCGCTTAACACTTACACGGGGCGTTAAGATTACCTCAGGGATGGATCCCCGTCTTAATCAATCAGGCCCAACCTTAATTGTCCTTGCTGAATTCAAAACACCGGTGTACGACAAGAGGGGTATTAGACTGATCACCAGCGGGGTACGCCGGCCAGCTCCTGACTGTCTCGATCCAAAGATCCACCATAACAACTTGATTTGCTCAATTCTGGCTAAGATTCAGGCCAACGCGGCTGGTGTTGATGATGCGATTATGCTCGATCATCGCGGCTTTGTAGCGGAAACGAACGCAACACATCTTTTTATCGTGAAGGATAGTGAGCTTTGGACGAGTCGAACCGTCGCTTGTCCCGAAGGGATCACCAGGGCGACAGTACTGGAACTCTGTGAAACACACTCGATCCCGTACCGAGAGGCGGACCTCTCGATCATGGAGGTTCATCGCGCCGACGAGTGCTTCTGTACTGGGACGATGGGGGAGCTTGCTCCTGTTACGGAAGTCGATGGTCGGACAATTGGAACAGGTCAGATGGGGGCGTTAACGGAACAACTCTCCCAGATCTTTCGAACTCTCACTGCAAACGAAGGTTTTCGGATCGTTGGTTGAGTTTCAAGATGACCGATTGAACCGCCTTGATCTGAGGTAAGCTTCTTCAGTCAGAGTGCAACAAGAACGGGGAAGAGCCAACCTGCGCCGAACGCAATGACAGAGGCGATCATACCGATCACCCCGATCCAGGGAGTCCGTTTGCCTTGAATGACGGGGATTCCAATCGCGATCGCGGACAAGAGGACGCCCGAGACCGGTAAGCTCAAGAGGCCAAGTGAGGGAATCTGGCGCTCGGCGTACGCGAATCGCCCACCTTCGAGTACCGGTACATGCATCTTCTGGTACCAACCATCGGGAGTCTGACCTTGGGCATGCAGGACACTAATCCAGACCATCCCGCCAGAAAGTCCAAGTGCAATGAGGCCAAGGAAAATAGAGGAGATGATAAAGCCCTTTGGCTTCTCTTCGAACCGACCCGCATCGAGTCTCCGGACGATACCCATCGGATCGTCGGAAGGTGGAACCGGCGTGTTTGGTTGTTTAGCTGTTTTCGCCACGGTACTATCTCCTCGCCGGTTAAGCACAATTGAGCACCATCACCTCTCCTTAAGAATATCTTACCCGATCTGTAAGAGGAGCTTACCGAATTGTTCCGAGTTTTCCATTCGGCCCAATGCCTCGTCACCTTGCTCGATTGAGAAGGTACGATCGATGACGGGACTCAACTCCGTTCTCTCTTCTTCGAAGCATTGGAGCATTGCCCGGAATTCGTTCGCCGTACCCATCGTTGTGCCGAAAAGTGCGAGCTGTTTCCAGAAAACTCGAAACAAGTCGAGTGACGGGACGGGACCGGTCGTGGCTCCGAAGGTGACGATCCGCCCAGCTGGTTGTACCAGTCCCAAAACGGTCGCCAAGGATTCACCACCCCCACTGTCAATCACCACATCAGGGGCACAGCCCAGAGATCGGAGTGTCTTGTGCCAGTTTTCTGAACGATAGTTCACACCGTCTACAGCACCGAGTTGACGGGCCTGGTCAAGCTTCGCCTCGCTTCCCGACGTGACAAAGACGCGGGCACCAGCCATCCGAGCAAACTGGAGGGCAAAGGTTGCCGTACCGGCACCAATCCCGGTCACCAAAACTGTTTCACCGGCTTGGACCTTCGCTTTGGTCATAACCGCTCGATACGCAGTGAGCCCGGCGAGCGGCAGCGCCGCGGCCGCTTCGAAACTCAAACTTGATGGTTTAAGTTCCACGTTCGCAGTCGGGACGCGGACCAATTCGGCAAAGGTACCGTCGTCAGGCATCCCTAGGATTCGAAAACTGCTCCCTTGGACCCGCTCGTCGGGGCCCCAGTCAAGGCTTGGGTTGATGACGACCTCTTGTCCGACCTGAAATCGATCGACTCCATCTCCGAGAGCTTCTATGATTCCAGCGCCATCTGACCCAAGAATCGTGGGATAATTGATCCCAGGGTAGAGCCCCTTGCAGATCCAGAGATCACGACGGTTTAGGGCCGCAAAGCGGATCCGGACAACAATTTCACCCGCTCTAGGCGGAGGATCGGGAACCTCGCGCAGCTTTAAACTGGCTGATGTTGGATCACCCTCAAGAACTAAGGCTCGCATTGCGTAGACCCCGATGTGTCGTTAGTGCAAATGGTTGAATTGGCCCGCAAACAGTGGTTCCCACCAACCTAGTGAATGGAGTCCCAGGATACCGACCGATCGCTCGATGGCAAAAGGCGATTGGAGCCGAGGCTCTGGGATTTTAGACTAAGAGGAACTCGTGACGATTCTCGCTGATGTGAAACTTCAACCCTCCGAGGCAATTGTGTCGAAGCGACCTAAACTCAAGAGCCGGCCCAGTCAAGACCCAAAGCCAACACAAGCCCACTCCCCTTCGAGAGCAACTTGGCTTGTCCCGATTAGTATCGGAAGTATTGTCGTCATCGGTGCTGCGCTTACGGTGATCATTCCACGGCTCATGGATAATCGCGTGATCGGCGAGCCGTCACGAGCTTCGATCCCTGACAATCAGACGAACTCGGAACTGAGTGGGGGATCAGGTCAATCTGAGACTCCAACGCCATCAATCAATGATCCCGATCCGCCCAGCGCACCTCCCTTTGAGGGGATGGTCTGGGTCCCCGGTGGATCCTTTTGGATGGGTACCGAAGATCCGAACCCGATGTTTGATGATGCGAGGCCGCGTCGACTCATCACGGTCGATGGTTTTTGGATGGATGCCACCGAGGTTACGAATGCTGAATTCAAGGAGTTTGTCGACGCGACCGGATACAAGACAGTTGCGGAACGTGTTCCGACGTACGCAGAAGTAGTCGCGATGATGCCTGATGGCGTTCCCCCTCCACCCCCCGAACAAGTTGACCTCAAGGCGGGTTCGATTGTCTTTAGTCCTCCTGCCCGTGTCGTCTCCCTTGACAACCATTTTCAGTGGTGGGCCTGGCTCGATAACGCCAACTGGAGGCAGCCCGAAGGACCCGGCTCCAGTATCGAAGATCGGATGGATCACCCGGTGGTCCATGTTTGCTATGACGATGCAGTCGCCTATGCTGAATGGGCAGGCAAACGACTGCCGACTGAAGCTGAGTGGGAATTCGGATCTCGAGGCGGGCTCGATAGCAAACCCTTTGCCTGGGGTGACGAACTCCGGCCTGACGGGAAGTGGATGGCAAACATCTGGCAAGGGCGATTTCCCAACGAAAACACAAGAGAGGATGGCTACCGAACCACAGCACCTGTCGGGAGCTACCCAGCAAATGGATTTGGACTGTTTGATATGTCAGGCAATGTCTGGGAATGGTGTGCTGATTGGTATCGGAATGATGCTTATCGGACAATGCCAGAGCAGAATCCAAAGGGTCCGGACGACTACTTTGACCCGCAGCGTCCGGGAGTACCGGTCCGTGTCCAACGAGGTGGCTCCTACCTCTGTAGCGACTCGTATTGCGTCCGCTACAAATCGGGGACTCGTGGTAAAGGAGCGACTGATACAGGAAATCCCCACGTTGGCTTTCGCTGTGTCGTTGATGCCGACCCTTCTTCCTAACTTAGCAACCTCATAGAATCCGATTGGTAAAGTCTCTGTCAGGCGGCGTTTCATCGGGATTCGTGGCACAGATCACTCGAGACACTGAGATCGAATCGATTGACTCGCCGCTTGTATCAGTAAAAGTCAGAAAACACAGCGTGAACCGTGCTCAGATCTCACGCCCGGAGAGTTTAACGGAGTACTCGTTGCCGGACCACAGTATCGTTTCAGACTGGAGCTTTAGCCCACCTTTTCTTTTGAGGCTCGGGATTTTGTCTCCCGTCTGATCTGCGACGGTGTGGTTCGAAATCTCGCCAGGAATCTTCGAAATCTTAGTAGAGTCGCCTTTTATCCCTCCTAGACACAAATTATTGAACAGTCGAATGATCTTGATCAATCAGTGAGCATATGACACTTCAAATTCAGAACGAATCGATGGTTGTGCTGGCAGAGCAGTCACTCTAAACTGCGAGCACTGGCATCAACTGACGCGGTGCCACCGGGGGCTCACTACAGCAACGCTGAGTTTCGTTCTACGACGAGGGAGCGAATATATGATGTTAGGTTCACCAGATCGGAGCCGAGTGGGGACGGAAAAGTTCGACTACCGACTAAACGCGTACTCAAAAGTAGCATCCGCAGTAGCTGCAGGTGGTGCTGGCTTGGGCATCGCCAGTCCGTTGGATGCGGAAGTGATTTTCACTGAAGTCGGGGTTACCATCAATGGGCCGAATACGACCCTCGATGTGGACATCGACGGTGGAGTAGTGTCGACCGGGACGTTGCCGGGAGCGGATTTCAATCTCGCCGTCATTTCCTCGACAATGGACGGCAATCCCTATTTCGCTGGAGCCGTTGTTTCAAACCTCGGAAATAACGAAGTCCTTGTTTCCCTCAATCCATTCGAGACGAATTACTCCGTCGCTCGGGTTGGAAGCGGGGTTACGGTGGGAACACCAGGCCAGGTCAATGGCACGGGGAGCAGTTTTTTCAGTGATCCAACTTATGGATCACTCCGGGGAACATTTCTTGGTTCAGATGCCTATGGGAATTGGAACGATCTCGGTGAAGACTTCATTGGATTATTCTTCGAGATCGATGGTAACACCCACTATGGTTGGATGAATATTCTGATCGAAGATGACCGGACCGTAGGTGGCCTTGAACTTACACTAATTAGTTTTGCATACGAGTCGATTCCGGATTCCGAAATCATTACTGGTCTTAGCAGTGTCGTCCCCGAGCCTTCGTCGTTGGCGCTGCTATCACTCGGCGCGGTTGGCCTCTCAGCCTTCAGAAAACAGAATCGAGGGCGTCGGCCGACAGTAGTGACACAATCGAATCGCCGGGGCTGAGCAAAACACTTGAGTTGACCAAGCATGGCGCTGAGTTCGATGCTCAGCGCCGTTCTCGATCATCAAGTCTCTTCGAGAATTCGCCGTTAGAATTCACGATCCTTAAGTAGTCCAGGCTCCGGCTGAGGGTAGCTGCCGTTACCCAACTTTTGAAGTGGTGCGGGAGAGTCATACGTCAATGATTCGAGCTCCGGCGCGAATTCATGGTCGTGGTTGAGCATTTGCTTAAAGGTCACGACTCGACCCGTATGGACGGCAGCTCGGCCCATTGCGGTCACCAAGCTTGCCTCAGCGCCACGTTTGACTTCGTTGTACGGCTCGTCATTCCGAATCGCGGCGATGAACTCATCCCACTCGAGTTGGTACGGACTGGGTTCAGGTTGCGGGAATGACCAAACGGGGGTTCCTTGGTCGATGCCTTGGCTGTTGTAGATCCGGCACTTCGCTGGTGAATGGGAGTTGGTCGAGATTACGGCCGACCCCTTGGAGCCATGGGCGTAGCTGGCGAATTCCTGTTTGCAACCGGGGATGTGTCGTGTGGCGACGAACATCTTCGAACCGTCGTCAAAGGTGTACTCAATGGAGTAGTTGTCGAAATTCTGGTCGATTTCCTTGTCTCGATAACAGCGTGCACCCTGCCCTTCGGCTGTCACCGGCCAGGCATCTTTCATCCAGCAGCATTCGTCGATGTTGTGGATCATGTAGTCCATCAACATGCTACCGCTCGCCCAGAAGAATCCGTGAAAGCGACGGACCTGCCAGAGGAGTTCGGTGTAGTCGTCAGGGATCGGCTCAACTAGACCATACCCGCCGCCGGATTGTCGATACGAGCGAAGGGTGACGACATCACCAATGGCACCGTCTTGGATCCGCTTGTAAAGATCACGTCGTGCGTCACAGTGGCGGCACATGAGGCCGACTGCAGCTTTGACTCCTTTCTCATCCGCCAACGAAGCTAGCTCGATCATCCTTCTCGTCGTGGGGCCATCGACCGTGACCGGCTTCTCCATAAAGGTGTGCAGTCCCTTCTCGATTGCGTACTTGAAGTGGACCCAACGGAATGCCGGTGGGGTCGCGAGGATAACAACATCGCCCGGGTCCAGACAGTCCATCGCGTCTTTGTACGCGTCGAACCCGAGAAACTGGCGATCATCGGGAACATTCATCGAGCTGCTGTACTTTTCGTCGAGGAACTTATAGCTGCGATCGAGCTTGTCCTCAAATACATCCGCCATTGCCACTAACTCGATGGGCCCGGATTGTGTCAAGAGTGCGTTTGCCGCAGCGCCAGTACCTCGGCCACCAGCACCGACCAGCGCTACCTTGATCCGATGCTCTTCTCCGGCATGAACCGCCGGCACGATCGTTCCCGAGAGCGCCGAAACTGCTGCCACACCGCCAGCCTGCTTCAAGAAAGATCGTCTGGAATCACGTTGTGCTGCTTGTCTCATGATGTTGTCGCTCGATAGAAGAGGTCTTGGGCCGAGGCAACTGAAACAGAACTGACTCACGGAGAGTCGCAGTCAGGTTGCTTCGGTCTGCACCCATCCGGATAAAATTCAACCCGTCTCACCCCCCGTGAGTCGAGTCAAACCTTCTGTTGTGCATTACCTCATTCTACTCTTAGGTCTGATGTCCCGATACTCTTTGACTTAAACTTACTCGTCCCGAACTCAGTTTCTCTCCGGTCCTGAAATCGAGAGGACTCTTCTTGATGCATCGAAACTTGACTCTCTGTCTCATGCTGGTCACGCACGGACCAGAATTACTCTGCGAGCAAATCCTTCCGGGGACGACCCTCTGGGACGATCGGGGATCCTCCAAAGAGGCCGCCGGGTCGATGGTGGAAGGGTTGCATCACTATCTTGATCAACGGCTTAAGTCTAGCGTCAATCGACGTGAACGTCATTGGAACCGCGATCTCACTTCGCCGGAGTCCTACAGTAAGTCAGTGGAGCCGAACCGGTTGCGCTTGGCCCGGATGATTGGGGCGGTGGAGTCGAGAGCGCCTGATCCTCAGATGGAGTTGATCGCGACTGTCGACAATCCGGCGCTGATTGCTGAAGCCGAGCATTTTCGTGTCTTCCGAGTGCGTTGGGATCTCTATGAAGACGTCCAGGCGGAGGGGCTCCTGCTGATACCCAACAGCAATCCTCTAGCCGATGTTGTTGCGATCCCGGATGCAGACATCACCCCCGAACACTACGTTGGGCTTGCTGGTGGTCTTGAATCGAGTTCAGAGGTTCCCCGGCTCCTGGCGGAGGCAGGTTGTCGAGTCGTAGTCCCGGTCTTAATCGATCGCGGCACGACGTTCTCCGGTAATCCAGAAGTCCGGATGACCAACCTGACACATCGTGAATGGATCTGGAGGCAAGGATTCGAAGCAGGCCGCCACCCCATCGGCTTTGAGGTTGAAGCGGTCCGTGCCGCTGTTGATTGGCTTGAATCCACGGCCGCCCAGGGTCGACCCATGGGCCTTGTTGGTTACGGGGAGGGTGGATTGATCGCGCTCTGTGCGGGTGCCCTTGATCAGAGGGTGAACACAACTTTGGTCGGAGGATACTTCGGATCGGGAGCTCGTGCCTGGGAGGCCCCCATCGATCGCGATCTTTGGGGATGGCTGGATGAGTTTGGTGACGCCGAGGTTGCGAGTTTGATCGTCCCTCGATCGCTCATCATCGAGGCGTCGGCAGGTCCTGAGATTGACGGTCCGCCAGCACCGGTCAACGGGAGATCGCTCGCTGCCTCAGGATTCTTAAAGGGTCCGAGTGTCGATGAAGCCCAAGATGAGTTCCTCCGATTTAACGAACTCACGACCGTCCCAGGCCGACAATCACCGCAGATTCTGACATGGAACGAGCGTCATGGGCACAATCATGACGATCTCGCGCGTCGTGTGTTCCTGGAACGATTGCTGGCAGGTAGCAATCGAGCCGGCGACGAAGGGGGGTCTGTAGAAGAACCACCTGACCTTGTCACGAGAAGAACTCAATTCGAGACTCTTGAAACAAATTGGCTGACGACCGAAGCCCTTCCCGATCCCAACGAACGCATGGGACGTTGGGTCCGCGCTTTGGAGTCGCATATACAGCGGTTGATCAGAGTCTCAGAATTGCGCCGTAATGAACTCTGGGCGATCGGGGATCGATCGTCCGTTGAGTCATGGTCTGCGTCGACGAATTCGCTCCGCGAGTTGTTCCGTGACGATGTGATTGGAAGCCTCCCGCCAGCAAGTGTCCCTCTCCATGCGCGGTCGATCAAGCTGATTGATGAGCCAAGCTTCGAAGGATTTGGCGTAGAGATCCCGGTTTGGGAGGGTGTGATTGCCTCCGGAATCTTGCTGATCCCGCGAGGGATCGCCGAGGGTGATCGACGGCCTGTTGTTGTTTGCCAACATGGTTTGGAAAGTACACCAGATCCGGTCGTCGATCCGTCGATCCCCTCAAGCTACAACGGTTATGGCGCCCGGCTTGCTGAGTTAGGTTACATCGTCTACGCACCACAGAATCCCTACATCGGTGTCGATCGCTTCCGCCAACTCCAGCGGAAAGCTCACCCACTCAAAACCTCTCTGTTTTCTATCATCGTCCGACAGCATGAACAAACCCTTGAGTGGCTACGGACGCTCGCGGCAGTCGATCCTGATCGAATTGCCTTTTATGGACTCTCCTACGGAGGCAAGACGGCGATGCGTGTGCCAGCACTTGTTGATGGCTATTGCCTTTCGATCTGCTCGGCAGACTTTAATGAGTGGGTCGTCAAATGTACCAACTTGGTTCGTCAATCTAGCTACATGTACACGATCGAGTACGATATGTACGAGTGGGATTTAGCCCATCGCGCCAATTATGCGGAGATGGCTGGCTACATTGCCCCTCGTCCGTTCATGGTTGAGCGTGGGCATGATGACGGAGTGGCGTCTGATGAGTGGGTCGCCTATGAGTTTGCCAAAGTTCGCGAACTCTATGATGACCTTGGCATTGGCGACCGCGCAGCGATTACTTTTTTTAACGGCGGCCACCAAATTCAGGGTGAGGCGACCTTCGAGTTCCTCACCGACCACCTTGACTGGCCACCGAAACGTTGATTGATTCGGAGCTAGGGTAAACGTTCATTCTCCGGCTTACCACTTCTTGAAGAGACGTTCCAAGACGCGGATAGCTTCGTCGAGTCGGTGCTTATCTTCTTCGTAGAGGTCGCCGACCTCGACAGGCATCCGCTGGATTGCATAGGCGATTTGGTCCCGCGCACCGAGCATCTGGCCATAGGTTCTCTCGTACTGAGTACGCTCTGGATGGTCCTTTGGTAATAAGTCGAACTTTTGTTTTGCTTGGGCGATTTTCTTCTCCCAACCACGGAGAAGCTCATTCAAAGGGCCACGTTCTTTGGTATGAACACGTTGCGGATAAGATGGACTTTTTTGCTGTTCTGGAGGAAGAGCCTTTGTCGCGAGCGTTGTTTGACGCTCTCCTGCTGTTGCGAGTTCATTACTGCTTGCGGACACAGGAGATTCTCCAAGAAAGGACGAATCAAGAGATCAGTGGGAGACAAGAATAATAAGACATTGTACGACCGAGAGTCATAGCCGAGAAGCTCGAATCTCTTTCCCAATTCAGGGTATGGGGCCAAGAACCTTTACGATGAAGAACCGAGCGACTCGGGATCAGCAGGGACCAACGTTGTTGGTTCGCCGAGAATGGCATTAAAGAAGGGCCGAAAAGTACCATGAGGCTGACCCCGGTGCTGTGGCGGAAAGCCAAAGAGCGTCACGGACCCATCGCCGTAAGGCACGTGGAGGATCGCCGCATTTCCCTTGAGGTGCTCTGGACCAAGGAGCCAACCGGATTGCAAGGGATCTGTCGAGGCGTACCGACAGATCGGAGTTACATTGGCATTGCTGTCGAATGCAAATGCAAGCGAGTTCGAGAAGTACGCTGACCCATCGTCCGGCACTCCGGTCAGGAGAAAGCTATTCTCCCTGGTCTTTTCCAAGCGATCTTGGGCACCA
The DNA here is from genome assembly GCA_964510225.1 of uncultured Isosphaeraceae bacterium. GTDB lineage: Bacteria > Planctomycetota > Planctomycetia > Isosphaerales > Isosphaeraceae > CAZEAN01. Next base: position 72,391 of record CAZEAN010000009.1, read on the forward strand.
AAACGGACGGCGACGATCGAGCCTGGACAGAAAAAATCGTCTGGGGAAAGTCCAGATAAGAGTTCGGTCACGGGAAGATCTAACTCATCAATGAGATAGTGGCAGGAGTCTTCAAGGCAAATCACCCGTCCACCGGCTTCAATGAACTGTTGGATTGAGGCGACCCCTTCTCCTTCCAACCCACCGACATACGCTGGCTCAGTCTGCTCGGGACCGTAGCCTTCGGCAAGAGACCGTCGTCCCACGGATGGAATGATCAGGACATCGAGGCGATTTTCAAGGTCACCAGCCTTAACGTCGGTATGGTGGATTGTTTCATAGGGGAATCGGAACGTTTCGAGAACAAGTCGCGTCCCACCTTCGTCCATACTCGGACGCCAAGGTTGATAGAGTCCAATCCGGGGAGATTCGGTCCACGACTTCATCAAATCAAGAGATAAGGGTGCGAGAAACTGACTCTCGTCGACAACTTCGATTGGTTCTGAGATCGCAACAAGACTCGATGAAACATCATTAGAAATCTGATCGAAAACTCGTCGAGCTGCGGCAACGTCTTCGATCCAGAGTGATCCCGCCGAAAGTAGTTGGTCCCCAGACTGCGCGTCGCGGGTCAGAAGTCCCACCGGAACATCGGCAGCCAAGAGTTCGTTGATTACAATGAAGTCGTCATTGGCCTGATTGCTCAGTGTGAATGCAATCGGAGCATCAAAATCGCCAACTATTCCGCCAGTAATAAGCGCCGTTGATTCGACTGGGATGGTGTTCGCCTCGAAGGGTCCGGCAATCGTGGTGGATTTTACACCCATCTGCAGTGGGAGAGTCCAGCCGGCAACATCGTAAGGGCGTTCAGGACGACCATCGGGACCAGTCCTTCTCGGATATTGCTGTCGCTCCATCATGTCTTTGAGATGAGGACGAAATGCTTGAGCGGCGGGCAAGATCCAAGAATCGGCCGGATAGTCAACTCCTCCGGCTCTAAATGATTCGGTTGCCTTCTCGATCTTGATCCCCGTTCTCCGGAGGATCTCGATCATTTTGGCGGCGGTCCCTGGATCACGCTGGTCGCGGGAGACAATCCACGCAAAAGGGGGTTCGTTGGTGCCAAGCTCAATCTGATCGAGTGCCATGGCGCGATAATTCGACTGGAACCAGTCCTTGTAGCGCGATGCGAGCGTGAGAAGTGACCGGGCGCAGATTAACTCATACTCGGCGATATCACCGATTCTCCACCAACCACCAGGCCACGGGTCGACGAAAGTTACGCTTGGATCATGGTTCTGAAATCCACGACCACCTCCTCGGAGATCATTTCTCTCAAGGAATATCGGTGTCGCTAGCTTTACACTCGCTGCTTCGGTCAGGATACCGACCATGTTGTGGCGTTGGGGTACAGTCCGATTTCCCCCATTCCACCAATTATCGTACATAACATGAGTGGCGACACCACGCTTGCCTTCCCGGGCGAGATCGGCGGCGAGATGTGCTCCGATCAGGAAGATTCCCTGGTTGAGTCGTGGATCAAGATTCGGATTGATCGGGTCATGGAACGGCGGTACGAAGAGCCGAGGACCAGTCGACCCCATTTGGTGGACGTCCCAGGTAATTGTCGGAAACCACTCGTTGTACAGATATCGTGTAAGAATCTTCGTCTCTTCAAGATTGAGCATGAACCAGTCTCGGTTCGTATCGTGCCCAGCGTACGGATGATACAACCAGGGCATCCCCGACCCTTCCCAAGGGGTCCCTTTCGAGCGTTCGTACCAGTCGTGAACAATGTCTACACCATCCGGGTTGACTGAGGGAATCAAGACGAGGATCGTGTTATCCAAGATCTCGCGCATGGCGGGATCATTTCGAGTCGCCATTTCATAAAGCAACGAACAGGCCATTAAGGTCGAAGCTGTCTCTGACGAGTGGATGGTACAGGTCACGAGGACGACTGTCTTACTCTCGTTGATGAGTTCGTCTGCCTCAGTCTCGTCCGCTAGTGGAAGATAGGCGGGGTCAGCAAGGCGTCGTTGGATTGTCTTGTAAGTATCCAGATCGGCGACCGTTGCTTCACCCGAAACAATGGCTGCGAGGAACGGTCTTCCTAGTGTCGACATGCCGATTTGTTCAACAACTACACGATCAGACTGTGTTGCGACAGTTTCGAAGTAAGAGACTACCTTGTCCCAAGGCGCCAATTTAAAGTCTGCGCCGGGCTCGAAGCCGAGAATAGCAGAGGGTTCGGTGACTTCCTCCGCCTTCGACAACTTACCTAACCAGCCTTGAAGGATGACCATCACAGCGACGGTCCAAACGAGTTGCAATGATCGGTGCTGTGATGGCATCGAATTCCTCGGTAGAGAAGTCTCAGTTGGACTTAAGGTGACATCTAATGATATCACGCTACTTTTGCTTCTTATAGCGGATGGACGTGTCAACAGGAAGGATACCTTCGGAAACGGAAACACAAGGGACTGATACTGAACTAGTGGTTGCGTCGACGATTCCGTTACTGGGATAACGAGCTTTGAGGGTATCATCTGTGAGCCGATCGAAGCGTTCCTTCAGCTTCCGAGCAAAATCATCATGGACGATCCCATAATTTGCGGGATCGATTGTGCCATCTTTGGTCCAGGTGATCGTGGTCCCATCGTCGGCGTTCATGGCTGGTTGGGTCTGGTCATGCTCTATACAGCGGCAATTGGGATCACCGCAGCGATTCTCGACGGTCCAGACGCCGCCTACCTTGGTCCAGAGGCAGTCTCCAGCGCACATTGTAACTTTCTCCTTCTCGAAAAAGACGTTCAAGCGAAGAAAAGATCTTTGGAAATCAGCGAGGTTCAATCTACTTGAGTCGGGAGCGATCGAGTGAGTCGAAGGCCTTGTGCCGGTGACCCGAACCAATCTTCATTCGTAAATGAGTAATTCGCATTTTGGGGGTTGCTGCCTGTCCAGGGACCTGAACGCGCAACGGAACCTCCGAACGCTCTCGAACTCTTACCATCCTGCGTGCCGCTAGGATTGTAGCAGAGGTCAGCGACATTTCCCATTGTGTCGAAGAGGCCGAACTCGTTCGGTTTCAAAGTACCAACCGGATAAGAAATGAGTTCATCAGAGTCTCCATATCGAGCGTAGTTACCGAGAAGGGAAGTGGCGATACCGTAATAGCGCGACGTTGATGTGACACACAGTGAGGCGACTGAAAATTCCAAGATCGTCAGAATACGAAATAGGGAAACTGAGTC
>CAZEAN010000010.1:0-75308 GCA_964510225.1 uncultured Isosphaeraceae bacterium
GAACGATCCGTGCTGGTGGATCGAGAATCGTCATGTTGGTGAAGTCGAAATCGTCAGGAGCGCTACCACCATCAAGTCCGAATAGGACGGTTCCATTGCCATCAAATTGTTCGATGCTGGCAGCGGGCCCATCAAAAACGTTGAGTGTAGCACTTCCACTTGAGTCGAGCTCGAGTGTGTCAGTTCCACCACCGCCGGTGAAGACATCGTTAGGTGCGTCGTTACCAGTGATGCGGAAGGTGTCGTCGCCATCACCCCCTGTGAGGGTATCTGCCCCTGCGCCACCGATTACGGTGAGATCCGCGGAGATCCCGGAGAAATCGAAGACGTCATTGCCCCTTCGGAGATTGACAACGGAAGGTGCGCCGATCACGTTCATGTTGGCGAAGACAAGATTGTCACCATTGTTGTTCGAATCGCGTCCGAGTAACGACAGACCATTAGCATCGAGTTCTTCGATACTGTTGGTCGTGGAGTTAAAGTCAGCGAGAAGAACAGAACCACCACCAATGAATTCGAGTCGGTCGATTCCACTGCCACCGGTTAGGTCATCGTTGACGTCGTTGTTTCCACTGACCAGGAAGGTGTCATTGCCCGAACCACCGTTGCTGTCGTCAGCTCCGATGCCACTGAAAAGGATGTCGTTGCCACCGAGACCGTTGAGGGTGTCGTTCCCTTGGAGTCCGATGATCAAGTCCTGGCTGTCGGTACCGTTGATCACTTGATTGCCGTTCGTTCCGACGATCACTGTGATCAAGAAGGTCCTGTAGTCGTCCGTGTCATCAATGACTCGACCAAAGAACGTCGTCGTGGTGTTAGACGCGAAGTTTTGGAGAGTCTGATTTGATGCGTTACCGGCCGCAAAGGTTGTTGCTAGCCCCGGCTCAGTGAGTGCGAAGCTGAAGCGATGCTGAGCCGCAGGGTCGGGGTTGATGATGTTGTTGATCGCGAAGGTAACGTCTGCACCGCCCCCGAGTTCCACAATGGACTCGACGTCGAGGGTTGCATCGATTGCAACTCCGGCATTGGCGATGATGTCCGAGAGATACAAGATGTCGTCTTGGGTGAGCGAGCCATCACCGTCGAGATCATCCAAGATCCGAGGATCGACTGCAGGGTAGGCAGCATAGCCAACAGCGGGGTTAGCAAGCTGGTTAGTCATCAGGGTGACGTCAGCTTGAGTCAATTGCTCATCGCCGTTGACGTCGCCAAGGAGTGCAACAACTTGAACCCCGTCGTTGTCAATGGCGTTGACATCAATGCGCCCTTCATCGAAGAAGCCGACTTCTCCATTGGCACCATCCGAGATTCGGATGTTGTAGAGATCGATGAGACCAACGGAACCATAATCCGGCAGGTCGAGTACCGGATTACCCATCGCGTCCTCATCGTTATCCGTAACCTCTGCTTCGATGAAAACGAGATCTTGTGGACCAGTCGTGACGCTGAAGGTCTGACCAGGAAGGACCTCCAAGGCGATCCGGAGGAAGCTGAAGTCAGGATCAACCCCGTTGAAGTCGATGTTGTCACGCAGCTTCAGTACAGAAGAGAGTGCAGGATTGAGGGTGACTTCGAAGGGTGCACCGCTTGAGTCAAAGAACTCAAGGAGTTCTTCGTCAATCTCGAGGTTAAAGAAGATGACGGAATCTTCTTCGAGGTCAAGCTTGCCGCTTACGGTCCGAATCGAGACCGGGAAGCCCATGCTGCTTGCCAGCGTCTCATTCAGCGTTTCTTGTTGACCACGTGCAAAATCGTCGACCGAGAGAATGACCGACTGGAACGCGTCGACTGTGAAGCTGGCGGTGAAGTCATCGCCTGCAGAACCATCGTAATCACCATCCAGGGCAGTCCCAGCACCATCAAGCTTGAAGCTATCGGCAGCACTGCGAAGAGTCAGCGTATAGTTACCTGGGTCAAGCAGGCCTTCGGTGTCTTCGCCAGTTAGCTGGAACGTAACGGCGTTGTCAGCACCGGCAGGAATGACCATTGTCAGCGGAACTGAACCGTTCGGGCCGGTGAGAGTAACGTCAACAGTTCCTGCTGCCGAGTAGAGCGTAACATCACTCAAGTCAACTGGATTGTTGAACAAAACACTGACGCCGCTTCGGGTTGGCTGGATCCCGGCAACTTGAAGCTCGTTGAAGTCTTGTGCTTCAATCTGATTCCCTGCAAAGTTGGTAGTTCCACCAACCCCGATGTTGGGCTCGCTGAAGGTCAGAACCACACCGTTCGGAATCGAAGGTTGAGGACTAGCGAACGCACCTTCTTGGGAGAGCTGAGGATCGAGGACAATGCCACGATTCTGGTCGAGCGATGATCGGGCTGTACCGACGTAATACGCGCTACCATCGTTCGGTGTAGTTTCTCCAGGCTTCCGGATCACCTGGTTCGGCGTATCACCGACGACCACACCCTGATCATCCATCAGTTGCTGTGAAGCGAGGACACTGAGGTCAGGAGCACTTCCATAGATGGTGTCGGTGTCTTGACCATCGAGTAACGCGAAGGAGTCTAGTACTTGGAAACTGAATCCACCGGTCAGTGATGAGTCGAGACTGGCAGTGTCGTTCTGGTCGAAATCAAGACCGTTCGGTACTTCGCCCGGAGTCTGAATCAGGACGTAGGTGCCCTCAGCATTGTCAAGGGCTTCCGGAAGGATCCCGACACCGGTGTTTGAGTTGAGATCCCAGGTGCTTCCCGAGATGTTCTCATTGATCAAGGCTTCAGAGGCCAAGACTAGGAGACCGTTCGACCCGATTGTGAGACCATCGAGTGAGATTGTGTCACCAGCAGTACCGATATCACTGTCGGCATCAAGTCGAGCAATGTAGATATTATGGAGCGTTGTGTTAGCTGGTCCCTGAATCTCGATGTACTCGAATGTGCTATCGAGCGCAGTCGGCGGGTTGATGTTCAACTCGTTGAAGAGCAGACCAGAAACCCCATCGTTATCGAGAATCTCTACTGTCGCCGTGTTCTGAACACCGACGGGGCCTAGCGTTGCATTACCTGCTGGCTCCATGATCTCGATCGTGAACTGTTCGTTCGGCTCATTGTCCGAATCGTTGGTGATCGAGATTGGGATTGGTGCTGAAGTTACACCGTTACCCAACGTCACCATCGCGGTATTGAGTGTGAAGTCGGTACCGTCAGCAGTCCCGTTCGTTGCACTGACTGGAACGTTGATCGTGCCGCTTGAGCCACCGATTCGGACGATTTCTAGATTCGGCGAGCTGTTTTCTTCTGTGCTTTCAAAAGTACCAGACAGCACCACGACACCTTCAGCCGGAGCATTAGTGATCGGTGTCACGGTGATGTCGTCAATGCCGATCAGCTCGTCGGAACCGGGAGCATTGGTCGTAATCCAACGGAGTTGAACGACAGGCTCACCAATGGCAGCGTCGGGAAGCGGGACTTGGACGATCGTCTCTTTGGTTCCGCCTGAGTCGGTCGCGTCAGCGATGTAAGCTTCAGGGATGTTAATGAAGTTGTCGAACGCACCATCACCGACTCGGTACTGCAAGGCAAGCTGGGAGATAGTATCGGAATCGATCGTCTCGAGCCCAAGGTCCCGAACGCGGTAACTCACAACCGCACCATCGAGTCCTGTGGTGTCGAGCCCCAAGATGATTTGAGGAGCTGGTGCAAAGTTACCAGAGCCCCGAAGAGCGATCGTCGGATCGCTGATACTAGGCCCATCAACTTCGAGGACACCGACTGAACCGACGGGAAGACCCTCGAAGTCGGGAGTTACCTGAATGTCTTCGCTGTCGGAGGGCAGTTGAGGATTGAGACCAAACGGCGGGAAGAGGATTGTTTGCGGATCTTCACCAGTCTCGCCGAGGAGAAGAAGGTCAATTCCTCGGGCACCGACGAGGTACGGCAGCGGGAAGGTGTTGGGGGTGGTGATGTCTTCGGTGTCAGGATTCGCGTCACCAACAGTGTCTTCCCAATCGATTTCGAGTTGACCATTGGTCGCAAGATCGTAGGTGCCAAAGTCACCGTCAATAATCGTGATCGTCGAGGTGTCCTTCGACGTGTCGATCGAACCTGCCGTGGTTGAGGTCAATTCGATCGAGAAAATCTCAGCGCCTTCGACCAACGTATCGTCTTGAAGGACGATCGGGATTTCCTTCTCGATTTCGCCATCAGCAAAGCTGACCGAACTGCCGATTTGTGTTGAGTTTACGTCGTTCGAATCAGCACTTCCGCTGCCACCGGGGAAGGTGATCTGATAGTTCACGGTCGCTGCGCCGAAGACACCACCAGTCCGCCGGACCTTGATGAAGGCAGCTTCGCCGCTAGTCTCAGGAACTTGAAGTGCGGTCTGGACGTCGTTGCTGAACGGTGTGGTCGGATCCGAAGCCTCTAGCGAAAACGTTCCGGCTGGCTGGGCCACTGGCTCGTCGGCGAGGATCAACACATCGTCAAAGAAGAAATTCTCGCTTCCTGAATCGAGATCTGAGGCGATTGTGATCTTGACATCGCCGTCTAGGTCGACTGGAAGGGTTGGATCATCCAGATTAAATGCAAATGTATTCCACTGGTCGGCATTGGTTTCAAGGATGTCCGGAGCTGATGGATTACCTGCACCACCAAGACCTTCCCAACGTACCAGAGTTACCGTATCGCCATCGTCGTCCTCGGCGATCACTTCGAATCTGTCGGGACCTTGCACCCCGACGGTCTGTCCGTTGGGAATACCTTCGTAGCTTGTACTAATCGGGTAGAAGCTGAGGTAGAGTGTCGGGTTGGTGAGATTATCGATGTTGACCGTCTCGAATCGTAGTTCGAGCCGTCCGTCTGGGTCATTGACCTCAAAGTTTGGGTTGTCTGGCAGGTTGTTGGCGTCGGGACCATCCTGAACCATCGTGCCGTTCGGGCCATTATCGGGCGCGTCCCCGCCAATGAAATCATTGACCCCGATGAAGTCACCACCGGTTTCGGGGAACGGACCAGTTGGGACAAATGGTCCCATACCGTCTGCTTGGAAACGAGTATCAGCAGCCCAGTATGTTCGGAAATCAAGCGTACCTCGACCATCGCCGGTGACGTCATCACCACTGAACGACGCAAGATTCGTCAGCGGTTCACCTGGGTTGAGCGTGTCGAACGTCCGTGTAGTGTCGGTTCGGTTTGCGTAAGGATCAAATGTTTGACCGGCAACAAGAATCCGGCGCTGGCCATCAGGGTCGTAGCTGGTGGACTGACCCTCGAGATCTGTTGAGTCAAATGTAATAGTCGCTGTTGGAAGCGTGCCCAAAGTGAGGTCGGAGAGATTGATCCGAGCTTCAAGTGCTTCTGCTTTGGGTGAGAATCCCAAGATACTGCGGCGGAATGCAGCCGAACGACGATCCTTCGAGTTCATCCGAGACATTAAAGAAGTAACTCCTGGTGTGTGGTGTCAAACTGGACTGCAGAGAGGGCAGTACAGTAACGCTAAAGTAACGTACTTGTTATTGAATTTTCCAGTGAATTTGCAATGATGGTTCGATGTAGGCACACATGATTGGATTTGATTCGCGTGTGAAACAATTGCATAATCGGCCTAACCACATACTCGATCAGGAGAAGCGCGGAAGCTTCCCCGATCGAGTATGATCGAGTAGGTGTTGTAGTGTGGTGAACAGTGATGGTCAATCAGATTGAATGGCAGAGACCGAGGCGCTTCTTCGAGCCCAATCGCACCACAGACACCCCAAGCATTCCTAAAACAACTAAGAGGATCGAGGTAGGTTCTGGAATTGCCTGAACCAATGCTGAGTAATTAACCAGAAGAGACTGGCCCCCAGTAGCTCCAGGAAGATCTTCGTCGGAGAGGAAGAGGCTCAAGCTCCCGGTGTAAAACCCGGGATTGAGAGCCGTCAGCATCACGTTGAAGCTCTGGGAGGAATCGGCACTCAGGGCGGTGAACAGCGAGAGGTCATTGGAGAAAGCATCGTCTGGATCAACTTCGCTGAAACTGTCGAAGTCGAGACCTGCAGTGAAGCTTGTGCCAAAAACACTTGCCAGGTTAAAGATGTCAAAGCTCAGAGCGGCCATCTCACCAGAGATCACCGTACCGAAGTCGAGATCAAGGGTGTCCAGATCCAAAATGGAATCGAAGGAAGCATTGGAGTGATCCAGAACCGTCAACTCAACGCTCTCCATGAAGTTTGGATTACCTGCTTCTTCACTCGTTGCATTCACAAACACATCACCGAATTGCATACCCACAGAAGAGGTGTCGAAAAGAAGATCGACAACACTACTTCCCTGAGGGTTGACCATAACGGATCCCGAACCGCTCAAAGCTCCCGTACCAAAGTAATCCGAGTCGAGTTCATCATTATTGAGCGAGGCACCATTACCAATGGTCACTTCGACGTCGACATCGGCTCCGGTAATTACTGGACCAGTCGGCAATTCGATATCAACAACCTGGATTGACGGGAGTTGGTAGTCAGCAACGACTGGAAGGTGGTCACTCGAGGTCCTCAGGTTGTCAAGCAATGTCACAGCCGACCCCTGAGAACCGGAGCCTGTTGTGTCGTAATTGTCGAGAAACTGTTCGAGAGCCACAGCCGTACCGATTCCAGGACTATCAATGTTCCCATCTAGTTGGTGAGCATCGGTGTTCCCGAAGGCCCAATAGCTGTTCTGGATGATCGAGAGCCCCTCAGCATCGTTAAGGTCGGAGCTTACAAGCTGGAAATCGAATCGGTCGTCCATCCCGCCTGTGGTCTGACCCGGAAAGGTGCTTGTGGTTGATGGTGATTGCGTGTGGATGTCCTTGAAGGCGGAGTTGTTACTCCAATTTCCGGGACGATTGAGGGGGTCCTCAAAGCGGCTCTCGGAGTTGCCACCGGTGGTCAAGGTTTGATAAGCAGCTTCGCTAGATCGTGAGAGGTTAAGGTCGCCAGCGTGAATGAAGTCGTTCTCGCCATTGGCAACGTTGAGGGCGGTGGCGTCGTTGCGGACTACATTAGCTTCCACATTCCGACCGTTCTGACTATCGCTGCTCGAACCCGCACGATAGTGGCTGTTGTAAACGTAGAAGTCGGCAGTAGAGTCGTATCCGACTGGTCGAAATTGATATCGGAGGGTCTGCCTGGCTTGGCCATTACCAGCCTGAAGTGTGCCGAGTCGACGTTCGCCCACGAGTTCAACCTCAGCGGAGTTGTAAACAACTGTCGGACGACCTGCGCCCAAAGTTGAACCCTGCAATACACCCGCCTTGTAAACGTCAGTGAGGCCGTACATGTCGTTCAGGAGGTTCGCAAACCCTTGAGCCGTGGTCGCAGTACCGTTAGATTCTTGAAGGAGAAGGATATCGACTCGGTCAGCGAAGCCGGGTCGGTTTGAATCACCGATCGCCCGGAGGATGTCGGCAGCCCCGTTGAGGGTCTGTCCATTCACAGTATTGTTGAACGCAGTCTCTCGTGGCGCTGATCTTGAACCGGCCGAATTCGCAGTGTTGTAACTGACGACTCGGATACTGGAGATGGCTACGGTCGGGCTCAGAAGTACTCCGAGGACCGCGAGGAGAAGAGGAGCCCTTGAGATTGCTCCTCGACAGAAACTGAAATTGAGCATGGCTTTAGAGTGGTACCGGTGTGAAATTGGCGTTCAGGACGGGGAAGTCGATCAGTGATTTTTGAACGTATAGATGCTGGCTTAAAGAAGACCGGTCCTGTTTTGCCCACAAGACGTCGTCGAGTCTGAGGACAGACAGTGCGTTGTCGAAAATGAACCGAACGTAAGGCCAAACATTCCTCCTTGAGATTCCTGACGAATCAGAAATCGTACACAGATTAACTCTTAGCCGACAATTGAATCAGCATCAAAAGAAGCGAGATCCCAAGTACTGTTGAAAAAAGACAACATACAAGTTTAGATGATGAAGAATTCACAAATGAGTGATGAAGACTGTGCTTCGACTTTTCTAGACACTTTCCTTGCCATACTCTGTATAGTGGATAATTCTTCGGCAGCCCCAGCCCGAAGAAATGTCAACTAGATGAACATGCGTATTTGTTGGGAGTGAAGAGCAGTCTCTGACCTTGCCAACCTGGTTAAGATCGCTATAAATCCTTACGATCACAACTAAAAAGTGATGGGGATTGCCACTCCAACTTGGAATCAGGGAACGAAGTAATGATCCTTCGGATTCGACAGAAGTCTGCTTTCACACTAATCGAGCTATTGGTTGTCATCGCAATCATCGGTGTTTTGATTGCGCTCCTATTACCTGCGGTTCAATCAGCCCGAGAAGCTGCACGACGAAGCCAATGTGTCAACAATCTTAAGCAGATTGGCTTAGCGCTACATAACTATGAGTCAACTCATCAAGCGTATCCTCCAGGGAGAATGTCACCCGACTTCCTGTACCGAGGATTTGCTCAAAAGGTTTATACGAATTACAACCTTCTGGACCAACGCCGAGGCCTCCCGGGTAACTGGACTGGCTACTACTCGGTTCACTGCCACATCCTCCGCTACATGGAACAAACTGCTGCCTACGATGCGATGAATTTTGAGGCAGAGAACGCTTATAGAATGCTTGATGAAGGAACTCGAAGGCCTGCCGCACCGAATTTCACTGCATTCGCACTGGCTCAGGCACTATTCATTTGCCCGACAGATTCCAACACCAGCAACGGCGGAGTGAGTGAAAACAATTACCGCTACAACTATGGTGGTGACACAGCACTTGGCGGCGCACTAGGAACCTTCAATCAGTTGAATTCGTCAGATCAGACCAGGGGTAATGGCGCATTTACTTACGGTCAAGCACTCTCAGTAGCTGCAATTAAAGATGGTATGAGTTCAACCGTCTTCTTCTCGGAACGCACCAAAGGTACAGGTTTCGATCCCGACTTCGAATTACCGGGTCCTTCGGACAACATTACTATGCCGAACCGTCAGGATGGCCTGATTGATCGAGAGCGCATGTTCCAATTTTGTCTCAAGGGTCGACGGATCAATCCTTTCAATTTCAATGGCCAGGGACGTTGGCTACCCGGCAGCATCTTTTCCGACGGATGGCCGTTTGCCTGGTACATCTCCACAATGTACAACCATGTGGCACCTCCCAACTGGATGGGGATGGACTGCGGCAGCTACAGTGCCATTCCTGATACGCCAGGAGAGCACGCGATCATCTCAGCTCGGAGTGAGCATCCTGGCGGCGTGAATTCCCTCTTCGGCGATGGCTCGGTCCGTTTCGTCAAGAATTCAGTCAACCTCAATACCTGGCGTGCGCTTGGAACCCGCAACGGCGGTGAGGCAATTAGCGCCGATACCTACTGATCGGAGTAAGTTCATGCTCGGCTTAGATCCAGGGAAAAAGCGATCTTTTGCCATCGTTCTCCTGATAGCCTCGCTTTCCTCCAGCAGTGGGTGCGGTGGCGGGAATGAGGTTGACACTAAGCGCGAGCTCCCTGTCGGACCCCATGGTGGTGCCGCAATCGAGTTGCCCGGTGCGCGCGGATATGTCGAATTAGTGAATATAGCCGAGGATGACGGGTCGATGTCGAATGCACGTTATGTTGCCTACTTCATCGACCCAGACATGAGCAGCACTTTGAGCAGTCTCCCGAGTTCTGTTGTTGTTGAAGCATTAACCCCTGATCAAGAAAGCCTGACGATCCCCTTAATGCTCAACCCAGAGCCAGATGATCCTCTAGGAGATGGACGGTTTCGTTCCGAGGTTGGTCCGTACGCCACTGATCAAATGATTGGTGAACTCGTTGCCGAGTTCGATGGCCAGGAGTATCGGCTGCGTTACTCGTTTCGCTAATCTTTCGGAAGTCCGGCTGAGGTCAGCCAAATAAACAGCTCGTTCCGATCGCTCTCCAGATTGAAGATCCGTAGCCAGCAGCCACCTAAAGGAGTCGTCAACGGAGCGCCACCTCAGTTACTCTTGATGTGGCAGAACAAGTGATGCTCGATCTTGTTCCATTTGCTCGTGCCGGAAAGATAGTAGCAAATTTTCAATCTTAATCATGTCTCATGGATGAATAGTTGTATTTCCTACTTCGAGAGCCGATTGCAATGCACATTACTGCCGCCACTATCGGCGGTAATCAACAACCGAAGAGGATGTGCTTAATGCGACTGGCCCGGCTCGTAGCACCAACGCCGGATCACTTCGACTCCAAACCCAGCCGTGACAGCACTAATACCCTCCGAGACCCAGGCACCTGGTTTTCGCTCAAGTCATACGAACAATAAAGGACAGCTTTGCCCCGCTCTGGACCTGCAACCAAAGGCAGCATTGTCGCACTAGGGGACTGTTAAAGTCGTTCAGTTAACCCCGTGCTCGTTTCGTTTCTCCTACTGGCTGAGTTGCCCATGGATCGCCACGCTCTGGGTGAGCCGACTGCCGGAGCAGCACTGGAGCTCATGCAACAGATGGACGAAGACTCTGTAAATTGATTCATCGCTTATCAAACCGCATACACCCATTTCTGTAACGTCTTTATAAATATCAAGTCGGCATTAGAATCATCGCCTTCAAAAGAACTGGGGGGCGACAGGGGATCATGGCTTAGGTTAGAGAAAACTCTTATCATGGCGACACCGAATACAGGGGAAGTCGCGTCTTGAACCCGAGTAGACACATGCATGACACAAAATGGCTTGCCAGAACACTAGTGTCATTCTGCACAGTATTGTTGCACTGGATTAGTCCCGCCATAGGCAAGGATACCTCTGCTCGTCCGCCCAACATCATCTTTGTTCTGGTGGACGATCAAGGCTATTACGATCTGGGTTGTTATGGCGCCAGCGAAGTCGAGACACCGCGGATCGATGCAATGGCAACGGGAGGAACTCGCTTTACCGACTATTATGCAGCTGCCCCGATTTGTAGTCCGTCACGGGCTGGCCTCCTTACTGGGTGTTATCCCCGACGAGTCGGGAACGAGGTCTGGGTTCATCGGGCCGATTCGATGTCTGGCCTTCACCCGGACGAACTCACGCTTGCCGAGTTACTCAAAGAAGGTGGCTACGCAACCGCCTGCGTTGGCAAGTGGCATCTCGGTTTTCAAGAGCCGTTCTTACCCTGGAATCAGGGCTTCGATCACTACTTCGGACTCCTCCACAATCTTGATCCAGTCGAAGCCATCTATTTCGAAGAAGAGGGAGGTGTACCCCTGCTTCGAAATGGTGAAGTTGTGCAGCGTCCCGTGGACCCCGCTGAGTTGACAACTCGCTATACAGATGAAGCGATCGAACTCATCGAGAAGAATCAGGAAAGACCGTTCTTCCTGTACTTAGCGCACACAATGCTCCACAACCCACTTGGAGTGAGCGAACAATTCAAAGGTAGCTCACTTTGGAGTGAGTACGGTGATGCGATCCAAGAACTCGATTTCCATGTTGGACGGATCTTCGATGCCCTCAAACGTTTAGAGATCGATGACAACACGATCGTCATTTATGCATCTGACAACGGCCGAGGACCAGGACGGACTCCCGAACAGGAGATCAGAGGAAGGAAGTTATCGACATTCGAAGGCGGTATCCGGGTCCCTGCAATCGCCTGGGGACCAGGAATCGGGTTACAGGCAGGGAGGGAGTCATCAGCAGTAGTCCGAGCGATGGACTGGTATCCAACTCTCGCAACGTTCGCAAGAATCAAGATACCTCAAGGCCGTGTCATCGATGGGCGTGACATAAGCCCACTCTTGAAAGGTAAATCCCTGACTGTACCTTCTCCGGGCATGGATAGTTCACTAAATGCGTCGGTCCCATTGCGGCGTCGTTGGGATCCACCCGGCGAATGGGCATCAACAGTTAACCAAAACGAGTATCACGAGGCGTTCTTCTACCACGGGAGCCAGGGGGCACTTGCTGCAGTTCGTTGGCGTCAATGGAAGCTCTATCTCAATCCCAGTCTCCAACTGTACAACCTTGCAACAGATCTAGGTGAATTACAGCCGGTCCGTAATGGTGAGATCCTCCGCAAGCTCCGTGGCATGGCAGTGCTTTTTCAAGATGAAATGAGGCTTGATGCACGACCTGCTGGAGACGTCTTGCAAGATCAGATCGAGGGGCGAACCCTGATCAGTGATGAGACGTTGGGTACTCTGAACGCCAGACATGACATCACCTACGCAAGTTATGGCGATCGCACCCTGGAATTGGACATTTATCGGCCCAAGGACGTCTGGGGAGAACTGCCCGCGATTGTCTGCATTCACGGCGGAGGTTGGGCGAAGGGCAATCGAGTCAATCACGAGAAACTCGCACAAGCACTCGCGTCGCGCGGATACGTTGCTGCGACCATTTCGTATCGCCTCAGTGGCGAATCACCGTTCCCTGCTGCAATTCACGATTGCAAGGCTGCGGTCCGTTTTCTCCGTGCACACTCCAGAGAGTTCGGTATCGATCCTGAAAAGATCGGCGCCATTGGGCTTTCCGCGGGTGGCCACCTGACGGCATTACTTGCAACATCCGCTGGGGTCCAAGAACTTGAAGGCCAAGGAGGTAATGAAGCTTTCAGTAGTGCGATACAGGCTGCAGTACCGATGGGTGCACAGACAGATTTGCTCTCGGAGCGCATCGAGGCAATCTCAGCAGATGCTAATCGCGGCCAAATCTGGAGAGAGTTTCTTGGCGGCACCGCAAAAGACAAACCGGGAAGTTATCGCCTCGCTTCACCGTTGAATCACCTCAATGAAAACGATCCGCCCTGCTGGTTCATCACTGGTGAATCGGACCATCCCAGTACGCGTGCTTCGATCTTTCGCTCACGGATGGAAGAACTAATGATCCCATCGGGATTGACTATCATCGAGGGCGCACCGCACCCATTCCTGGGCAGACAAGTTTGGTTTGATCAAATGATTGATGCTGCGGACCATTTCTTCACGATTCAGCTCAATACAGGGAATTCGGCTGAATCGACGGAGACCTCCATACCAATCTCGAGATAGAGGAGCGTACAAGAGTTGTATTACACGGCCAAATCACAGTCCAAGAATCCGTGCGATGTCCAGTTTCTTTTTCATTACTTGCCCCGACGTATTCTCACTCAGGTCATCTGTGTACTGATCATCCTCGCGGGAGTCGGTGTAACCAGCGGCCTTAGTCAAGAGTCGATTCGAACAAAACCTAATGTAGTCATTCTCTTTATCGATGATCTGGGCTTCGGCGACCTCGGATGTTTCGGCAACAAACGAATTCCCACGCCAAACATCGACTCCCTCGCCAACAAGGGCGTCCGGTGTACGATGTCGTACATCACCAATCCGCCCTGTTCGCCGAGCCGCTGTAGTCTCATCACAGGGATGTACGCCCAGAGATTCGGCAAGTCAGGAATGGCCCGAGGCCTCCCCATCCCAGACGATCATCCGACGTTGGGAGAATTCATGAGAGATGCCGGATTTGTGACCGGGCAGATTGGCAAGTGGGATATTGGCTCAGTTGGACAAGGCCCCCACCAACGTGGCTTTATGGAGGTAGCACGCGATGCCCCCGGCGAACAATACATCCGACGTCGCGAAGATGGTAGTCAAGTTTACTTGACGGATCTTGACGGCGATTATATGGCTGATTTCGTTGAACGCAATGCTGACCGGGCATTCTTCCTGTACTTCTCGCCGTTCGCCGTCCATTCAAAAGTCAAGGACACCCCCCAGCATTACCGTGATCGTATCCCGGGTGGGGAAGGGACGGCCTATGAAGGAGCTGTCGTTGCAGTTGACGATGCGGTCGGTAAGCTTCTTGCAATGCTGAAAAAACATGGCTTGGAACGAGACACGCTGATCTTCTTCACAGGTGACAATGGTGCCAATATCCAGGAAGGGGGATCATCGGCTCCCTATCGAGGCGGGAAAGGCCCCTACACCCAGCTCGAAGGCTGGGTTCATACACCCACGATTATCACGTGGCCTGGCACCCTTCCTGCCGGCAAGACTTTCGGAGGGATGATGGCCACATTCGATTTCTACGCCACAATCGCCGCTGTCGCTGCAAAACCACTTCCCGATCGCTGTGATGGCAAAAACCTCTTGCCGTACCTGATGGGGGATAAGCAGGGAGACGTCCACGACTACATCTATTGGCACAATGCTGACCCCACCGACGCGCCTCGTCGTAATCTCTACGCTGTCCGCTGGAAAGACTGGCGGATGATCAAACGAGAGGATGGCTGGAGCTTGTTCGACCTCAGGAATGACCCAGAAGAGCGAGTTGATCTGGCGTCGAAGCAACCTGAAGTGATTGCCAACATGCGAGACCATTACAACGGATTTGTTACCACACTTCCGCCACTCAAGCCAAGCGCCAATTACAAGGGTGGAGGCCAAGTACCCAAAGGATGGGGGTGGGTGTTTAGTGACGGGAAGTAAATGATACCAATCGGAGAGGAAGAACTAAGCGACCGGATTGCGAGATCCGGTCCAGTTACTTCCACCATTGCATGATCCTCGTCGAGCGAGTCGCCTTCTACTCGCTCGACTGAAACTCGTGGGTCCAAGACTTTAGCCTGATTGACCAGCGCTCGCAGCGACCAAGGCGCTCGATTCAACACGCTGCGGTCGCAGACGCGGCCCATTTAAGAAGCGTCCGATCACAGTGTAGCGGACAACGAAATGATAGCTCAGAAGCAGGAAGGCACCGCAGACAACACAGATCAGAGAGAACTTGACGACCACAGGGACTTGCCAACTCCAAAGTGCTGCCTGAGCGACAATGACCAGTGGCAAATGAACCAAATAGAGCCAGTATGACGAATCTGAGACGTACCTGATCTTCCGATTCTCGGTCGTGAGCAGGCCCCTGAATATCCCCATAATGCCGAAGGTCATCAGCCAAGCATAGAGCGATTGCAAGAAGACGGCTGCGGGACGTCGCCATTCGGGATCGATCCATTCTGACCCGAAGCCAAAGCTCCCTTTGACGAGCTGGTATCCGATGGGGAAGACGATCCCGAGTGCGATCGGGAGTGTCAACCACCACGCACGCCCGATACGACCGTCCTCGTCATCGGCGTCGAAGTAGAACACACCGAAGAAGAAAAAGATGCTGTAGTAGAACAGTACATTAGGCATTGGGATCAATCCTGCCGAGGTGTCAGGACCGAAGACAGGAAAGAGCAAGCCCATCGTGGCCTGGGGGAGCATCGTCAGAGGAATCAGCCAGAGATATCGAAGGCTGGAGACTGTAAGCCACCGTGGGGCCTTCCATCCGAATCTCCCTGCGACCAAGGCATAGAGGACAAAGAAGGCCACAAGCCAGCAGAGGAACCAGAGAAACCAGAGGTGTTGCAGGACTGGGAAGAGCATCAGTCCGGTCAATGCTCCGACAAGCATCCCTTCAGGCTCTTCCCGATTGCGTTCAACATTCTCAATCAGTCCCGAAGGCGTTGGTTGGTTGCCTTTCTGACGGTTTTCCTTCTCAAACTCGTCGAAGAGTTTTCTAACTTCCTCACGTCCTGTTATAATCATATCTTCATCCACCTCGGCTCCAATGGTGCCTGCGATAAACTGCACCGTACCCCAGTCACTTGCGAGGCCACTCGAGGGCAGATCGCCATTATTATTCGTAAGTGTTGGATCGGCTCCATTGTCGAGAAGGACTTTCACCATGCGAGGACGACCAAAGAAAACAGCACCGTGAAGTGCCGTTGCACCATCAACATTTTGTGCGTTGATATTAGCTCCAGACTCCAGCAAGAGGTCAAGGGCCTCGACATGGTCACCCGACCAAGTCGCCATCGAGATCGGCGTCGCCCCAAACCGGGGATCGAGGGCGTTCGGATCGACCCCGTCTTGAAGATGGAGTTCGAGAGCCTCAGCATCGCCTAGCCGTGCAGCTACCCAGATCGATTCCTCGCTGTCGACTGCTCGGGCGTCGAAACCTGCACCGACGTTCACAACACCGATTATGACAACCCAACACAATGGAATCAGTGTAAAAAGGCAAATCAGGAACGGGAGCCCGATTCGCTTCCACCGCTGCTGCACGAGTGATCCAAGGCCGCGTTTTCTCCAGATCATCGCAGTGAAGAAACCACTGATTAAGAAGAAGAGCTGCATCCGAAACCCGTGGACCGCCGAGTTGAAGATGCTGAACCCAAGATTCCCCCCTGAATCCTGCACAATCCAGGGTTCAGTCGTGTAGGCCAATGCTGCATGAAGGCCGATCCCAAGGAGCATCGCAAACGCTCGAAGGGCATCGAGATCGTGTCGCCGAGGCATCGAGACGCGGACCGATGCACGATCAATTGCAGTGGGCTCATCACTCGTTGTGTCGGATTGTGCAAGTACAGATTCTCCTTGCAGATCCGACTCGAAGAACCCTGGCTCGGCAAGGAATTGCTCGATCGTTACCGCTTTGTCCGCTTCGCCATGCGGGCAGACTAACCAGTCCCCGCTGATTTCCAACTGCTCCAGCTGTCGGATGATTTCAGATCGTCTGAGTTTCGTCTTCCAAAACCAGGCGTTCGGTTTCTTGATTGAGTAAGTCTGTTGATCGAGGCTCATCGGAGATCCTTGTTCCCTACCGACCTAGTGGTTCACTGTTCCCGAAGGAGGTTCGCTTCACTCGGCGTAATATTGTCAGTATCCAGTTGGATTGTGACTTGATCCGACCGTCGTCATGAAAGCTAGAGCTACACGCAAGTAGCTCATGGCACGAATTCTGACAATCAACGGGCACTCATAACAACAGAAAAAGTTCACCATTCAATGGGCTGACGGGACGCAGTAACTGTCTACAACGTTTGAACTGCTTTTGAAACGCCCCATCCCAAGATAGATTACCACCGCAATAACGATGAAGATTTCATCTTACATTTACGATATCCTTGAGAAACTCTGGAATAGACATTGGACGCATCGGCGTCTTGTCGATCTCTTGCTTATCGTCTTCGTTGGATCTCTCGTTGTCATTCAACTGAAACGAGAGGGTTTTCTGCCTCAAGAGCTAGCCGAGCTGGTGCCAAGATCACACTTCTACGCAATCCAAGTAACATTCGAGTTATTACTTTTCTACGAGGCACTTGGGTTGATCTTTGGATTGTCGCGATCGGTTGCGAACACGGTTGGTAAGCAGTTCGAAATCCTCGGCCTCATTCTTATTAGGCATGCCTTCGAAGAATTTGTTCACTTCGAAGAGCCGATTAGCTGGAGTGAGGTTTCCGAGACGCTGATTCCGATCGCCTGGAATGGACTGGGAGGGCTCGCGATTTTTGGATTGCTTGGCGCTTTTCACCGAGTCCAAAAGCATCAGCGAGTCACTCTGGACGATTTCGACCAATCGTCATTCCTTGTAGCCAAAAAACTGATTGCCTTAATTATCCTAGTCGGCTTTGGCTTGATTTTAGGACGCGATCTGTCAATTCAACTATCGAGCTCATCAAATCTCCAGATCTTTGAAGAATTCTACACCCTCTTGATCTTTGGAGACGTCCTTTTGGTATTAGTTTCGATGCGTTACACGACCAATTTTCGGATCATTTTTCGGAACTTTGGTTTCGCGTTAGCAACGGTTTCTATCCGTTTGGCGTTAACGGCTCCGCTTGGCTATGACGTAATGCTGGGAGTCAGTGGGCTCGTCTATGCCTTGGTCGTGAGCGTTCTCTACAACGTCCATCGTGAAGCATGGGCTGGTCAAGGGACGAACCAAATAATTATGCATCCGGGAGATCATTCTTCTGAGGAACCCAAAGGCCACGATGTTACCAAAACCAAAGTAGACTCCAGTCAACATTCGGTTGAGCATCGTCTCTCCGGTGCCCACCAAGATTAATCAATCAACGTATTCTCGTTCAGCATTGTAGAACGATTCATTGAGTTAAGAGAAAACGCAAGGAAAGAAAAAAGATGGACCATCGTCTTTCAAGCTCACTGGAGCGTGAGACTAATCTGGTTACCTACTTAATTAAATAACTTGAGCTTCGCTCAAGAACCCAGAACGTGGCGATTATCCCGATGGCGTAAGCAGGTGTCAGTTGCAACCAGCTCGGAGACCTCCATCGCAACCGCTTAAATACAGACCCGAATAACAATACAACACCTACAAAGAGTAACTGTCCTATCTCAACCCCGAGATTGAATGTCAATAGTGTTAGGGGAATAGAGCGCTGAGGGAGCCCGATCTCATTGAGGGCTCCCGCGAATCCAAATCCGTGGAGCAAGCCGAAGCTAAAAGAAATGCCCCAAGGGAATCGTGCTGTAAAACCACGTTCACCTCGATGGGCTCGAATAACCTCTGCAGCGACAAATACGATACTCAGGGCGATGATCGCTTCAACTGGCGGCCCCGGGACGACGATTAGCTCGAGGGCTGCTAAGGCAAGTGTAATGCTGTGTGCAACGGTAAATGCCGTGACTGTCTCAATCAATCGACGACGGTTATCGATCAGGAGGAGCATCGCGAATACGAATAAAAGATGATCGATTCCAAACAGAATATGCTCGATCCCAAGTAGCAGATAGGTCTGTGCAAGTTGAACAAGTACTCGATCGGATTGAACGAGATACGATGGCTTTTCAGGAGTGATCCGATGAGTCAATTCGAGGCCATCTTGAAACTCAAGCCGAGCAAGGACATCGGTATAAGTTCCGGGGAGACCATCGATTATGATCGTTGAGCCGTGTAACCCTCGAGGGTGTCGAATCTGGAACCGCTGGAGATGAGAGTCCGCCACGAACGCACTGATCGGTTCACTTGTGATCTCGACATCCGAACCGAATCGTAACTGGAGATTAAGCCGCTCTCTCCGCCCTCGTGCTGGAACCTTCCAGTGCACCTCGAATTGCCCAGAACTTGTCTCACGGATCTCAAGAAAAGCAGGTCGGATTTCGTGCGCCTGGACGATCGAAAACGGAATGGCTACTACCCCAAGAAAGACCAAACTCAATACGCTACTCTTCATCGATCTCCACCCGTACTGTCGAGCGATTCGTTATCCTTCTCTGGCCACTCAACGATCACCTCGTAATCTTTAAGTAGGGCTTCGTTGAAACGCTGGCGATTCTCGAGCCGCTTAGCATGTCTCCACTCCCGCTCGACCTTCGGTCGGATCGAAGCAAGATCGGGGAGGCTCCCTGCAGTCCTTGCATCGAGTCTGACGAGGTGAAATCCGAGGCCAGATTGTATCGGCCCCTGCCACTCTCCTTCGATGAGTCCGTCAAGTTGATCCGAAAAGCCTCGGCCAAATGTATTGTCCACTACCCGACGTGCCGCAGTACGAAACCGCACTGGGAGGAGGCTCATGTCTCCTTCAACCGGCTGACCGGATCGGAGCAGCTCCAGCTGAACCTCGATGTAGGCTTCAGGTCGGTCGCCGTGTCGCTCAGGATTGAAATAGATCTGTTCGAAGGTATAAGAAGGATCCTCTCGGAACTCCTCCGCATGATCGGCCAGATAGTCGCCGAGTTCTTGCTCAGACGGGTCAAGCAACGAGGTTGTATCATCGGTGAAGAATTCAAGCTTCTGTCGTAACCGCCGTCGGATGATTGTATCGTCCTGGTCGAGCCCCATCACAAGCGCTCGCTGATAGTATACCTCTTCTAAGACGAACTCATTGATCAATCCCCGAAATTCTTCCTCCGTCGGCGGCCGTTGCCAGGTCTTCTCGAAGATCGTTGCGAGCTGTCGAATGCGACCCGCATCGACCACAATCTGATTCCCGCCACCAGCCGAATCGTTAGAACCGTCCACCACGTAGTAGAGCAAGAAGAGCGCACTCCCCAGGAAGAGGAAGTGCAGGAGTGGCTCTCGGAGGAGTTTCTTCATAGGTCTCGTTTCGCTTGCTGGACGTGCTCAGAGGAGATCAAACACCATGGATTTACAAACGATTAAGGTGTGTACCAAATAGGTGAGGTGTAGGCGCGCTCTTGAATTGTCATCGTTGCGTTCTCGGGCATCGCGACACCAAACCTCAAGGCTTCGTAGGCAGTCCAGCGCGGTGTTGGTATTTCGATCACCCGGGCATAGTAGAAGGCTCGTTGGTTGGAATCGAAGTCGGGGTCGGTCCAGACGGTGATTAGCTCCGGATCGCCGATGGTGTTGGTCCAGGTAGCCCGACCGACGTCGACTGTGTTGCCGACCGGGATCTGACAACGACCGTCCGCATCAATCGAACGATCGTCGGAGACCGCTACATCGTAGATCTTCTCCTGAGCGTTTCCTTGGTCATCAATGTATCCTTTGATGACCTGGATTCGATCGAGGTTCCCGCTCATCGGATCTTTCATGGCCGCGACCAGGAACGTAGGAGATTTACCTTCCGGTGCTCGCTTGAGATCCCCACCCATCGGTACACCCTTCGCGTATCCCGTTGCGCCTGGGAGTCGGCTTTGGGCATCCTCGACAACGAAGTCCCAACCGCCAAAGAAACGAACGAGCAAGCGACTTCCCGTGGTGGCGTAAGTCTCCCGACGCTTCATCGCGTCCCAAATCGCCTCTCGGGTATTCTCGGTTGACCAGACGGCCGCGTAGCCCGCCGAGGCCATCTGCCAACCGTAGATGCTGCCGTTCTCGCCTCCGATTGTCACATGTTCCGCACGGTCGGGAGATGGTTCGACACCGGAATGCTTGCCGAAGAAATTCTCTTCCTCGACCGCTGGCATCGAAGTGTGAGAGTCTGTACTGCCGATTTGACCGTACTTGTACGGGTTGATGCCAACCCTTTCTTCAAACTCCAGACCACGTTTGAGGCCTGATCGAAGATACTCACCCGGGAGCATGCGATTGGTCTTCGCCTGACTCATATCGAGGTTGCCTAGATCCCAGGTCTCGAAGTCGGCGAACTCATCATCGGGGGAAAGAAACGGATGCGCCTCGCCGTCTCCTTTGATTTGGGTGGTCTCGTAGAGTGGCTCCCAACGCTGTCGTCGTTCTGCATAGTCGCGCGTGATCTCACCTCCACTGAGTGTCTCAACATCGAACATCAAGCCATTGCTAAGGTTGCCGTTATGGGGAATCGCCAAGACCCGACCACCTGTCTTCTCTTCGTAGGCTGCTAGCGCTTCCCAGAGGTCCTCGGGATCAGGGATCTCCGCGAGCGTGATCGGGAGCACACGTCCTGCCTTATCAGCCCCATCGCGATAGACCACGACACGGTGCAGGTTGTTTCCTTTGACGAGCGAAGTCCACTCATAGCCGATAAACGTCGTGAACTCTCCAGGATCGTAGTAACGCTCTGCCATCTTGACACAGTGATCCCAGACCGGCGTCATCATCCCCGGATCATTCGTCTCGAAGGGCAGTTCCCCCTGTGAAAACAACGTAATCAATTCCAAGGCCGCCTCAACTGCAGCCTCTCCACCTTCATTAATGGCTCGGTGCCACCTTCGACCTTCCTCGACTTTCATCACCAAAGGATCACCCTTGGCAATCATCGAGAAGAACCCCATTCCATCGGAATGGTCCGCGATCACGACAAAGTCGAGCGGGCGTCCAAGTCGGGCACGGAGACCGGTAGAAGAAGTGACTTCTTCGCCCCGGCAGAATCTGTAGGCGTCCTCCAGCCCAAGGCGATTTCCGAAGGTACCCGCATCCATCGAATTCGCTGTGTGGAGGTGCGTATCACCAAAGTATACTCGGGTGGGAAACGCACGATTGGCGTACGGCGAAAAGGCTGGAGCCGGCCGTCTCATCGCCTCCTTTTCCAGATAGGCATCCGTCTGTGCTTTCGATATCCCAGACACGAATACCAGTACACAGACTGCCATTGAAAGGCGTTTAATCGCCATGCGATTCTCCATGGAAAAAGGAGCAACAACGGGTCATTGATCGACCAGGGAGATGTGGGAGAGAATCTTGGTAGCGCGTCGACCTGAGTCCCTGGCGATCGGACGTGACAATTCCAGAGCTTACCGGATCGTTAAAACGTTCGCGAGGCATTAAGACCTTAATCGACGTCTCGCCGACACTCGAAAAGCACGTTAGGCTGAATATTCCGAGAACCGTGAACGAACTGCCAATATCGCACGCCAGGGATTCGATTGATGCCAGCTTTCCGAAAACTCCTCGTCGCCAATCGGGGTGAAATTGCGATTCGAGTCTGCCGCGCCGCACACGAACTCCGGATCGGCACGGTGGCGATCTATTCGCACGAAGACCGGTTCGGCATGCATCGGCTCAAGGCTGACGAAGCGTACCTCATTGGCAAGCAAGGTGAACCGATCCGGAGCTATCTCAAGATCGACGAAATCGTCGCCTTGGCTACCGAGAAGGGAGTGGACGCCATCCATCCTGGCTACGGATTTTTGTCAGAGAATGCTTCGTTTGCACGCGCTTGCATTGGGGCAGGAATTACCTGGGTCGGCCCGACACCCGAAGTTCTCGACCAACTCGGTGACAAAGTCCAAGCACGACGACTAGCCCAATCCGCCGGTGTCCCGATCTTGGGTGGCACCGGAGAACCGGTTGAGCCTGGAGATCAAGCAAGGAAGGCAGCGGAGGCAATCGGTTTTCCCGTCATCGTCAAAGCGTCGATGGGCGGTGGTGGTCGCGGGATGCGTGTTGTCGAGACTCCGGAAGCGCTCGACGACGCGCTCGATCAAGCTCGTCGTGAGGCGGAAACGGCGTTCGGTTGTCCCGACGTCTTTATTGAGAAGTTTATCGGTCGGGCTAAGCATATCGAAGTACAGCTACTCGGCGATCGACACGGGAACCTCGTCCATCTCTTCGAGCGGGATTGCTCCGTCCAGCGTCGTCACCAGAAGATCATCGAGATTGCTCCTGCCGCGAGTCTTGATCCCAAGCTCCGAACCGCAATCTGTGATGCAGCGATCCAGATTGGTCGCCATTGTGGGTACGAGAATGCCGGGACTGTCGAGTTCTTAGTCGATGTCCAAGCTGGCGAGTTTTTTTTCATTGAAGTGAACCCTCGGATTCAGGTTGAACACACGGTCACCGAAATGATCACGGGTGTCGACTTGATCAAGAGTCAGATCCTCGTAGCCTCGGGTGTGCTGCTCTCGGACCCAGAGATCGGATTGCCCGACCAAGCTTCCGTAACGACAAATGGACATGCGTTCCAGTGTCGAATTACGACTGAGGATCCGGAGAATGGATTCACACCCGATTACGGGCGGATCTCCCACTACCGATCTCCAGGAGGGATGGGGTTACGGCTCGATAGTGGTACTGCGACTACCGGAGCAATCGTCACACCATTCTACGACTCAATGCTTGTAAAGCTTTCGGCGCAAGGCCGGCGGTTTGTCGATGCCGCAAGCCGGATGCGTCGAGCGTTGGAGGAGTTTCGGATCCGAGGGGTTAAGACGAACATTCCATTCCTCTTGAACGTGGTGAACCATCCCGACTTCCTCGAAGGGCGCTGTACGACACGGTTCATCGACAAGACCCCTGAACTCTTCCAGTTCCCCAGACGGCTCGATCGCGCCAGTCGGCTTCTCTTCTATGCAGCCGAAACTGCCATCAACGGGTTTGCCGGTGTGAAGCGACCACCCGGGCCGATCCCCGAGGAACCAGAGGTCCCGGCATTTGACCACACCGCACCGATTCCCGATGGCTCTCGGACTCTCTTCCAACAGCTCGGTGCAGAGAAGTTCTCGGAGTGGATCCGGGCGCAGGATCGGCTCTTGCTCACCGACACCACATTCCGTGATGCGCACCAGTCACTCCTGGCAACACGGTTGCGGACCCGTGAGATGCTTCGGGTTGCCTCTGCCTACGCCCACCTCTGCCCGGAAGTCTTCTCGATTGAGATGTGGGGCGGTGCGACGTTCGACACCTCGATGCGGTTCTTAAAGGAAGACCCTTGGGCACGGCTCGCAAGGCTCCGTGAGCAAATTCCGAACATCCTTTTTCAGATGCTTCTCCGAGGTTCCAATGCAGTTGGCTACACAAGTTATCCGGACAATGTCGTCCGATCGTTCGTCGCGGAAGCCGCTTCAACTGGAATCGACCTTTTCCGGGTCTTCGATTCCTTGAACTGGATCCCGAACATGGAGGTCGCTATCGAGGCGGTCCGTGAGTCGGGGGCACTCTGCGAAGCAAGCATCTGCTACACCGGAGACCTCCTTAATCCGGGGCGTCCCAAATACAACCTGGCGTACTATGTCAAGATGGCCAAGGAGTTGGAACGTCGGGGGGCCAATCTGATCGCCATCAAAGATATGGCTGGGCTCTGTAAACCGTACGCCGCAGAACAATTGGTGAAGGCGCTTCGTGACGAGGTTGGGTTACCGATCCACTTCCACACCCACGACATCGGTGGTGCTCAGGCCGCGAGTGTCTTGAAGGGCGCGGAAGTCGGTCTCGATATCGCGGACGGTGCGATCTCCTCGATGTCCGCCTTGACCTCCCAACCAAGTCTGAACGCCATTGTGGAAGCGTTTCGGTTCACTCCTCGCGACACGGGGGTTGACTCGACTGTGCTCCTTGAGATGAGTCGCTACTGGGAGCAGGCCCGCAAACTCTACGCTCCGTTCGACACTGGCCAGCGTTCGCCGATGGCCGAAGTCTATGCGTTCGAAATGCCTGGCGGACAGTACACTAATCTCTTCCAACAAGCCAAGGCACTCGGACTCGCCGAGCGTTGGAACGAAGTCTGTGCGATGTATGCGGAAGTCAACCTTCTCTTCGGTGACATTGTCAAGGTGACCCCCTCATCGAAGGTCGTCGGTGATATGGCTCTGTTCATGGTCGCCAACAATCTGAGTTCTGAAGACGTTCTGGACGCCGACCGCTCTCTTGCTTTTCCTGAGAGTGTAGTCGAGTTCTTTGAAGGACGACTCGGCCAACCGCCTGGTGGCTTCCCTGAACCGCTCCGAACCATCATTCTCAAAGGGAAACCTGGACTCAACGATCGCCCTGGCCTCGGACTCCCCGACGCCGATCTCGAAGCCTCCCGAAACGAGGCAACTAAGCTCCTTGGCTTCGACGCCACGAGTCGAGATGCCCTGAGTCTGACCCTCTATCCTCGGGTCTTTCCAGACCTAGCGAAGCACCTCAAGCTCTATTCCGACACATCGGTCCTACCAACTCCCGTCTTCTTCTATGGCCCAACGATCGGCGAAGAGCACCCGATTGAGATCGAGCCGGGCAAAACCCTCATTGTGAAGCTTCTAACAATCGGAGAGCCACACGCTGACGGCACCCGGACGGCTTTTTTCGAACTCAACGGACAACCACGAGAAGCCATCGTCGTCGACCGCTCTCTCGCCTCTGCCGTTCAAGAAGCGCCTAAGGCCGATCCGAGCGACCCCAATCAGATTCCAGCACCACTGCCTGGACTGGTTGTCGGTGTTGCCGTTGGAGTGGGTGACGCCATCGAAAAGGGTCAAAAGCTCCTCACTATCGAAGCGATGAAGATGGAGACCACCCTCTACGCTGAAAAACCTGGTCGAGTTGCTGAAGTCCTCGCCAAAGCCGGCCTCCAGGTCCAAACCGGTGACCTATTGGTCCGTCTCGCCGATTCATAATACTAATACTAGCTTCGGAACCGTACCCTCTGAAAACCGGTGCGGTTCCTCAACGAAGGTCAACGCGATGGGGTCTTGGGTCAGTAATAGATTCGATGAGGGCAGGCTCTTCGTTGAAATCGCCCTTCGCTGATCGGTTCGGCAATTCATTTGATCGATCTTGCTTCGACCTGAAGGAGTTGTACATCGTGAGTGCTAGGCCGAGTCGTTCGGCACTCAAAGGGATTCTGGAAGCCTCTGGGATTCACCTCAGCGAATCGCAGTATGATGCGCTCTGGTCATATCATCAACTCCTCCGTCAAGCCGACGCGGAATTGAATCTAACTCGGATCCGCAACTTCGAGCGGATGGTCTTGAAGCATTACGTAGACAGTCTCCTCGTCCTCCAGCAGACAGATCTCCCTTCACCGCTTGTCGACATGGGCTCTGGGGCTGGGTTACCTGGAATTCCACTCAAAATCGCTGCCCCGTCCATTCAGGTCATCTTGGCGGAACCTCGAGGAGCCCGGGCGCAGTTCCTCCGAACCGTCTGTGAGTCGCTTCAATTTGAAGGAGCCGAAGTTCACGCTGGGAAAATTGGCCCTCGCTTCAACCGGCCAGTCGAAGGTGTGATTTCGAGAGCAGTTGCGCCGATTGTCGAGACCTTGGACCGAGTCGCTTATTGTCTTCGGCCCGGTGGTCGGATGCTCTTCATGAAAGGGCCCGATTGCGACGTCGAAATCGAGGAAGCACGACAGACGCACGGCGAAGCCTTTCGACTCGAAGCCGATCACGCCTATTCGATTCCAGGGACCGACCATCAACGACGCTTGGTCATCTACGACCGGAGCGACGCCTCTGTCGTCACAACCGCCTTTCCGACTCCGGCGACTGGTCCTGCACAAGGCACACCGTTTCAGGGGGCGGTCCGAGAAATCACCAGCCCTTCCAATCCCCAATTCCGGATCGCACGTGACCTCCTCGGCGGTCGAGGAATCAGGAAGCATGGCCGAGCGTTGATCGCCGGTGCCAGGATTATCGGCGAAGTTTTAAGGGACCAGAAAGATCAGGTTGAAGCTTGGCTCTCCGTTGTCAATGATGCCCCGCCCCCTGAAACAATCCGGAGTACAACGACCTGGATCAAGCTTGATCCGACCCTCCACCGTGAACTCGACCTCGTGGGGACCGGTGGGCCACTCCTGATGGTCCGCGTCCCCCAGATCAGCGACTGGGATCACGATGCTCCTCTTCCCGACGGTTGCACTCTCTTCGTCCCATTCCAGGACCCCGAGAATGTCGGCGCGGTGATCCGATCGGCGGCCGCCTTTGGAGTCGCTCAGATAATTCTGCTTCAAGAAGCCGCCCATCCTTTTCATCCCAAAGCAACACGTGCCGCAGGTCCTGCCGTATTCCAAGTCCCGCTCCGATTCGGTCCGAGCATCCAGAGACTCCAGGCAACTGACGGACGACTCGTGCCCCTGGGGCTCGGCGGTTTACCAATTGATCGGACGCCTTGGCCGGATCGATTCGGACTCGTGGTCGGCCTTGAAGGCCCAGGACTCCCAGAAGCCCTCCGTTCTCATCCACAGCAACGATCGGTCCCGATTGCTCCTGGTGTGGAGTCGCTCAATGCCGCGACAGCGGCCGCGATTGCGCTCTATGCTTGGAAATCATCGGTTGGGCAGCTCGAGTTGCGACTCGGTGGGGAAAACCCATAGAATCTGAGAAGGATGGAGAGCGTCCTAGGAAATCAGAGGACCAAGACCTTCGAACCACGGGGGCCAATCATGACGATCGGATCGAACCAACTCGGCATTAACCGGCATGGATTCACTCCATTCGCCTTGGTTGGGATCCTCAGTACGCTGTTCTTCACACACTCAGCATTCGCTGATGAGTTAGTTCTCCGAACCGGCGGTAAACTCCGGGGGGAGCTGCTTGAAGTCGAAGGCGACCCGGACTCGGTCAAATTGTATACGGCGACCGCTGTCAAACCGCTCGTGATTAAGCGTGAACGATTTAGGGAAATCATCCCTATTGACACCATCCTTGATGATTATTTGAAGCGTCTCAAAACGCTTGTAGATTCTGCCGAGGCTCATTACGAACTTGGCCTCTGGTCTGAGGAAAACGATCTCAAAGGCCCCGCACGTCGACACTACCAAACCGCCATTGAACTGGACGACTCATTCGGTCCTGCCCACGAAAAGCTCGGACACGTCTTTTTTGGCGGAACGTGGATGAACAAAACTGAGGTTCGACGGGCACAAGGTCTGGTTCAACATGAAGGACGCTGGATCACTCCGGAACGCAAAGCCGAACTTGATGCCTCGGCAGCACGAGGTGAACGTCACGATTCTTGGCAACGGCAGATCGATCTCTTGGTGAAAAAGTACTACCAAGGTAGCCCTTCGGATCGCGAAGAGGCCAGAGAACAGCTTGAGGCAATCCGAGACCCCGAAGCCGTCCTACCGCTCGTGAATCGACTGGGCCATGAAGTTCCTCAGCTCCGGCTGTTGCTCGCCGACATCTTACCTCGGATCGAAGAAACGATCGCTACCGAAGGGCTTGTCCATCGGGTTGCGAATGAACCCGATGATCAGATCCGGACCCGAACGCTGAACGCACTGGCTCGTCGTCGTGATCCTGAAGCGGGCACTTATCTGATGCAGAAGCTGGAGAGTAAGGACCCCAATGTCGTCGGCCGTGTTGCTGGTGCACTCGCCGGACTCAATATAGTGGAGTCAG
Organism: uncultured Isosphaeraceae bacterium; assembly: GCA_964510225.1. Taxonomy (GTDB): domain Bacteria; phylum Planctomycetota; class Planctomycetia; order Isosphaerales; family Isosphaeraceae; genus CAZEAN01. The sequence continues at coordinate 28,125 of CAZEAN010000010.1, forward strand.
TTCCCAACCTGGTCCCAAAGCTCGTCAGTCTCCAACGGCGCGTTGAGACGGTCCTTGTTCCGAGTGGAGGTGGGGATGGAGGGGGGATGAACATTAATGCTCGTTTTAACAGTATCGGTAGTAATGGCTTTGGGCAAACGAACCGATCCGTTGCAGTAATCACCGAAACCAAGGCAGCCCCTGGAGCTGTCGCGTTCGGTGTCGCCTCTGTCCCCATTTCCCAATACTATCAAGGGATTGGTCTCACCGTGGGGTCTCAGGCCAGTCGGCCGGTCCCTCGACAAGTCGTCCGACCTTACTATCAGCCTAATGTCGAAGTCCTCTCCGCACTCCAGCAGTTGACCGGCGAAAACTTTGGCTACGATATCCAGACTTGGCAACGCTGGATTCGTGCTGAGTTCCGACTTCCCGAGCCCGAAGTGCGTGCTGAGCGACAAATCCCCCAACCCTGAGCAAGTCTTCGATTCATGATCCTTGGTCTGATTAAACCCGCTTCCCGATCAAGCGTTGCGGGTCTAGGATGACTGTATGAATACCCAAAATGGACTCGAACCTGCTGCTCCGATTATCGCCCACGCACGTCACCATGTTGTCATCATTGGTGCCGGATTCGCTGGCCTTCAGGCCATCAAGGCACTCGGGCGCCGAAAAGTTGATATTACGGTGATTGATCGTACCAATCACCACCTTTTCCAACCCTTGCTGTATCAAGTAGCGACAGCCGCGCTCAACCCTGCCGACATCGCCTCACCGATCCGTCGGATTGTTCGAGGACGGTCTAATGTTCGAGTCTTGATGTCAGAGGCAAGAGAAGTCGATCTTGAACGTAAGCATGTGGTTCTCGACCGTGGGATCATGCGGTATGACTCCCTGATTGTGGCTGCTGGGGCTGGCCATTCCTACTTTGGGAATGACCAATGGCAACGTTTTGCTCCAGGCCTTAAGAGTGTAGAAGACGCCCTCGAAATCCGATCGCGGATCCTCTCTGCATTCGAACTCGCGGAGGGCGAGACCGACGAACAGCGGCTCCGGGCTCAGTTAACTTTTGTAATGATCGGCGCTGGTCCAACCGGGGTCGAGCTTGCAGGGACGATGGCCGAGGTTGCTCGAAAGACCTTGGCCCGTGATTTTCGACACATTAATCCTAAACTCGCTCGGATCATTCTGGTCGAGGGAGGACCTCGGGTATTGCCGAGCTACGACGAGGATCTCTCGGAATCTGCGAAGAAGCAGCTCGAAGAACTCGGCGTCGAGGTCAGACTCAACAGTCTCGCCACCGACATTAACGACGATGGTGTCTGGATCGGAGATCAACTAATCGAGACCGGGACTGTTATTTGGTCTGCGGGGGTCGCTGGAGCCCCGATCGCCGAGTCACTTGGTGTTGAGCGAGACCGGGCTGGTCGGGTGAAAGTCGAGCCAACGCTCACTATTCCGGGTCATGACGACGTCTTCGTTGTCGGCGATCTGATGTCGCTAAAATCTGACGGAAAACCCGTCCCTGGGGTTGCTCCTGCTGCAATGCAGTCTGGAAAACACGCAGGGCGCAACATCCTCCGAAAGCTCCAGAACAAGCCGATGCTTCCGTTCCGATACCTGGACAAAGGGATGCTGGCCACGATTGGTCGAGCCGCCGCAATTGCCGACATCCGCGGAATTAAATTCACGAGACTCCCCGCTTGGCTGCTCTGGATTTTTGTTCATATCGTGTTCTTAATCGGCTTCAAAAATCGGCTACTTGTCTTGATCCAATGGGCATACTCCTACCTCACTTATGATCGGGGCGCTCGGCTGATCACAGGCAAACATTTCCAAACGGTCGATTCCCAGGCAAGCTCTCAGAATCCTGACAGTGTTCCGGAACACTCCCCGGCAATCTAAGCCAAGTTCCTCGATCTTGAGTAGAACCTAAGGAGCCAAGACGATTCATGGACCCGGAGCATCGGCGTGCTGTCCGACAAATCAGACAACGCCTCGAAGCACTCTCAAGGGCTGGTCTTGACCGGATCCCAATCGCTGAGCTGCTACATCAACATCCCCGACTGACCATCAAGGATGGAAAAGCTGTTCCTGAGTCCTCCTTGGAGCAAGACATCGGGCACGAGGTAGAGCCCTTGGCAACGGAGCCTCCTCCGAGAACACGTTCCGACCCTGAACCTCCTCCAGCGCCGACACCAAAACCGGTTACCCGATCAAATCCTCCTGCATCAACTCACGGTCTCGAGTCGATCACGGGTAACACCGCCTCGTTGTTTGACGATGAAGATACGATCACTACTCCTGAGATCCCTGCTGCGGATCGATCTGAAGCACTCCGAGTGCTCGCAGCGACCATCGGGAACTGCACCAAGTGCGAGGTCCTCGCGTCGCAAAGAACGAATACAGTTCCGGGTGAGGGTGCCCCCAATGCTCGACTGATGTTTATCGGCGAAGGTCCAGGTGAGACCGAGGACCAGACCGGCCGACCATTTGTCGGCCGAGCAGGTTCGCTTCTGACCGACATGATTACGAAAGGGATGGGTCTGACTCGCGAAGAAGTTTACATCGCTAACATCGTCAAGTGCCGGCCTCCGGGCAATCGTGATCCTGAGCCTGAGGAAGTGAATAACTGCATTGGATACTTGGAACAACAGATCGAGATCATCCGGCCTGAGTTCCTCTGTCTCCTCGGGCGTCCTGCAACACAGTCGATCCTCAACACATCACAATCGATGAGCAAACTCCGAGGACGTTGGCATCGTTACAAGGGAATCCCGACAATCCCCACCTGGCATCCCGCTTATCTTCTCCGTAATCCGAGTGCGAAGAAGGACGCTTGGAAAGACCTTCAGATGCTGATGCAAGCAATGGGCATTACGCCACCAAAGCGGGGAAATTCCTCAGGGAGTTGATTGTGGATCGACTTCAACTCAGCGGTTCAGTAAGCTTCAAGGGCTCGGATACAAGATGACCAGCTACTTAAGGATTAAGGAAGCAAGCCAACGGTAATCGGTTCCATCTTCGTGAACCAGCAACACCAAAGGAGCCGCAGTAAACCATGATGAGACAACGTATCCTTTGGCTTGCACTTCTTCAGATCCCCCTTACCCTACTCGCGTCGACTCCGATCAGGGCTGAGCAAGACAGACCGAATGTCGTCTTGATCCTCGCTGATGATCTCGGATGGGCGGACATCGGATATAACAACCCGAAGGTCTATAGCCCCCATCTCGACAAACTCGCCAGTGAGGGTTTAACTTTCACGCAGCACTATGTGATGCCACAGTGCACACCAACTCGGGTCGCCCTGATCACAGGTCGTTATCCGGGGCGGTTTGGGGGCCCTGCCCTCCAGGCGAGCAACGCCCCCGCCTTCCCCAAGTGGACCCCGACTCTCGCAGCGATGTTCCAAGAAAACGGCTATGCAACCTACCTCGCGGGAAAATGGCATCTTGGTTCTGATCCGAATCATGGACCCAATCACTTCGGTTTCAAGAGCAGCTACGGATCGTTGGCGGGTGCTGTCGGAATGTACGACCATCGTTACCGCCCCAACGAATTCGAAGAGACTTGGCACCGGGACCATCAAATCATCAACGGTGCAGAGAATGGAACCCATGCAACTGACCTGATTACTCAAGAGGCGATCCGGGTCATCAACTCGCACCAAGAATCTCAGTCCGATCCCTTCTTTCTCTACATCCCGTTTCACTCGGTCCACACGCCTCTTGACGAACGGGGGCCATTTGTCGATGAGCCTACGGCGCTTGATCCCCAAAAGACCAACCGATGGTGTAATGAGGATCAGATTTCCTGGTTCAATGACCCCGCCGGGATCATTCAGCAAGAGCCCGATCCCGAGAAACGACTCCTCCTTGCCGCCGTCCACCACCTTGATCATGCAATCGGCGACATTGTGGATGCGCTGGAGCAGACAGGCCAACGGGATGAGACTCTTCTTCTCTTTTCATCCGACAACGGCCCGCAAGGCTCCTGGAACGGCAACGCTTATCCTGACGATCTAAAGCTCACCGACTTCAACCAACCCCTCCCCTTCCGCGGTAAGAAACTGGACGTCTGGGAGGGTGGGATCCACGTCCCTGGCTTTGCAAACTGGCCCGGTCGGATTAAGGCCCGGGAAGAGTCGACACCAACGCACATCGTCGATTGGTACCCAACTCTTGCTGGACTGATCGAAACAACAGCCGACCCAGAACCAGCATGGGACGGCGTCGACATCAGCCCGATCCTCTTCTCTAACGACTCCCTTCCAGCACGTGATCTCTACTGGACTTGGAACCAACGGACAAACCGCTGGGCGTTACGGTTTGGTGATTGGAAGATCGTCAAGTACGGCGTGGGCGAACCAACCACGCCAAACGCTTGGCAGTTGTTCAACCTAAGCGACGATCCTCGAGAATCTCGAGACGTTGCAGCCGAGCACCCAGCGATCGTTATTGAACTACACAATCGATTTCTCGATCAGCGTGCCAAGGACTCTCAGTGATCCTTCTGCGGCTTACAACGCGTTGAGTGATCGACCACAAAGAGTCGGTTTGATTCAAGGGCGCGCCATCTCGTTACTCTCCAAAAGATCTCAGGCACCAATCGAACGTGGACTGACCTCGGCCTCAAGAAGATCAAGAAGCATCTGGCCAAGGTCGATCCCATGGCAGGCGAGCAACCCAGCACTCCCTGGCATCGCATTGACTTCGAGGACCTTGCCCGAGAGAAGGAGGTCGACTCCAAGGGTCCGGCATTCGGGAAAGGCAGTAGCGACCCTCTGTGCGATCGCTTCCTGGTTCCGAGTCAGCGCCCAGGGCTCCGGATGACCGCCGAGGCTGAGGTTGGTACGCCACTCTCCTTCAGAGGCTTGGCGACGGATGGCTCCGAGGAGTTTGCCATCGAGAAAGGTTACTCGGAGGTCACCGTCAACCACTTCGGGGCAATATTCCTGGATCAAAATCGAGGTGTACTGTTCGAGGTAGCGCTGAACAGTTGCAGCGAGGTTCGGCGAGTTTGCGTCAATCCTGTGGACAGTTGCGCCACAACCGTAACCAAATCGATCCTTAAGTACGAACATTCCGGAGTCCCGGTGGAGCTGATCGAGCCCCTGGAACGCCTCGTCCAGGGTCGTCGCAGCAAAAGTCTGAGGCTGAGGAACGTCTGGAAGCCGCAAAAGCAATTGAAACTTGTCGCAAGTTTCAAGCGTCGCCTGAACCGATTCGACGACACGGATCTTCCCCTCCATTTGCTGGAGGAGTCGGATCTGGGGTAACTCGAGTTCGTTCCGGATGTCGTCCCCGCGGACAATGATTGCATCGAGTTGATCGAGGGGCATGATGACTGGAGGCAATGGAACCAGTCGGTACGAACTTAGTACTGACGGCACCTGAATCGATGGGTTCATCACGAGGGGTGTCATCCTCGCCATCGGGACACCACCGTTCGCGAAAAGATCGGTCATTGCAAAGTGCCAGAGATGATGTCCGCGCTCCACTCCGAGCGCGAGGATTCTGTTGACGGTCGGATTGTGGAGGTCGACGGGAGCGTGGCTATAGGAGAGTCGTGCACTCTCGAAGGCAAGCGTAAGCCGTCGCGGTCCAGATTCTAAACGGGTGAGAACTGCTGCGTCGATTGTCATGTTAGAGGTCGTCCCTCAGTAATTGAATCGTCTCAGGGGTGAGGTGCGTCGACCACGGTAAGGGAGGGTAATTTCGTAGGGATACTGACGTTTTCGGCCGAAACTCCGAGTCCTGAGAGGATCATCTGCACACCGATCGCCCCGATGAAGAGGGCGTTCGTTTTCATCAACACCTCGAAATACTTGAACAGATAGCTGCTCTTCCGGAGATGAGATGCGAAGATACTGACCAAGGAAACAGCAAGAAAGTTGATCAGCATGACTGCAAAGATGTAGAGAAAACTCCCCCATCTTTCTGTACGCCCCAAGCTGATGCTCACCCAGATCGTTCCTGGACCGACCATATACGGGAGTGAGATTCTGGGCGCCAGATCAACTGCCTGCCCTTCGACTAATAGATTGCTCCCGGCACCTGCAGTATAGTAACGCAGGGCAATCAGGACGATGACTGCACCTCCGAAGATTCGAAACGCCTCAAGGCTGACCCGAAAGACCTCGTTGAAGAGATATTCCCCGGTTATCGCAAAGAAGCAAAAGACGACTGTGCTTAAACATGTGGCATTCCAATAAACAGACGCGAAGTCACGTCTACCCAGCGCGTTCATTGGATCCCACATGTACAAGACCTGAGAAAACGGATTCACCATCACCAGCAAGTAGATCGCGGCTTGCATCACTTGGCTCGTTCAGGAATGATGAGGTTAGAGCGCGCTTCTAAGAACTCACCTCTACGTGATGGCGTCCGCAAGACATCGCAGACCACACCCAGCCGAGTGAGTGTTTAGCCAACTCCCGACAAAGAGAGTCAAGCAGAACAACCACCCCCCAAGCGATCGCGGCTGCCATCACGCAGCAACGATCGACAAGTTGGAATCCGATCCCACCCTTCAATCTCAGTGAACGAAGGGCATAAGACGGGTGTGGGTCAGTCTCACTGGCCTATGACCAACCGCTGAGGTAACGTTCCCCAAAGGCACCCGCAGAGGGAGTCGGTTGCAGGACGCAAAGCTACTGCCCGGCTTGCGTCTGGTCTCTAGCAAGGAATCAGAGTTAGAGACAATAACTTAATAGAGTAAAGCACCAATCAAGTCAAGTATTTTGGATCAAATAGAGATGGACTTGACCGATCCCCTGACTCATGGTGACAGACAAGGGATTGCATCGTTCGTGATCAGCAGAGCAACGTCACGTCTGATTGTGAAGACGTGACGTTGCTTTGGAGCAGTTGGCAAGACTAGGAGTCGAGTGATCATGCCAACACAGTCTTATTCATTGGCGCTATCCAAGGGTGCGACAGCCGCGTGAAGCACTTCTTTGGTTGCGTCGTCTTGTACAAAAGCGACGATCTTTAATCCTTCCAGATCAACGCTGGGTAATTCGCCAGGAAAGCTTCGTTGCTGTTGGTACTCGTCGACATAGGACTCGATATCGCTCCGGACGTCGTTGAGATCGACGGTAAGCTCGTCTTCCAGGGTCCCTTCATTGAGCGCTAAACCTTCGGAACCTCCGAGAAGGGCACGGACCACTTGGTGATGGAATCGAAGATCGTTGTTCCCGACATATTGGATCGTGTCTTCAACCAAGACCAACCGGAGCTTAGGTGATTCGGCGTTCTCGACCGCTGCCTTTACTGCAATGTTGATCGTCTCACCAGTGAGCGATGCACTGAGGTCGATGGTCGCTTGTTGTTCGCCCTTGAGTCCTTCTTCAATCACCTGGCGATACTGAGTGTACTTGGACTCTGCATTTGACATCCCACCACCGCCAGGAGCTTGGGCATTCCCGTTGAAGAGTGTGGTCGGTGTCCCTCGGATCACACTCCCATAGTACTGCTGACGTGCAATCGAATCTGGATTGGTAAGCGGGTCGGGGCCTGGAATATGCAAGTGATATTGCAACAAGACCAACTCGGTAGGCTCAAAGGACTCTTGTAAGGCATCGAACGCTACATCCGCAGCAACACAAGGAGGGCACTGTGCTCCAGTAAAGAGTTCCATCAGGACTACGCGGCTACTGTCATCATTGCGGCCTGCGAACTCCGAGGGTTCGAAGGGAGGGACACTTTTACGATACTCCTCATCGAGGAGTGCTTCTAATTCTCGGACGCGCTCGGTCGCAGTTGCAGCGAGTTCCGTATTTCCTACCAATTCGGCCGCACTGGCAATTCGCTTGGCAATTGTGGAACGTTGTTCTGCGGTAGCGTTCTCTCCCAAATCGGCTTCTGCGAGTTCGGCTACAGTCAACGTCAGTTGTCCAAAATCTTCAGTCGCCGGAAGTGACTCGACGATCGCCATGTAGGTCTGACCAACCCACTCAGCACCGTAGGGCCGAGCCGAGTCGAGCCAGAGTTCTGCAAGTTCGGAGACCTTCTCTTCAGAAAGACCAGCTTCACCAGCCGCTTGGAATAGGGCGGCAAATGCTCGACTTGCGGCGGGAGCATCCGAATTTTGCCGGATGATCTCTTCAAGCTTAGTAACCCGAGTCGCAAGATCCGCTTCACGCTGTAACTCGAGGATTGATTTGAGTAAATCCCCAGGAGCGCTCAATGGTTCCATTTCGGTCGATTCAGTTTGTTCCAACCGCGCTGGGTACCATTGATCTCTAAAGTTGAACGCCCCGAGAACCATTCCAGCGAACGGTCCGTCGTTGTAAGCCCTCCCTTTGAAGACACTTGTCCCGACCTCGCTCTTGAGCGTAAAACTCACCTTGTCCCCGTCGACGGTGACCTCGTCGATCGAGGCGTTCGGCAGGACCTGAGGTGATGAGGCAACGACCGTTCCCGTGGCTTCATCTTTCAAATCAACGGTCGCAAAGTGATCTTCGCCGTAGATCAGCAATACGAGTTTCCAACGCCCCTCTACCTGTAAGTTGGGGCTTGCGGTGCATAAGTTTGGAGCCACGGCACCAAAGGCCATGACCAATACAGAACAAAGCAGTTGAACGCGTCGCATGGATACCTCCTTGCGGTTGTTTGGTCGAACGATTCGCGAGGAACCCGTCACATTGACAAGGAACCCTTGCGCGAGCGTCTTGCAATCACCATAGCGGTCTGACCTTGCGATCACAAGGGTTCCCAACGTTGTTCAAAACAACCTTCAAGGACCTAGATCTTTTGGAAACACACTATCCAATCAAATTAACATATAGAAACTAATATCCGAATTTGCTTCTTCATTTTCCCTTGCGTTTCTCACGAAGCTCACGTTGCAAGCGTCGGGCCTCTTTCTCGCGGAGCTTCTTCTGCTTCTCGCGTTCCTTAGCTGAGAGTCGTTTGCCGGTCCCTTGTTTAGGTGCTTTCAAGACGGCACCAGGATTAAAAGCGCCCGCTTTTCCCATACTACCTAAGGCCTTGACACGATCCATCATCGACATCGATGACATCTGCTTCATCACGGATGCCATCCCATCGAACTGTTTGACGAGACTGGAGACATCGTGTGGTTCAACACCGGAACCGCTCGCAATCCGACGTCGGCGACTAATATCAATCTTGTGTGGATCACGACGTTCATCGGGGGTCATACTATCGATGATGCCGCCGATCCGTTTCATCTCTCCATCGGCATCGACTCCTTCGAAGCTCTTTTCCATCTGATTCATGCCCGGGATCTTTCCAATAAGATCTTTGACCGAGCCGATCTGCTTCATCTGTGCGAGTTGGGAACGGAAGTCATTGAGGTCATACTTCCCTTTGGCCATCCGTTCTTGCTGTCGGAGTGCCTCTTGTTCGTCGACAACCTGCTTTGCCGCTTCGACGAGCCCGACAATGTCACCCATCCCAAGCATCTGGCCAACGAGTCGCTCGGGATCGAACGGATCGAGCCGTTCCAGCTTCTCACCCATCCCGACGAACTTGATCGGTACGCCCGTAACCTGACGAACCGAGAGCGCAGCCCCACCTCGGGCATCACCGTCAAGCTTCGTCATGATCACGCCGTCAAGTTCGAGCGCGTCATTGAATGAACCAGCCGATGCCACCGCATCTTGACCTGTTAACGCATCGCAAACGAAGTAAACCTGGTGCGGCTTCACCTTCCGTTCGATCCGCTTGAGTTGGTCCATCAACTCATCATCAACATGTAAGCGACCAGCGGTATCGAGGATTACGGTGTCTCGACTGCTCTTGTCCGCCTCCGCGACCCCACGCTTGCAGACCTCAACGGGATCAGCTCCTTCCGGATCTTCGCTATGAACCGGGACACCAAGCTGCTCTCCGAGAACTCTCAGTTGCTCGATTGCCGCAGGACGTTGCAAATCGGCAGCAACCAGCAACGGCTTACGACCGAGCCCCATCAACCTCCGGGCCAGCTTTCCACAGGTCGTTGTTTTACCCGAACCCTGGAGCCCACAAAGCATTAAGACCGTTGGCCCGGTCTTCTCGAACCGGATCGAGGGGTCTCCTTCGCCCATTAATTGAACGAGTTCGTCGTGAACGATCTTGACGATTTGCTGGTCAGGACGGACGCTTTTGATGAGTTGTTGTCCGGTGGCGGTTTCGGTCACCCGCTTCATAAAGCGTTGGACGACCTCGTAATTCACATCAGCTTCGAGGAGAGCCGTGCGAACTTCTCGGAGTCCTTCTTTCATGTTGGCTTCAGTGAGCTTGCCGCGTGCTTTAAAGCGGTCGAATGCTCCTGAGAGGCCGCGTTGTATATCATCAAACATGGGGCTGTACCGTACAGATCGTTGCCGTGGACCGAATCACTAATAATAGCGGCGTTGCTAACGACCGACAATGCCGAGGTCGAATCGATACGTCCGCCGGGTTATTGAGTTGAAGAGGGCAACTCGGATGAGTAACGACTGGGAGTTTTACTTCTCGAACTTTAACGACAAGCCAGCATCGATCTTTGTCCGGATTGGGCTCCGAAATATCGTTCCCGACGTAACCCGACCGTGGCGTTTGCTGATCCGGGTCAAATTGCAGGCGGCCAGCGACGACGGACTCCCTCAAGAATCTGAGTTTGACACGCTTGGTCTCATTGAAGAATCCCTTAGTAGCACTCTTGGAGCCATTCTTGGAGCGGAACTGGTGGGGCGGATTAGCTATTCCGGTGTCCGGGACTTCATTTTCCATGGGCCTCAGCCTGAACGGTTCGAGGAGTCGCTCGCGGAAGCGATGGCAAACTTCCCAGGGTATTTGTTCCACGGAAAAGCCGACCAGGACGACCAGTGGTCAGTCTATCTCGATGTACTCTACCCAACTCCGGAAGAGTGGCAAACGATAAGGAACCGACATATCGTCGATACGCTCCGAGATCACGGCGATCCGCTTAACGAACCTCGGTTGATCGAACACTGGATCTACTTCTGTGATGGCGCAACCAGAAGTCAATTCATTGACCGAGCGAAATCACTTGGCTTTGATCTTGCCGAGACGATTAATCGCTCCGACCCCGACGCAGAAGCGCCCGCCGGGGTCGTTCTCAAACGTGTTGACTCAGCGGATTGGGTCTCGATCAACGACACAACCCTAACTCTCTTCCGACTCGCCAACGAGTATAGGGGACACTACGACGGCTGGGAATCGCCAGTCCGCTGCTAATTGTCCACCTAGCTGGTCGAAGCATTCGCTGCTCGTCTGCTCACTCGTCTACGGCGCCAACCTCCGCTGATCCCGCTGGTATTGAGTCGCCACTGAGAATGACGGCTGGAATCTCCTGATTCCGGACAAGTCGATTGAACTCGGGAATCTGCTCGGTTCGAATCGCTGACCACTTGGCAAGCTCGGCATCAATTGCCGCTGTAAGGGCATTCTTGACTTCGAATGCTTGGTCAGTTGGTCGATTGTCGCCAACCCGGACCATCATGGCGAGCGATGAAAGCCGATTATTCAGAGCAACAGGATAGTTGAGCACGTCTTGAGGACTTCGGTTCTTTGTTTGATAGAGTACCTCTTCCACAGCACCCATTTCTTCTTTCAGTGCCTCAGCGAGTTCCTGAATCTCCGACGATGCCGATTGATCCGCAGTCCGTTCGAGTAACGCATCGATTTGAGCACGCGTGTCTCTGATCTCCTTGATTGCGCGATGGGTCTCAGAGAGCTTATCGCAAGATGCCTTTAGGAACTCGAACTGTGCTTCCAAGTCTTCCGGAGTTGCATTGGAACGAGGATCCGGTCGAATCTCGAACTCGACTTCTGAGACCTCATCACCCACGTGCAAGCTTGCTGAGTAGAGGCCAGGGATTGCTCGGGGGCCCGGAGGTCTTGCTTCTGGCCAAAGGATCAGGCCAGGGAAGACTTCCACATCAGGGTACTGTAGATCCCAAACAAATCGATTGAAGCCAGCGACTGGCGTCAGTTTGGTCCCTTCCTCGGCTGATTGGTTCGAGAACCGACGGATGACGGATCCATCGCTAACTGCAAATTCAATGGCGATCTCCTGCCCATCCTCGGGCTCGTTCTGGAGCCAGTAATGGAGGACAAGACCCGACGAAGGGTTCTGCCCTTCGATCGGAGGTGGTTCCGTGGTACTTCCTGGCTGAAGTCGGAAGGTGATGTCCGGTTCGTAAAGATGCGGTCCACTACTGGTACTTTTATCGGTCCACTGGTGAAGTAAGTGGAGGTCGTCGAGGACCCAGAAGGATCGCCCTTGAGTCGCGACGATCAGATCGGTTCCCTTGACCGCGAGATCCGTAATCGGGACAACAGGAAGGTTCAGCTGAAACGGCTCCCAAGAAGTGCCGTCATCAAACGACACATAGATGCCTCGCTCAGTTCCAGCGTACAGGAGTCCTTCACGATTAGGGTCAGCTCGGACCACTCGAGTGAAGTGATCTTCAGCAATCCCGTCGGTCATCAAGGTCCACGACTCACCGTAATCAGCGGTTTTGTAGAGATACGGAGTGAAATCATCAGATTTGTAAGATGTCGCCGCAACATAGAGTCCGCCAGGATTGGTCGGATGAGCTTCGATGCTGTTGATTTGAGACGAATCTGGTATTCCCGCCGGCATCACCTTCGTCCAAGAACTTCCCCCATCTCTAGTGAGGTGGAGTAGACCATCATCGGTCCCAGCCCACAAGACTCCCGCCTCATGAGGCGATTCGAGTGCTGCGAAGATCGTGCAGTAATACTCTACCCCGGTATTGTCCTTGGTGATCGGTCCTCCTGAAGATTTGAGCCGATCGGGGTCATTCCGAGTCAGGTCGGGGCTGATCGGCTCCCAAGACTGTCCTTCGTCGGTAGACTTGAAGAGCACATTGCCTGCTGCGTACAGTGTGTCGTGATCGTGTGGTGAGAAGAAGAGCGGAAAGTTCCACTGGAACCGATACTTGGCCGACTCCGCTCCGTGGCCTGGCAGAAAATCTGGCCAGACATTGATCAACCGTGACTCACGAGTGGTGTGATTCAATCGTTCCAAGTATCCGAGGTACGACCCGCCGTAGACAATTTCACTGTCCTCTGGATCGGGTGCAAGATGGCCGCTTTCACCACCTGCGGTTGGCTCCCAATCACGTTCCGTAATCGTACTACCATCCGACCGATGAAGGACTCTAAGGGTCGAATTGTCCTGCTGGGCTCCATAGATCCGATACGGAAAATGATCGTCCGTCGTAACCCGGTAAAACTGTGCTGTAGGCTGGTTCAAGTAGGTCGACCAGCGGGCCCCTTTGTCGAAAGTCACCTGTGCCCCGCCATCATCACCGATGACCATACGTTCCGGGACGTCAGGATCGATCCAGAGATCGTGATGGTCTCCATGAGGAGTACCGATCCGTTCGAAGGAGGAACCACCGTCTTTGGAATGCCAGAAGCCTACGTTCAGGACGTAGACCTCATCAATATTCTGAGTCCCGGCATAGATTCTACTGTAATACCAAGCGCGCTGACGGAGGTTCCGGTCTTCGCTCACCCTGGTCCAAGTCAAGCCTCCGTCGTCTGACCGAAAGACACCACCATCATCCGACTCCAGGATGATCCAGAGTCGATTCGAATCTACTGGTGAAACAGTGACGCCGATGATCCCAACCAGCCCCCCCGGAAGCCCCTTGTTTCGGGTTATCTCGGTCCAAGTATCACCACCATCGGTTGACTTCCAAAGACCAGATCCTTCTCCACCACTCTCGAGACTGTACGGAGTTCGACGAACCCGCCAGGTTGTCGCATAGAGGATCCTCGGATTATTCGGATCCATCACCAGGTCGAACGCACCAACATCAGCACTCACAAACAAGATGCGCTCCCAATGTACACCACCATCCTTACTTCGGAACACCCCTCGTTGCTCGTTGGGGCCGAACAGATGGCCTAGTGCAGTGACGTAGACCAGGTCCGGGTTCTTGGGATGAATCCGGATCCTTGGGATATGGCGGGTGTCACCAAGACCAAGATGTCTCCAGGTTTTGCCAGCGTCCGTCGATTTCCAGACACCATCACCATGGGAGACATTGCCTCGAACTGTCTTCTCGCCGCCACCAACATAGATGACATTTGGATCCCACTCGCTAACAGCGAGAGCGCCGATCGAACCACCGAAGTAGCCGTCTGAAATGTTCTCCCAAGTCGAACCACCATTGGTCGTCCGCCAAACACCGCCACCTGTACTACCGAAGTAGTACAACAAAGGCTCGCCAGGAACACCTGTAACGGCTGCCGATCGGCCTCCTCGAAAGGGCCCGATGGATCGGAAGCTGACCGCATCTCCGAGCACTGTACTCACTTCAGAGGCCACGCGTTCCGATTCTGCTTGCTTCCCCACTGAAACAGTCGCTACCGTACAAAGAGAGACGAAGACAAGTGCAAGTCGATACACGAGCATTGAAAAACTCCCGTTGTTTGACTCTCAAGAGCTGGGTCAGAATTCAGGATCGCCGAACGTCTCGGCTCTGTACTCGAACCATGATTGATTCGAGTATCGTGCACTCGAGGGCCAACCGCAACTGAATGGAGAACCGAAATTGGATGACATCCGAAGACCAACCAGAGAGCAGGATCGAGTCTTTGTGACTGACTTCGATGGAACGATGACGGAGATCGATTTCTACAAACTCGTTCGGGAACGCCTCGTACCGCCTGAAACCCCGGATTTTTGGGTTGAGTATCGTGCTGGTACGATGACCCACTTCGACGCGCTCAGATCTTTCTTCGAAGCAGCCGAAGGAGGTGAACCTGCACTGATCAAGATCACACAAGAGATGAAACTAGAGAGTCAACTTAGCTCACACTTAGCCGCCCTCAGAGAGTCAGGCTGGTCGGTCTCCATCGTCTCAGCGGGATGTGCTTGGTACATCCGACGAATGCTCGCAGAAGCCAATGTCACGATCGATGTACACGCGAGCCCTGGGAAGATTGTCGAGGGTCGGCTTGTCATGGAGCTACCTCTCGACTCGGCATTCTGCTCCACCGAAACCGGGATCGACAAGGCAGCCGTCGTTCGATCCTTCCTTGACCGAGGGGCAACTGTTGCGTTTGCGGGAGACGGGTATCCGGATCTCGCCCCTGCACTTCTGGTCGATCCCTCAGTCCGGTTTGCTCGTGGTGATCTTGCGATCGCACTACAAGAGCGCAACGAACCGTTTCTACCCTTCACACGGTGGGCTGAAATCGTCGAGATGCTGACCGCAACACCATCGGATTGAATTCTCGAATCTAGAAAAACCAGAGCGGTACTCTACTGATGGACATTCCTTCACAATCCTCGGTTGGGCTTCCTTCGTTCGTCCGGATTAAGCCAGGGGCACTTGATCGAATCGGGATTTATGCCCAGCGGCACCATCACCACACTGTCACTCTCATTGTGAGTGCAGGGATCCCTAAAGAAATCATCTCCACGGCTCGTCAAAGCTTGGACGAAAATAAGATCCAGATCAGATCAGAGATTGAAGCAGACCGCGCAAGTTTTGAAACGGCTACAACACTCTTTACCGAACTCCATCCAGAGAGTCGTGCCATCTTTGGGCTTGGTGGAGGGAAAGCACTCGATGTTGCAAAATATGTTGCTTTCCTCGCGCGAAAGCCTTATTATGCCGTACCGACCTCCCTCTCCAACGATGGCTTCTGTTCCCCCCAATCAAGCCTTACGGTAAATCAGAAGCGGCGTTCCTTGCCCGCAGCATTGCCTTTCGGTGTCGTCGTCGATACGACTGTCTGCGGTCGTGCTCCTCGGGCACTCTGGTGGTCGGGTGTCGGCGATTTAGTTGCAAAGATCACCGCTATTCGTGACTGGAAACTTGCCTATCACGATCGTGGTGAGCCCGTGAATGATCTCGCGGCATTACTCTCCGACGCCTCAGTCTTTCAGTTTATTGCGAATCCTACTGCCGATGACGAAGGGATCCGACTTCTCGGTACTGCACTGATGCTCAATGGGATCGCAATGGCAATCTCCGGGTCTTCGCGACCTGCAAGTGGGGCTGAGCACTTAATCTCACATGCACTTGACGCACGATCGAGTAGGCCACGCTTACATGGTCTTCAAGTCGGTGTTGCTTCCTATCTTGTCAGCAACTTGCAACATCAGGGGACAGCACGGATTGCTAGACTCTTTGAGCAAACTCAATTTTGGGATGCTATACGTGCTGAGCCATTCTTCAAAGAAGAATGGCTCGATGCGATTCGGGTTGGTCCTGCGATGAATCCTAGCCGTTACACCATTCTCTCAACCCGTGATTGTACCCCCGAGGCTGCGGAGATAATCGAGAATGATCCGACCCTCAGAGGTTGTTTCAAATAGAACTTCAATGATTTTCAGCGAGCCTCGTCAGTGTGCTGTACTCCGAGAATCTGTTCTTGACGACGGTGGCTCCCCCTCGGAACCGGATTGTCGCACCAGCAGAGGCATTGAGGACGAGTTCGTCGGTCACGTTGAGCTCAATCTCGCTCCCACCGTTGGCCTTCACATTAGCGGTTTTGGTCTGCAGTCCGAGACCTAGGTATAAAGCACCACCAGCGATGTCGGAGATTAGTCGATTAGCTTGGCCAGTGATTGTCACTGTAGAGCCGCCACCGGAATCGACCTTGATCAGATCAGCTTCGATATCGAGCAGCGTGACATTCCCGGCACCACCCACATTAATCTCGATCACGTCTGCACGAAGACCTACCTTGTGGACACGATCGTTGTGATCCGCATCGATTTTGATCAGTCCCGGTCGTGTCGGCATCTCGGCAGCAGCGAGCGATTCCGGATTGAATCCCGGAGGGATCAAGACACGATCAATAACGTGAATTAAGCCGTTATCCGTTTCGAGGTCGGTGTCGGTAACGATGGAGTCATTAATTTGGAGCCGTCCTTTCACCAAATCAATCTTTACCGACTTTCCAAGGAGAGTCTTTGCTTCACCAGCCTGGAACGCCTGACGAGCCGTAATCCGACCAGCAACAACATGATACTTTAGAATCTCCTGGAGCGCTGACTGATTCTCAGGCTTCAAGAGAGATTGAAGAAGAGACTTGGGAAGCTTGGTGAATGCTTCATCTGTCGGTGCAAAAACGGTGAACGGTCCCTCACCCTTCAATGCTTCTTGGAGTTCGGCTGCCTTGACTGCGGTCAAGAGTGTCTTGAATGTACCAGCCTGGTCCGCGACCGCAAGGACGTCATTTGATGGCGGCATCAGTACGGAATCAATGACTTGGATAACGCCGTTGGTACAGCCAATATTTCGTTGAATGACGAGAGAGTCGTTCACGCGGACAGTCCGTCCCTTGCGCTCAAAGCGGACTTCCTTACCATTCAACGTTGTCGTCTTCTTGAGCGGTCGTCGAGGGGGATGATCAGCGATCTGGATACCGTTAGGCACGACATGATAGGTTAGCAACGCCTTGAGTCTATCTCGATTCTCCGGCTTTAGGAGTGTCTCCAAGGTTCCTTCTGGGAGCTTGGCGAACGCTTCGTCGGTGGGTGCAAAGACCGTGAAGGGTCCCTCGTGTTCCAGCGGTCCCGTCAAGTCGGCGGCGACTAACGCTGTAACGAGGGTTCGGAATGAACCTGCGCGAGCCGCTGTCGTGAGGATGTCGGTCTCTTCCTTCGCTGCCGAAGGTGCTGGTGATGTTGCGATCAACCCAACTACCGCAACGATCGACAGCATCCATTGTTCTCGCTTGATTGACATCAATGACCTCAAAGGTTGAAGTTGTCTTGGTTTGAATAGTTAACTTACCGCGGCTCATCAGTGTTGAGGATCATGCCGCGGACGTTCAGGTGATTCGATTCTGAGGTCGAGTCGGATTCAACGGGTCACTATACAACCTCGATCTGTTCGCATTAGGTGATTGATTACGCTCCTCCAGGTATGGTCTCATTAGTGTCTGATGCAGCAATCTTGAACTTTGCGGCACAAACGCAACTTGTATTTGCCAGATAGTGAGGTTCGATGATGACTGATCGTACTTTCGGATTGGGAGCGAATACGATTGAAGAATTGAAACGGATTGAAGAGGCCTCTGCGCGGTTCAGTGCAGCCTGGAAAACGGGAGCATCTCCTCGGATCGAGGATTATCTCGTCTCGGAGGACGAGGCAATCCGAATCCCCTTGCTAAGTCGTCTCCTTGAAGTGGAATTAGATCATCTTGAACAGCAAGGCGCCCTTCTAGGCTTGTCGGAGTATCAATCACGATTCCCCGATGCACTCGGGCTCCTCCGTGGCTTTTTTCCGGATCCAGAAGTGTCGTCGATGAGTTCTGGGGAACTCCGGACTTTTGAAAGTACTGCAGAACGGTACTATTCTCACGAATCAGTAAAGACCGCGCGGCCAGATTCGACACAGAGGGCCTCGAGTCGCTTCGGTCACTATCTGTTGCTGGGGAAGCTCGGTGACGGTTCACAGGGCGTGGTGTACCGCGCCACTGATCTTCGACTCAATCGGGTAGTGGCGTTGAAAACACTCCGCGCCGGTGCATTGGCCACAGAGTCGGAGCGGGCACGCTTTCAGATCGATGCCAATGCACTCGCCAGCCTCGACCATCCTCTGGTTGTCCCGATTTTCGATGTTGGCGATGTGGCCGGCATGCCGTACTTCACCATGAGGTTAATCGATGGGGACAGTCTTTCGGATCGGATCGATCAATATAAGGGGGATTTCCAACGCATCGGGCGACTCCTGGCAACCATTGCTCGGACGGTCCATGAAGTCCACGGTCGAGGGATCCTCCACCGTGATTTGAAGCCCTCGAACATCCTTCTTGATCGCTCTGGGACACCGCACGTCGCGGACTTCGGGTTAGCACTCCGTCCCGAATCAGATCAGCAGTTCGATCGGACGGGAGTCATTGTGGGGACGGCTTCTTACATGTCGCCCGAGCAAGCACAGGGAAAAGTCCGTGACCTGACTCCCGCGACGGATCTCTACAGCCTCGGGGCCATCCTCTACGAGCTCCTTACAGGTCAACCACCCTTTCGAGCGAAAACCACGATGGAGACCGTGGTTTTAGTCTTGGAACGAGACCCGGTTCCTCCTCGGCAGCTTTGGTCCGAAATCCCTCGCGATCTTGAGCAGATCTGCCTCAAATGCCTTGAGAAGGACCCCTCTGAACGCTATCCGTCGACAGAAGCGCTGGCCGACGACCTCGACCGTTTCGGTCAAGGAGAGGTTGTCGATGCACAACGCTTAAGCCCTTGGAGTCGGATCCGTCGCTGGTACCGTCGCGAGCCAAAACTTGCCTTCGGTCTCTTTGGTCTGGCGGGAATCCAGAGCCTTGTCTGCCTCCATCTCCTGACGGGTCAGGATCAGGATCACAATTGGTCAGTGCCAATTTTGCTGGTGTTCTGGGCGGTTCTCAAATTCGCCTTCCAACACCTTTCTCGATTTAAGCGCTTGGGGCGTTACATACCTCCGGCTTGGATCATCACAGACATGATCCTCTACACCATTGCGCTGTATTTGGTTGACGGCGTTACCAGTTCATTGGTAGTCGGCTTTCCCTTGCTAATCGCGCTGGCAGGCTTCTGGGCTCGGGCAGATCTCGTCTGGATCGCCACTGGTTTCGCAATCGCTGGGTATAGCGGCCTCCAGTTCGTTTGTACTACCGATGGCTCTTCGAACCACTTCCCGGATATCGTTATCGCGGCAATGCTGATCATTGGGATCTCAGTCGCACATCAGGTCAAACGACTGAGATCGCTCATTCAATTCTATGGCCAATAATAAAGCTAAAATCGACTAATCATCAACCAAATAACCATTAATCAATGCTTAATCGAACACCGCTCAGGATCGTTTTGAGCTGGTCAATACCTTCAGACGTCAATTCTGTCTCACCAAGGGTCAAATATTGCAATTGGGTGAGCCCTTCGAACGCTGTAACATCAGCATCGACGATGGGAACTCGAAGAAGGGTCAAGGATTGAAGCGTTTCGAGTGTTCCGAGGCTTGAGAGCCCAGATACCGTCATCGATCCGTCGACGATTGCTAAGCGTTTTAATGCTGGAAACTCGCTAAGTGTCTCCAGGCCACCTTGGCTTATGGCCCCACCCTCAAGGTAGAGGGCTTCGAGATTAGGAAATCCAACCAACTTTCGGAGCGTTTCATCCGTCACCCAAGGGCCAGCAAGCTCGACGATCTGGAGTCCTTCAACCATCTCGAGCGACTGCAGGACTGTTGCGCTAAAGTGAGGACCTTTAAGCCCAATCCGACGGAGTTCAGTCCGATCGGAGATCGGTTTGAGTGCCGCATCTGTGAAGGAAGGTCCTTCTAATGAGAGTCCCCTGAGTTCTGGAACCGGATCCAGCAATGGAATTGTCCCGTCGTTAATCAGATCCGACCCTCGGAGTCGGAAGTTGATCGGAAGGCCTGCAACAGAGACAAGTTCAACGATTTGGCCCAACACCTCGGGATCATCACCCTCGTAGCGGATCGTAAGCCCGCCACCCGAGGCTTCAAACTCTCCACCGAGTGCTCTGACCTCCCGCGCCATCGGATCGAGGTCACGCGGCTTTTCCGGTTCGTTGTTGCAACCGACGAAGGCAGAGACCATGAAAGCGAGGACGAGCGCCCCCCCTCGGAGAGTTCGACCGTAGTGCAGACCCCATTCCATTGATCGCTCTCTCCTGACTTGCCTCCGACCAACTGCTCGAATTGATCGTCTATGGTTGATCCGAGGATTCCACCACGCGGTCACCGTAATTCCCGACCAACATGATGCGTTTCCGATCCGATACAACAACACCGCCAGGTGGTTCCAGCGTGATTACAAACGCCGAAGGGCTCCGAACCGGCAACGCGGGATCGATCGGAATCACCGTCTCGCCTTGGTCATCGTTGATGGCAAAAGTTCCACCGTCAACAGGGTAGCGCTCGTCCCTCGCATCGTCGAAGATCCAGAGCTGATAGATTCCGATTCCTGGATCTACAGTAGGGAGCCCTTGGAGTTGAAGGTACCCTTCCTGGAGGCTCTGACTCCAAGTGAAGTTTCCGCGTGCTCCTGTGGCAAGGGCATAATCACTCGCCTGGAGTGCAGCGACTCCCTCGGTTTCAGCAATGAAGCTCATGCGGTTGTCGAGGCTCGGCTCTGGTCGATAGTTCCAGATGATCATCAGAATCGCGGCCGCAGCAACGACCCAGCTTAAAACGACCGAAACCGGGAACTGTCGTCGGGATTCCTTCACACTCTTGATCGGAATCGAAGCCATCGGCTCATGCTCGACATTGATGGTCGAATTGGCATCAACGGCGTCGAAGTGAGTCTTCGCCTGATCCCGGAGCTGAGCGCTCAGTCCTCGTGGAAGCTCCTCTTCTCCAGCCGCGATCGGTGTGAGTGCAATCGCCAAGGTTGCGGCGGCGATTTCGAACGCATCGGAATCGATCGGCTCAACAAAAGTGACCGATTCTTGGAGTTCCTGAAGCTCCCTGGACTCCTCGTTCGACAACCCCTGGAGGGTTTCATCGACGAGAAGGTCAAGGAGACGATTCTGAGGCTCGGTTGGTCTGGTGTTTATTTCTGAAGTCATCAGAGTCCCTCCTGACGCAGGGTAGCCGCTCGTTCGAGTCGACCGGCGTCTAGGAGCTCTCGGAGGCGGATTAAACCACGTCGTGCATGAGTCTTGACGGTCCCAGGAGGCATCCCGGTGCGCTGGGCGATCTGATCGTAGGTCAGACCTTGTTGAATTGAGAGCGTGAGCACTTCGCG
This sequence comes from uncultured Isosphaeraceae bacterium, assembly GCA_964510225.1. Classification (GTDB taxonomy): domain Bacteria; phylum Planctomycetota; class Planctomycetia; order Isosphaerales; family Isosphaeraceae; genus CAZEAN01. The sequence continues at coordinate 49,814 of CAZEAN010000010.1, forward strand.
TTGTTCGGGTCGTAGTCGATCAAGTGCCTGCAACGCACGCCGCGCCTCATCTTGTTGTTCGAGGAGTTCAACCTGATTGGCTTCAGCATGTTCGGGGTCGTCTGCCAAGGGGACACTTTCAGGGCGCCGATTTCGCTGTCGACGTCGGTCGATTAGCCGTCGACGTGCGATCATTGCCACGAAGGTTGGCTCTGAGGCACGACTCGGGTCGAATCGATCGGCTTTTGTCCAAAGTTCGATGAAAATTTCCTGCACAGCGTCTTCAGCCTCAGAGGGGTCTTGGCAGAGCCGACGGGCTAAGGCCCAGACAAGCCCGCTGTAGCGGTTCAGGCATTCGTCGACCGCCTCACGACGACCTTCGGCGATTCGTTGCAGAATCGAATCGGTCACAGGACAGCGTCCTTCACTCACGTTCGATCAATCCATCAAAAGGTCCGCCGCTCGTTCTTTGCCGGCCTCAGCGTCGGTGACAGCCTTGGTCGAATCGGTATCGAGAGCCGTTGATGACGGAAGTTTGTCGATTTCGAGAATCAGGCTCTGACCAACCGGAATGATCTCCAGGACAATGGCGTCATCGATCGCCCAGCCGAGTCGATTCCCGACGAGTACGACCCGTCGACCGCTCAATGTCGCTGGTCTCGGCTGATCAATCGGCGGTTCGAGGTCGAGCCGACCAGGGATCAAACAGTCAGTCACAATTGTTTCCAACTTAGCTCGGTCGTTGAGCTCCATCCAGAGGAGTCGTTCTGGTTCGGGGAGTTTCTCGAGCACAGAGTTGCTGGGTGCCAACAAGGTCCAGGATCCCTCAGCCCGCATCAAATCGTCGAGGTCCAATGCTATTAGTGCATTGAGCAAGAGGTCAAACCGCCGTGATCGCGCGAGCACGACAAAGAGATCCCCCTGAGGTCTGGGCATTTGCTCAGCTAACTCGGGCTTTTGCAATCGGTCATCGACTTGACTCAACGTTTCGGGAGGGCTTGGTTGCTCGAAGCCCCAGCGATTGCTCGCCACACTGAGCCCAAGAGCAACTGATACTGCCAGAATGCTTCGGAGCCAATCATCGAATCGCGTCAACAACAAGACTCCAGCACTGTTGTTCCGGACGAGCAACTGAAAAGATTCATAACCAATGATGAATTCGCAACAATCAGAACTGGAGTTTCAGACTGAGTCCAGAATTCCGCAGGATTGCAGAATATAAGCGAAACAAAAGACTGCACACTGGACCGCTGCTGCAGCGATCCAGTGCGTTGACTAGTCGAGCAAATGACCCACCAAGGAGGGTGTGCAGACTTCAAAGAATCCGATCAGCGTCCTTGGATGTTGGTAAGCGTAAACGACAAGTTGTCCACAGAGGCGTTCAAAATCCGACCCGTTTTTCGATCGAAGGAGATTTCGATCTCAATCGATCGGGTCCCCTGCGGAAGTGTTCCCGTTTCAGTCCGTTTGACCGAGTGGATCAAGGATCCCAAGGGAGCACCGAGGACGGCGAGTTCGATTGCATCGGGTGACGCTAACGTGGTGCTTCCCAACTCTTCACCTGACTCATTGAGGAATCGGGCTTTGAGTTCCGACTGGTCGACATTCTGTGTCGACTGCCGGGCAGCGCCCAACCAACCTTGGAGTTCGTAGGAAACCTGCCCCTGATCAATCGCTGAGTCGAGATCTTCAAGGTCGATTCGTTGAGTCAACTTCGATTCAGACTGGTCTCCACCGAGGAAATACCCCTCGCCGAAAGGTTCCGACTCTCCATCGACTGCGGTGACCTTAAACCGAGTATAGAGGTTCCGAAAGACGTTACCCGAGCGAGTCCAACCGGCAAAGTCAGCGGTTCCGTTGGGTCTTGAGGACTCGACGGGAGTTGCATCCTCCGCACCAGGATTGGTAATGAGATTGGTCTCAAACTCGGTTTCAGCACGGAGGACGGCCTGGCTAGAGCTAATTAAGGTGAACAGTCCGAACAGAATCCGAGTGATCACTGATGACTCTCCTAGAGTTCTCATTTGTGCCGAGCAATGCCGAAGGTGGGACTCGAACCCACACGGGTTTTACCCCACCGGATTTTGAATCCGGCGCGTCTGCCAGTTCCGCCACTTCGGCAACCGTCGATGAATCGACATCTGCAACTTGACCTTGGTTAGAGGTTCTAACCCTTCAGAGTTTACCAAGGAACGTCACGATCATGGTAGGTCACAGTTGCCCGCCGATATGTTCGGAGAGCGAAGTTGCTGGTTCCCCACGCAATTGACTTCAGCCAGGGGAGCTTCGAAACGATAATGGGTGAGGACCGACCAATCCAGTTGACTCCCTTGAGCCTGGGGCGGGTTCCTCCGATTTCCCTCTAGCGTCGAGTGACCAAGTTGTGAGCCCAAAAGCAGTTCTTGCCTTCATCCGAGAACGCGAAGTCGTCACCGTCGACCTCCGGTTTATGGATTTCCCAGGCGTCTGGCAGCACTTCGCGATTCCCGCAGAGGCATTGACCGAAACAACCTTCCACGAAGGAATTCCGTTCGATGGCTCAAGCGTTCTTGGCTGGCGAGCCATTAATGAGGCAGACCTCCTTGTCGTCCCTCAGTCGGAAACAGCGCTGATCGACCCGTTCGCAGCGCAGCCGACCTTGATGATGATCTGCAATATCCAAGATCCGGTTACCAAACTCGACTACACGAGAGACCCAAGGAACATTGCCCTCAAGGCCACCCAGTATCTGGTTGATTCGGGGATCGCTGATAATTGCCTGATCACTCCCGAACTTGAGTTTTTCCTCTTCGATCAGGTTCGGTTCGAACAAGGTGCGCAACACGCCTTTTATCTCGTCGATTCCCACGAAGGTTACTGGAATCAGGGGAGCCCAGAGGGCGGTGCGAACCTCGGCTATAAGCCGAGATCGCGGCTTGGATACTTTCCCTGTCCGCCCACCGATAGTCACTCCGACGTCAGAGCGGAGATGGCCCGGATGATGAACAACTGTGGGATCGGCACAACGGCCCACTTCCATGAGGCAGCAAGTGGCGGTCAGGGAGAGATCGATCTCGTGGGGCAATCCCTCGTCGATTCGGCCGATCAAGTCATCATGGCACGCTACATTATCCGGTCAGTTGCACTCAAGCATGGGAAGACCGCGACCTTCATGCCCAAGCCTCTTTTTAATGAAAACGGATCAGCGCTTCATACGCATTTTGGGTTATTCAAAGACGGTCAGAGTCTGATGGAAGGGCACCATTACGGCGGGCTCAGCGAACTCGCGATGAAAGCGATCGGCGGCCTGATTCGTCACGCGGGCGCTCTGTCGGCGTTTGGTAACTCGACCACCAACAGCTACAAGCGTCTAGTCTCCGGATTCCAGGCCCCGACCAAGATTTCCTACAGCCAGCGAAACCGTGAGGCGATCATTCGGATCCCTGTCCACCAGGAGTCCGGGCGAGGGCGGGAATTCGAATACCGATGTCCCGACGCGGCATCGAATCCTTACCTACTCTTCGCGGCAATGCTTCTCGCGGCAATCGATGGGATCCAGACCAACGCCGATCCCGGGGAACCGCTAGATCACGATCTTTACGACGTTGTTCCCGAAGAGTTGGACCAAGTTCCGGAAACCCCGAAGTCGCTTGATGCCGCGATGACCGCCCTTGAGCAAGATCACGAGTTTCTTCTCAAAGGAGATGTATTCACTCCTGACATCCTAGAAACTTGGATCTGGTATAAACGGACTTATGAAGTGGAGGCGTTACGGGTCCGCCCCCACCCTTATGAGTTTGCGCTCTACTTCGACGTTGGGTAACCTACAGACTTGGTTCCGGTTAGATCAATTCCGGGTCAGCCATTACCTCGATGATCGCTGGTCCTTCGTAGGCAATTGCTGCTCTGAATGCATCGTCCAGTTCACTGACATTGTTCACTCTTATTCCAAAGCCGCCGCAATTCGTTGCGAATTCGGCGAAGTTGGGATTGTGTAACGAGGTTTGCCAGACGGGCCATTCCCCGGCACGCTGCTCCTTGGAAATCTTCCCAAGCTCGTAGTTGTTTAAGAGTAAGTGGGTGATATTCATCTTGTATTTGACGGCGGTCGTGAATTCGGCCAGATACTGACAGAATCCTCCATCACCGCTCACTGACAAGATCGGTCGTCCCGTATTCGCGGCCCATGCTCCCATCGCCGCAGGAAAGGCAAAACCAATCGATCCAAGGTAGCCGGACATCAGAATCCGTTGGTTCTTCGCCTCAAAGTAACGACCGAACGAATAGGTGTTGTTACCGACGTCGACAGCAATCGCGGCATTTTCAGGCGCGTGCCGAGTCATCGCGGCGAAGATCGACGCGGAATTAAGGCCTTTCCCACGCTGATCCTGCTCACGACGCCTCTTCTCTTCACGCCATATCGACCAACGCTGGGCGATCTCTTCACGACGGTCAAGAGTATCTAATTCGGCGGGCAAGCCGTTGTCGATGAGTCGTGCGGTGGTCGCAACCTCACCCCAAACGGGTACCTGAACCGGATGGAATTTACCGAGCGCCATCGGGTCGAAGTCGATCTGGACGATGTCCTTCTGACGATCGATCCCTGTGTGAACAGAGAAGGAAGCACCGAAGACAACGAGAAGATCGGACTCATTCATGAACCAGCTTGCGATCGGCGTTCCGCTTCGCCCTAACACACCAGCAGCGAGTGGATGAACATCTGGGATCTGCCCCTTGCCCTTGAACGTCGTCAACACTGGACAATTCAGTTTTTCTGCAAGTTGAACTACCGAAGCCATCCCGTCGCGTGCTCCATAGCCAACGATGATGACGGGACGCTTTGCTGCTGCAATCCGTTTCACGGCACGTTCAAGTGACTCCGGTGGTGGCGCGATTTCGGTGGGGCCAACGCGGCCTTCTGGTCCGGACGGCATCGCTCCCTGCGGTGCTGCCAAGACTTGCACTTCGTCAGGGAAAATGAGGTTCACGACATCGCGTTCAACGACAGCATTCTTAAGTGCCAGTGTCATCAATTCCACATGTCGGCTACTCGGCAGGACGGTCTGGTTGAATCGCGAGACAGCGTCAAAGGCTGACTTTAAGTCGATGTCCTGAAAGGCTCCCGGCCCAAACACCTGTGTTTGTACTTGTCCGCACAACGCAATCACGGGCGCTCGGTCGACTTTGGCATCCCAGAGACCGGTCAAGAGATTTGTCGAACCAGGTCCAGCGATCCCGAGACAAGCTGCAGGCCTCCCTGTGAGCTTAGCGTAACCAGAGGAGGCGAAGGCCGCCGCTCCCTCGTGACGGACTCCGAAGAAGCGTAACGCCCGGGCCTCTTCCCTTAGTCGGAGCGCATCTGCAAGGCCTAGGTTCGAGTGGCCGACAATCCCGAAGACCGTATCAATCCCCCAATTGGTCATCGTCTCGGCCATGACGTCACTGACGGTGCGAATGTGCTTAATTGGCTCTTCGATCGCAACATAGACACCGTCTTCTCTCGTTTCGCACTGGTAGATTGGAACACGATCAGCGTGCCCATCTTTTGACTCACCCGAGAGTGGATCGAAATCCCAACCGTGCCAGGGACAACGGAGCACTCCATCTTCGATCGTTCCCTCTCCCAAGGGTCCTCCTTGATGAGGACAGTGGTTACAGAGGGCCCCGAGTTTTCCTTCAATATTCGCCAGGGCAACTGAGTGCGTCCCTGCCATGACGGTCATCACGCGGCCTGGGGATACTGCGTCAAGGTCGGCGACGCGGTACCAAGTCAATTGGGTTTCTTCGGTGTGTTCTGATGAACTAGCGTGTGTCTTGTGCTCATCGTCCTTGAAGTCGATATACCAGTGGGTGCCGTCGCAAAATGGTTTGTTCTTGGAGCCACCACAGCGACAAAGAGTGTAGTGCTCTGTTGACGCTCCCTCACCCCACTCGGCATCCTGCAGCGCTACGCCGCCGCGTACGTAATAAGGTCCATCTTTCGAAATATGAACCTCTGGTTCACGCTCCCGGTCACGATGCTCGACTCCGTCGATTGCGTAGCTGAGTGCCCCTGAAGGGCACTTCCGAATCGTCTCCACAACCGTATCGACCTCGGCACCTTCGGGATCGATCCAAGGCTCGGTGTTCATCCGCCAAACCGCGGGACAACCCGAGGTGCAGAACCCGGCGTGCGAACAAATCCCTCGGTTGTCGTAGATGGTGATGTTCTTTCCGGCATAGACATCTCGTTTGTCAGGAACCCGCTTATCCCGTTTCTGATCTGAAAATCCGATGCGGTCGTGGCTGCCATCGCAGAATGGCTTGTTTTTCGAAGCCCCACACCGACAGAGCGCCATCGTTCCCTTGGCCTGAATCTCCTCATCGTAAGAGTTGGTGAATCGCTGGAGGTTTTTGACAAGGTATGGGCCGTTCTTAGCGCACTGAATGGACGGACTTTGTTCTGAAGCCATCTCTGAGGTTCCTCTGGGGCGATTCCAGACCGACTGTTGCGTGATCCCGAGAATCGGGAGGGAAATCTGGAGACCTTTCTTGTCCTTGCTGTATCGATCATCGACTTCAACGTTGCGGGGCATCGCTCGATAGAAGATAGCAATCGAAATGGAGACTGCCAGAGAGGTGTTGTTTGCCCCTTGATTTTCCGGCATCAGCTACTTGGTCTGTGATTCCTCTAATTCTGTGACAAGAAAAGGGCAAATACCGTGAGAACTTGCACCTCTCGAGAAGATGAATGGAGAGTAGAAGCTCCTCCATCTAATTGGTCAAACTCGGGAGTGCACGCGAGATCATGCTTGCTGCAGCACCCGGTCAACGAAGCGATCACCAAGAGAGTGGCTTATGGACATCGACTCATGAAGCCGCTAAATTCCTCCCGTCCCATCAGTTCGAAGGAAACTTCGATCTTGGCGGACAACTAACTCAGAATCACACCCAATGGTCCAGGGGAATCCCATTCATGATTCGTAAGATCCTCGCCATCAGTCTTTCGGCAATCGTGCTGGCTGGCATGGTCGGTTTTGCTGCCCTCAATGAAGAAGAGCCGAAATACACCATCAGCGAAGTGATGGGCAAGGCTCACAAAAGCGGTCTCTTGAAGAAGGTCACCAAGGGGGGAGCGAGCGAAGAAGACAAAGAAAAGCTTCTCGAATACTACAAAGCCCTCGCTGCCAACGATCCGCCCAAGGGCACTGAAGAAGATTGGAAGAAAAAGACCATGGCCATCGTCAAGGCTGCAGAAGGCGTCGTCAAAGGCGATGCTGACGCTGCCAAGAAGCTCGGCGCAGCAACCAATTGCGCTGCCTGCCACAAGGTCCACAAGCCCTGAGATTTCTTGATTTGCCAAGCAACAAGCCAATCGATTCGTTCCGAGACTATGATCGGATCGATTGGCAAGAAGAAGTGCCCCAATAGCTTTCGAACAATTTTACGCTGAGTTGTTAGGACTCATCTGTTGTTGATTGGTCTCCCTCGGCGTTTGAATCAGTAGTCTCCGCGCGGAGAAACTGAAGGACGAGGAGACTCGCTCCGATCACGAGCATATTGTCAGCGAAGTTAAAGATCGGGAAATCAAAATCGATTGAGTCGATATGAAAGCGCACGAAGTCCCGGACATGGCCTAACCGAAGGCGGTCATAACAGTTCCCGATTGCTCCAGCCATGATCAGGCTGAGGGAGATTGTCTGCCAACGATCGACCGCGTTACCGAGGACGAACAGCCAGTAGACAATGAAGATCCCTGCAACAATCGAGAGCATCCCGAAGAGAAGTCCGCTGTGGGGGAAATTCCAGCCAAAGCCAAAGAGGGCGCCGGGATTGTAGCTCGTTCGTAGCTCGAGAATCTCGCCGATGATCGGGACCGGAGGTGAGTTGGGTGGAGGTCCGACTTGCTCAAAGACGATCGCTTTAGTCGTCAGGTCAAACGAGGCACCGCCGATCGCGATCACCAAGAAGATCAAGACTCGATTCAGGGGAATCCGGGTTGATCGAGCGTCTTGACCACGATCTGCTCCCTCGTTTGATTCCATCAGATTGCTGCTCCCTCTCCGACCTTCATTGTGATCAACGTACCATGATCTGGGCACTTGACCGACCATAACGGCGTCATCCGACTCCCGGCAAGACGATTCTGGATCGACTCTACCCACGATCTTCGATTAACCGCATCCCAGCTTCTGCTTGACGGATCAACGTTTGAGGTTACGTTTGACTACGCGCCATTGCGTGATTGAAGCTGCCCGAGACTGGATCTCGGGGTAACTTCAACTGTTTGCATCCCAGCGAACTAATCCCCGCTGTTTGGTCCCTCAGAGCTGCGAAGCAGGAGCCTTCGATTGAATCAGTCAAATCGAATCTTCATTACGGGTGGGACCGGCTTGGTCGGGAGCCACGTGGTTGAGTCGGCACTGGCGCGGGGCCATCAAGTGAAGGTCTTGGTCCGCGAAACAAGTGACACCAGTTGGCTCGATCAGCAGGATGTCGAGAAGGTCCTCGGTGATCTGGAAAACGCTGAGGCCCTCGCGGACGGTTGCAGAGGTGCCGACTGGGTCCTCAATTGTGCCGCCAAAGTCGGCGATTGGGGCTCGTTGGCAGAGTTCCGGAAACTCAACGTCGAGGCCCTGAGGCTCCTCCTCGACGCTGCGGTTCGTTCGGGAGTTAAGCGTTTCGTCCATGTCAGTTCGCTGGGTGTCTACGAAGGACGGGACCACTTTGGAACGGATGAAACCACGCCGCCGGCCTCGAATTCTCTTGATGCCTACACTCGATCGAAGACCGAAGCAGAAGCGCTGGTTCTGCAATACCACCGAGAGCAGAATCTTCCGGTCGCCATTGTCCGTCCTGGGTTCATTTACGGCGAGCGGGACCGCACGGTCTTGCCAAAACTCCTAGCCGCTCTTCGGCGTGGGACCTTCGCCTACTTCGGTTCCGGTGAACAAGCACTCAACTGTATCTATGTGAAGAATCTGGTTCATGCGATTCTCTTGGCAGCCCAAGAACCGAAGGCGGTTGGTGAAGTCTTCAATGTGACCGACGGCGAAGCAGTCTCCAAGCGACGATTCGTCGGCCGAGTTGCGGAGCTTGCCGGACTAAAGCCTCCTAAACGAGCAATCCCCAAGCGGGTCGCCAAAGTTCTTGCGACTGTCGTGGAGTCGATCGCCAAAGCCCGAGGTGCGAAGCGCCCTCCGCTGATTAACAAGGCCCGCTACAAATTTCTCGGACTCAACCTCGACTTCTCGATTGAGAAGGCACGGACCGTCCTTGGCTATCAACCACCCTACTCATTTGAGGAGGGAATCGCCGCCTCGATCGCATCAGTCATGGGGTCATCAGAATCAGTCCCGAATCAATCGCCTCAGCCGGCAACTACCGAGTCAGCTCCTTAACAGATTGGCTGATTCTCGGACGATCTTCGGAGAATTCCTTCCAATATAACTGACCTCCGTTATGCTGAGCACAAGGACGCTTAGTCGGCATCATCGCCAACTCCAACGATCAGATGCAACGGAGGTTCTGGATGTCAAGTTTGCAGGGTAAACGAGTCGCTGTCCTGGTCGCAAAGCTCTATGAAGACCTAGAACTCTGGTACCCGGTCTTCCGTTGTCGTGAAGCGGGGTGCTCGGTCCAGATTGTCGGTGCAGAAGCTGGCGCCTCCTACAGTTCGAAGCACGGTTATCCCGCGAAATCGGACGTGGCCGCGGCTGATGTAACTGCAGACGACTTCGATGCAATCATCGTCCCAGGTGGATACTCACCTGACCACATGCGACGGTCTGAGGCGATGGTCAAACTTGTTACCGACGGCGTCCGGCTCGGGAAAGTTGTCGCGGCAATCTGTCATGGCCCTTGGATGCTTTGCTCCACGAAACTGATCCAGGGGCGTCGGATGACGGGCTTCTTCGCCGTCCGAGATGACATCGAGAACGCCGGCGCAACCTGGGTCGACGACGCCTGTGTCGCTGATGATAACATCATTACGAGCCGGACCCCTGACGACCTCCCTGACTTCATGAAGGGGATCTTCAAGGCGATGCTTGAGAGATAACCGTAAGAAGCGGCTCCGGACTTTCGGGGCGTTCTGGTTCGAGCTGCCTCACAGAGAGATCCCGAAAATGGATCACCTGGCGCGATCCGGTCGAGATCACCAACCGATGATTCTCAAGCCTTTGATCTTGGAGGTGCAGGACTTCTCGACCTTGATCCAAGCGGACCCGTGCTGAACGATCTTCGACGATGAGTTCAACCTCATGCCAACGATCATTGCTGGCCAGCAGGGGCTCCTGATCTTCGGCGGAATCGGTACGGATCAAGCCAGAAGCGATCGGGATTCCAGCCACTTTCACCACCGAGAGGGTCTCGAGCGGTGCCTTGATCTGAAAAAGGATCCTGAACTCGTCGGGCAATCGGACGGGAAGCGCCACTTGAGATTCGGTTCCAGTCGCGCCCGGAATACTGAGTTCATTGAGCCGAAATTCGGTGAACTGATCGTCACAGATCCGGTGGTCGTTGACTCCCTTCACCTGATCCCGATCCGGGGAGATCGTAAATCGAGTCATGCCGATCAAGAGGAGGAGCGCAGTCGGGGCGATCGAGAGCCGCCACCACCAAGGAGAATGAAGCTGGACCGAGAATGGTGATCGGAGGAGCATCGAGACGCGGTCAAGGAGTGACGATCCGCCGACGACGATCGGTTTCTCAGAACTGATCGAACCTCGATGTTGTTGAGAGCCCCCGTAGTTATCGCTGGTACCTTCACTGGTCTCCTGAACGGAGGCCGCGCTGACCAGCGTGGTCGTGTAGCCAAGAGGGCCACCCAGCATCTGAGCCGCCGCTTCGTCAGCAAGATACTCCTGATCCGTCCGGAGCTGGTGAGCAATCCACCAGACTGGAAGGACTGGAAACCAAACAGAGGCGGCCAATCGAGTCAGCCACTGGAATCGAAGATCAGCATGCTTGGCGTGGGCAAGTTCGTGCGCGAGCCCGACCGAGAGCCGATTCGCTGAGCCGTTCGTCGTTGAGTCACCCAGATCCCAATCCACCGGTATCAAAATGCTCGGTCGGAGGAATCCAATTAACAGGGGACTCTCCAAACGCTCTGAGATCAAGAGCTCGGGGCGACCACGCTGAAGATCGGCACGCCGGAGGATGGCTCGATAAGTCGACCGGGATCGGTCGCTTGGCGCACTGACGTCCGCCCGGAGACGCCTCGCTGCAAGTGTTCCAAGAAGCTGGCCAATGATCCCGATGAGGAGGCCAACGCAGAGAGCAAAGGCTAAAAGGAGACCAAAAAACTGCCAGGGTCCGAGACGATCGAAGCCGAGAGGAGATCTACCGACTATGGGCTCAGCGGCTTGGAGGACTGGTGTCGACCATTCGATCGGATGGAGTTGGAGTCCGCTCAAGGGGTAGATCAGCAATGACCCTATGAGGCCAAGCCGTCCTAGGTCACGACGGCGACTGGGCTGTCGGAGCGCGATCATTACGGCCATGATGGCTGAGAACCAAATCAGTGCCGCGACATAACAATCGATAAGCCAACTGTAAATCGATTGATGCCCCAAGATCGATCCCCAAAGGCCGGTCGAGTCGACCGGACGTGAGAAGTAATGGGTTGGACTGTCGAATCCAACTTACTCGGCGGATTCGGCATCGGTGGGGACGAGCAAATCAGATTCCGACTGTCGTTCGGCCTCATCAATCATCGCCCGCATCTTCTCATAATCTTCTTTGGAAAGTGGCTTCGAATCGAGCAAGGCGACCATCACGCGATCGAGGGCACCATCGAAGACGCGATCGACAAATCGCTTTGTGAGTTCTTGAATCGTCCGTTCAGGCGACTTCTTCGGACTGTAGATGAAGGTCCGCCCTTCGACGACATGGCGAACAAGCCCTTTCTTTTCCTCCATGATGTTTAAGAGCGTCTGAACCGTGCTGTAGGCAACGGGCCCGCTCTCTTTGACAAGATCCTCCTGGACCTCCCGAACGCAAGCACGCTCACGGTTCCAGAGAATCTTGAGAATTTCCAATTCTCGCTCGGTGACCATCTGCACCTTACGCACAATCAGAGCTCCCGTAGTTCGGAATTGAGAGGATTGATACCTTTCAAACTACTCTCCAGCCTACCTGACAACAACCCCGAAGACTTACGGAGATCAAAAGCCATCAAGGCTCTCTTATTGCTGGAGGCCCACTGTTAGGTGATCACTTACCAATTATTAGGCTTCGTTGGGAGCTTGCGAGACTAACTTCACTTCCAGGAATCTCCTCAGTACAGAGAGAAGATTCTGTACGTCGACGAAGGTCACTCACTGAGTCGGCTCCACTCCCTTAAAGCTACTGGAACCGGCGACAACCTGGGTTAAGCCCCAGGTCGTCGCGTTGAATGGACCTCGCCTTGATCTGATTCAAGGGCTGAAGCCAAGACCTGTTTCAGTCAACTCGAGACAGTACCAAGTCGCGGTCCTGGTAATCAGCTCTCTTGGTCACCGTCGACGTCGGACCAGAACCAACGTGGTCCGAGCAATCGGGTCCCTGGGCCAAGGTCTAAATCAAGATCCTCGAAAGCCAGACGCAGCGCTTGATCCCGAGAACGGAGCAGATACGCTTCCGCGGTCTCCACGCGATAGACTGCCAGCTCCGTCACCCCGTCACCGTCGTGATCAGCCGGACCGGGATCATCCTCAGGCGAGCCGAACGCCTGGTCGATTGCACCGCCGCTGGAGAGGATCGCGAACCAGTGCGCAGCCCCCGGAATAATCTCACTTTCTCGGAGATAGATGGCGGGGTCAGCCTTCCCGTCCCCATCGTAATCGCCAGGGATCGCCATATCTCCCGAGACGTCGAAGGCCTGATCGATCACACCACCACCGGAGAGAATCGCGAACCAGTGTGAACCTCCCTGCTCAAGGTCACTTTCCTGGCGGTAAACACCCAGGTCGGTCACCCCATCGCCGTCATAATCCGCCGGTACCGCTTCATCACCATCAGCGCCAAACGGATTGTTGAAAACACCGCCACCGGAAAGAACTACAAACCAGTGGGCAGCGTCCGGAACGAGATCACTCACTCGACGGTAGACACCCAAGTCGGTCACCCCTTCGCCATCATAATCCGCTGGTACCGCTTCATCACCTGCAGCACCGAACGGTTGGTTGATCACACCGCCACCGGAGAGAACGACGAACCAGTGGGCAGCGTCCGGCACGAAGTCGCTGACGGGTCGGTAAACACCGAGGTCGGTCACCCCATCGCCATCGTAATCTCCCGGAATCGCGATATCACCTGGGGCACCGAAATGGAGAGTCTCCTGTTCTCCATCCGCGTAGGTGATAACCCAGTTGGCCGAGTCCGGATCGAAGACGAGGAGATCTGCACGACGATCACCATCGGCGTCGAAGTACCGAGAAGCTGAGCCTACCGATGCAGGATCGTCGCCATAGAGGGTGTCATAAATGTATGAACGATAGAGAAAGCCAGGGTAATTCATCGATTGCAGGTAGTCGATCGTGCCATCGGGAAGTACCTCAATCGTCTGCCTGACACCGATTCCGGGCGTAAAAACAAAGTTCCCATTGGACAGTTGCTGCGCACTCCCAACTGCTCGTGCGTACACGCCTAGATCGGCGTTGAGCACGAGTGTAGCCTCCATGGTCTCCTCATCGAGGAGAAAGGCTTGCCCGCGACTATTCGCATCCGGGTTCTCACTCTGTCGCGTGTTCCCGTTATCAAAGAGCAAGAGCGTGTTGTCGTCGATGTACTGTGCATCGTGCTGGTGAGTGAACCATGGGTAGGGATCAGAGGAATTGATCGTAAAATCCCCGTCCGGTCCCAACCGCCAGACCACGTCACCGTCGCCGGTCCCGTTGGCATAATCAATCTTGATCACCCAATCAAGCGAACGCACAGAGATCACCAGGTTGGCGTCCAAGGGTGACCAGCCGATGGAGTTCGAATGCAACCAGTCTTCCGGACCTTCGCCCTGGGTAGGAAGGCGGTTGGTGTCAAGCCAATCAAACGCGTCCCAGACCCAATCCAACTCCAAGTTTTCGTTGAAAACGAGAACCATGTCGCCGATGTACTCGGTAGGAGTGCCGTCGAGATCGACGGTCCGTTCAGTTCCGCCCAAGACTGCAGTATGCCCGTTGGGCAAACGCAGGAGATCGTGGTGGAACCAGAGGATTGGCTCGTGTCCTAACGCTTCTAGTTTTTCGTTAGTCGCAGCAACATTCGTTTCCCAAAGAATGTTGCCGGCCAGGTCGACTTCCCAGATCGTCCCGCCAGCACCATTAACGGACTGTTCACGGCTCATCATCAGCAACGTGCCGCCCGGGACGAGTCGATCCGTTGTTTGCCCGGCCCCATGCGTCATCTCATCGAAGTACCAGACGATGTTACCCATTCGGTCCGTGGCGAGGGTGCTGACTACTTCGAGTGGAACCTCACCATCTCTCCGCTGAGCAATTCCTTGAAGGAGAATCAGATCCTGCGCAGGATCAGCCTCAGCCTCAGCTCCAGGTTCTTGTGTAAAAGTAGGGAACGTCAGGTCTGACGGCAGTGCACCGCTCGTGAAGCTCAAGGGATCGGAGGTCGTTCCATCGTTGAGGACATGCCTCATCTCGTAGGTTGTCTCGGGCAACATCCCAGCGACGAGGAAGTTCGTACTTTTTCCTGGGACGATCGGCTGCCTCGCGGTTTCGGTCCAGGCCTGGCCAGAGTCCAGTACTCTGAACTCAACACGCATGTAAATCCCGGAGGAGGGTGGCGCGCTGTAGAGAGCAATCAGAGGGTTAGAGGTTGGGCTGATTGTAGCCTCGGATCCTTCAACGACCGAAATCGCCGTGTGGAAAGCACTCGTTGACTGCCCGGTCACCGCAGAAAAACCGTCCTTGACAGTGACCAGGATCTCATAACTCCCCTCCTGTATCGGATTCCAGGTGAAGCTATCAACAGGACTGAAGTCACGGACCACACGGAGTTCACCGTCGGTCGATCCAACGCTGAACTGATATACCGGATCCTCGATAGGCTCGTCGGTCGAAGCCGTCCAGGTGACTGGATTTCCGACCAAGGGTTCGGTGGGGAAACTACCCGTGAGCGTAACCGATAGGAAATAGCGCTCCTCAAGTGAGTTGCACTGAGGCTGATACCATCGGGACCGGCGCACTGATCTGTAGCTAGCCATGACCCGCCTGTCGATGTCTGACGACCATTGGAACATCGGAAAAGGTCCTTTGAAGAGAGTAGCAGCTCCGAGAATCCGAGCCATGCGAGACCGACGGATCGTGCGAGTTAAGCGTTAAATTCACCAACCACGCCCTGCGCTAAAGCAATCGGATGTGTCTGGTAGTTGGCCCGAATCAAGGGTGCCGAGATTCCCTCGGGAGTTGCTTTCGATCGCAAGGGAGAGAGTATTGCTGAATTCCAGTAGTGTCTGAATCCACTCTCATCCGGATGAACAAAACTACCATTCTGACGAATCATCGATGCCAAAAACCGAGGCGAGCCTATTCGATCTAGTCTGACTCGACCCCCCAAAGAATGGGATAGAGAAGGTAACGGAGTTCGCCCCTCTTAATTTTCGGCCTCAGCCGGATCGAAACATGCAAGTATTGCCATTCCAGCTACTTAAGCAGATATATGATAACCTCACAATCGCATCCTGTCAACCCAGACAATCCAAACTTCGCAAACGGCGAAGTTGGCCCAGATTAATCAATTACGATCCCTGGAGTGTCAACAACGCCGGTTGCGTCATCCCAACCGACAGATCGTTCTCGCAGGGATAACGGAGACGATCATCGCCGTCTCCGAGACGATGGAGATGACCAGAATGATCGGTCTTCTAGTGACGCTAGGGCCACCTTCTGCGATTTTCCGGAGAAGCAGTCGTTTGGCTTTTCAGAACTGGAAGGCAATCCGGAGAATCTCAGCGATCACCAAACCCAAGGCTCCGATCCCAATCCAACCGAGGATGATCCCTCGACGTGCACGGGGACCAGGTTGTTGCCGGCTTTTGGAGACGCTCAGGAAGAGGCCAATCGCCGCAAAGATCGCCGAAGCAAAGATCCCGAGCCCGGTAACGATTAAGGTGATCAAGAGCCGGATCGCCGCATCACGATCGACCTGTCCCTCCTCCGATTCTGGGAGGGGGATCGGCGGTTTCAGCAGGAAGTAGGAGGCAATGGTAACCAACCAGAGTGAGATCCCAAGAATCGAGAAGCTCGGACCGAGCCGACTTGCTCGGACTGAAGCCCCGACTCCCGGCGCCGCATTTGATTCAGAATTCGGATTTGGTGTTCTTGAATGATCGCCTGCCACCAGAACCTCGTCGGACCTCATTGAATTCAATCGAACTTGTCTCGGTTGAACAACTACGATAAGTTTAGCCGGCCCTAGAGGACCGACAACAGTCGATCGCGGAATCAGCGTCACCAGTGGAAGGACCCAATTATGTCGATCCGAACGATTGCCACCCTAAGCATTCTGCTTTGTCTCACGGTCGTCGCCGCAGCCGAACAACGGGGAAAGCAGGCGATCGGTCTCGAACCACTATTGTTTGACGCAACGGAAGAGAAACCAGCGAACGAAGCAAGCTCCCCAACCCTTACTGCGAAGCAATTTATTGCCGAGGGTGAGCAGCAACCGGATTTACAGATCGAAACCTTAACATCGCGTCGCGATGCCCTCCTCAAGGCAATCGGAAGGGCGCTCGATCAAGCAAAGTCCACACCATCAGTTCCTCAGAATAGCTCGAACCCATTGAGGCTGGAGCCACCGGTCGTGGAAACAGGACGATCACCTATCATCGAGCCACTCTAAGAGTGATCAGATCCGGGTCACTCAGATCCAATTCGCTTAAGCATCACCTTGCGGAACTCGATCCGATACCCTTCAGCCTCAAGCCCAACGTAACCCTCTGAGAACTGGCAACGGTCCCAATCGTTGGTGATCACCCCATTCACTCGGAGTCTGATCCGGGGCCCTTCGAACTGTAACTCGATCGAGTTCCACTCGCCGGCGGGCTTCATTTGATTCTCGGTCAATTCACCTCGGAAGTTGATCCGAGCGATGGTGCCGTCAACTGGCGTATCGCCAAAGAGAAATCCACCGGAACCACCGCCGAGCTGTGCCTGGTGCCAGATCTTTCCGTCAGCCGAGTTCCTCACGAAGACACCAGAGTTGTAGCGACGGAGCCCGGAATCCCGAGGGGTGAATCGTGCTTCTACTCGGAAGATCCCGTCGGCAATTTCTTGATCCCAGCGCAGCCATTCATGGCCGAGATCGCCTTCACAAACGAGAGAGCCGGTCTCGGAATCGAGCGACCACTGAGATTCAGGATTGAGCGTTGCTCGTGGAGGAATCGGCACTCGAGTCCATCCTTGAAGCGTCGGACCCGATTCTTGGAGGAGATCGACCCAACCCTCCTTCTCAACTTTCAACGCATCTTGCGATGGGTCGGTCTTAAGTTCTTCAGAGACTGCTAAGATCGCGATCGTCGCCATGGTGATGTAGGCAGTCATTCTAAACCTCGTGATAAAACGTTGGTAGGAACCGACATCAATAGACCAGGGAGTGGCAAGAAATGATCGTCCGAGGACTGATCGGCGGACTCTTTCAAGTGGCGTTATTTTATGGTCTGCTGATCATCCCCGCTGGACTCATTCCCGGTGGGACTTGGTACTGGCCTCGTGCCCTCCTCTTCGTTGCAGTCTATGGGCTCGTGTTGGAGTTCTCGGTCATCGCTCTGGGAATATTCGCCCCAGCGAGCCTCGAAGCGCGATTAAGAGTCCCGGTCTCCCGGAAACAGCCGGTAGCAGACCGCTTTGTCACGCTCTTGCTCTTCCTCTTGATTCCGGCATGGTTTGTCTTGATTCCGATCGACGTCTTTTATCTGAAACTGCTCCCGATGCCCAAATTGCTCGTCTCAGTTCTCGGGGGACTGGTCGCCCTCGTCGGGTTCGGGATCAGCGTTCTCGCAATCTATCAGAACTCATTCGCCGTTCCTATCGTGGAAGATCAGACGGATCGTGGACAGGAGCTGGTCGATCATGGACTCTACGGAATTGTCCGCCACCCCCTTTATCTAGGTTTAATTCCCTTTACCGGTGGGATTGCGCTCTGGCTCCAAAGTTATGCCAGTTTGATTGCTGTCCTCTTAGTGCTAGTGGTTTTGATTATGCGGATCTGGGTAGAGGAGCGAACCTTGCGTAAGGTCCTTCCGGGCTATGGGGACTACACCCGGAAGGTCCCATACCGTCTCTTGCCGTTCGTCTGGTGATTTCCGACCGTCACGAAGGTTGGCTTTGGCGTCTGAGGCTCAACGACTCGCCTTGAGAAAGACGATGAGATCGGCGAGTTCCTGATCTGAGAGTTGCTGATCAAGCCCGGAAGGCATAACCGAAGTGGTACCCGGACGGATCGCTTCGATTTCAGACCGAAGGACTCGGACTCGATCCTCAGGACCAAGAGCTAAAGTCATCGCGTCGCTCGTCTCTTCGACCACTGTCCCGCTGTAGATCCGACCATCAACCGTGGCGATGAGGACAGGCTCGAAGCTCCTCACGAAGCTGGCCGACGGATCGATAATCGCCTCCAGGAGATCCCGCTCGGTCCGAATTGCACCGATCCGGGTCAAATCGGGCCCGATCTGCCCACCGACATAGCCCATCGTATGACACGACCGACAGGCACCTTTTTGACCATTGAAGATCGCCTGTCCGCGACGGAGGTCTCCCTGCGCCACCATCGGGAGGAGTTCCTCGATCCGGTTTCGCGTCCCTGACCCGTCAGAATCGAGTTCTTCGAAGAGTTCTATGGTCTCATCAGCTTCAAGCACTGTAGGACCAAACTTCTCGAACAGAGTCCGGAGGTCGCCAGGGCGCAATACAGATCGTGCAGGAGCACTTGCGAGCCCCTCGACTAAAGCTAGGCCAAGCGCATCGTCATCAAGTTGTTTGAAGGCCTGGATGAGTTGGGGCAATGCAAGAGGCCCAACATCATTGAATCGGTTAATTACCGCAACCCGATGCCTAACAGTAAGTCCAGCCGAACCAACGAGAGTTCATGCGCGCGTTTGATCGGTTGCGGACTGATCGGATGTCGTCAAATCGAGTAGAAAGGTAAAGAGCGCTGGATCAACATCAGTGAGTCCGCCAGGAAGTGCCACCAACGCATCAAGTCGCGTCGATACCGGAAGTGCCCGATTCTGTGCTTGGAGAGTCAATGGTGACTGGAGCACACTCAATTGTTCGTTGCTGCCCCGGAGAGCTTGAGCCGCCGCTACAGCACGATGACTCAGGTCGACATCACTCTCTCCGATCAACTGAGCTACAGCTTTAATCCAGGAATCGGGTGCAGGGTCTAGATCCGTACGGGCAATCACTTCGAGCGCAAGTATCCGAGCCGGCTTCGAGTCCACCCCCGAGTCGCACAATACTTCCGCAATCAGATCGGCAATCGCGGAGGACGATTCAAGTCCCCTGAGCTGATTCATGAGCAGTACTCGTTGATCGGGACTCTGATCTCCAATGTCCTTGATCTGGCTCCGGTAGTAGTGAGCCAGGTCTTCCCCCCACTCCGGATGTCGACTCGCAATCCAGGCGACTGCTTCCTGCAGTCGAGGGTCGCTGTCGGATAGTCTTGGGACAACTTCATCTGCGTCGAGGTGATCTCCCGCAATCTGATCGAGTGCGATCAGTGTGACGCGTTGTACTTCCGACTCCTCGGACTTGAGGCCGAGCCGTGTTGGTGTTGGGGCCCCCAATTCAATCAACGCGTAGGTAAGCGAATGGAGTAACGCCCAGTCCTCCGAAGACAATGATCTCACGGCATCGAGGAGATCAGGAACGACTGAAGGATCATTCAAACGGCCGAGGGCTTCAGCCGCCGCACGACGATTCTGCGGCGTCCCTTCTCTCAGGATTCTCCGGACTTCCTCCAGCGCGCCTCGATCCCTCTGGACCGAGACAACATGGAGCGCAGCCTGCCTAACCGTCTCGCTACGGTCTGCAAGTCCAATACGTCCGAGAGACCGAGCTTGAGCATCATCGATACGGCAGGAAGCCCAAATCGCATTTCGTCGCGCTTCGGCAGACTCCGATTCATGAAGAACGTCCAACAACGACTCCAAGGCCAGTTCGCCTCGACCGGCGAGCACCTTCAACGACCGTGATCGAACAGCTGGCCGAGGATCATCAAGAAGATCAGCGAGCCGATCGTTATCGAGATTCTCCCAATCGAGTTTTAGCCCCCGAGGATCTTCGACTCTTGGGTGATCCTTCCGTCGAATCCGGTAGATAGCCCCCGGGAGATCAGGCTTCCAGAGTTGTGAGGTCGGGCAACAAAGCTTGTACCAACCGCCCGTGTCAACGACCAGGAGCGAGCCGTCGGCATCTTCAAGGACATCGGTGGGATGAAAATCAGTGTCCTCGACTCTTAGGAAAGGAGCATCGATCGTGCGGAAGGACGCTCGATCTTGGACGACCTGATGACGACTGACCGTCCTTAGGTTGAACTGACAAGCAAAGAGATTGTTCAGAAACTCTACGCCAAAGGCAGTACTTTGGTAGCACTCAAGCCCGGCGGGTGCAGCAGGACCGAGGTGGGTTAGGGGTGGCAACACTCCAGGTTGAGTTCGAGGGTGGCCCTCAAGGACACCGTGGGTTTTGCCATAAAGACCACCATAGAGGGCGTGGATCAAACCGTCACGAAAACCACCCGCCGGATATTGAAGGAAGGTAGTACTGAAAATTCGCTCTCCACCAGGAGTAAAGACAACGTCAACCGGATTATCCATCCCTCCAGTCATCACCGGTTCAATAGGTCCCGTTCCATCCAATCTCCGTCGAAAAATATGGGCGGCCTTCGTCACCCATGGCTCACCACCGTCACGCTCGTATGACTGTGCTGCGAAGGCTCCTTTACACCAATAAATCCAACCATCGAGACCCTCATAAGGACCGTGGAGATCGTTAGCGCAGCCAGTGAGCGTCTTGCCGTCAAACCAGACTTCTCGATGTTCAGCAATTCCATCCTGATCTTCGTCAGTCAACTTCCAAATCTCGGGCGGAGCCGATACATACAATGAGCCGTTTGTCCAAAGCGTCCCTTCAGGAAACATCATCCGGTCAGCGAAGATTGTCCGGTGATCGAACTCTCCATCACCATCGTGATCTTCTAACCGGAGAATTCGGTGCGGCTTTTCCTGCAACTGCACTTGAACCGGATCATTCGAACCCGAAGATTCCGCTACATAGAGCCGACCCCATTCATCGAAGGCAGCCGTGATCGGGCGTTCGACCAAGGGAGGGCCCGCGACACATTCGATGCTGAAGCCATCGGGTAGAGAAAAGCGTCGGCCATCGAGATCGATCGTTTCGGCTCTGGTAAGTCCGCTCGATCCAATCCAACAGCAGAGAATCACGATGGCTTGTCTCATCAATCGGCTCCTCTGAACGTTGCATGCTTCTCGGATGATGATCCAGTGCGTCGTCAGAATTCGAGTTGAGCCTGTCGGCGGAGCAGTTGCAAGACCCTGTACGACGCGATCGACTCGTTGTTGATCAGGTTCGAACTCTGATCCAATCTCGATCAACTCCGATCCCCCAGGTCCGATCGTCACCTCCACGGAGGATATTGGAACACCGCTTCCTCGGATTGCATGTTCACGTCTAATTCAAAGATGACCTCGCCAAGAGTTTGGCGAGGTCAAAAAATCTCAGCATCCACATTTGATTACAAAAATTGATTCAATGATCATTAGTGAAATAATTGCCCAGACAATTATTGGCTGGTCTCAGCGTCGAAACTAGATAGCGGAGAATAGCTCAGTTGTTTGAAGGATCGAATGTCCGAGCAGGCTTGATGGATGCTGGAGCAGGAGGAGCCATCGGTGAAGCGAGATAGGAGTCAAAGACTTCAACGCCAGACCAAAGCGAGCTGTTTTCCTCAATGAACTTCAGGTGGCGCGGGTGTGATTGGTAGGTATCGTGTGAAGCTTTGCTGTCAAAAATCAAGTGAAGCGCAACGCCGAACTCAGTATTATTCACTTCCCGGTCAAGTTCTTCGACACGTGTACCGGTAGAAAAGTGCAAGGTCCCTTTGTGCTTCGTCAAGTAGGTCTCGCATGCCTTAACCAACTTTTCTGCATTCTCCTCCGAAGGCTCTGCAAGCGTGAAGAAGACCATGTGGGCCAACGGGGTTGAAGGAGGTTCGGGGGCAGTCCGGCTGGTGATGGCAAAACCGGTTGCAGTAATCAGCGCAGCGATCAAAGCTGCAAGGGTCGGGACGAAGAGTGCTTTACGCATTGTTCTGGGACTCCGACTGGTCATTGGTTGAGTTGAATCGAAAACCAACCGGCCAGTCTCGGGAATCCGAGACTGGCCGATGGGCCTGATTCTACGTTCCGATTCGACCTCCGACTAGTAACCAGTCGTTTCGATAGTCAAGCCATCAGTCGCGTTTCGTCGGAAGCGGAGCGCCGAGAGTGTCCTCGTTCGGTGTGAAGCCTTCACCGTCAACATCGAGATAGATCGGGTTGGTGACGGCAACCGGCTTATCCCTGAACTCGGGGAGTTCACCCATGACCGGTGATAGGCTGGAGTTTTCACCGATCGTCGCAACGATAATGTGAGCGTCTTCATCCAACGTGAGGGGAATCTCACGATCGAACTTGATCACACCATCACCGAAGTAGTCTCCGTTCGCTTCCCGTGTAAAGTTTAGCTCTTCGACAGCCCGACCGTTTACGAAGACTTGAACGCGATCAACATCGAACCAGTTCGGGCACTGTACCTTGACCGAGAGGGTCGCAGAACCTCCAGTAAGTTCGATGGTCTCACCTGGGATGGCGCGGTCGCCATTCGAACGAACCGTCGCTTCGAGGAACGGGCCACTCGACATCACCAAATTCCCGCCTTCAACGGCATAGACCATTTCCATGACATCGATTTCAGCTGTGTCATCTGTACTACTCTTGATGAAATTGCGCAACCAGCCGGAACCATGGACGTTGTAGTGAGCGTCTGTGTTCACGACTCCAGTGTAGCGCATCCCTTGATTGAGCATCTGCATCCAGTTCACGATATCGTTGTTGCGTTCGGACCCTCGGTACTCAACAACCGGAGGCAAGAAGATGGTTGATGGTGGGTGAATTTCGATGGAGTCGATGTAGCCGAAGTTCTTGCTGAAGCCACCGTCGATTTCCCCGTCACCGTTACGGTCGAAGAACACATGACCGAGGTCGGGGTGGTTCTGCTGAATCACCTTCTCACTGTAACCATCCCAAACAGCGAGGCGCTCAACCTGGATCTCGGGATCGAGATCGATCATCGGTGCACCACCGTCTTGGACATGTGGTTGGAGGACGAGTGGGAAGGAGTTTTGGTGATTGACGTCACCAGGACGGCTCGTGAGTTCGATTCCGGTACAGGTCGCCATCAACTGCTCAACGCCGAGAGCACGCAAGTGTGGTACATAAGTGGAGAGTCGGTTGTGCTCAGTACAGGGAGCAAACTCAACATGTTCGCAGAGAAGGTTCAGCACACGACCACACTGTGATGATGAGTTATCACCCGATGGAGTTGAATGGCTGTGAAAGTCTGAACTTACCCAACCAGTGGTGTCGACTGTCCGCTTCAAGGTAGCGACCAGTTCTGTTTCCTCACCAGCTTCCAGAGTCAGCTCGGTGAAGACTGCGTCATATTCAGGACCGTAGCTCACGATGACGTCGTAGGTTCCCGGAGCGAGCGGCTTTTCAAAATGACCATTGTGGCTGTAGTACAGGTTGGCGTTCGCGTGAACACCGGTATCAGGACCGAAGTCGGGCGTCTCGGTACCATCTGTACCTGTAAACTGGACTTTACAGGGTATCGGGCCACCATTTTCGTCAGTGATGTTGGCAACGACCAAACCACCCGAAGCAACGACCGCCTTGTAAGCGCTCTCTTCCTCAAGCGGTTCGAACTCAGTCGTTGTCGCACCCCAAGGAGCTGTGACCAAAGGAAGCCCGGCCAGATTCTCGGGAAGTCGTGCTGAAATCAAGCCTTCTTTGTTGGTCCGACCATGACCGTACAGTTCCCCCTCAACCTCGATCGAAACGTCCGCATCGGCGACTGGCTTCCCTTGCTGATCAACAACCATAAGACTCCCCCTGCTCTGTTCGATCCCTTGAGCGTCGGCCGCAACGGCACGGAGGTCGAACAGGTTGGCGCCCGGGAAGAACAAACGTTCCGCAGCGACTGACTCGCCCGGAGCGAGCGTGACACGTTCGGCATCTTCTGTATAGCTTAAGGTTGAAATATACCCATTGGTCTTGGCGTTGATCGTCCCCTCGTCAACAAAGAGACCATAGGCCTGACCGAAGTACTTGTCTTCAACCCAGAAGAAGGGATCGGTACCGTCCTCGGCCTTGTCAAACGAGCGTTCTGCGCGAAGAAGGTCTTTGATGGCTACCTTCAGATCACGGCCGGTGTTGTTGGTCCAAGTTGTCCTGATTTCAACGGCATCGGATCCGTCACGGAGCGTGTAGCTCAACTCAACGAGTGCACGGTCGGGATCCGGTTTCGAGACAAGCTTGACGGTAACCGACTCTGCCTTGACCACCAGGGTGGTTCTGGTCTGAATCGAGCCATCAGCCATTGCTCGATCGACGTCGAAGATGGAAGGTCGTTCGACTTCGACTCCTGCAAATTGGAAGGTGTTGGTTGGTTCGGCAGCATAAAGGACCTGAAGCTGGTCCCGCTGGATATCGCGGCGAGTGAGGTCGATGATCATCCCGCCGACGTCACGCACCATCATGTTCGCGTTCCGGTACTGAACCGGTCGGGCGATTACGGCGACAATGTTCTCGTTTCGGAGCACGAAGTCACCATAGATGGCGTCGGCTTCTTTACCTTCTGGTGCGTAGGCTTCGAATGTCTGCGGCGAGAGGGTCACAAGATCCGTCCCCTCCGTCACCGATGTGGTCGTCAAGACCACGCCAAGAGTCACAAGAAGCGGAAACGATCGTCTCATGGCTGTATGCTTCCCTGAGAGTTTGCAGTTCTGATTCAAAGACGTTCAAGAGTCGAGGCGCTGGCCCGCTCGACTAACCTATATTCCAATCGTGAACCTCCAGCCACTCCAGAGCTAACCCTCGTTATCTCGCTAATTCGCACTAAATTCGTCGAACCTTTATCGAATCACCTTCGAGCCCACCGAGCGAATCGCTTGATTCTCGCCGAACGACGATGCCCATTGACTCCGTAACGTCCCGATGTTGATGCTAGAGTCCTTGCAAGCCTTTTTATGGGAATCCCTCACGCTTCAGATTGGGTTCCCTTCGGATACTCAATCCAAACGGAAATCAAGTGGGAAAAGGGTCATCAACGCATGGCGCAGATCGGCTTCGAGGGTTGGATTACGTTAGGAATAACTCTCAGTGTACTGGTGGCCTTGATCCGAGATTGGGCACCTCCAGACGTTTTATTCCTCGGAGCGGTCGTAGCACTCGGATTAATTGGTGTTCTAGACTTAGATCCAGCAACAGAGAAACCTGGTCCCTTTG
>CAZEAN010000011.1:0-74267 GCA_964510225.1 uncultured Isosphaeraceae bacterium
TACCAAGGCTCACTAGGGATCCCTGACTCGGGGGTTTTTAGTTGGGGGATTGGTGGCGGTCGGAGGCCGCTACCTTCCGTTTCGATTCCGGTCTCGATCTCCGTTCCAGAGAACGAAGTGGCGACCTCGGTTTCAATAAACGGAGGCTGATTCTGAGCGAAAGGTTGTCCTGGGTGGGTCGAAAATGGATCGTTGACGGCCCCCGACGGATCATCCCGTACCGAGGGGACCTCGACTTGTTGGGGCTGAGTCAACAGTCCGCGAACTTGCTTCGCCTTGACCCACTTACCGCCATCGCGGCTCACCAGCGATTCAGAACTTAAAACACCCGACTCGGCAAGTTCGCGGAGATCTTTAGAGCCAAAGGGACCTTGGAGGCTTCCGTCGTTGCCTTGATAATGCCACTGAGCCGCCATCCGACGATGCCTCCGATTGAGGTCTTGATCGCACGATGATAATTAAATCTATCGGAGGCAGCTTACCAAGCCCGAACGCACGTTTCCAATCACTCTTGGTCGCGATGGACCATTGGTAACGCGCTGAGGGCTCCAATAACGTCGGTCATTGACGACCAACGCTCTCTCGGATCCCGAGCGATCGATTTCCTGATCACTTGCTGTAGGTCTAGGTCTAAGTCTGGGGCGATCAGGCTAATATCAATCGGATCAGTGTTCATCCGGAGCCGCATCAACGCCATCTGATCTTTGGCATCGTAGGGGATGCGATCCGTTAACAACTCAAATGCCATAAGTCCCCAGGAGAAGATATCGATTCGCTCGTCGGTTGGCTCGCGTCGCATCAATTCAGGTGCCATGTATTGCAGCGTTCCGGTCCGATTCCCCGGCTTCCGAAATTGCGGCGTATTTGGGACGGCGAGTCCGAAATCGATCACTTTAGCGACTTCATCCTTCGTAACTAAGACATTCTTGGGCCCGAAATCGTGATGGATAAAGCCTTGGGCATGGGTTGCGGCAAGACCTTCGGCCGCCTGTAAGAGTAGATCAACCTTAGCTTCGAGATCACGGGAACGAGATTCACGGATGGAATTGAGCGAGACTCCCTCAATGAACTCCATCGTTAAAAAGTGCTCTTTTTTGGTGCTAATTCCGTAATCGAGAGTCTTAACGACATTGCGATGCCTGATCTGAGCGCCAATCACACCTTCGTGAGGCCTCCCAGCCAGAGAAGCGCGCTCAATGTGGGCTTCGGTTTTGGCTCGATCTTGAATTTTCAGGCAGACGAGTCGTCCTGAATCATTGTCGATGGCTCGGTAGACTTTGGACATGCTCCCTTGACCGGCCTCGCCGATGATCTGAAACCGGCTTTTGATGTTTGATTTCTTCAACTTAGGCGCAGTAGGAGCCGGTGGCTTAGCTTCGGAGCCTTTCGCCTTGTTGGCCGTCCTCGACTTTGAACTAGCGGCTGTACTCTTGTTAGCGCCAAAGAGCTTCCCAAACATCAGACCCGGTCTCCTCGGAGGTTCGACAACTCGCCAAACACTCTCTGCATGATTGATGATCGCACGCTCAAGGCAGCCCGTTGCTGGTCGAGATTTAATAGTAGAGAAGGATTCCCCGAATCGACGAAAGCATCTGAACTTCTCATCTTACGAAATATTCCGCGTTGAAGTGACATGTAACCCAACTACGGTTTCGAATGACTCCCGTTTCGGAAGACTTCCGCGCATTGAGTCCAGACAGGTCGGTTGTGGGATCGGGAGAGGATCGACCGGGGTTCTGCCGAGTGCTCTGATTCGCTATGATGTTGAATACAAACGCAGGAAGCGTTTTCAAATCGTCACTCAATCGATGCCCGCTCTCCAGATTGTGAAGGAGTCTTTGATGAGCCGCCATCTGGCCGTTGCGATCGGAATTGCGCTTGTCGTTTCCATTTTCAGTATTGCCGCATTCGCTCAAGGTCGAGCCAATCAACAGCCAAGTTCAGGGGTTGAACTCCAAGGCGGAGAGCAACCGAAACCCCGCACCGAGGGGTCAGTTCAGCTCCCCGACCTCAATGCCAAGGCGAGCTATGGGTTTGGGCTCAACATTGGCCGGGGTCTGAGAGAACAGTGTGCAGCTCTTCAAATTGATCCTCAATTGGTTGCTCGAGGGATCGCTGACGGCCTGAGTCCTAACGAAAACACCCAACCTCTCCTCACCGATGAAGAAATTGCTGAAGTGATGGAGGCCTTCGAGGCGGAATTACTTGAGCGAGAACTCAAAGCACAGGAAACGATGGCCGCCGCAAATGAAGAGCTAGCGAAGAAGAATAAGGCTGATGGGCAAGCTTATCGTAAAAAGAACGCCCAGAATGCCGCTGTCAAAACGACCAAGAGCGGGATTCAGTACCAAGTCTTGGAAAAGGGGAACGGGCCCACTCCAAAGCTCACTAGCAGTGTTCAGATCAATTACAAAGGTACACTAATCGACGGCACTGTTTTTGACAGCACTGAAAAAATCGGACCTCAGATCTTTAGTTTAATGCAACTGATCGAAGGCTGGAAACAAGCGCTCCAGATGATGAAAGTTGGTGACAAATGGCGACTCGTCATTCCGTCGGAGCTTGCTTATGGCGACGCTGGTACTCCAGGCGGTCCGATTCCTCCGGGCGCGACACTGATCTTTGAGATCGAGCTTCTCGGCGTCTCCGATCAATGATCGTCATCTCCTAATCCAAACCATGCTTTTGAATTCTAAACTCAAAAGATGCGGTGTCTGAGAATCGTGGGGTTGAGATCTCGGTTCGAGAAGGGTCACCTGCTTTCTTTCGAACAACCGAGCCGGGAGTTTCGACTAAGTTGATTGATCGTGCAGATGCTGCATCACTCGCTGAACCGTTTCTTTTCCATTGACTTCAACTTTTCTTGGGCCTTTCAGAGAGCGGAACGATCCCAAATGAGAATATACGTCGGAAACTTATCTTACTCAGTGACCCACGATGAACTCCGAGCCATGTTCGAGGCTTATGGGACGGTGGAGTGGGCCGAGGTCCAAATGAAAATCAGAACGGGTCGATCACGAGGGTTCGGGTTGGTAGATATGCCAGACGATGATCAAGCCCGATCCGCGATCGATGCCCTTCATGGTACGGAACAACATGGTCGAGCACTGACAGTGAACGAGTCGCGTCCTCGACGATCTGTCCGCGATCTCTATGCCGGTGGTTGGTCAGCAGCAGCACGCCGCTAACCCCTGAATCTGAAGAAGTGACGAGACTAATTAACTTTGGGTAATATCGCTGAGTGCTTACCTGGATTGCGTTGGTCTCTCGATAATCAACAGGCGATCAACGCGGTTCAGGTCGTACCGATACCATCACGATTAGTCTTTCGTACAATGTAAGCGATTTTGAGGGGTTCGGATCACGGATAATTCTCTCGAACGATGATCGGAACTGCGTTGGCCATGAGCCTGCCCAACGAAGAACGAAACCTGGCGGTTTTCATTGATTTAGAGAACCTTGCCCTCGGTTTCGAGAATCAGAAGAAGCCTCGGTTTAATATCCAGATGGTCCTTGAGCGACTCCTGGAAAAAGGAAAAATCATTGTCAAAAAGGCCTACTGTGATTGGAGTCGATATCAAGCTTACACCGCCCCATTCCACGAGGCCGCCATCGAATTGATTGAGATTCCACGGAGAAGTCAGACTGGCAAAAACTCGGCAGACATCCGGCTCGTTGTCGATGCGATGGACTTAGCCTGGAGCAAAACTCATATCGACACATTCGTCATCGTCTCGGGAGATTCAGACTTCTCACCCCTCGTCTCGAAATTGAAGGAAAATGATAAGGATGTCATTGGCCTGGGGATGAAAGGATCGACCTCAGACCTCCTCCGTGATAATTGCGATGAGTTCATATACTATGAAGACTTAGAGCGGTACGAACTTGATGAGCAAGAAGCAGTCAAGCAGCTTGATGCGTCGATTCCCGAAAAAAAACGTGAAATATTTACCTTACTAATTGAAGCCTGCAATGCCTTAAATCGCGAAAATCACGACATTTTGTATGCCTCGTTACTCAAAGAAACGATGAAGCGAAAGAAGCCCTCTTTCGATGAAAGCTACTACGGTTATCGGAGCTTCACGCACCTCCTTGAGGACGCCGACAATCAAGCAATCGTTGATATTGAACGGAGTCCGAAGAGCGGTACCTATGTAGTAACTCGGTTCGGTGATCGTAAGGCGATCCTTAACGGTCGGGCAGCGTTTAAAAATCGCAAAACATAGTCCGAGTAATATTAACAGAAACATCATCTCTTATTTTCGATTGCTCACTACTTGCCCTGATCGATTGCATTTGCAACCATGAGTAACACGATGCTGAATAGTTTCCCCAATCTTTACAATCGGAATAGTCGATCATGCCGATAACACTCTACGGAAACCACTCCAAAGGGATCCGTCCTCATTATGGATCCAACGAAGAGAGCATTGTTTACGTCGAGGGAACGGGTCTTGGAAGCATTACGACTTCGGAAGTGAGCTTGAAGACCACCCTCATCAATGGTTCAACGCAAAACTTGTCGTGGACCGTTCGCGAAGTAATCTCCAATTCGGGTAACCTCGAAGTTATTGCTCACTCCCCGACAACCTATAACAGTGGTCCTTCCACCATTGAAGTAACAATTGCGACCGACATAGAGACGGTTTCGCAAAAATATACCTACTATCAGAAACCACGGCCGCTCCCGCCCACTTAATCAAACAGATGGGTTTGACTTTCGTGAACACATTGAGCGCAGATGCTTCTTCGCTCGTGACAGGATGCTGGCGTTCATGAGCGTTCATAGTTCACCGAACGTCATGTCTTTGTTTCGCCTGCCGAAGAACCTGGTTAATCTGAGCTGCTGCCTGCATGGCGTCGGTGTTCTCCGGGTGCCGTGCAAGGCAATCGCTAATCCGCTCCTGGGCCTCACCGAGTAAACCGATTAGCAATTGGTGGTCCGCTGAAAAATTCTCGAGTGCAAGCTCGACTTCGACACGGACTGCTAAGGACCGGGCAAGGCTCGTCTGATAAGAAGGAAGTCGGGGTTGTTCTGTCGCGAGAGTCCGAAAGACCCCGACCGCATCATCAACCTGCTTCACCAAGGCTTCGTCGACGTCACCTCGGTAGACTCTGATCCGTGCTCGTGTGCAATTGATCTCGGCCATCAAGGCCAATAGATTGCGAGGGATCACGCTCCCTATCAGTTCTTTGGCTTCAGACAATAATCGTTCCGCATCCAGGAGGGCTGCGTCAGCCTTATCGAGTCGGTCCTGAGACTTAAATACGATAGCTTGTGTCTGCAACGCCTGAGCTTGGACAAGCAACCGGGGAAGAGAAGTTGGCGAGCCGGATAGATTAATCTCACGCTGGATTGAACCAAAAGCATCCTGGTTGATCGTTTTCAAGAGCTTGATCGAGCGGTCGAGTTCTTGGGCAGCACTCGGGAGGTCGTCAACCAAGATGAGTGATTGGCCGAGTCCAAGATGCCCAAGCGCCTCAACCAGGTGTGTTTCGTGTGCACGAGGCGACCCATCTGCGAGGGCTCTTGTATTTTCGATCACCGCTCGAAACGACCCTACTGCTTGAGAGACGCGATCACTGGCCCGCTCAGCTTCTGCGCGCTCATATCGAACTTCATTCAAGAGCAAAGTATCGTCGAAGATTGTACTTGACTCTTTTGCCAGTGGAGTCAATAGCTCGATCGCTTCATCGTAAAGGGGGAAGGCACGGCTGTAATTTCCTGACAATCGCTCTAGGTTGGCGAGACGCGCCGCAAAACGCCCGAGTTCCCTACGATTATTCTGATCCTCCAAGAGATGATCAGGATACTGCTCGATCAATCTTTTGCTTGAGTTGAATAAACGTACCCTCTGTTCATGCGGCAAATCACTCGTAAGACGACGATCCGCAACCTCAATAAGTTGTTCGATCAACGAAACGCCAATCTGCGTGGTCCTCTCAGCCTCGGATCTGGCCCGAGAGGCAAGCCGTTCTTGTCTTGAGATCAGGATATTTGCAATCAGCAGTACTACCGTGGACGTAAGCAACAGAACCGAGGCTCCGATCACAATCGACCGATGCCTCCGCTGCCAACGCCGGAATCGCACCGAGAGAGGATCCTGGTAGGCACTCACTGGTTCGTCCGCAAGCCAGCGCTCCAAATCTTGAGCTAGTGCTTTCGGACTCCCATAACGCTGTTCTGGATCTCGGTTCATCGCTTTCAAGCAGATTGCTTCGAGTGGAGCCGCGATCCGTGGGTTGATCTCTCGAGGCTTCAACGGCGCGCGTTTCAGCAATTCCTGGCGAATCTGTTGCCGCTCGAGGCCGTTGTACGGTTTCTGACCGGTCAGGATCGCAAAAAGGGTCGCCCCAAGCGAGTAAATGTCGATTGATGGGTTTGCTTGAGCACCGACTGCACCGGCGGCTTGCTCGGGTGCCATGTAGGCGGGTGTTCCAACCCCTTTCTCAGACTCAGGATCGCGAAAAAGTTCTGACTCGTCCTGCCGGAAGGGTCGGGCCAGCCCCCAATCCACGACGAGGGTCTCATCGTTTGGCCCGATCATAATATTTTCAGGCTTAATATCTCGATGTAAGTAACGTTTTCTATGCGCGTGATCAATGACTTGACAGACATCGATCATCCGCCGGAGCAATTGACGGAGGGCTAGAGATCTCTCTGTGGAATTTTGGTTACTTTTTTTCTCAAGGTCGTGAAATTTGTTTATTTCATGAAACAAATTACTTCCTTGAATAAATCGCATCGCATAAAAGGGTCGTCCGTCCGATAGAACGCCACGACTGTAGACGGGTATCGTCCCTGGATGCTCCAGTCTGGAAGTGATCTCAGACTCGCGTTGGAAGAGTTCTCGGACCCGAGGATTACTTTGTAGATGTTCCTGGATCGTCTTAATCGCAACGGTTCGTTCCAGTTGTCGATCGAAGGCGGAGTGGATCAAACCAAGACCACCTTGTTCGTGCAGTAAGTCTAATTTGAAACGATTTATTTCAACATTGAGAACACCTTGCCGAGTTTTGACCATCGTGGTCGCTTCTTGAATCCGGTCGCGACGCGTTTCTGTTGCTGCGACCACAGTTGCCGCTTCGTCTGCGCCGAAGTCGCTAATCGACGGATTATCGTGTTCGTCGGTGTCTTCATCCTCTTCAAGTTCCGATAACAAATCATCATCAACACCCTGATCAAGTTCGCGGTCAAGCAACGTCTCGAGACGATTGCGATCAACGGGGTTGAGCAACTCGTGATCAACCAGGAAATCCGCGAGGGGCCGCCGCTGCTCGCTGATCCAGAGTGCTAAGGTCTCCGTCAGATCTCGCTCGGAAACACGTCCTGACTCAATGGCTAGTGTCCCAATCCGGAGTGACCGGCTCAGATCCATCGCAGTATCCTTTCAAGACCAGTGTTTGGGTGACTATTCAAAGAGCTTCTGCAACACCCAACACCGACAACCTTCTCCCTAGGTATTCGCCGACGCCTCGCGTGTAACAGAAGAGAATCGCGAAAGAACAGTAATCAAATGCAAGTTCTGCAGATCTCGGAATCTGGATTGCCTGTGGTTCAACTCGGCAAGATTCGCTTCAGAGGATAACAGACGAGCCCTCTGGATTGATGGATCAATGGGAAGACGCGCTGCGGCCGGAGTTGATGCCCCGACATCGAAAGCACTCGGAGTCGTGGTGTCGTCAGTAAGGTCAGTGGCGCCAAAATGCAGCGAGCCTTGATAGTTCTTGAAGATCGGGATGACATGCGGCCCGTTCGTTACCTGGACGGGGCCTTCAAGTTGGAGGCTGAATTCTAAGCTGAGGAGCAGTGACTGCATCATGCAGAGCATTCTCTGTTCCATGAGTGCTTAAGCCTGGTGATCTTGGAGTAAGTCTATCAATTTGAGATAACTGAAGTAGTCAAGTTACCTACCCTCTTACTACATTCTCGGACATCGACGATTCAGCAGTCAGATTATTTTGCTGAATCAGGAGTACCAACGCAATGCTTCGGCGTGGAATGATGATCGTTTTGCTGCTCGGAATCGTCGCGATCGAGGTATCCTTTGTGATCCCGTTGGTGGCGCAAGAGGCCGTGGAGGTCGGACAGGAATCGAAGCTGTCGGACCGCGATCGAGAGTTAAATCTTCAGTCATTCGATATCGTTTGGGAGACAATCCGCGACCGGCACTATGATCCTGAACTCAACGGGGTTGACTGGGATGCCGCTCGTACCGAATTACGACCAAAAATCAATGAGGCCGAATCCCAGGACGAGGCCAGAGAAGTGATGGATGAGCTGATCAGACTGCTGAACCAATCACATTTTGTAATTATTCCAAAATCAGGCTACGAAGCGCTCGAGAAAGACGACACAACCCAATCGGGTCCTGGAGTGATCGGGGTCACGGTCCGAGTGATACAAGACCAAGCCTTGGTGGTGGACGTCACCGAAGGATTTCCGGCGTCGATGGCGGGCGTTCGACCCGGCTGGATCGTTTCCGAGATCGAAGGGAAGGATGTCGGGACGATTCTAGAGAAGGTAAAGGAAGCCTTTGGAGACTCCACCATGCTCCGGCTCTACCTCGCGCGTTCTATCGAGAGTCGACTAAGCGGTCCGGTCGGAAAAAAACGAACTGTACACTTCTTAAATCAAGACGATGAGAGCGTGGAGACGGAGTTGGAATTGATCCAACCCAAGGGACGTGTCGCCAGTTTTGGCAATCTTCCCGACATCCAGATTGAGTTCGAGTCCAAAACGCTCGAAGGATCAATTGGATATATTCGCTGGACTTCTTTTTTTGATCCAGTAGGCCTCATGCCGGAGATTAGAGCCGCAGTCCGTACGTTTCAGGATGCTCCTGGTCTCGTCATTGACCTCCGAGGGAATACTGGAGGAATCGGCGCGATGGCAATGGGAATCTCGGGCTTCTTTTTTGATAAGACGGGAACCAAGCTTGGCACGATGACGACCCGAGATTCGTCCTTGAACTTCATCACGTACCGACAAAGTCCGAACTATAGCGGGCCATTAGCACTCTTGGTGGACGGCTCCTCCGCTTCAACTTCGGAGATTTTTGCCGGAGGGATGCAAGACAACGAGAGGGCTCGGATCTTCGGATCGATCACGGCGGGCGCTGCCTTACCGTCGCAAGTGACAAAGCTCCCAAATGGTGATCGATTTCAATTCGCCTTCGCCAATTTTGTTTCTGCTAATGGCGTCCAACTCGAAGGTACCGGCGTTGTCCCTGACGAAATCATCCCGATCGAGCGGGCAACTCTCCTGGAGAGTAAGGATCCAGTGCTCGAAGCGGCCATCGAGTGGCTCAAGACGCAAGATAGCTCAGACCCGAAGTGACGCCCGGAATCGAGCGGGTGTCGAGTGTCCAGGAGCGGCGGAGCTATCTGCCTCCCCTTTTGGTCAAAGTCCTCGATGCACCCTCAGCGAAGATCTTACTCAGTCGGCGGACGGGATGGGTCGAGCGATGCTAGCCTTTGCCATTCGAGGGCATCGGCAGAAGCCCTCGTTCTGGCTTCGATCGCCGAGTTCCTGAGCAGATCTTCGACGCGCTGGCCGTCAGGGATCCGCTCCATGAGGTTGAAGCGTTGGAACTCTTCGAGAGTTGTGTACTGATCTTCTTCACGGCTCGGTCCACGAAGAGAAAAGCCTACTTCGAATCCTTGACCATCCCTCTCCACCCGCCACACACGCTGAATCTCCGCGAGTGAAAAAGAGACGACCGTGACCCTCGTGCCCCCAAAGTCGGGCTTCCAGACAATGACCCGGCGGTCAGTAATCGCTTGTAGCGCAAGCCGGGAGCGGCGGTGGTCGACTTTACGGGATCGTCGGATCGACACAAAGCCAGCGATTGCAATCACCGAGGCCGCAATGCCGATTATGAATGCAGCGGCGATGACACAGTAGAGCCATTCTTGGGGTCGCTCTTGCTTGAGAAAGCCAGCGCCGATTCCGAGAGCCCAGGAGACAAGCGCGACCACACTCAGGATCGGTAAGCAACCCAATTCGTCGTTGGGCTTGAGCTCCGATTCAGGAAAGGATCCAGAAGCCCAGAGCAAGCGTTCGCCTGGCTTCAGCTCGGATTTGATTCGACTCCGTCCGTCATCATTGAGGATCCCCTCGAATCGTTCCGCAATACGCTGATGTTCTGGTGGAGTCATCGATCGAACTCGCCAGGGACTCGCGGAATCTATTTGTTCTCATCCACCATATCAGGGCTGCTTTGATCAGTGCTTCTCAAGATCAAGCAAGAGAGCAGAACCAGCAGCGAAACCCACCACGACTTATCGTCCTTTACAGCTTCTGGGGGCTTCGAGTCGAGCCCCCAGAAGCTCGGTGCTTAAGAAGTGCGGTGAGCACCGACCGAAGGCAGATTAAGATGGACATTCGGTCCGAAGTAGCGGAGGCTCACGAAGGGTTCCGAGCCATTGTTGGTAAACGTGACCCCTTCCGCGGCTTTCTTGGCAGTGATAAAGACTTCGTCCTGGGTAATCTCGCCGAAGCGGATGAAAACGGGACAGTCCACTCCAAGTTTCCCAATCGTGCCCGATCCCTGGACAACAATCAGGCCGGAAGCACCCGGGTCCGTTATGGTGCAGGAAGCGCCGGGATCGACGGTCAATTCACAAGCGGAGAAAAGCTGCTCTCCATTGACGGTCCCGTAGACAATCCAGTTGTCCACAAACCCCTGCCCAGGCCCGCCGCTCCGGATCGTCGGTTCAAGATAGTGGTTATCCTTAAAACTCGGGTCGACGTTCTGATCCCAATCGAGTTGTTCGATTAGGTAGTCGAGATCCTGATGTTTTTCAGAAGGGACATCCTTAACGAGTAAGTCCCAAGGAACCCGACGGCCCTCGACGAGCGATTGGTACATGCCGAAGACGTCCGACCCCCACTGCGGTTCATAGGTCACCAGCGAACCAGGTGCATGGAGAACGCAAGGCGGAACAAGCCAGCCGGTTCCGGGTTTGAGTCGGTAGGCTTTGGAGTAATCGAGGATTCCGTTGTCCCCTTCGTTCCAACGTTCCAGGCAGCCTCGGATTTCGGCCTTCGTTGTCCCCGGTTCGAGTCCGAAAAAGGTGTACGGAAAGTTGTTCCCCGTCCAGTTGAGTTGCGGTGGGAAGTAGTAGCTTTCCGGCTTTCCTTCCTGACCAACGAGCTTTGCTTGCTCCTGACTCTGGTGCATATGGTGCGGGATCGGCCCCAGATTGTCGAAAAACTTCGAATAGACCGGCCACTTGCCGTAGGTCTCCCAGAGTGATTGTCCGATCATCTCCGGTCCGTGTGCGGCAATTGCGTCGCGGAGGGTGAAGCGATCGCCGTTGGAGATTACGTAGCTTAGCCCTTCGTCGGGAGGTGCTCCTTCGTTAGCGGCAGGTGTGGTCGATGCGAACCAACGCTCATCAATGCCACCACGATGGGTCCCGAGCGCATAAAGGTCTTCGCGAGCAAGCTTCAGTCGACCCCCCGGCATCAGGAACGATCGGGGAACCCAAGTTGGTGCCAACCGGAGCAGCCCTTCCCCTTCGTCGAGTGCGGATCGGGTTTGAGCTGAGATGTTTGCTGTACTCATAAAGGTTTGATTCCTCTCGTGCAGGTCGTTAATACTTGCTTCGGGTTGGATCTAGAGGTGACGGATTTTGGTTGTAAACCCAGGACCTGAGAGACGCAACCAAGGACCGGCCGAGAGTCTTAATCTCGTTGCTCGTCAGTTCGCCCAAGTTGATTTCAGCCGCTCGATGTCCGACGAATCAAGCCTGAAGATAAGGATTGAGTGACCGATCTCGGCGATCGGCTCAAATAACTGGAAGTAGCTGTATGCGTCGTACGAGACACTAAAGTAGCGCCAGTCTGGATTCTCTCCGGGGACGCCTTCACCACTGTCGTAGACCCGCCAAGGAAGCCCTCGGAGCAAGGTCGCACTAACCGCGTAGAGGCCAGGCTCGGGTAAATCCAAGCCTTGAGTCGCTAGGTAGCGATACGGCAGCGGTCCATCACCCCAGCCACCAGGCCGCGCCGGCGGCAGAAACCAATCGAGCGGCTCTCCTCGCCGGTTGAATAGATTCGGTGGGATCTGACCAAAGTACGCGATTCCGACTCGTTCCTCGGGTGCATGTTCATCAAGCCAGCGCTTGAGTCCGACAAGGTCTTGGCCCCAATCGAGGTTACTATCAATCAAATGCGACGATCCGTTCGATCCACCTCCGGAAGACCAATTGAAGTACGCCAGGTAATGAGGGTGAATCATGACCGTTGCGACGACCGAGGCGACGAAGCTACCCCCGACGATAGAGGCGCTGATCCTCCGCACAACCGGCGATGAGATCCCGGCGATCCAAGGAGCGAGTCGCCCGAGACTGATAAATAGATAAGGAAAGATGGGGAGCACATAGCGGAGCCCAAGTGCGATGTTCGTTCCAAAACTCATCACCGCAACAACGACCAACGGCACAGCCCATAACGCGAGTTCATCGACCGCAGTTCCGCGGGCTCGTTTGACGAAGAGAGCAACGCCGATCGTCAGAAACCAAAGCAATCCCGTTCCTTCGGGGACCTTGTAGCAAAGCGCCAACAGATAGTAGTACCACCAGCTCTTACTCTGGAGTTCACCATCGAGGTAAACCGGATAGCCGATTGTCTCGTCGCCAGATGATCCCAGTTGGTCGGCATCCCGAAGAAAACGACGAGCCTTGGCGGGAATCCCCTCGGCTTCGGTCTTCTGATCATCAAAACCCGACAGATAATACTGAGGTAATGGGGTCGGGAGCGATTCTAAGAAGGTCCCCCGAAACCGATTGACCCGAAACTGGAGCAACCCTTCGCGGATCCCAGGACTCTGGAACGGACGATATCCTGGCGCCTCGATCGGAGATTCGCGTTCGATGGTCAAAATCTTACTCGTGAAAGGGTAAGACCCAAGAGCCTTTCCAAAACCTTCGAATCCATACCCGATATTGATCATTAAGATGCTGACAAAAACGATAAGAAAGCCATGAAGGATTCCACGTCCGATAGTTGGGAACCAACCCGATCGTCGGGGATCGGTAATCGTCGCAACGATCCAAAGTAAGGGCCAAAAGGCGTAGAGGACGAGCAGGCTGAACTTTGTGAGTTGACCAATTCCAAGCAAGATGCCGACAAGAACGGCCAATTTCCACGTTCGGACCGTTGACTTGAGGTAGTGCCAAAAGAAATAGGTTGCGAGAAGCCCGACAGATGTTGCCGCAACATCGGTGGTAATCAATCGAGAGTGGGCAAGAATGTTCGGGCTCAGTGACCAAAGGCCGAGGCTTAAAAGTCCCCCCGTATTGCCCCAGAGCCGTCTTGACCAGTCGAAGACCACGAGTCCTCCGAGCGTCGCGAAGAACGGCATCAAGAGCCGTCCGGTTCTGCAGAGTTCCAAGAGCCGGTCAGCATTGAGCAACATGAAGCCGTGGGCAAACGCGGTCTTATTCGATGTCGCCCATCCCCAATCCGGATCGCTGTAGAGTTGATCTGTCTGAGGATCCTGCAACCGTACTGCGAAGCCTGTGATTAGCTTGACCAGCGGAGGATTGTGTGGATAGAGCCGAAAGGTGCCTTGCTCACAATAGCTAATTCCAGCCGGGAGATGGACAACTTCGTCGACCGTTGGATTCTCTTGCACGAGGCTGGTTACCCCAAGCGTCCATTGAAGAGCGCAGAGAATGACGACGGCGAGCGAGAGCCTCCAACGATTCCAAAACAAATAATTGTCGGTCATTTCTTTAAAACAATCATTTGCTAATTTGCAATGATTGGAATTGGCTTGAATAACTTGAGTCGACACTGGTTGGATTGGAAACCGATGGGACACCCAACTCAGCCCGGATCAGTGCACTCAGCGCTTGTGCGATCTTTGTGTTGCAAGGCTTCTTGAAGTGACGGTCTGGTTTAAAATGCTGAGGTTCATTAGGATCACAGATTCGGTGGGTGCTGATGTAGGGGATCTTCAGTTCTTCGAGAATTGGTTCCAGTATGAGAGAGAGATGATTATCGTACCCTTGATCTTCGATCAAAACGACCACCGGGAGTCGGCCATCATGACGGACCTCTCTGGCAAAAGATCTGACGATCGCTTGCAGTGATCCAATGGCCGAAGAATTAGCGTTGAAGCCTTGAGGTCCATGAACCTGGCCGAGTCGTCGCTGCGTTAAGGCACCCCAAGTCGCCCGTCGGATCAGCCGGAAAATCGCCGAGTGGTCGAGCCAATTCTTTTTGTAGTAGAACGGGGAGTACACACGATCAAGTACCGCGAGTTCGTTGACAAAGACCTCAAAACGGTCGGGATCGTTTATGACTTCGCGTAGCTCCTCCAGATCTCGGACACTCGTCTCCACTTTTTCAATCGCTCGATCACCATTAATATATCTAGGATAACAGAATGGGGCCGGGTTTTCGAACATCCAGGTCATCCCAGTGACCGTTTCGATTCCTCGGACACTTGAGGCGAGGACTCCGAGGACAACGGCGTCGGGCTCAGCACGATTCCGATCTTCCAAGTAGGTCGCGAGGCTATGATTGGCGGGAGCGGCTGGTCCCCCGCGCATCCGGACCGTAATCGCGGGATCGACCTCAGTAGTTGCGGTCGCGATCTGGTCAGAGAAAGACATTCCGTAAAAGGAAACGAGGAGGTCATCTCCAAGTTCAGCCTCGACCGGTAGATCGTTCTCGGAACCTTGTTGTAGGGGAATCCAGCCTGCGTAGGCGAGCGGTCCCGTCGTCTCCTCCGTTGGTCCTACCAAGCGTCGGACTTTTCCTTCAATCGACCGTCCGTATTCCAGGTAATTTACAAGTGGGTGGGGTCGTCGCGTTGGTGGTCGCTCCAGGACGACCACGACAAGATTCATCGCAAGGTCGATCAGGACGAGACCGAGGAGGGTCCAGCCCAAAACCGAGACCATGTCGCGCCAAGATCGGACCGTTAGAGGATGCGTCATCGTCAGATCAGAATTGGAAGTAGATGAATTGAGTTGGCTCATTGCTAAGCCCCATCAGAATGGTGACCAAGAGGATTGCGATGAAAAATCCCCGAACTGAGTTAGGAAGGGGCTGATGTTGGAATGTCTTCCCTGTACTGTATTCGAGAAGTTCGTAAGGGATGAGGATCAGCAATCCAACCATTGCCGAAAAGGTCGGTCTTCCCAAAACCGAGACTTCAATACCTTCGAGCCTGAAGATTTTTCGGGTAAACGTCACGACTTGGCTCAATGACTCCGCACGAAAGAGCAACCAGCCGTAAAGAGTGATCACCGAAAATCCGAGAATTTGGAATCCCGCGAGCAACCGATTAACTAGCATGTGCTGATTCAATAGAATCGGCGGGATCGCACGCGCAACGGCTAAAATAATCCCATGATAGAAGCCCCAAAGTAAGAAATTCCAGGCGGCACCGTGCCAGAGACCGCCGAGAATCATCGTGAGCATCAGATTACGGATCGTACCGAGATGACTACCTCGGTTGCCGCCAAGGGGAATGTAGAGATAATCGCGGAGCCACGACGAGAGACTTATGTGCCAGCGCCGCCAAAATTCACTCGGCCCTCTAGAAAAGTAGGGAAGATTGAAATTGAGCATCAAGTCGATCCCAAGGAGCTTAGACGTACCGCGGGCAATGCTCGAATAGCCGGAGAAATCGCAGTAAATCTGGATCGCGAACAGTAGTGTTCCGCCCACGATATCGAGCGCACTCGGGTCGGCACTGATGCCGAACACT
Source organism: uncultured Isosphaeraceae bacterium (assembly GCA_964510225.1). Classification (GTDB taxonomy): domain Bacteria; phylum Planctomycetota; class Planctomycetia; order Isosphaerales; family Isosphaeraceae; genus CAZEAN01. Next base: position 15,735 of record CAZEAN010000011.1, read on the forward strand.
TTGTTTACTGACAACGCCACCCCGTCAGCGATGGCAATTTTCTTGAAGAGACCAAAGAGAATGAGGAAAGAGCCTTCCGCGACCTCGGTCACACCGACTCGTCTGGAGGCCTGCAACCGGGGTATGAGCTGCTCAGCACGTTCGATAGGACCCGCGACGAGTTGGGGAAAATAAGAGACGAAAAGCGCAAAATCTCCCAGATCATAGACTGGCTTCATTCTCCGACGGTACACATCAATCGTATAGCTCATCGTCTGAAAGGTGTAGAACGAGATTCCAACCGGGAGAACAATGTCGAGGCGGAGACCTCCTCCCGGCAATCCTAACCCTTCAAGCCCGGCTTCAAGATTTTCGACGAAAAAGTTGCAATATTTAAATACGCCTAATATTCCTAGGTTAGAACAGATTGATGATATCAATGCGAGCTGACGACGTTTTGATTCTTCAAGCTGCTGGATCCAGTACAGCCATCCTCCAAAGAGACAAGCCCCGATTATTGCCGCGACGACTAATCCCCAAGAGTTGGATTCAGTTGAGACCCTACTGTAGACCTCAAGACGATTCGAGAGATCGATCCACCACCGATAGACCAACGGGTCGGTTTGGCCTAGTAACGGTCTCGATTCGATTGTCGAGAACCGCTTCCAGGGGAGACCGAGGAAGGCAATTGCACCAGGGATCACCAGTGCGATCGTGCCGAGGAGACGTTGGTTCGATATCCGGCCGGCACCGATTATTAGGCCGCAGCAATAGTCAACGATCGTGGAAACAAGGATCAAGAACAGGAAGCGGACATCCCACCAACCGTAGAAGATATAGCTGGCAAGCAGAAGAATCCGATTCTGACCGCGCAGCGTGAGTACTCGGTAGAGCAGGAGGACGATCGGCAGGAAGACAAAGAACTCGATCGAATTGAAGAGCATTAGCGCTGAGCTCCATCAATTCCGTTTACAGAGACCAGAATGAATCTGCTTTGCGCGTAGCAGTCCCCGAAAAATCGGATCGATGAACAGAAGAGGCTCAGGTCGGTCTGTACGAGGGGAAGGTCGTGAACGGGTCGTTGTTGCATGAACCGAGTCAAGGGCCGAGTAGGACGTCGAGACATGTTGGTCGAAAAGTGGGTTTTAAGTTTCTTGAAGAAGCCAACGTGATGGCCCTTGAGTTCGAGTCCTAGTGGACTTCAAGAATCCAAGGCGCTGAGTTCGACGAACCGATCCTTGAGGTCGGAGTAGAGGCGTCGATAGACTGAGTGGGCACGATTGTAGAATTCGACGCCGTTCATGTCTTCGGGATAACGCTCGACAACTTTAATCGTGGCATCGCACGCTTCGGGGACCGTGTTGTAGCGACCGACTCCGACAAGTGCCAATAATGCAACGCCGAACGCGGGGCCTTCACTCGCATTGATCGCAGAGGTTTCTTGGCCGTAGATATCGGACTGAAGCTGCCGCCAGAGAGGATTCTTGGCACCACCCCCCGAAAGTCTGATCTCTGAGATCGGCGCACCCATTTCCCGGATTAGCTCAAGGCTGTCACGCATCGCAAATGCAGCCCCCTCCATCACAGCGCGGACGAGATGACCGCGACGATGTCGGACCGTTAACCCGATCCAGCCGCCTCTGGCATTGGGATCGAAATGAGGAGTCCGTTCGCCGGTCAAGTAGGGCAAGAAAAAGAGTCCTTCGGAACCTCGGGGGATCGTCTCTGCTTCTCTCGTCAACTGGAAATAGGGATCGATCCCTTTAGCCTCCGCTTCGGCGGACTCTGCAATTGCGATGTTCTCCCGATACCATTGCAGGCTCCCTGCGGCGGCGAGGACGACTCCCATCACATGCCAGGCTCCCGGGACAGCATGGCAGCCGCGCTGGAGCCTTCCCTCAGGATCAAAACCCACTTGGTCTGTGTGTGAGAAAACCACACCCGAGGTACCGAGTGTCGCTGAGACCGCACCAGGACGGACAATTCCATTGCCTACGGCCCCAGCGGGTTGGTCACCACCACCGCCGACGATTGGCGTCCCAATCGGTAGCCCGGTCGCTTCGGCACCGAGACTGCTGACTCTGGCGGAAACAAGAGGACTCTCGAAGCAGTCTGGAAGGAGAGCGCGATCGAGATCGAGCGCTTGGAGGAGTGGATCACTCCAGGTTCGTCTGCCAACATCGAGTAGGAGTGTCCCCGAAGCGTCACTCACCTCAGTCGCGAAGGTTCCCGAGAGCCGGTAGCGAACGTAATCCTTCGGCAGCAAGACCTTACAGACTCGTTCCCAGAGTGTCGGTTCATGATGTCGGACCCAAAGGAGCTTGGGGGCTGTGAATCCGGTCAACGCGCGGTTGGCGACCATCTTGACTAGGGATTCGCGACCTCCTGCCTTTGACTCGATCTCAAGGCATTCGTCAGCAGTCCGTTGATCGTTCCAAAGCAAGGCCGGCCGGACAACCTCCCCATCAGCATCAAGGAGTACAGAGCCGTGCATCTGCCCGCTTAGGCCGATACCGAGTACTTCGGAAGGCTTGACCCCAGCCTGAGCGATCGTTTCGCGGATGGTCTTGCAAGTGGCCTGCCACCAGAGTTCAGGGGCTTGCTCAGACCATCCGGGTTTTGGGTAACTGCAAGGATAATCTGCCGATGCCGAGCCGAGGATTTCACCATTCTCGCGGACCGCGAGCGTTTTGGTTCCCGAGGTCCCAATGTCTATCCCAAGTGTGACGCTCAATGTCCGATCTCCCATCGCTCGCCGCAGCTCAAGATCTTCGGTATTGTCCGATCCGAGAGTTCTCTTGCTGCGACTTCGAACTCTCGAATCGGCACAGTGTTAAACGTAAACATGTCGTAATGATGAGGTACGAGAAAGCGAGGATGGAGGCGATTGGAGAGAGCGACTCCCTCGGCGGCGTTCATGTTACCGGCAACGCCCCGTTTGGGATCACGACCGTTGATCGGCAGGAAGAAGAGATCGAATGGCTCGGTACCGATTTCCTGAGAAAGCCCATCGTAAATGACTGTATCGCCGCTATGGTAAAGACGAAAGCCATCCACCTCAACGACAAAGCCAAGGTAGAGGAATCGGCCGGCATCATCGGTGTCGAGCCCCTCATGTGCCGAAGGGATTGCCCGCACTGAGAATCCAGCAGACTCTAAGACTCCACCCGCATCGAGCCCGACAATTTGCTTCAAGGGAAGGCCCAATTTCTCAGCATGATGAACCAAGGCTTCAGGAACTACCAACTCTGCTCCAGGATTCGCTCCGAGAATCCTGGAGAGTGTTTCCTTATCCATATGGTCCGTATGTTTATGGCTTGAGAGCACGAGATCAACTGATCGGAGCTGATCTCCGGAGAGAGGGCACTCAGTCATCCGAACGTGTGGGCGTTCAGTCTGACGATATTTCTCGGTAAGTGACTCCGAGAGATAAGGATCGATTACAAGTGTTGCTGACTCTGACTTGATCACGAAGCCGCTCTGACCTAGCCACCAAACCAATAGTCTACCAGGTGACAGGGCAGACCGTTCGATTTCCTCGCTTAGTTTAGCCCCTTTGGTGACCGGTTCTATCAGCATTGCGGTGCTACTCTGTGTCTGATTTGCACAATTCGTGCGCTGGACCGTGTAAACTCACGAATGAGTGAGTGACCGTGGAGGGAAAAATCGAGGTCATCCGACCACCGTCATAATCGGATGACGTGGACAAGGAGATTGCTTTAGATAAACTCGTTGACCAGGTTTTCGAGCATTTCTTGGCGGCCACTCGTGTTCGGAGTGATATCTCCCTTGGGGAGCATGTAGGCTTCCAAGTCAGTCAGCGTGGCACTCCCTGCTTCGATCTTGGACCCAAGATCGGTGTCCCAACTAGAATAGCGGTCGCTGACAAACTTAGCGAGTCTTCCGTCGTCGCGGATGGCTTGCGCGATTTTAAGTCCTCGCGCAAAAGCATCCATCCCACCGATATGGGCGTGGAAGAGGTCGACCGGCTCAAAGCTCTCGCGGCGGACTTTGGCATCAAAATTGACTCCGCCCGTCGTCCAACCACCCATCGCCAAGACCTCAAGCATACATGAGGTTGTTAGGTAGATGTTGGTCGGAAATTGGTCGGTATCCCAACCGAGCAACGGATCGCCCGTATTGGCGTCCATCGACCCCAAAGCACCCGACGAAACTGCAATCCGAAGCTCATGAGCCATCTCGTGCCCGGCGAGGGTAGCGTGGTTGGTCTCAAGGTTGAGCTTAAAGTGATCGAAGAGATCATAGGCACGTAAAAAATTCAAGCATGATTCTGTATCAGAATCGTACTGATGTTTTGTCGGTTCCATCGGTTTCGGTTCAATATAGAATTGTGCATTGAGCCCGATCGATTTTTTATAGTCGACGGCCATGTGGAGTAGCCGTGCGAGGTGGTCGAGTTCGCGTTTAAGGTCGGTGTTGAGGAGGGTTGAGTAGCCTTCACGGCCTCCCCAAAACGTATAACCGACGCCACCAAGTTCCTTGGTGACCTCGAGCATCTTTTTAACCTGTGCACCCGCGAACGCAAAGGCATCGAGATTCGGGCTTGTAGCGGCCCCATGGACATAGCGAGGATTGGTAAAGAGATTCGCTGTTCCCCAGAGAAGGTTGACTCCGGTCCGCTCTTGCTCCTCTTTGAGGACCTTTGCGATTGCGTCGAGGTTAGCATTGGTTTCGGCGAGGTTCTTGCCTTCAGGCGCAACGTCGCGATCATGAAAGGCGTAGAATGGTACACCGAGTTTTTCGAGAAACTCAAAAGCGGCACGGGCACGTCGAGTGGCGTTTTCAATCGTCGGAGTTCCGTCATCCCACGGACGTTGAGCCGTTCCGACTCCGAAGGGATCCGCGAGCGGGTTGACGAAAGTATGCCAGTACGCGACCGAAAAGCGGAGGTGGTCACGCATTGACTTCCCCCCCACCATTTCGTCGGCGTTGTAATGCTTGAATTGGAGCGGGTCGCGGGAATCGGGTCCACCAAAGTTGATCTTCGGTACCTCAGGAAAGAACTCGGCCATCGTTAAAACGCCTCGGCGAATTGCATCGTTGGAAGAGGGAAGCCACGCGTAGAGGTCAAGCGGACTCGACGCCACGAGTCTAAAGACCGATTCCGATTCTGGGCAAGACCCGGAAGCCTAGCGAAATTCCTCTTAGACTGCGATGATGCCATGCGGGATCCGAACCCCGATCCGAAATTTTCTTCCATTAGCCTCGAGCCCACCCGGCTCTTCCTGGAGCCCTTCAGAGAGGACTGCATCCGATGATTAAGCAAGAATTCCCAACCCGATCGTCGAGATCACCCTCACGATCGCGGGGAAGATTGATCGGTTTTATCGCGAGTGCCTTACTCCTGATCATCGCCACAGATGCGAAGGCTCAGTTCGGGTTCGGATTCGGGTTCGGATTCCCGCGACCCTATGTCTCCCCGAATATCAAATTCCTTAATAGTCGAGCGAACGTACTCGCGGGAAAGAATCAGCAGTCGATGAATACAACGAGCATGCGGATTCCCGACCGCTTTGGCTATCGCCAACAAAACATTGAAATGCAGGAGCGGTACAACGTCTCCTCAGGACGCTCGTTAAGCACGTCGTCACGACGCTCAGGCCAAGTCGTGGCCCAGAGAACCCCGGCGACAAATCAGGGGGCTCCAACGACGCCAGCACCAGTCACTGCGCCCTCCCTTCCGATCACGACTTTTGTCGATGAGATGAATATGGTTGTTTGGCCTTCCGACGCACCGACAGGAAATGGGCTGGACTCACTTCGAGTCCAAGCCGATGCATCGATCAGAGAAGTCGTTGTTGAGTATCGGGGCCGTGCTGTTGCCTCAACAGCGACGGTCACGACCGCACGGACCGATTTGATCGACTACGGGCGACCCGCGCTGAAACTTCTACGCGACACTTCCACACCGCGGATTGCCGACTCGTTTCATCTCTTCTTGCTCTCGCTCTACGAATCCCTGGCACAAGCGACAAATGCGACGACCCGGCGAGGCCCACCCTCAGTTAATAGTGCCACACCTGAGTGATCCGGTTCGCTCAGACGCATAAGCATCGGCGGATCAATCAAATCGTACCAAAAAGTCGCGAACCTGCGGTGAGACCTCCATCAATCACCAATGTAGAGCCGTTGATAAAGCTTGATTCGTCAGAGGCGAGAAAGAGGGCAAGGTGGGCGACGTCATCAGGGACGCCCACCCGACCGATCGGATACCATTTCAGGAGGCGTTCCAACGCCCCTGCCTTGGCGTTCCAGTAAGCCTGGCCGTTTTCTGTAGCGATCGTTCCTGGGCAGATCACATTCGAACGAATGCCTTTCGGACCGTAGGTAACGGCCAGATTCTTTGTCAAGGAGATCAAGCCGGCTTTAGCGGCACTGTAGCCGAACTCTCCGATCGCCCAGAGTGCATTGACGGATGAAATATTGATGATGCTTCCGGGGCCTGACTGGATCATAAAAGGGAGCGCGGCGCGGCAGCAAAGATAGTGACTTGTCAAGTTTAAGTTGATCTCGGCGGCCCAGGCTTCGGGGTCAATCTCCAGGAGATCCTCGGTGGTTGAGGTCCCCGCGTTGTTGACCCAGACGTCAATCCCTCCCAAGAACTGATCCGCTCGATTGACCAACTGGGAGACCGCTGTTTCGGAACAGACGTCGACTTCTACGAATGCTGCCTGGAATCCGGAATCATGGAGTTGTTCAACAAGACGATTCCCGGCCTCGACGTCCCGGTCGGCAAGAACAACCTTAGCCCCTTCCTGGGCGAACCGAGTCGCGGTTGCTTTGCCGATCCCGTGTGATCCCCCCGTGATGACGGCCCGTTTTGCTTCTAGGCGCATGGCATTCTCGTTAAGTCATGACCTTGGCTCATCAATTTGTGACTAGGGCGACTCTCTCCCAGGTCAGGTCCCCTGATGCTACAATCCTCCCCTACTCTAGACTTGAGGTCCAACTTCCTCGACCGAGATTTCTTGTTCTGTCATGATGCTCCCCCTGCTCTTCGGTACACTTCAGACCAACTTCAGCCTCATCGATTGGTTGATTGTTGCATCTTACGTGGGTCTCACGACGATTGTCGGGCTCTACGCGAATCGAATGATCAAGGGAATGGACGACTACATCGTCGCCGGTCGATCACTCCGGTCGTCCGTCTCTGTCGCCACCCTGATTGGATCGGAATTGGGGTTGGTCACCGTCCTCTATGCAGCACAGAAGGGTTTTACGTCTGGCTTCGCCGCGTTCCACATCGGCGTCATTGCAGGATTTGGTGCGCTCTTTGTTGGACTCACCGGGTTCATCGTGGGACCTCTCCGCCGCGAAGGTGTGAGGACGATTCCGGAATACTACGGTCGACGCTTTGGTACCCCGACCCGTGTGCTCGGCGGCCTGATTCTTGCGTTCGCCGGGATCTTGAACATGGGAATCTTCCTGAAGGCAGGTGCACTCTTCTTGGCAGAGCTTACGGGCTTGGAAAGTGACGCAACCGTCGGGCTGATCATGTCGATCCTACTCGGATTAGTTTTGCTTTATACAGTTTTTGGTGGGATGGTTTCGGTGGTCTTGACTGATTACCTCCAATTTGTCGTCCTTTCCGTCGGACTCCTGCTCGCGGCAGGGATTGCATTGATCCGGATCGGTTGGCCGACCTTGGTGGAAACGGTCAAGGAGGTCCACGGTGAGGCCGGGTTCGATCCATTCGATGCTCAGGGATTCGGGCCGGGATATGTAGTCTGGATGTTCTTCGTCGCTGGAGTTTTCTCGTGCGCGATCTGGCCGACTGCAGTGATGCGGGCCTGTTCGGCCGAGAATGTCGCGGTCGTCCGACGGATGTACCGTTGGTCATCGATCGGGTTCATGATTCGGTTCATCGTGCCACAGTTCTTGGGAATCTGTGCTCTCGCAATGTTCTGGAACGACCCCGTAGCTCGGCCACACTTCTTCCATGAAGACGGGACCCTCAACCAGGAGAACTCGCTAGGAGCAATGCCGGTCTTTCTCGGGCAGCTTCTTCCGATCGGATTGGTTGGCCTGATCGGGGCGGGTATGCTCGCAGCGTTCATGTCAACCCACGACAGCTACCTCCTTTGTTGGGCGACAGTGTTGGCAAACGATGTTGTCAGCCCACTCACGGGCGACCGCCTCAACACGGCAGCGCGCTTACTGATCTCCCGCGCGTTCATTGTCCTGATCGGGCTCTTCCTACTGATCTGGGGCCTCTGGTATCCCCTTAGCCAAGATCTCTGGGACTACATGGCCGTTACTGGAACGATCTACTTTTCGGGCGCTTTTGCAATCCTCGTCGCTGGGCTCCACTGGCGGCGTTCAAGCCAGACTGGCGCAATCTGCGCACTCCTCGGGGGATTGGTCGCCATCCTCGGTCTCGACAAAGTCAGGGATTCACTCGGCCTCACTGAAGAACGAATCGGTTTTGCCATTACCGACGTCAACTCGGGTCTCGGAGCAATCCTGCTTTCGCTTGTCCTTCTCGTGGCCGGTTCCCTCCTCTTTCCACAGCGTCGAGACAAAGCAGCACCCGCTCCTTCAAGCAATCAGGACTCGAACCAATGAGCGCCATCGACCTTTGGTCCGCGATCTGGGGAATTGTGTTATTGGGATCGATGGCCTTGTTTGGAGTCGTCTCCGTGTGCGTTACCATCGGCGGCTGGAATGACATCCGCGTGATCTTGAAGAAGAAGTAGCCCTAGAGGGACTTAAGCCGATTGATCACGCGGAGCATCGCCTCGACCATCGTAGGGCCAGATTGCTCAGTAAACGGGAACTGATTGCAGTATTTCGGTGATTGGATTGCCGCATAGCTCTGGGCGTTGATGTCGTGAGCATCAGGAAGGTAACCAATCCTCCCATTGGCATAGCAAGCGATCATCAGGAACGGAAGATTGGCACGACTCCGGAGATCAAGCGCGAAGCTGGAAAACAGTTCGGCGGCGTTGGCCACACAATAAAGGTTGCCAACTCGAATCGCTTGTACTTCTGTTTTGAGCGTTTCTGGTCTTGAATCAAGGTCGTTGAGGATCCGATCGGTCCACTCCAAATGGAACCGGCACATGGCTTGGACTGCTTCGTGCTCGTCACCTCCATGACGTCTGACCATGTCGTCAGGCCGATTGGTCATCACACGGCCAAGGGTCTCCTTCCAACCAGCGATGTCGTTGTCCTGGAGCCTCCGCCGTGCTTCGCTTCGATCGGCTTCGATTTCGCCGAGCGTCCATGGCCTGGTTGGGAGCGAGACGATTTCCATGGCTGAACCGACAAGATCCCTCTCCTCTAATGCCACTTCCAGAAGTTCAGGTAACGCCGAGAGCGAAGAGATCGGTTTGGGGAGCGGTCGACAGAAGTTAACGTCCCCACATGCACCTTGAACGTAGAGCGCTCGACTTCCGGGGTGCGTATGCTCAAGCTGATCACAGACCAACCCCGGGAGATCACGGCTCACCGCATACGGTCGACGTTCGGTCTCGAGGGTCGGGTGTCCGGCGAAGTTGACCACAATCGCCAGCGTGCTCCCATCGAGTCGTTTCAAGAACGCAAACGTACGTGTATCGTCAATGGGACCATGGGGGCGCGTCCGGTTGTACGTAACGCCAGGCCAATCAGATTCGCCTAATTGAAGTATGGCCGGTTCACGCTGTTTCCAAGCCAGGATGGCAGCGAGAGCAGCTTGACGGCTGGCGAACGCTTCATAATTGGGATCACATTCACCAACTCCGAGCAACCCTCCTGCAGCCGGGGCATTGTGACTGTGCGAGCAAGTCAGGAGAATCGACTCTTCGGCAATACCAGTAGCCGAGGAAATCTCCTCACGCGTCTGCTTTGTGAAGTCTTCGTCGATGACCATCAGGTCAAGTGTCAATAACACAACGGATCGAGAACCATCGTCACAGACTATTGCGGTGGCATGAAGATCGTCATGGACCTCACGCCAGACTCGGTTGATGTAATAACCCCAGCCGGTCAGCTCGACACCGGGCATCGGATTAATGTTCGTCCGAGCAACACCCGCAAGCAGCATCGTGGCCAACTCCGATTTAAAACCTGGGGAGAAGTACCGTTGATCATCGAGTCAATCGAAGCAATCCCGGTCCGGATTCCTTTAAAGCCAGGACGCCGGATGATCTCTGCACTCGGACGCCAAGACCACTCCGATTATGTCCTCATCAAGATGGTTGCTGACAATGGTTTAATAGGGATTGGTGAGGCGACCGTGAGTCCGCGCTGGAGTGGCGAAACTGCGCGAGGTGCTCAAGTCATTATCGAGGATTTGTTCGGCCCCGCACTCATCGGGCTTGATCCTTCAGAGATTGCCGAACTCGAAGAGCGTCTCGATGCCTTAGCTGTAGGAAATTGGTTCGCCAAGGCCGCGCTCGAGATGGCTTGCTGGGATCTCTCTGGCAAGGAAGCAGGAAAAGCGGTCTTCGAACTCTTGGGAGGATCGTGTCGACCGCTAACGATACCGAACCGATTTTCATTGGGAGCCTATGCCCCGTCAGTTGCGGCGGAGCGTGCGGCGGAACGAGTGGAAGATGGCTTCGAGATGATCAAGATTAAGGTCGGCACCGATCCCATAACAGATATCCAACGAGTCCGAGCCGTCCGCGCTGCGGGCGGCACCGAAATTAGCCTTATTATCGACGCCAACGGTGGTTGGAGCCTCAAGGAAGCCATCAACACAATCCAGGAACTTGATGATTGCAGACTCGATTGGGTTGAACAACCGATCTCTCGTGATTGCATCACGGGACTCCGCACGATCCGCCAGGAAACCGGGGCTCGAATCTTAGCCGACGAAAGTTGCTTCAATGAGGAAGAAGCGTTGGAGCTACTTGAGGGCGAGTGCTGCGATGCGCTGAGCCTCTATCCGGGGAAGCAAGGCGGGATCTCACGGGCAATCCGGATCGCCGAGATTGCGGAACAATTCCGGATTCCTTGTTCCGTCGGCTCGAACTTGGAATGGGACGTGGCAACGGCGGCGATGCTTCACTTTATTGTGGCAACACCTAACCTTCGCGTTGAAGAACTCCCAGGTGATTGCCTGGGGCCTTCCTACCACGAATGCTCTGTAGTCCGGGATCCGATCCCAATGGAAGGGAACCGAACCACACTTCCTCAACGACCTGGTTTGGGGGTGGAACTGGATTGGGATCTAGTCCAGCGTAATCGCTTCGATCGGCCCTGACCACTTGGCCTCAGAGATCGTAAAACCGTCCATAACGTTCTCGGAGCGATTCAATGAAGGGGAGGTGACTGATTTCTGTTCCGGTGGCTTGTTGCACCAGTTCCGCAGGTCGATACCGACGACCATGGCGATGGACATGAGTCCGGAGCCAATCAAGTAATGCTCGGGTGTTCCCTTTGCACAATTCTAAATCAAGGTCACCAATTACAGCCGCCGCCTCTTTGTAGAGGATGGAAGCATAAAGGTTTCCTAGGGTGTAAGTGGGGAAGTAGCCGATCAATCCCGCCGACCAATGGATGTCTTGAAGGCACCCCTCGGCAATTCCCGGTACTTCGATTCCCAAATCGCGACGATAGGCTTCGTTCCAAGCTTCGGGGAGATCTTCGGTGAGGAGGTCACCGCTCAAGAGAGCACGTTCAAGATCAAACCGAATCAGGATGTGCAAGTTGTAAGTCGCTTCATCCGCTTGAGTCCGAATCAAGGAAGGCTTGACCTGATTCACGGCGAACAGAAAGGGATCAAGTTGTTTAGTTCCAATTGCTCCACCGAAGAGACTCCGAGTGATCGGAAACCAATGTTGCCAGAACGGTTGACTCCGACCAACGAGGTTTTCCCAAAGTCTCGATTGCGACTCATGGATTCCAAGTGAGACCGCTTCCCCCATCGGTGTACCGAAGTGGATAGGATCCAGACCTTGCTCATAGAGGCCGTGGCCGACTTCATGAAGGACGCCAAAGAAGGATTCACTGAAGTCGTCAGCACGGTAGCGGGTCGTGATCCGGCAATCGCCCGGCCCGATCCCCGTGCAAAACGGATGTGCTGAGACGTCGAGCCGGCCGCGCTCAAAATCAAAACCGACGGCATCGGCCACGAGTTCGCCGAGAATCCTCTGACGCTCTTCGGAGAACGGACCTTCGAGCGTAGTCGGGGCGGGCTTCCTGCCAGACCCAACAATCGCTTCCACGATTGGTGTCAGTTCTCTTCGGAGATCCCCAAAAAGTGACTCAAGCTCTCTTTCGGTGGCACCAGGTTCGTATTGATCGAGGAGCGTGTCGTACGGTCTCACTCCCTCCTTCAGAAGACAGCTCGCCTCTTCGCGCTTGAGTTCGAGAACCCGATCAAGCCAAGGTTGAAAGCGGGGAAAACTACTCTCAGCACGAGCAGCGATCCATTCGTGCTGCGCCGTGGAAGTAACTTGCGCAAGCTCTTCGACCAATCGCCGAGGGAGCTTGGTCTTTCGATCGTAGTCCCGACGGCTCTCTCGAACGTTGATTGCCTCGGCTGACTCCGGATCCGAGACGATGTCGGAGTCTTCGAGGAAATCGAGCAGTTCACCGATCCTGGGGTCCGTCGCGCGTTCGTGTTCAAGGCCGGCGAGCATCGCGAGTTGCTCGCCTCGAAAAGGGGTCCCCGAGGAAGGCAAGTAAGTCTGTTCGTCCCAGCCAAGTAGCGCGGCACACGACTCTAGGACCCCTTGCTCACGCGATCGACGGACTAACTCTTGGTACGCTTCAGTCGTTTCCAAGTCGGCAGACTCCTGGATTACCGAGACTTACTCACGCGACGGTTCCAATGCTATAGGATCTGGTGAGGCAGTCCCCGACGATTCCGTCAGCTCCTCTGATTCCCAGAGCGGATCTGGCAACGTTGGAAGTCCAGACGGTGGAGAATTCGTGGAGGGCTTTCGGCCAGCGTCGTAATCTGAGAGAAGTTCAAAGAGCGGATTACTCGTGCTGAGGATTAGTCGGGTGTCACCACCACTGAGAGCTTTCTTATAGAGTTCGAGCGTTCGGTTGAACTCGTAGAAATCGCCTGACTCCTCAATCGCGGCGGCGAAACTGTCGATAATCGAAGCTTCGACTTCACCGCGAAGGATGTTGGCTTGTTCGGTTCCTTCCCCGCGGATTGCCTCGGCGTCGGATGTGGCTTGGTTAATGATCTCTTGCTTCCGCTGTTTACCCTCCGATTGATTCTCAGTTGCAATGGCGTCCATCAGGGCGATCAGTCGTTCGAAGGCAGCGTCGCGGACTTCCGGAACGAAGTCGACCCGCGACAGTCCGACATCGACCAAGACGATCCCACGGCCATCATCAGTGCTTTCTGACTCACTCACCTCCCCAAGTGCTCCTTGTGCATCTTGGCGGATCTGCTCGATGAGTTTCTTCCGACCTTGTACAACACGTTGTTGTGCTTCGGGAGACATCGCCGATTTAATCGCCTCTTCCACCGCTTCTTCCATCACCTCCTGGTCTTCGCCTTGAAGCGCCGATTCGGGGAGTCCGGGAGTAAGACTCATCCTTCGGTTGGTAGAGCGAACGATCTCGGCAAGATCATTACGGGTCATCACGTCCCGGGCCGTACTACGGACGAATTCCTTCACCCGAGTCTCTGCGAGTGTGGTCGTCTGAAGCGTTTTGACGAAAGAGTCAGGATCGGTAACTCTCCAGACGGCCCAGATTGTTGCTTCGATCTTCTTACTGTCGCTCGTGGTCACATCGACCAGCTTCTCCGTCGGCGCACTTCCTTCCCAGAACTGATAAGTCTTGGGAAGTCGACGGACTTCTTGGATCAATGGGAGTTTGAAGTAGAGCCCCGGTTCGGTCCGTTCGGCGACTGGCTTGCCGAATTGAAGGACGACCGCGAGTTCGCGCTCATCAATAATGTACAGGACCGATCGTCCGATCGGTACACACAACAGCATTACTCCACAGATCCCCAGGTAGAGGGCTCGTTGGTTGAGTCGTCTCATTATCGGACACCTCCAGTGAGGGGATTAGCTCGCGACGACCCACCGGTATCGAGCGGGAGCAAGGGGAGCACTTGTTGCAGATCGTCATCGAGAATGACTTTGCCACCAGACTGGCTGAGGACATCTTGCATTGCTTCGAGGTAGAGTCGTCTTCGAGTGACTTCAGGAGCCCGGTTGTAAGCAGCAGCCTGAGCGCGGAGAGCTTCAATTTCGCCGTTGGCCTCGGAGCGACGTCGCGCTGCGTAACCTTCCGCTTCACGGATCAACTTGTCTTTCTCTGCTAGAGCTTCCGGCAATAATTTATTACGCTCGGCTTCACCCTCGTTTTCCAGCTTCTGCTTATCTTGGATCGAGCTGTTGACTCTCTCAAACGAAGGCTGGACTTGCTCTGGCGGGATTACGCGTTGCATCTGGAGCGCGGTGATTGTAATCCCACACGAATAGGAATCGAGCGTCGCTTGAACTTCTCGCTTTGCTTCGGCGGCGATATCACTTCGTTGAGCACCGATCACTTCGTCGAAGAAATAGTCGCCGACAAGTCTGTTCATCACGGTCCTTGCCACACTTGAGATCAATTGCTCCGCGAACTGATCATTAGGCGAATTCGGGAGTTTAATTGCGTAATCCTCCGGCGTCGTAACGCGCCACTGCATGGTCCACTCCACCGATGCCGTGTTGAGGTCACCCGTCAGCATCAGGGTGGCTTCCTCTTTTTTAGCGGAGGGACTTTCAGCCATCGGGCTCACACCCGTGTCGATCGAACTCTCACCTGCACCGTAGGGTAGCCGCAAACTGTGCTCGGCTATGCTCACCTTGATCACCTTGTCAGTGAGCGGAAACTTAAAGTGGAGACCTGGAGGTGTGGTACCTTGATACTTACCGAACCGTAAGAAAACAGCCTGCTCGTTTGGCTCAACTGTGTAGAAACAATTGAGAGCCAAGACGAGCACAAAGAATCCGAGAATGGCAAACGGAAAATAGGGAAGGAGGGCGTCGAATAGCTCCTCCCCTCCATACCGCCGTCTACTTCGTGACGAATAAGGATCCATGGATTCCTCAACAATCAACAGGAAATCTGAATCGGCAATCGTCCTCCATTGTGAGCGAAACGGTCTCCCACAATCTGAACAAGACGACGGATTCACGATAAATTTATCCTATCCCCAAACAACGCTGCTGACCACTCTTGCGTCATCCGGACTGACCGAGCCCAGAACGAATGATGATCTGTGCCGCAAGGCTATTTCGGGAAATCGCAGCGAGCAATCTCTGAGGATCGGCTCTCGTTTCGAGACGTTTTAACAGTTTATTTTACGGCACTTATAAGAATATTGTGTTTGTCTGATTTTCTAGAACGACTTTCACGGCAGAAAACCGACCGACTCAAAACATAATAAAATTAGCATGTGTTTGCGTATAATGCAATAAAATAACAGGCATGTTTCCTGGTAGTTCAGCAGTTGCGAAGTAGCGTCAGGTTATCTGGATGTGCCAATAGTTCGAAGCGGCCGAGGGATTCAAACGCGGCACGTCGGGTCCCGGCGAATTGAGGTTGATCGGTATCGTGGAGGGCGATGATTCCGCGGGGCACCACTAGTTCAGACCAGGCGTCGAGATCAAATGATGTATTCACATAGTCGTGAACGGCATCGATGAAGACAAAGCTAATCGGCCCATGTGACCAGTTGCGGGCCGCGTCGCCGGATGTCATCCGTTTTAGTTGGACGTTAGGGAGGTCGATCGTTTTGGACTCGAAGCGCCGGAGATCGTCTTCAGCACCGCCATAGCCTGAGTAGGGATCGACGGCGATCAGGGGGCGATTCGTGTGCTGGGCAAGGCAACGCGTGGTCTCACCCCGGTAGCTCCCGATTTCAGCAACGACGGTTTCCATCATTCCTTCAGTGAGCTTGAGCGCCTCGATTAGATGACGCATCTGAAACGGCGTAACGCTGGTTTCGGCCCAGTCAACGCCGACTGGCTCCGACGGAAGGTTGCGGAAGTGGGCGTCGGGAATTTGATATCGCTCGAACTCGCGCCGCGATTCCCATTCCCGGACCCGTGCGAGGGTTGTAAATGCTAGTCGCTCGGGATGCCACTTCGGTCGATTCTTCATGGCGAAGGGGTCGGTGCGCATGTTCCTCGATGCTCCTTCGTGAGGTGCTGAGATCCATCTCAAAATCGCGTTGATTGAGAATACCGACCGTCTCAGAATTCGGCAATCGGAGGAATCAACGTGGGTTTCGCGATGGCTTCAAATGAGCAGCTAAATTTGAGTTTTGCTTTCCATACCCTGACCGGAGCCTCGAATCGCACTAGTCGACCCGCAGCGAATAGGCTATGACTCAGAAAGAATCGAGCGTCCGGGAGATCGAAAGCTTACGAAGTCGCATGATGACCAACTGATCTCAACCGCAATGGCATGGAGGCCTTGGCGATTGCAACTACTCGCATCCGTGTTCCAACTTCCGAGTGAGCCTGGCCAATACGAGCAGAATCGGGACCGTGTCGATGCCTACCTCCAGTCAAGTTTCAGAGAGGGTGTCGAGCTTGTCGTCGTCCCGGAGTTATTCGACTCAGGATACTGCTCCCAGTTGGATTACCATGCTCTACTCTCTTACCACTACCACAAGACGATCGCCTGGCTGATCGAGCGGAGTACTCGTTGGAATCTCTCGATCGCTGCAGGTATCCTCGAACACGCAGACGGTCACCTGCACAACTCGATCGCTTTCATTGAACCTGGACGAAAGGTTCGCTTTTATCGAAAACACCACCTCGTGTTCTGGGAGTGGAAACGATTCCGACGTGGTGCAGGGCCGCAGATCATCCCCAGCCGGTTTGGCCGGATCGGGTTCGCGATCTGTGCTGATATGATCTATAAGTCGGTCTGGAATCACTACCGAAACAAGATTGACCTCGCCATCGTCTCCGGCGCCTGGCCTGAGTTCATGAATCGCGAAAACCAGCGTCCGAGACTACTCTACGGCCGATTCGGACCACTTGCGGGGGTTATTCCAGGGCTCGTTGCCAATGACCTGGGCGTCCCCGTCCTTTTCGCAAATCAGTGTGGTGAAACCGAGACCAAGGTCCCGTTCCTGCCTCGGATCCCCGATCGCTTTTCGGGACTCAGCGCAATCCATAACCCATCAACATCGGGCTCGATGATCGCAGAGACCAGTGAGTCGGTCTTAATCGCGCCAATCGATTTACCAAACCGTTCTCGAGAAGGAGTCCGAACGTGCCCTTCTATGTCCCGCTCGGGCCTGGTAGCCTCATCTTCTATGTCGGCGGCGTGATCACCCGGATGATCGGATCGCTGATCTACCAATGGTCGAGGTCTTCGGGTGATCGGATGACGCGACGAAGATAAACGCGTCCACGAAACTGCCCGAGCCAACGACTTCTCGTCGGAAAGGAATGCTGCCATGTGCGGGATCGTCGGGGCCATCGACCTCAAGGCGAGACGGGAATTCCCCGGACCGAGACTCTGGTCGATGACCAACGCTTTGGTGCATCGAGGTCCAGATGACGCCTCGACACACCATGAGCCTGGCCTGGCGATGGGTGCGCGTCGTCTAGCAATCGTCGGCCTCGAGAACGGTCGTCAACCACTCTCCAACGAAGATGGAACAGTCTGGGTCTCTTGCAATGGCGAGCTGTTCGACTACCTCGAGTTAGGGGCCGAACTCCGTAGTCGGGGCCACCGACTTGCAACCAACTGCGATACCGAACTCTGGGCGCACCTTTACGAAGAGTATGGCACAGGTCTCTTTGAGCATGCCAAGGGACAGTTTGCGACGGCAATCTGGGACCAACGCACCGAAACGCTTCTGCTCGGCCGCGACCGAAGTGGTATTGCTCCCTTGTACTACGCAGAACGAGACGGCTGGTTGCTCTGGGCCTCTGAAATCAAGGCGCTGCTGAAATCGGGTCTTGTAGAACCCAAGCCAGACCCTAAAGGGGTTGATCATCTTTTCACGTTTTTTTGTGCAGGTACCACACGGACTTACTTCGAAGGTGTCAAGTCGATCCCACCGGGACATTTTCTCCGGATTCAACACGGGAGGGTTGAAGTCCAGACCTACTGGGACCTCAACTTTCCGGACAAGGGTGATGAGGAACGGCTCGAAGATCCCTCACCGTTGATTGAGGAGTTAGAGGGGGTACTGGAGCGCTCGGTCGCACGTCGACTCCGATGCGATGTCCCGGTAGTGAGCTACCTAAGCGGTGGACTCGACTCGACTTTGGTCATGGGGTTGAGTTCGAAAATCCGGAAGTCGGCGGTTCCTTCATTTACAATTGCACTCGACCGGGCCGGTCCCGACGAGCGACACCAATCACACGAATCTGCGGAGGTCCTCGGCTCAGATCTGACGACGATTCAGATGGATCGGAGATCGATCGCAGAAGCCTACCCTGAACTCATCGTTGCGGCCGAGGGACCAGTCCTAGACACCTCGTGTGCGTGTCTGATGCGTCTTTCTCAGCGGGTCCATGACCACGGTTACAAGGTCGCCCTCACCGGCGAAGGGGCTGATGAAGCCTTCGCTGGTTATGTCTGGTTCAAGATGTTGCGATCACGCGACCGACTCCACGATCTCCTCGGCCGGAGAGCGATGGAGGCAATCCGACGCTTCGCGCTCATCACTGTCTTTGGCGGCAACAAGCAACGGCTCCCACTTGTCGAGGCGATGAATGGTGTCAGGCCGATCCAGCAAGATATGTACGAGTGCCTAAACCAAGCACGAACAATTATCTATTCCAAGCAGATGTGGGATCAATTAGGTGATCACGATCCCTTCAACGATCTTAATGTTCCCAATCCAAACTTGAAACGCTGGGATCCACTCAACCAGTCGCTTTATGTTGGCTACAAGGTGATGCTCGCTGGGCTTCTGATGATCTCTAAAGGGGATCGCGTCGCGATGCACTCGTCGGTTGAAACGCGATATCCATTCCTTGATGAAGACCTCATCGACTTCGCCAGTCGGATCGCACCCGAGTACAAGCTCAAGAAGAAAACGGAGAAGTGGATTCTCCGTCAGGTGGCGGCGCGAACGTTGCCGGCCCAGATTGCAAACCGACCGAAGACGATGTTTCGAGCCAATTTCGCCAAGACGTTTCTGGGACCCGATCGGCCTCACTGGGTCGATCAGCTGTTGAGTCCTGAGTCGCTCCGATCGGCCGGCTACTTCGATCCCGGCGCGATCGCGAAGCAACGAAACCTCCAGGTTCGATTACCCCGAATCACGCCACGACGGATTGTCTTTGACATTGGACTCACCTCCGTAATCGCCACGCAACTCTGGCATCACCTGTACTGCGGTGGTGGACTCTGCGACCTGCCGACTTGGGAATCCTCCGAGTACGCCGGCAACCAAACTCCCGGTAACTATAAGGTCCGCGAGTCGGATCGGACGTTGCCAATCGCCGTTTGAGCAACGACGATGAGAGCAGTCTTGCAACGAGTTACTGAAGCCTCAGTCTCTGTCGAAGGAGAGGTCGTCGGATCGATCGGCCCCGGTTGGATGGTTTTGCTCGGTGTCTCGAAAGAGGACCAAGAAGCAGACGTTGAGTGGCTTGTAGAGAAAGTCTCGAATCTCCGGGGGTTCGAGGACGATGACGGGCGGATGAATTGCTCGATTGCTGAGGTAGGTGGTGCGTTGCTCGTGGTCAGCCAATTTACCTTATTGGGAGATTGCCGGAAGGGTCGCCGTCCCAGTTTTGATCAAGCAGCTCCCCCACACCTCGCATCGAATTATTACAATGAATTCTGCCAATTACTTCGGTCACGCGGCTTCAGAGTTGAAACAGGTAGATTCCGGGCCGAAATGGCCGTCCACTTGGTCAATAACGGCCCCGTGACATTCTTACTTGACAGTCAAAAGAGATTCTGAAATCGACGGCGCGTCCAAAATAGGAGACAAGTCATGATCCAGACACTCGTTGCTACCACTGCTCTCTTCGGGCTCTTAACGATTCCTAGGGTTGAGCCTCGACAAGATGCCGATACAATCGCGAATCGCCTTCTCCGTGAAGGCGAGACGATGTTCGATGCCAAAGATGCGCAAGGACTGACTGAGTCGTATCGGTCAGATGCCCGGATTGAGTTGCTCGGTAGTTCAGGAACGGGATTTCGATGGAATTCCTATGAGGGGACCGCACAAATCAGGAAGCTCTATAACGACCTCTTTCGAAATGCTAAAGAGACAAAATCCAGAAATGTCGTAGAGCAGTCGACTCTTATAGGTGATCGCGTCTTGTTGATTACCGGGACCTTCGAGCCTGACACCAGCAGCGGACTCCTTCTCCAATTTGTTCAAGTCCGGATCAAGGAATCGGACGGTCCCTGGCTGATCTCCTCGATGAGATTGATCCCGATCCCATCCCCATAACGTCTGCGAATCGAACGAGATTGCATGACGACTGCGACCCCTGATCCTTCAGGATCGACCCGTTTTCTGCTACTCGATGCCTGGCGAGGTCTCGCCGCCCTGATGGTGGTTTTACACCATGCCGGGTTTGCGATCTTCTTGACTGGCGAATCACGACGTGATCTCCCGTTGCGCTGGCTACGCGAGGGACTCGCCGAAACATTACGCCATTGCGATCTCGGTGTACCTCTTTTCTTTGTGATCAGCGGTTATTGCATTGCCGCAAGTCTCGATTCGAACGCGTCAAAGCAACGTTCACCCTGGCGATTCCTCTGGCGGCGGTTCCGACGGATCTATCCGCCGTACTGGGCTGCGCTGCTCTGGTATCTGGGACTGATCCTGCTCTTTCAGAAACTTGGCCTCAGTCGTTTCCTCTATGATGGTGGGTATCCTTATGCGTTAGAGCTCATCGAACCCCAAACATTAAATGCCGCCTCATGGGTAGGGAACGTGACGCTTACCGAATCGTGGCGTTGGATGATCGGCGGCGGTCCCCCCTCCATCTTCACACGAGTCGCGTGGTCACTCTGCTACGAAGAACAATTCTATTTCGTCTGTTTCTCGATTCTCTTGCTCCAACCTAATCGACGCTGGGGTGTCCTTGCCATCTCCACGGCAATCTTTCTTCTGATCCGGATCGTTGCGCAGGATATCGGAGCTTTTCAGAGAATCGAGGGTACGTTCCCTGATCTCTGGCATGAGTTTGCGATCGGCATCGCGGTCTACTGGATCCTCCATCGAGCAAACAACCAGGTCGTAAGCCGTACTCTTATGGTCGGAATGTTGGTGATGGGCGGCTTCGGACTGGCCCATCCCAAGATCGCCCACGCACCCGTGACCTACTCGCTGGCCGCGTCGAGTTTCTTAGGACTTGTTTTGATCGGCATCCATCGCTTCGACGATCGGCTCAGCCAAATGGTACCCATTCGTTGGCTCCGTAACTGTGGCCGAATCAGTTACAGCATGTATTTAATTCACTTGCCCATCTGTTCCATCGGGCTCTTGGTGCTCTATGAGTTAGGATCTCAGTCCTTCTGGCAGCGGACGCTAATCTCGATCCCCTCTGTAACAATTCTGAGTGTCCTCGCGAGTTGGCTCTTTTTCCGATACTTCGAGAAGCCATTTCTCAATCCGCCGATCAATCGTCGAAGGGCGGATGAGAATTCATTATCTTGAACGATCTATTTCAGATAAAGATTCATAAATTTGTAGAATTCGTTGTTGCTTGGTCGTAGTCATCGAGAGGACGGATCCAGATATTACGGAACTTAACGGGATTACCGTGGTCTTGGATGACAATTTGCCCCTTAGGGCCATGCGGTTGGTAAGAGGGAATCGCTTTGAAGGCCACCGGACCAAGGAGGGGTGTGTGATGATGAACCAAGACCCCATTATGGAGTAGGGTCAGATACGCAGGACTGACCAAGGAACCTGCTTCGTTGAACTCCGGTGCTTCAAAGACAATATCGAAGCTTTGCCACTCTCCTGGTCTGCGCGAAGCATTCACGAGTGGTGGGTATTGTCCGTAAATCGCTCCTGCTTGACCATCTGGATAGGTCTTATTCTCGAAGCTATCAAGCACTTGGATTTCATACCTACCGAAGAGCATAATGCCACTGTTACCCCGGCCTTGGCCATTACCAGATGGTGGGGTTGGAGTCGCAAATTCGAGATGAAGCTGGCAATCGCCGAAAGCTTCCTTTGTTTGAATCGAGCCGGTACGAGGAGTGATTACAAAAGCGCCGTCCTCAACTTTCCAGCGTGCATCGTCACCGTTCCTATGTTCCCACGCGCTCAGATCATTACCATCAAAGAGAACGACTGCGTCTGAGGGTGCTGTACCAGGCTCGGATCTTGAACTTGACTTACCTGGTGCAACAATTCTGGGCTGTGGCCGATCGCCGTCGTGGACCCAGTAGGGAGAATTGGGGAGTCTCGGTGTATCACCATAGCCGAGTCCGCTCCGGTTACGCTGTCCGAGTGCGACGACACAGACACCGAGAATGCTGAGAAGCCCCACGAGATGATAGATCCATCGACGCCGATCTGTCATAATACCCTCGCGTAGACAAGAGTTACTTAATAGTATGAAATCTGAAAGGAAGCCGGCGCCAGGACAGAATCCGTCCGGTGTCGGCCGGGGGCAGTCTGTCGATCTTCGTTGAGAAAAATGTCCGCATCGTTGTTACAGAGCCAACGGCCACGGAGCCATTCCACATGGCTGTCGGCAAAAAGAATATTTTGTCCCCTACCCCGATGATTCGGGCTATTGCCACTGACCACGCGTACATTAGCTGTGTGAGGATCGATCAGGTAGGGTGGTTGATCCGCCACCATGGGGAATCGATCATCACAGTTGAATGTAATCGGAGCTAATCGTCCCTCGTCATCTTGATAGCCGAGTTGATAGGCATAATCAGAGTTGAGGGTTGAAGGGGGTTCCATCGAATCACCAAGGAGACCAGGCGCCTGGTTGGAAACCACAGAGCCTCCCGCAGGACAATCGAGGATAGTAGGATCGTTCAAGAGTCCTTGTTCGTCGAGTAACGCGAACATCCCTCCAACGGAACCATTTTCGAAATTCGGCAAGGGATAGAAATGATTCTGGTTGGCATAAACGTTCAACGCAAAGCCAATTTGACGGAGGTTGTTTTGGCACGCCAGCCATTTTGAGCGGGTCTGTTGAGCCCGGATTGCTGGAATGAGGGCGGAGAGCCCAATTAACAGAACAGCGGCAGCAACAAGAAGGTCGGCGAGCCGAAATCGGTCGCGGTTCTCTGAGAACTCAAGACGCGGCGAACTTAGTCGACGCGACTCCTTTGATTTACTCATCGCAATCATGCCGAGGGTTCGCTCGCAGAGTCCTCGAGGAGGTTCAAGCCCTCTGTCATCGTCACCGAGGAGGAGATTAACCTGACGATGAAGTGATCGACGGACTTCGAGAAGCTGAAGATCCAGATTCGACTGATCTTCGAGCCGATCACGATCGGTGGACTGGAGCTGACCAAAGATCTCATCGAAAAGAAGGTGGGTGCTCATGAGACCTTACCGTTCTCATCGGGTCTAGCCGTTATGGCCCATCTCAGCGAGCTTGGCCACGGCGGCGTGCAATCGAGACTTAACGGTACCAACAGGAATCTTGAGAATCTCCGCGATTTCTCGATACTTAAGATCCTGATAGTAAGCAAGGATCAACGTTTGACGGAGGCTTTCGGGTAACTTTCTGATGCTCTGACGGACCCACTGGCGACGCTCATCTGTCTGCATTTCTTCCAGTGGACCGGTGTCTGTGCCAATCAAGAGGTCTATCAGCAATCCCGGATCACGGTCCGACTGATCCACACTTTGATCGAGACTTACTGTCGGATGACGCCCGACTTTTCGTAATGTATCGACCGCTTGGTGTGTCGCGATCGCGTAGAGCCAAGGACGAAGAGGACGCCCGAGTTCATAGAGATCGCGTTTTAAATGCAGTTGGAGGAACGTGTTTTGGAAAACATCTTCCGCGAGAGTCCGATCCCCGAGATACCTCGTCAAATACCGATAGATTTCCCGTTCATAACGCTGGATGAGTTCATTGAAATCGTCAGCGTTTCCTTGATCCCGGTAACGTCCCATCAATTGCTCATCCGAGAGTTCGGATCGAAGAGACGGAAGTCCAGAATCAGAAATCTTAAGCATTATTACGATCTACGTTGTTCGGAAGTTCGATTCTGTCCGAAGGGAGGATGATACGAAGTGGACTTGGAATCTTTTGAAGAGCAATATCTTCATGGTTGAGCGAGTTCAGCAACACGTCAAGTTCGAGTCGTTTGGCCAAGGCACCACTCAACCTTAAATTCGACAACCAATCGCAACCAACGACAACGATTGATTAGGCAAAGAGTTGGTGGATAACTCGACCACCGACGTCTGTGAGTCGTTCATCACGACCGCTATGACGGTATGTAAGTCGCAGGTGATCGATTCCCATCAAGTGTAGTATTGTGGCGTGGAGGTCATTGACGTGTACAGGGTTTTCGACGGCGTGAAGTCCAATTTCGTCCGTTGCGCCATAAATGGTTCCACCTTGAATGCCGCCGCCCGCCATCCACATCGTGAACCCGGTCGCATTATGGTCGCGTCCTCGGCTCCCCCCTTGACTTACCGGAGTTCGACCAAACTCACCGCCCCAGACGACAAGAGTCTCCTCGAGTAGGCCCCGACTCTGAAGATCGGTTAACAAGGCTGAGACCGGTTGATCGGTGAGTCCACACATTTTTTCATGATTTGCATTCACGTCGTCGTGGGCATCCCACTGCATCGCGACGGGCCCGCCGCCAGAGTAGACCTGGACAAAACGAACACCGCGTTCGACCAATCGTCGTGCCAAAAGACAACGTGTCCCGAACTCGGCGGTTTGGTCCTGATCCAATCCGTAGAGTCGTTGTGTGGCTTTCGATTCACGACTAATATCGACCGCTTCCGGCGCCTCCGCCTGCATCCGGAACGCAAGCTCATAGGACTCAATGCGTGCTTCTAGCTCAGAGTCCCCGGGATCGAGATCCTCTTCATTCATCGAACGGAGCAAATCGAGCGTTCGCCGTTGTTGTTCCCGGGTAATTGATTGGTCCGACGGTTGAAGATGGAGGATCGGTTCAGGCCCACTCCGAAATAGAGTTCCTTGATGGGACGCGGGCAGAAAACCAGCGCCCCAGCAGGGTGCACCGCCCTCAGGAGTCCCTTCCGGTTGAGACATCACCACGAATGACGGTAAATTTTCATTCTCTGACCCCAGTCCATAGGAGACCCAGCTCCCAAGACTCGGGTAGCCCATGAACACTCGACCGCAATTCATCTGATAGTGGGCTGGAGCGTGGATCACGCTGTCGGCCTGGCAGGATCGAATCAAGGCGACGGTATCTGCATGAGGACGCATTGCAGGGATCAGGTCGGAAATCGCCATCCCTGAATCGCCATAGCGGCCCCATTTTCTCGTGCTCCCCAGACAGATCGGGTCGTCTTCAAGGAATTGGCTGTGGATCTTGCCGAAGCTCGGTGGCAGTGGTTGGCCATGTAGCCGATTCAGTGCGGGCTTGGGGTCGTAGAGGTCTATCTGGCTCGGGCCGCCGACCATAAACAAAAAGATGCAATGCTTCGCCTTCGGTGCAAAGTGCGGACCGAGATCCGTAGCGATTTCATTGTGAAGATTGGAGCCGGAAGCAGCCCGAGAGGTTCCCATCAAGAGGTCTTGGAGTGCCAGCCACCCAAAACCTCCCCCCGCAATCTTCAAGAAGTCACGACGCGCTAATTGTCGAGAACTGAAAGGTCCCGGACATCGTCGGTTCATGGTCTTGCTACCCTGTTCACTGGCCTCAATGGTCGGCGTCGCGGTCACTTAGGGAATAAAGAGAAAGTCATTGCGGTTCAGCATCGCAAGCCCTAGATCGATCCGTGCGGCAATCTCAGGTACTCTGAGTCCTTCGGGAATCGGGCGACCTGCCCAAGTCGAATCATCTCGATCAAGATTGCGGAGAAACGCCGTCTGCTGATTCAAGAAGACCAGTGCTTGTTCACGCTCAGCGTCACTCGGCGACCGACCGAGGACTAACTCATAAAGGTGTTCGACTTGAGCACCAGGATCCTTGGGGGCGGCCTCGATCATCCGGAACGCAAGTGCCTCGGCACAGTCTCGTGAGAAGTCACTGTTCAAGAGGACTAAAGATTGCAGTGAGTGAGTTGTTTCGTCCCGCGCTGAGCAAATGGTTTGCGTGTCAGGAGCATCGAACGCATCGAATAGAGGATAGCGGACATTCCGCTTCCGGTAGAGGTAGAGCGAACGTCGATAATGTTCACGCGGGTCGGGATCTTCTGGCCAGAGGTCGACTACTTCCGCTTCCGTAAAGATCAATTCCTCGACCGACTCCGGAATCGCCACTCGGACCCCTGGCCCCTCCTGTTTATCGGAGAGAAGGCCCGAGACCGCGAGCATCGAATCGCGAATTGCTTCGGCGTCCAGCCTCCGCGTCGGCATCCGACCGAAGAGCAGGTTCTCTGGATCGTCCTCGCGTTGGTTCTGGAATCGGTCCAGGCTTGGCGGTTCAAGTGCAATCGCCGTGCGGTCAACTCGGCCAGATTGTTGGTAGGTCGAGGAGCTCAAGATTAATCGGTGGATCCTCTTGAGACTCCAGCCGGAATCAATCAACTCGCTTGCGAGCCAATCGAGTAATTCAGGATGGCTCGGTAGTTCCCCGCGGACTCCGAAGTCGCCGGGAGTCTCGACAATGCCTCGGCCGAAGTAGTGACGCCAGATCCGATTCACGATCACGCGAGCAGTGAGGGGATTCTGCGGATCGGTGAGCCAACCGGCGAGTCTTGTTCGTCGGCCACTCTTGTTCTCAACTCCTTGCAAGGCAGCGTCCTGATTAAAGTCCCTCGAAATTCCCATCGACGCTAGAATGACCCCGGGAGGTCTGGGCTCGACATGGGGGCCGACGTTGTGGGGATCTCCACGCCGGTAGACATAGGTCTCGGGAATCTCTGCGGGCTCATCGGTTTCGATCAAAGCCATTACGCTCGGCGGAGGCTCAGGGAGCTGTTGCTCAAGCTCAAAAATCTGGCGTTTTAGCTGCTCACGCTTTTGATGGTCTTGGAAATCGTTGGCAACCGCTTCCGCCACCTCCTCCCAGCTAATGCTTAATGCCTTCTTGGCACCTGCGGCCATCTTGTCTTGAAGAGGTGTTCGATCACCCTCGGGAATCGCGAGGACTGCCCGCTCGGACTTGGTCAATTCAGATTCTTTCCGTCCGCGGATCTGCTTTCGGTATGGTGCCTCGAGGCGAGCTAACGCCTCTCGAAACGGTTCGATTTGCTCGTCGATTACCTTCTTCGAGGCTTTAAAGCGTGCGCGCTCCTCGTCGGTCGAGATCGGGGTGTCGACCATTGCGGCACCAGCGAAGTAAGACTGAAGCCGGTAGTAGTCCGTCGTCGGAATCGCGTCAAATTTGTGGTCGTGGCAGCGCGCGCATCCGATGGTGAGTCCGAGGAAGACTGAGCCTACTGTGGTCGTGACTTCGGTCAGCTCTGATTGACGTCGGACCTTGGGATCAATATTCCCGCTGACGACTTCTCGAGGCCCACAACGACCAAATCCAGTTGCGATCAGACCGATTGCACTATCCGGTCTAACTTCATCTCCAGCGATCTGAAGCGTCACGAACTCATCAAAAGGAAGGTCATCATTGAATGCCTTAACAACCCAATCACGATAACGCCAAGCGTGAGGACGATCGGCATCCAGTTCGAAGCCGTTCGTGTCCGCATAGTGAGCGAGGTCGAGCCAATGCTGTGCCCACCGTTCTCCGAAGCGAGGACTCATGAGCAAGCGGTCGATGAGTTGTCCGAAGGCGTCTGGACGCTCGTCGGCTCGAAATCGCTCTACCTCAACGGGCGTCGGAGGTAAGCCAGTGATCGCCATCGTCGCCCGTCGGATCAATGAAACTCGATCTACGGGAGGCATCGGTCGAAAATCGAATGACTCCAACTCGCTGAGGATGAATCGGTCAATCGGATTTTGAACCCAGCCGGAACCTTGGACCTCCGGAGGATCGGGACGCGTAATTGGGCGATACGCCCAGTGCGATTTCTCTTCCGCTGAATATGTCTCAATGGGGGCGAGCCCGGTCGATTCTGAAGCTTCGGCGGGGCCAAGCGACAAGAAGAACAGACCGTTGAAGACCAGGATCAATATCCAAGAACTTGCTCGAATGAATCGATGTTGATAAATCATCAATTTTCCGACTCCTGATCGCCCAGGCTCAGTCGTTTCCAATCGCTCGATTTTGAGCAATACGATCGTTCATGATCAAGCTATTTTGAACAGACCTGCACCCCAGTAACAAGCAATGAGCGTCGATTCGGTACAATTCGATGGGTCTCTCAAACCGAGTCTGTGGTGCGTCCGTAACAATCTTATGAATACCGACAACGAAGAATCACTCTATCAACTCGATCGGACTCTCCGTCTCGTCGCTCGATTGATTCCGCTCATTCTCGTGACCATCGGGATTACCCTGACCATTGAGCGGGTACGTCCTCTGCTCACAGATGCTCTCCTAACGGATGGAGAACGGCGGATTCTCTTGATCATTGGGTCCGTGTATCTGACCGGCACACTGATTATATCCTGGATCGTCCAACGGCTCTTCTCGGGAATGGCCGACTTGACGTCGCTGCTCGTGGCCCAGTCCGAAGCGAACGCACGGATCGCGATGATCCTTGAGAATCAGATCGCTCCGACGATGAGTCGAATTGCCCTCGGTCTTGATCGCGTTGCCCAGGGAGGAATCGGACCTATCCCCGACAGCAAACCGGGGAAAACGATTGCCATGGAAGGGATTACGAAAGCAATCGAGCAAGAGCGTTGGGATCGCGCTGAGCGACTCCTCCAAGGATTCCTCCGTGACTTCGAAGGGGATCCGGAAGCGGCGGTCCTCGAGACCGAGTTGCGTGAGAAGCGACAGGAAGCGACGGTCCGCCTCTTAGCTCAGCTCGAGGCCGCCAAGGGTGCCCGCGATCCCGAGCGCGTCCTCGATCTCCGCGATCAGCTCACTCTTCACCTCCGTGGTGATCGACTGAATGAAATCGACAGAAGTACAATTCAATGGTTGATTCAACTTCTGCAGCGGAAGCTCCGTTCCGGTTCGATCGATCAATCTGTGGTCGGGATCGCTGCGCGGGCGGCACAAGGATTTGCTGATCTTCCTGAAGGTGCCTCGCTCATGGCGTCTTTACCCACGCTAAGACGCGCTGCAGGGCTCTGCCCACGTTGTGCGATGCCCTATCGAGGCCTTGAAGATGTCTGTGACGAGTGCCGAGTCTCCGCTTAATACATTTTCTTGGACGTGACATATTACCCAATTCGACCCATCGAGTACGGTAAGTATGAGTCAACGAATCCTCTGTACCAGGTGCAGGGCAACCTTCCTCGCACCTCAAGACCTCCTGAGTCAAACAGTCAACTGTCCGAAGTGCCAACACCCCAATCCTATTGCCCTCCCAGCTTCCTCAAACAATCCTAAACCGAGTGTTTCCGGCACGGTATCACATGGCGAGAGTCAGCATTCCTCAAGGAATCGTGCGGCAATCTTCCTTTTCTTCGGGGGTGCATTGCTCGGTTTCGGAATCGCTGCTGTTACGGTGGGAACACTTTTATTCATCCGCCAGCAAGACAACAAGCTTGTCAGCCAACCGAAGCCGGTTAGGGTGGATGAGGTCGAAGCTGTTGCTCAACAGTTCCTGACCGCGCTGCAGGAAAATGATCAAGCAAGAGTTAGATCATTATCCACTCTCGAGCTTCCCCCAGCGATTCAGGATTTTCATCAAGTTCGTCGGCATCCTGACCGAGATCACGAACTCCGTGGATCCTTCCGACCTCTCCGAATCATCCATGAACAAATTGAAGCGAAGTATCAGTACGATCGATCGATCGATCGATTCGTGAACGCTCATCCACTGGGAACCGCTGCAAATCTGATGGATCAAGCAAATGCGGCCCGATCAGAACTCGATGCATCGAAACTGATGGAAAAATACTCAAGTGGTAGTCCTGACGAGCAACTCGATGCGGCAGTTGGCTATGCAGAACTTCTCTCGGGTGTCTTCCAAGCCGCCCTGCCTCGGACCGAACTGACTCCAACGTACCGACAGATTATTGAGGATTGGGAATCGCCAATCCCCTTTGAGGCAAAAAACTTAGCATTGAAATTAGGTGACGAGCCCAATCGTTGGAGAGACCTCCTCGGTCGTCCTTTCCATACACTCAAGTCGGACGGATCATTCCTTTTGCAGGAGGCAGAGGTCACGGCTGAGGTTCGCGACTCATTGAGGACGGCTGACGATCCCCGTGGGACGCTGCGTCTGGAGCTGGTCCGTTTCCAACTCGAAGGAATCGACACTGGTTGGACGGTGGTTTCCGCATCGCGGGAGTCGACACCAGATATACCGATCCCTTCGGTCGAGCGAGATCGTCCTCGCGATTATGGCCGTTGAGATCAACTTCAGTCCCTGAGACGACAAACGACCGCGCAGCCTCGATTGATCGCTAGAACCCCAACCCGAACTAAAACGCGCAACTTGACCAATGTGCCGGAGTCGGATATCGATTTCCTTGAGCATCTTGCTGATACAGCACGGAGACCGACCCATCCACGCGGCACTCGCCGACAGCATCGCCGTGTTGAACCCCGCGAAAAGGAACCTACCGATGAGTTGTCGGATCGCGTTTTGTGGGACCGCCCTCGTGGCCTTGCTTGTAACGATCCCGTCGCAAGCACAGTTAATCTACGATCCTGGTCGCTTGCCGAGCCGCGAAGCTTTAGGGCGTCTTCAGCTTGAGCGGGCTTGGTATACCAGTATCCCAGCCCAGCCAGGGCTCGAACGAGTCATCAATCTGAGCCTTTCACCCGATGGTGAGCTTCTCTTCGCTCAGACGAGCGCAGCAAATCTCTATACCTACGAGGCAGAATCCGGTCGCTTACGCTGGAAGATCGATCTGGGGTCTCCTTCCGGTGAAGCTCAAGACGTCGGAACAAATGACACCACTATCTTTGTGTCGAATTCCAGTGTTCTCTTTGCGATTGACCGGATCTCCGGCAGGATTATCTGGGAGGAACGTCTCGAGGCAACCGCGAGTTCTCCGACCGTCGCCACCAACGAGCTTGCCGTCGTGGGTCTCGACACTGGAAAAATCGTCGCCTACTCACTCGTACCACGAGAAGATACGCGGTTTCGTCCCGACGAAGGACCTCCGGGCGGGTTTGCATTTGCGTATTCGACCAACGGACCGATCACGGCTGAGCCCATTCCGACTCAGTTCGTTCTCGCCTTCGGATCAAATGACGGCAAGCTTTATGCCTCCGAATACGATCCACCGAGGATTCTCCACCGTTCACAACCGCTTGGGACGATCGAGGCCTCAATGGCGTTCTCTGGGTCTGGACCCGAAAGCCTTTTGATTGTTCCCACGCTGAACGGCGAGGTTTACGGAATCAACCTCTTCAGTGGGATCCAGACATGGGTCTTCTCGGCAAACGGACCAGTTGCAGCGCAACCATTGGTCGGTGGCGGTAATATTTCCATCACAGTCAAAGTCCCTGAAACCCGTACTAAGACCGTTGTCGGGACAGATCTAAAGGAATATCAGCAAGATTATACGGTATTGGTGGATGAAGAGCGTGTCATCGAGATGACCCCCGCGATCTACATCCTTAACGAGCGCGGATCACTCTATTCGGTTAATCCTGAAACCGGTCGAGGTTACTGGGAGATCGCACCGACCGGAATTGAAACCGGTGCTGAACAGATCCTCGCATTGAGCCAGAATCGAATTTATCTGCGGACCGAGTTCGGAGATCTTGCAATTGTCGATCGAGAGACCGGTGGCTTAGTGGCAAGCCCCGTTGATACCTACGGCCGCGCTGGTCTCCGCCTCCGTGACTACGAATATGCGGTCACGAACGACATCAATGATCGAATCTACCTCGCAACCAGATTCGGTTCACTTATCTGCATTCACGAGCAAGGGCTCGACCAACCGCTCCCACTCCGTGACCGGGAGACGAAGCCGTTCGGATTCCTCCGCGAGGTAAACCCAACGTTTGGAGAGGACTCGCTCGACGACCCTCTCGGGTTCGACTTTCGAGAGAATGGCAATGACCGATTCGGCCGTGGCCGGTTTCAGAATGATCCGATCGGTTCGGAGAACCGCAATCGGGCCACTGAGCGTCGCGGAGTCAGACGTTTCTAACTCCGGCGTTAAGCAAGCCAGAGACTGTTGAAATTCTCGATTGAGTTGGACGCTCAAAGCTCACGAACGCCCCTTAACGATCAAAGACGTGATTGAATCCCCATGCCCGACACCTTGATCCCCATTCGTCGTGCGCTCTTGAGCGTTTCCAACAAAACTGGCTTGGTTGAACTCGCCCAGGCACTTTCAGGACGCGGCGTTGCACTTCTCGCAAGCGGTGGTACCCGAAAGGCCCTTCAAGAAGCAGGAATCCGGGCAGTTGAAGTCTCGGAGTATACAGGGAGCCCCGAGATTCTCGGGGGACGCGTTAAGACGTTACATCCGAAGATTCACGGCGGTATTCTAGCCCGCCGTGATTCGGAGGATGATCTGACGACGCTCCAATCTGAAGAGATCGAACCGATCGACCTGGTTGTCGTCAACCTCTACCCCTTCGAAGAAACGATTCAACGACCAGGGGTCTCGCTTGCTGAGGCGATTGAGAAGATTGATATCGGTGGCCCGACCTTGATCCGCGCCGCCTCGAAGAACTATCGATCGGTCGCAGTCTTGACCAATCCCACGCAGTACCAGCGATTTCTCGAGCAATTCGAGAAGCATGAAGGACTTGATGAGAGCTCCCGCCTGGAGTTGGCTCGATCCGCTTTTGGATTAACGAGTCGTTATGAGCGTGCGATTCAACGCTACTTAGACATGTTGGAATCGGAGAACACCAACGATCCTGCCGACTTCCCGGAGGATTTCGAACTCAAGTTAGAACGACGCAACATTCTCCGCTATGGAGAGAACCCCCACCAACGTGCGGCGTTTTATGTGACTCCCGGCTCCGGTGGTCGAAATCTCGCAACTGGGACAATCCGTCACGGCAAAGAACTCTCCTATAATAATTTGCTCGATCTCGACAGTGCCTTACGCTTAATCCGCCAATTCGAAGAACCGGCTGCATGTGTTCTGAAGCACAACAATCCCTGTGGCGCCGCCATCGATCAGTCTCTGGACGTTGCCTTCGAGAAGGCATACGAGGGTGACCCCGTGAGTGCCTTCGGGGGCATCGTTGGTGTGAACCGAGTTGTGGACGAAGCAACTGCGGATCGGATCTGCACCCCAGGACGATTCATTGAGTGTATCATCGCTCCAGGATTTGACTCGGCCGCTTTTGAGATCTTAACGACCCGGCCAACCTGGAAGAACAGCGTCCGACTAATCGAGCTGAACGGCCCGATCGGTCCGCAGAATGATGTTGATCGGTTGCGTTTTGATCTTGATTTTCGACGGATCGATGGCGGGATGCTGGTTCAGGAGTGGGACCAGCTTCAAGTCGATCCCATCAAGGAAGGTCAGGTCGTCACCGATCGTGCTCCAAACGAACAAGAGCTGACTGATTTGGCCTTTGCATGGCGGGTCTGCCAATCAGTCAAATCAAATGCAATCGTACTCGCCCGAAGTGGCCAGCTTGTGGGAGTCGGTGCTGGGCAAATGAGCCGGCTCGACTCGGTGAATATTGCAGTGACTAAGTCGGCAGGACGGTCCGCTGGTGCGGTCCTGGCTTCCGATGCCTTCTTCCCATTCCGCGATGGGCCGGACGCCGGATCAGCGGCTGGGGTCACAGCGATCATTCAGCCTGGCGGTTCCAAACGGGATGAGGAGGTGATCGGATCGTGCAACGAGCATCAGATCGCCATGATTTTCACCGGCCGTCGCCACTTCCGCCACTAATCGAAAACGCCATCGATTGAAATCTCGGTGCTGTCTTACTGTGACTGAATTGCGGGTCGCCGGAACCACCGCCAAGACCAGTTTGTGTTCCGGGTCGTAAGCGAGATGATCCCGGTCATCGCCGAAGTGGTCGTGATCGGGATCTTTGGGATGACAATGGTGTTGTTTCTTGGCGACAAAGGCCCATCTTTCATCGAGCTGGACCTCGCAGGTCTGGGGGGCAAACGCCCACGAGTTCGTCGTGGGACTTTTTGGCGTGTTGGCCCGCTACTATCATAACCCGACGCGAGACCGTACGTGCCCTTCGTTGACCCCGACCAGGCGAGCGGTCTGTCGCACACCCCAGTCTTCGGCCATGTACTGCAAGACGGTTTGGACTTTGTCATGTGGCAGCTTGGGATTGGAGAAGGGTGTTTACTTGAATTCAGAGAAGCGGTCTTTAGGATGGTTGAAAACCAGGACATTCCCCTGGCCCTGCTGACATTGAGCTTCGCACTCGGGATTCTGGCAACAGAACGTGTGAGATCGTCGGTGGCGGACTTGGTGCATCGAAGATTGATGCGTCTCGGGAATTCAAATCCTGGACATCGTGTCTACATCACTGATGAGTTCATGCATTTTGGACAGAACACCACTGTAGCCTTCAATGGCAGCGAAGTGACTATTTCCGGCAGCTCCGTCGGTGACTCTTCGTTGCCGACTCTGGCAGCACCGTGAATCGCTTCGTTCGTGGCCTGTCCATCGACGGCATGCTCCTACCCCTAACCTGGGGCTTCCCAACTAACATCACCATGCGTGGCGGCAGCCTGCTCAAGGCCGTCCCGCCGACAGCTCGGACCTCGAAGTTCACGCTTAATAACAGCTTCATTTCCGGGCAGGAATTCTTCTTGTCCGGAGCGACTTTGACAGCCACGCTCGTCCCCGAGCCGTCCTCCCTAGCGCTGTCGGCGCTGGCTCTGAGCACGGGCCTGGGCTTGGCCTTGCGACGCCGTTACCGCGGCCGGAAGGCTGCTGTCTCGGCTGGGCACTGAGCCTCGAGCCGACCGTCCGTTTCGACGCCCACCGGGTCGCGATCCGTTGGACGATCGTGCCGGCTGGGCGTCTGCGTCACGTTTTTTCTTGAGCGACCTCAGTGGTCCACCGCTCTGGATTGGGGTCGATGCCCTGATTCAATTCCTGCCATCGCATCGATTGCCTAGTCAGGGCGCAACATCGGTGGTTTCGATTTCCCTCTCCAAATTGATAGCCGAGCGGAACATCCAGGTGAACTGTTGTTCCCAAAAGTGTTTCAGCACGAAACGCTCACGACTGCGGCTCGGACACAACGCATCAGCCGAGTGCATCTTTCAGGCATAATGCAGTCAAGTCATGACACCACGGCGACACGCAATTCAGGCGCCGTAGAAGAACACCGAAATCTCGGCAGACATGTGTCAAGACGTCTTCAAGATGTCAAGTCCTTGGAAGCCCAGACCGAGAATCGGTGCGGCGGGGAGCTTGAGCCAAGTCTCCAAGAGTCCAGCGTAGATGTTCCGGAAATCAATCTGGAACTTGAGGTCACCGTCGTCGAGGTCTTCAAGGCTCGGATGGTCACCGACGAGCCCAGCTTCTCGAACAGGTCCAAGGACAAAAACCGGTGCGGCGGCTCCGTGGTCCGTTCCGGACGAGCCATTCTCCCGGACTCGTCGACCGAATTCGCTGAAGACCAAAACCGCAACTCGATCCGCGACGCCCGACTCCTCAAGATCATCGTGGAATGCTGCAACGGAGTCGGAGAGTTCTGTGAGCAACGCCTGGTGGGTATTGAACTGATTGGCATGGGTGTCGTAACCCCCTTGCCTGGTGTAATAGATCTTCGTTCCAAATCCAGCTTTAATAATTTGGGCAATTTGTTCGAGCCGTCGAGCGAGTCCGTAGTTCGGGTACTCGGTCTCAGATTCCGCCGCGCCGACTTCTTCAAGCCGGGCACTCGACTCATATGCCGCGAGTGTGCTCCGTCGCAAGAAACCGAGGAGTGGATCATCGCTTTCCTTCGATCCTGCGAGATTGTTCATCGCGGTCCGGACCTCACCGGAGCGGTCGTCTGAATCACTGAATTGGAGTCGGAATTGATCGACCCGTTCAAGTGACGGTACTTCGATCTGCTTGGAGCGATAGGCGAGTGGGAGGTTCCCGCCACCGATATGGAGGGCGGGCGTATCTTCTCCGGGAGCAGGTGGGTGGGCGTCTAGGACTCGACCGAGCCATCCAGTCTCCAGTGCCTCGGGCCCATTCTCCGTCCGCGCAGTCTCCCAGATCTCCATCGACCTGAAGTGGGATCGATCCGGATTCGGGTAGCCTACCCCCTGAAGAATTGAAAGATTCCCCGATTCGAGGAGCCGCGCCATCTCCGTCATCGCCGGGTGAAGCCCGATCTCTTGATTTATAGTGATCGCTTGGGTTCCAGGGATCCGCAAAACTCTCCGGTTCCGAACATAGCCATCGATTCCGTGCGGAACTACGGTATTCAAGCCGTCGTTTCCGCCGTCGAGCTGTACAACAACGAGGATCTTGCCTTCGTTCTTACTCTCTTTTGCGGCAAGAGCGGAACGGCTCAGGAAAGTCGGAACCGCCAGACTCCCCATCGAAACAAGGGAACTTGTTGCGAGTGTATTCTTAAGGAACTGACGTCGATTCGTTGGTCTCACTGTCCTGGTCTCCTCTTCTGTTTCTTACGTGTTCGCTTGTTTTGCTTGCTTATCGTGATCAAGCGAGTTGATATTCCGGTGAGGTAAGTAACAGTTTGAGAACTGCAGCTGGGTCATCGCCCACCGTGGCCCCGATCTCACTAGAAAATCCGTCTTGAAGGAGTAAATCAATGTAGAACTGGCTGGGATCTTTGGAGAGTCCATGTCTTGTTGCGAGACCTTCGGGATCGATCCGTCTCCGGTCGTCGACGAGGCTAAGGATGGCATTGGATCGGGCCAGCGTTGTCGTGGTATTGATCCAGGCGCGACCACCCTCCCACCCCGCAACGCTCGGTGGAGCGAAGAGGCTCTGGCCCATGTTCCGGCAGGCTTCGGCGAGATCACTCGTCGAGACTGTCGGCGAGACTACTTCGAGTGCTCGGATGGTACCGACCGAGAATTCGACGGGGCTTTTCACCCGTCGGAAACGGACGCTCGGATCAAAGAAGAGTTGAGAACGGAGGATGATCTCCACCGGTACGTGAGTGCGATAACTCGAGTCGCGGTACGCGGCAGCAAGAGGTTCAAGAAGCTCCGCTGAGGGTTGATCTACTTCGCTCACCAGCAACCCAAAGAGCTTCCGGACAATAAAACGGGCGCATTGCGGTTGTTGGAGGAGGATCTCGGCAATCGCATCCCCATCAAAGGGTCCAGCATTACCGAGGACGGCTTTTGTTCCTGGGTCGAACTCGGATTGGTTACGTCGGTAGCGCCCCCGGACGACGAAGGTCCCCGTGAACGCACGCGCGGCCTCTTGGATATCGCGCTCCGAGTAATGGCCGCGTCCTAACGCGAACAGCTCCATCACTTCACGAGCATAGTTTTCATTGGGATGCGACTTGCTATTCTCGGTCGCATCGAGCCAGATCAACATCGCCGGGTCCTTGGCGATCCGGCGGAGCAAGGTCCCAAAATCGCCTAAGGCATACTGCCGGAGCATCTGGTGTTGCCGATTCATCAGGCCCGGATCGTTGACCTTCTCGTTTGAGGTCGCAAAGTGATCATGCCAAAAGAGAGTGAGCCGCTCGACGAGGGGATGAGGGGTGTAGATCATCCGGTAGAGCCAGGCGGCTTGAAGTCCCTCAAGCCCCCCCGAAACCCCTGGCCCCGCAGACATGGAATCCATCAATCGCCTGAACGCCTCAGCGGGAGTTCCATCTCCCGCCACTTCGGTTCCGTTGAGGACCCGTTCGATACTCAACTCCGGGCCGTCGGCGAGATCGCCTTCGAGCGTCGCCCAATCCGCAGCAAAGCCAGCGCGTCGGTGTAAATGAGCAACCTTAGCGCGATCCCAAGGGTTGGTCCGGGAGGGCTTAAACGGTTCCCAAGCCCGAGTCGGATCGTTCAGGAGATCGATTCTACGCATGGAGTCTACTCCCC
The DNA here is from genome assembly GCA_964510225.1 of uncultured Isosphaeraceae bacterium. Lineage (GTDB taxonomy): Bacteria > Planctomycetota > Planctomycetia > Isosphaerales > Isosphaeraceae > CAZEAN01. The sequence continues at coordinate 53,716 of CAZEAN010000011.1, forward strand.
GTTCGAGAATCAAGGGATCCGTAAGTCATTGGTCAATCAGTCGTTCAGTTCGAACTCAAGACGGATCGTCGATTCGTCGGGTTCATCGAGAACACTCAGTTCTCCGTCTCCAAAGTATCGAAGCGCTGCCACAATCGCCTCGAACGTCTGTTCTGCTGTTTTTCGATCGTTTCCTTCATCCAACATGTTTTGGAGGATCAATCGTTCTTGGTTCAGCTCAATCAGACGTGCGAGTCCGGTCCCGTTAACGGTAAGCAAGAGAGTTGCATTGGAGGGATTGGGATCAGGGTTGCTCTGAAAGGCTTCGATCAATTGTTTTGTCAGATCTAGACCTGAGCTGATAATGAATCGATCACCGACGAACGCCACTGACGGAGCAAAATTGTGGCGATAGTGAACCTCGTCTGTCCTTCCTTCGTCGTCGTCCGATTCTTCAGCCACCACTTCCACAGGCTTCATGAAGGAGGCTTTGGAAATCGTTGTCCCTCGGAACTCTTCCGAACCAAGTTCGAGCGGTGGTGCACCTGTCTGAGCTGAACCGAGGTTTGCTAACCCCAGGAACGATTGAAATGCCACTCGTAGTCGCTGGGCAAATTCAATCCGATCGGGATCAATCTGAAGGACTAACGCAAACGCCGGGAGTTTCAGGTCTGGTACAAGTTCCATCTTGTCATAGTCCTGGAATGCGGCAACAAGTTGCCAGCGTGTTCCAAGTGGTTCAAGGACAGAGTCGCCGAACTCACGACCACCAAAGAACTGACCGGCAAGCGTGTCTAGTTGTGCGAGTCCTTGTAACGCCTCAGGCGGTAAAAGTTCTTCACGGGCTTCCCAGAGTGCTCCTTGGTCGCTCCAGAGATTGATCGTCGCCACTAGTCCGTCTATTCCCAATGGCGCTGGTGCTCCATCACCGGGCTCAGGGAAGAAGAGATCATTGGGCGTCTCGAACCCTTCCGCCGGATTCGGGATCGTGATCGAGGTCGTCAGGGAGGATTCTCTCCAATCAATAGTCGCACGAACCCATTCTGCCTGTTGCAACTGCTCAACTCGACCACCGATAAGATACCGGGCCCCCGGATCGGGCTCATCGATCGAGAACCGATCGGGATCAAGTTCGCGGAGGCGGTCGAGTTGCGCAAAGGCCCAGAGAACAGGGTTCCCGTCTGGCTTCAATTTCTGAAACTGCTCCGAAGTAGTGATCGTCGCTCCACCATCGAGGTAACGGTCTACGACGGCTTTCAGTTGGTCACCACCATTTGAAATCACAAGACGACCGTCGAGGATGGTGTGTGTTTCTTCATCCGAAAGACTGTAGCCTCGGAGACCTCGATACTCGGCTTCCTTGATTGGATCAGGATTCCCTTTCTCGTCGGCATCGGCCCGCGCCAATTCAAGAAGTTTGTTATGGGCACGCTCGAGAAAGTCGGAATCTTCGGGTGTCACCACAAGGACGAGGCGAGGAGGGTCGGCCTCTTCGATACCGAAGACAATGCCACCCGCCGTCAGGGCACGCATTCCTTCCGCCGGTGTCGTCCCGAGTTCCGAGGCGACAAAACTCAGTACTTCCCGAGCTTCGTTGACTCCGTCGCTCGAAAATGCCGATTCGTATCCTGGAAATGTTGCAATGAGAGCCCAAAGATCACCATCGGTAAGACGGTCATAGAGAGTTCCTGCCTCGCTGATCTCGGCGTAGACGACCGTTTCTGGACCCAAGAGGTCGCGTCCTTGCGTTTGCCCAAATGCGGACGAACCAATCCCACTGAATTCCCCGAGCATGATACCGGAGAACGTAACCAAGACCGCGTAAGAAGCGATGATTCTCATTGATGGAACTCTCCCGCTCTGTGAGACTAAACCGTTGCTGAATACTTTCAGATCAGTCGCTGAGTAATACCGGCATGAAACGCTCAGAGTTTCAAATGATCGAACCCTCCAGAGATCGTTTTTCAAGTGACTGGGCCGTGTTCAGACTTGCAGTAGTCAAAGCGTCAAGCTAGGATTTATTGATAATGTTGATAAGGTCGAATTAATGAATGCATTGAGGAAACGAGGACGGGGAGGCTCGATTGAGTAAGGCTTCTTCCACACCTGCAATCCGAATGAAGGCAGCGTTGATCCCGCAAAACGGAGATCCAGAGATCTCCATTACGAGGGAAATCTCACTCGTCGGTCGCAATAAGGATTGCGACATCCAGATCGAGCATCCGACGATCTCTCGGAGGCATTGTGTCCTGGTCCGGACTGCGGGACTCCTGGTCCTCCGGGACCTCGCGACCTTAAACGGAACGAAGGTCAAAGGCCAGCGAGTCCGTTGGGCAGCACTACTCCCAGGTGACCGGATTACGATTGGCGGTTACAAGGTGACTGTCTTCATCGGCCCCGAAAGCAGTACAACTCCGTTGACTCGACCAGACTATCATCCAGCCGGAGTTGTCACTGGATTCGCACCACCCACGCCCACACCTATCTTTAATGAGACACTGCAGAACGCCAATCCAAGTGACGATTCTGTCCAGGCGATCGATTTCAATGCCGAGAGCCGACAAGTTGACCCTTGGAATGATGCCGTTGATCTCTCGCTCTCGCTCAGTGAAGAGGATCTGATTGAACCGATCCCGCTGAGTCTCGACGATGTCGTCGAGGACGATTCAGACAATCCGTTCAGTACATTGGACTCTTCGGACTCCGACTACAAGTTCGATTTGAGTGACTTGGATTAGCGAGTCAAAGCAATCTATCTCCATCTTTCTAGCTTAGAGTCGGCTCGTGGAGAGGCAAACACCAGATATGGAGTTCAGAAGTTCCTTTAGTTTCTCGCAAACAAAGAAAGATCCGAGTGGAACCTCGAACGAGCCGAGGTCCACGCGGTTCTTGGTGGGCAAGCAAGTGAGTTGTCTCGGGCATTGACAGATACCGTCGGAGCTCTGGGCTTAGGTTCCTTCAGAGCGGGGCCTTCTGGTTTCACGGCGAAGCGGTGGCCCGTTGAGGCGTTCGATTCGACGCGCATCCTGGGGATCCAGTCGGCTGGCCTGGCGGTTCTCTCGTTGGATTGCCTCGTAGACCTCCTGGCGGTGCACTGAGATCTCAAGCGGGGCGGCGATGCCCAATCGGACCTTATCGCCCCTGATGTCGACCACGGTGATGACAATGTCATCGCCGATGATGATGCTCTCATCGCGGTGTCGGGACAGGACCAGCATGGACTTAGGCTCCTTCCTCCTGCCAGCGACGGACGTGCCCATCCCTGTTCACGTCGTCCGGGTTGTCTGTTGACCACGACTCCGACCCATCGTGCCTTTAGTGATTGATCTTGGCCTTCGTCTCGGAGGAGATTTCAGCCGTAATCGATCACCAATCTAGGAGTAAGTTGGTCGCTGGACTCCAACGACCAAACTCGTCCCTTGGCAACCGGCTCACGCAGACGCTCGGAGCGCTGAGGGGCCGGGTAACAGGGTCGGGGCCGCGTCGGGTTCCCCCAACGGGAACCGCACGGCGTAGCGGCTGGAGGTCAACACCAACTGTCGGCCAAGCCGTCGTGTTGGGTTGAAAACCAGAGGCCCCTGCAGATTCACGGTTAGTCCATGTTCGGATCGATTGAGGATCACGAAGACCTCAGGCTCGAGGGACTCCTCAAGTTCGATCGACGCGCGATCGCCGGGCCGTAGTTCAACTCGGTAATCCGCGACAGCAACCCTGGGGCTCACCATCGCAAATGCCAGAGCCTCATCAGTCGTGGATTGGAGCCAGACCAATGAACTAACTTCAGCGTCGGGAACGATCGCGAATTCGGTCTGACCTCGGAACCCGACCAGCCCGTCCCGGAACTGGACGATGTCGTTGTCCTGGACGTTGATCGAGCCGAATCGTGTCGTGACGATCTCCACTTCCTGTTTCCTCCCCGGGCGTAGTACCGAAGCGATTACCGACTCGAACAGCCCGGCTCTGCCCCAATCGATCCAACAAGAGCGGCTCTGAAGAGCCTTTGCCTTATGGACTTTCGGGGACGGCCACAACAACGGGTCTCGGAGACGGGGCCCGGGGCTCACTCTCGGCGGTCTCCTGCCGGGGCGATCCTCGGGACTAACCGACCGTCTTATCGACTCAATGACCAGGGAGCACTGAGGATCGAACTGACCATTTTTCAATCACACGGCCACCTGAGAAGGCCGCACCAGTCGGCCCGGTCGTAGTGGTCAATCCCGATCCTCAGAACAAGCCGTGCAATGATGAGGAGAGCGGTCGGAAGCGCTCATTCTCTCCGGACAGTTCGAGCAAGGAGCCCGGAGAGATTGAGGATCGCAGCGATTACTCTGCGCCGTGCAACTCTACCGATAATGGGGAGGCAAAGTCTTGCCAGAGTCGCTCGTTGAGATCTCCATCGGGATGACCATCGTGAATCACGATCCGATATCGGAATATGAGTGGCTCGCCAGGCTCGAAGACAACCTGGTGGTCGTGACTCGGTACATAGCTAAAGAATGGAAGCCGGGTTGGATGAATTCGAGCGGGAGTCGGGTGATTGATATTGTCGGGGTGGTCAAGAATAGCGACCCCAACGTATTGATCAGACCCAGACTTGACGGGTCCCGACAAGTCAACCCAGCGGGCTGGCTTCTGATCGCCCTGGACTTGGTCGAATCCTTCGCTCGTCAACACATCCAAGACCTGATTGGGGAAGAAGGAATCCGGCCCTCGGTAAGCCATCCCACCATAGCGATAGCGTGGGAGGGTCAAAGTCTCATTAATAGCTTCTTGGGTAGCGGTGAGGTCGATCAGCCAGTAGTTCTCCTGCACGTCGATGGCCTCAAGAACCCAATGCTCGCGGAGAACTGTGACAGGTTCATCGTCACTTCGGAGCGCTTCCCAGCGGTGGTCGACTTCGAGTCGCGCCGTCAGAGGGCCAACGATTGGGTTCATCACATTGTCGACCCGGACTCGACCCGATCCTCGTTGAAGATTCCAAAAGTCGGGGTGGAGGTCACCTCGCTCAGTCTTGGTGTATGCTAAGAAAATCCCACGGTGGTGTGGATGAGATTTGTCGGAGTAGTCTCCTGTGACGATCAAGCCCTCAGGAGAGTAAACAGGATGAAGATAGGCATTCCTCGCCTGGAGAGGATTAGGGTGATCGACGTCGGTCACATCCGCGACGTTGTACTGCAACACCGGCCTCTCTTCGAACGAGAGCCTTAAATGTCCTTCACCTGTTCGAGCAATATCCCAAGGAAATTTGCTTCCACCCTCTTCAGTCGTTGCAAACGACGATAGCTCGACCCGATAGAATCGCCGCGTTGTTGAAGTTGTCGTTCCCGCCTGGAGCCGACCCACTAACTGAACATGATCACTCGAAGTCTCTGCTCGACTTAGTTGGAGTTGGAGTACTCCACTGCTTTCTGGACTCCGATCGACTGCGACTGTCGCCAGACCAAGAGGCGCCTCGGACTGCTCGACGGCCGCTCGGAGAGATTCGGGAAGGAGATTCTTCGGGATCGCCGTTTTAACAATCTGAGGGCGATCATTCTGAAAGCTGCCATGGAGTGCAATGACCAAGTCTTCGGGTTCAGAAGCGTACGAGCCCACTTCGACGGCAAGCCCGATCACGAAAATGAGACAGGCCAATGCCCCAGAAGAACGCATCGAGTACAACAACATCAAGTCTGCCCCCGAAGATGGCGTGACAATCGCGATGATCAATTCCAGCAAAGTCGATCAGGCGAGCTTATCGCGAGTCGCTCGACAATGCGAGTCTCTAACGCGGAGCTCATTTGATGAAGTGGCTTTCCTGGTTTCTACAGAATAAAGCAGCACTCAACGAGAATCAGGACGACCCCAAGCTGCGTCCTCTTTTTCTTCCGATCCCTCCTGAAGAGGTGATGCGATTCATCATCGATCAGATTTCGGACCAACCCCGATGGCGTCTCGTCAATGCTGACTTCTCGAATCAGACAATCCATCTTGTTCGGGTTACAAGAGTCTGGCGGTTCAAGGACGATGTCCTGATTCGAGTCAAATCAACAGAGAACGGCAATGGTTCACTGATTCTTGCAACCAGTGAATCCCGGGTTGGCAAAGGGGATCTCGGGCAGAATGCTCGGAATCTACGAGCACTCAGAACCATACTTTCAGAGAAAAGGCTGATGCTCAATGACTTCGCTGGATCTTGAATCTACTGGCTTTAGTTAGAGTCCAGTCAGCGACGGAATTCGTAGCGTGGATTGTCGAGGTCAAAATCGAGTGCCGTTACTGTCGAATCAAAGTCGATTTCGTCAAAATGATAGCGTTCCGCAAGTTTCAATGCGTCTTCATTGTAGGGGCCGGTACCCGACTCGGGCCATTCATAATTCCAGATCTGCATAGGAAGGTTCAGGACCGGGTCGTACAGCACTTTAACTAACGCAAAGAGACGGACTCCATCGTTCTGGTCGTGCCGATGAACCGACCGGTACCAGACCGTTCCGTCCTCGTCGGTGACACGATCAAGAATCGTCTCAGCATGCGGGTCGCCGATGTCAATCTTGCGATAATTGAGGAGTCGTTCGGTGAGATTGGCGATCCCAGCGTCAGTAATCGGATGTCGGTTTTGCGACATGACTACCGGGCCGTTCGGATCAAACTTAAGCCTCGGAAAGAGTCGCCCACGCCAATCCCCTTCATGTGCGATCAACTGCCCTTCATGCTCACCCGAAACAAAGAGGACTTCCTTACCGTTCCAAGGCTCGTCAAACCGAAGATAGATCGAAAATGGCTGATGTCTTACTTTGATTTGGAGTCGTTGTTCGGGCCCTAGTTTTCCCCCCAGGCGTTCCTGACGTCGCATCGTCGCAGAGTAGCCCTCGATTTCTTGAATCCGGTTACGAGCGCGTTGTAAGTAAGCTAAGAGGAATCGCTTCGCTTCGTCCCCTTCAAGCCGATCCTCGGGCCACTGTAGATCCTCGGCCACCGACTCTAATGTCGTGGCAACTTCTGACTTGTTGAACTCAGCGAGCTGTTCATCGACGGGAGCCTGGTTTGCCGTCACCAATGCTGGTGCTTGGAATAAGTTCAATTTAACCCAAAAGACGACTCCCGTGATGAGTCCAGCTCCGACGCCTAAACCAATTACTGTAACTAGAACGATTCCTCTTCGGTGAGCTACGCGTCGCTGTTCAATCATCGGAAAGGACTCGCTACAGTTCGATCTCTGTGATCTGGATTGGGCCGCCGAACGGATCTGGGAATTGGAATATTGAGAGCCTACCGAACTCTTGATCGGATTGATGACCGATGGTTCTTGAGGCGTTGAAGGACTTGGAGAGCAACAATGTAGGTATTGTCGGGTGAGTTACAAAGGATTTTAACCCTGATTGAACGAGTCGGCATCACTAGTTTTTGCCTATTCGGGCTTACGTCTGGACATTGTCACCGAGAACTGTGGGCGGACCAAGGTTCGGTCGAAAAAGATCGCTGTAATCTGACTGATAGGCCATTCGCGCCTATTTGACCCTCTCCTCTGGGAGAGTTACGATGAGTCTGAATCAAGGCTTGTGGGTTAAGCCCGGCTCAAGCCAATACTCCTTTTCTTCGGGCTCCGCCGACACTCGCCGTTCGGGATTTCGGATGAGAACTCAGCTAGAGCATGCACGCAATGGTTCGATGACGCCGGAGATGGAGTTTGTTGCTTCGGTCGAGGGTCTCGGGGCAGAGACTGTCAGGTCTGAAGTTGCTCGAGGTCGGATGGTGATCCCGGCGAATCGAGAGCATTTGAAGCAAGGTCTCCAGCCGATGGCGATCGGCATCAAGGCGAAGTGCAAGATCAACGCGAACATCGGAAATTCAGCAGTCACGTCTGAGGTTGAGAACGAGAAAGAGAAACTCAATCGGGCTGTTCAGCTCGGCGCCGACACCGTCATGGACCTCTCGACCGGCGGCAACATTGACGCGATCAGACGCGCGATCATCGCTTCGAGTCCCGTTCCCATTGGGACAGTTCCGATCTATCAAGCAATCCAAGAAGTCAAAAAGCCAGAAGAGATTACGGCTGACGGTCTACTTCGGATGGTCGAGCACCAAGCGCAACAAGGTGTCGACTACATGACAATCCATGCCGGGATCCGTCGCGATTTCATCGGTCTCACGAGTGATCGGATCACAGGGATTGTCTCTCGGGGTGGGTCACTCATGGCACAGTGGATGATCACGCATGGACGTGAGAATCCATTCTATGAGTACTTTGACGATCTCTGTGCGATCATGCGCGAGTATGACGTTACTTTCAGCCTCGGTGACAGCCTTCGACCCGGCTCGCTCGCCGATGCCTCGGATGAAGCTCAATTTGCCGAACTCAGGACCCTTGGGGAGCTTACGAAGCGAGCGAAAGCGCTTGGATGCCAGGTCATGGTCGAGGGACCAGGGCATGTCCCGATGGACCAAATTGCCGTCAACATGGAGAAGCAAGCGATCGAATGTGATGAAGCTCCCTTCTACGTCTTGGGACCACTCGTTACCGATGTCGCACCAGGCTATGACCACATCACCTCTGCGATCGGCGCGGCGATGGCCGCCTGGTACGGCGCAAGTATGCTTTGCTACGTCACTCCCAAGGAACATCTCGGACTTCCCGAAGTGGAAGACGTTCGTCAGGGAGTTGTCGCTTACAAGATCGCTGCACATGCTGCCGATGTCGCTCGGCATCGGCCGGGCGCTCGCGATCGGGATGACGAACTAAGTCGTGCACGTTACTCGTTCGATTGGCGTCGACAGTTCGCCCTCTCGCTCGATCCGGAGACTGCTGAACGGATGCACGACGAAACGCTTCCGCAGGAAGCATTCAAGACCGCTGCATTCTGTTCAATGTGTGGCCCCAAATTCTGCTCAATGCGGATTAGCGAAGACCTCCGTAAGCACGCACAAGAAACACGCGAGTTGATCTCGGTAGAACCGCTCTCAAGCAGTTCGGGGGTCTAACTTCTGAGATGACTGGGGCGACCAATCAAGGAAGTGTTCCGAACAGGTGACCTAAGCTCAATTACTCTTACGTTCCATCCAATACCGCCGGACCTACACGATCGAGCTTTTGGATCGAACCAATTACGAGATCTGTTTTCAGATTCCCCAGTAAACTTCACCCGTATCGGTTGGCAAGTCAGCCAACTGGCGATCCCGCTGTATCGACGTGCCCTGAGCGGGGCCGCGGACGTCGCCCAAGCGATTCCGAATTGATGATCAATTCTTAAGATTGTTTGGTCGAGAATCGGAACCGAATCCAGATCCATCGACATATCCGGAACCTTCGATGATCCGAGCAGTCTTTGATCGGGTCCATCAAGCAGTCGTTAGTGAGTTCACGAAAATTTCCGAAGAGAAACTATCCGAGCCTGGTGATCCATCCCATCGACGCTGTAGAACCAAGATCAAGTTCTCGAATGGTGTGCCCGGCATAAGATGTGTCATGTTGGTTAGATCACACTAATCCGTCGGCTCTTAGGGAATCCGCGGGTTTGTTAATTGACTCGGTCTGGGCCGGATCCGTGAGAGCTTAAAGAGTCTCAAGAGCTTGATTCGACGGACCACCCAGTAGGGTCTGCTTCCTTGCGACCCCCACCGAGTGGACCATCCAATACTCTTGTGCGCAACCGCAATTCCGTTTGACTGCGCAGCACTTGATTAGATTAATGTCGATCTGAAGCTGCTTGCGACCACCTCAGCCAACCTTGGCGAGGGTCGGCTTCTGGAGTTCGCGACATGAGGCCTCGATGAAGGCTTCCAAGAGCTGAGTATCGAGTGAAATATGGCCTTCATTCTCTGGGTGCCACTGAACCCCGACACACCACCACTCGTCGATATCATGATACTCGAACGCCTCGATCAATCCATCGGGGGAATGCGAAGCGGGGCGGAACATAGTGGCCAGTGATCGAATCCCCTGGTGGTGTTGGCTGTTCACTCTAATCTCATCATCGCCATAGACCTCTTCCATCAAGGTCCCTGGCTCCATCAACACGATGTGGCGATGAACACCACCATGAGGATCATAGTGGGGCATGCTCTTGGGGAAGTCCTCCGGGAGATGGATGTAGAGGTCCCCACCATGCTCCACGTTCATCTCTTGCATCCCAAGTCCGATTGCCAGGGTTGGAATCCGTCGCTTGCAGGCTTGTCGGCAGAGAAGGCGGTCAGATGCCTCTCGACGCTGCGCCATCTTGTTGACCGACTGGTGAAATGCGACGTTTTGCCCTCGTGGATCGAGATCGTCTCCACCGATCATGACAAGACCGTCAAGTCGGTCGAGAATTGGACTCAATTCTGCTTCTCGAAAGAGAGGTGGGATGGCGATCGGGATGCCGCCCGCAGTGAGAATGCAGTCGTAATAGCCCGACTGGAGAATACTGTGGGTGACCTGACCTCGAGGGGTCTTGGTCAAATCCATGTTAATCCCGATGAGCGGTCGAATTTTCTCGTTGGTCATGGCATCATTCCTTGATGAGATGACTGGTTCGCCATTAAGACGGACAGACGTAGACTGACCATTGAGGAAGCCTGTCGGGATTGACAAGCCTTCCCAATACTCCTGAAATAGCTGGCAAATCGCGTTTGACCTACCGGACGGTCGGTCACCTACCTGACGCAGCGACGTTCAAAAGGAAGGGGAAAAAAGAGCCCAGAATCTTGGGTTGTTAAGGTCTCTCGTAACCCTGTTCAACCGAGCAAGTGGAGTCTAGCGGGTCGGGAGTACCGACTTCAACAAAAAAAGTGAAGGTGCCATGAGATTACTCACCTGCTTGTTCTAGTACCGTCGTTGGGAAGTAGAGTCACCGTTCCTGGCAACGTTGAGGGTGAGCAACCGATCACCGGCGTCAGGTTTGAACAGTCCTGAGCGCCGGTCTGATGAGAATCGAAATTCACATTGGTACTCAATATTTGGCGGGAATCGGCATTAACGGGACGCAACGGGATCGATATTGGGTGATTCTTGTGTCGATCCTCCGTCAAGCTCACTGCGTTCCGGAGGCAGAAAATCACCTTTGAGCAAGCGGATCACCGTATCGAGATCGTTCTCGGTCAGTTTCCCATCGAATCCAGGCATCAGTTCGTGGGCTTCGAGGTAACCATAAAGATCAGCTGCCTCCGGCCGGAGGATCATCCGCTCAGTCCAGATCCGCGACCCCCAACCGTAGAGGTTCGGTGAATCGACACCGGTTCCGAGTTCTCCGCTCATCCCCCACATATGGCAACCAGAGCACTCGTAATTGAAGTGATAGAAGCCCGGATGATACTGAACCCCCTCCTCCTCTTCCCACATCAGCGCCGAGAGGCCCGGTTCCACTCCGATGACAAACTCCTCGAAAAAGTCAGCGACTTCGTCGAGTTCTTCCGAGGTCAGCTCGGAGTCGTCCTTCCACTGTTCCATCTGACCGCACTGCGGGACCGTTCCGAAGTACTTCGGCGAAGAAGGATCTTCCAAGAGCCCCCGGAGCCATTCACGCGTCCCAAACCCTTGGAGATCTGAGGCGATCTGTACGGACTCGGTGGTCCGAGTCACCGTCTGTCCGTCGGCACTGATTTCAAGGATTATCGATTCACCTTGTGCCGTCTTTCCTTGGACTGTGAGCCCTTGATCTTTCGTCGAATCTGTCGACTCCAACACGAAACCTTCCGGCGCAGCGATTGCAACCGCGCGAGAATTCTCGTCGCCAAGATTGCCGATTCCGTCAATTGACGTAGTGTCAGCCTCGGCGAGTTGAGATTCGGTCAGTTCTAAATAACTAACATTGATCAAGCCCTTGCCGTCATAGTAGTGGCAACTCAAGCATTTGGTCCGAAGCACTTCGAAGCCATGGTAGTAGGGGTCTTGCTGGAGCAATGCCGGTGCTCCTTCGGGGGGAACACCCTGCTCCTCTGCCAGGTAGAGCGCTCGTTCCCGCGCCTCATCCGCTTTTGCGCGGGCTGCCTGGAACGTCGGACTTTTCGCGTCAGTCTGAATCGCCTCTAACATCAAGACGCCCACTGCCCCGACCAAGGCGAACGCGAAGGAGCAGGAGAGGAAGTGCGCAAAATTTCTGGGGAGGACTCGGTCCAAGAGCGGGAGCAAGGCAAAGACGCTCACGATCGCTCCAGGGACTACGACTGTCCCGAGGACTTCGTTATTCCCGGCAAAGGCTGGTTTCTGGAGGAGCTGGAAGAGCGAGAGGAAGTACCACTCTGGACGCGCGGGGTAATCACGACTCGCAGGGTCGGCGGGGGCATCGAGATTGGCTCCCCCTTCAATTAGGACAATTCCGACCACGACACCGAAGACCATGAGTGTCGCCACGGTGTTCATGAAGAACTGCCGAGGCCAGTAAGCTTCAGCACCGGTCGCGGAGGAAGGAGCCGTTACGCCCTGCCTTCGAAACATCGCGATGTGAGCACCGATGAGGATAAACGTGAGGAGTGGCAGGACACCAACATGGAGCCCGTAAAATCGGGTCAACGTTTGATTCCCATACTCTGGGCCACCGACTAAAAGTTCGCGTGCCCAGGTTCCGATAATCGGGGTCCCACCCGCGATGTTGGTCGCGACCTTGGTAGCCCAGTATCCCTTCTGATCCCATGGAAGGAGATAACCCGTCAGTCCAAAGCCGATCACGAGGAACATTAGGCCCATTCCGAGCCACCACGTGATCTCACGAGGTCTACGGTACGCGCCTGCAAAGAGAACTTGGAGCAAGTGTAATCCGATCAAGACCATCATTGCCGAGGAGCCAAAGTGATGGACTCCACGGATCCACTTCCCCATCAGCATCTGCTCGTTGATGTACCAGACTGATCCCCAAGCATGAGCTGAACTTGGGACGTAGCTGGTCATCAGTAAGAGGCCGGTGACAACCTGGATCAAGAACGTCCCGGTGAGGGCCGACCCAAAAACGTACTTCCACCGTGCGCCACCCGGGATCATGTGGTCGAGTGCGTTGGTTGCAATCGACTGGTAGTCGGTCCGGTCGTTGAACCATTGGGAGAGCTGCTTAAACAAGGGGAATCTTCTCCTTCGCCAACGTGCGGAACCGTTGGAACCTCACACGGACTTCCGAGTTCGGATCACCTGGATCACCGACGAGTTCGGTTTCAAGTTGATCCATGCCTCGGGGCGGAATTTTGTTACTCGGGGCACCCGAGAGCGAGAACGAGCTTGTGTGACATGCGCAGTAAAATGAAACGCCGTCAGTACCGAGGCCGATCGCACAGCCAAGGTGAGGGCACTCAGCATTAAAGGCGACGACTGGTTCATCCGACTCAGGAGGCTGTTTGACAACCCAGACCAGGCCGACCGGCTCGTCGGGGTAAACGACCCAAGCATCCTTCCTAGGTTCGATGACGGGAAACGACTTAGGGATTCCAACTTGGAGATCGCCCAGCCGTGTTAGCGAAATAAAGTCGGATCCGCTGTCTTCTTTCTTCTTGGTGGATCGCTTCAGGATCGGCGTCAAGAGATAAGAGACACCAGGGATCGCGAGAGCAAGGCTGATCAAGCCGCCCAATCCAAGGGCGCCGATCCGATACAAGTCGCGGCGGTTCATCGACTCGACTTCTCTCAATTGTGTGTGGGAACTGGGTGGGCGTAGGCGGCAAGTCAGTCGAGCAGCAGAGCCGGCAGGCAACTGCCAAGTTGGAATCGGATCGTCTTTTCGACAAGGACCGACCCAGGGCAGCGAAAGGAAGTTGGTGTACGGAGATCAACCGACTTCCGGGTCATTATCTATCGTATGAGAGAATAGTCCGATCCGCAAAGGTAGACCGCCGGACCAATCAGGAAATTCTTAGGTTATTGACGACAAGGTCAGGCGCGTCTCGCTGACCGTCCCGCTACATGGAATCCGAGGGAATCTTTCGACTGCGGGATTATGAAGGAGGGAGACGTCGGCATCAGTTCAAGTAAAGATTGAGCATCCGGATTCGGATCCTTGCCGTCGATTGTCTCACCCAAGAGTCCCGACCAGGATTCCTCTACTCCCGATTCAAGGCGAGCTGACCTCCATCGCTTTTCCGAGAGCACCGAGGACCTCATTTCGCGCGACTTCGAGGGGTTCTCGGAGGGTTGCACCCGCTGCAACACGATGACCGCCGCCACCAAACTGGCTTGCGAGGGCGGCCACGTTTAGATCGCCCCGCGATCTCAAACTAAGCTTAATATCACCATTGAGTTGTTCGACGAAGAGTATCGCTACCTCGACTCCAACAATGGACGCGAGATGATCGATGAGGTCCTCGGTCTCCGAAGGTTGAGCGCCCGTCGCTTCGAAGACCTCTCGCGTCACGGTTCCGACGGCGACTCTCCCGTCCAGCTCAAGCGCGAGTGACCCAAGAACGGACGAAACCAATTGGATCCGACCGATAGAATTCTGTTCGAAGAGGAGTCGATGGATACGGTTGGGCTCCGCACCTGCCTCCACCAATTCGGCAAGATCGCGGAAGGTTGCAGGGCGAACATTTTTGTGACGGAACCAGCCGGTGTCCATGGCGATCGCCGTAAAGAGCGCGGTCGCCATTTCCGTTGAGATCGGTACTCCCAAGGCTCTTGACGCACGGAGGACCAGAGACCCGGTCGACTCTGCTTGAACGTCCTTAAGCATCGTTGCCCCAAGATCATCTTCACTGACGTGATGATCGATCACGAGCTTCGGGCCCTGGAATTGGAGGACGAACTCCTGCATCCCTCCGAGCTGGCTCCAACTCGACAGGTCGAGGATCACTAATACCTCATCATCACCACCAGCAGTGAACTGATCTGCAGGATCATAGTGTTGAAATAAGCCAACATCGGGCGTTAAGAAGTTGTAGCGCGGCGGAGTCAGGCTCACATTGAGCACTCGGGTTTCCTTACCGAAGTGCTTTAAAAGCCCAACCATCCCGAGTTCCGATCCCAGCGCATCTCCATCGGGTTTGACGTGCGTCGTAATTACAAAACGCTGATAGGTTCGAATCAATTCCGATAGCGGCGACCAATCCATATGTATTGTCTTTGTCTGAAGACCAGTCAACTGAGGGTTCCGAGATAAGCTATTGGTCGAAGGGGCGAAATAACCAATCTCAACTCCTTTTTATTCTAGTGCGAGAGGGTTTGGTTTGCTCGTGTACTCCACGTTTTGGTGCCGACGGCTGAGGAAGTTCTCATTGGTTTAAATCAACAGAATGCTCACGATTGGAGCAATCAAGAAGCCCCAGAAACCGCTCTTGTTCTGTCTCCCGCGTACCAATCTCGATGAATGGTGCCAACTCTATAGCAATATGGAGAACTACTTGGAATTTCCACCAGAAGCCGCCATTCGCCACGAACTTGGGCCCAGAAGTCTTACTTTGGCGCGGCCAACTGAACGCTCCCTGATCGATTCAGGTAAATGGTCAGCTTGAGTTAATTCACTGAAGCTGGAGTCAATTGGTGTTTGGAATGATCCGAAGGACCAAGGAAGCCCCTATTCTGAGGAGATTTAAAATTCCAAGACTGTGTGACTCGGATTCGTCATCAAGAATCCGGAGAGACCTATCAGAATCCCCGTACGGACCAAGCAAGCTTCGATCGAATGATCGAACTGCTTCATCCCAATGGATTCCGGATTTCCCCTCAGACGGGAAATGTTTGCTCTCCGACCATTCCTCAGGTCGTGTATTCACCGACCCGGAAGAGACCCGAGTTGGCTTCGACCCATGCGATCGTCTCGTCGAGCCCAGCTTCGAGCGAATAGGTCGGTTCCCAGCCCCAGAGTGATTGGGCGAAGGTGGTATCGGCGAGGAGTCGACCCACTTCACTCTTTGAGGGTCGGATGCGCTGCGGGTCTTGCTCGATCTGGATCTGCCGGCCAAGTCGACTGGCGATTAGTTCTGCTAAGGCACCAATTGTTAAGTCGTGCCCCCTACCAATATTAACAACTTGACCTACTGCCTCGGGACATCCGGCAATCGCAAGGAATCCGGAAACAGTGTCGGCAACATAGGTTAGGTCGCGTCTCGGATCCAGGCTTCCAAGGCGAATCACTGAATCGGCGAGAGCCTGACTGATGATCGTCGGAATGATGGCACGCGCCGATTGTCGGGGACCAAACGTGTTAAATGGTCGGAGGATCGAGACGGGGAGATCGAACGAGCGGTAATAGCTAAGACCGATTGCATCCGCCGCGACCTTACTCGCGGCATAGGGGGACTGAGGCTGGATCGGGTGCGATTCATCGATCGGCACCGTCCGAGCAGTCCCGTAGACCTCGGAGGTCGACGTTAAGACCACGCGCTCCAAATGCTCAGCCTGCCGTGCAGCTTCGAGGACGTGCTGAGTTCCCAGCACGTTAACTTGCATCACGTCAGTCGGATTCTGATACGAATAGGGAATAGCAATCGATGCTCCTAAGTGCAAAACCCACTCACGATCAATCACAGCGCGACGGACCGCTTCTGGGTCTTTAAGGTCGCCTCGACAAACTTCGATTTCCGAGAGGATCGAGGCGTCGATTGAATCGAGATGGCCGCGATCATCGCGGCCGTTGTAGCGCACAAAAGCGCGAACTTGGTTCCCGTCGCGGACCAATCGCTCTACGAGGTGGCTACCGATGAATCCAGCGGCACCGGTGACAAGGACCTTCTTCAATGTACCTGCTCCGTTGGTCATCCTCTTCCGTCGGAATCAGGGGGGAATCATTGGTCCTCCCTGCCCTTTCGGCAATGATCCTAAAGTTGATCGCAGATTCGGCCAACGTCGGTTCTTGAATCCAATTTTTTGAAGTTCGACTCAAGTCAGGCTGATCGTGATCCGATGAGAAGATCTAGCAAGGTCCATCATGGCTAGTTAACCACAAGTCTTGGTCCTTGCCAGCTTGTTCCGTCGAAGGCCCGATTTCCGTGATCAGGAGATTCCTGAATGGCATTCCGCACCATCCTGGTGGGCGCAGTGGTTGCTCTTGGAATGGATCTGCCGACCGGCAGCGAAATTCAAAACTGGGTCCGTACAGGAGAATCATGGTGGAATGCGCGGGTCGCTGAACTGGAAGCGAGGCATGGGATTGCGCTAAGTCCCCTCGACAGCATTGCTGACGAGCGGGTTGAGGCGACCCCCGAGTTCCCCGAAGAATGTTCAGAAGCGACCTTCGCCACGGTCGTCGATGATTGGGTAGCGGTAGTCTCGGAACCGGAGCAAGACTCAAAAGCAGAACCGATTGATACAGCTCGACTCGTCGCGGGGGCAGAGTCTGTGGAATTCGGTTTTGACTTTGGGTTTGCGCTGGAACCTAATGCGTTCTGGATTCCAATTGCCGGGATCCCTCAGGAGGAATCGGTGCAATCCGATCCTCCTCCTGCGATTGAGATGTCGAGCACAGACTCTGCGCTCGACATTCCTCTAGCGGTAGAAGATGTCGTCGAAGTCGTCGTCGAAGCGAATTCATCGGTGACCGAGACGCCAAGACTTTCTTCTGCAGACCGAGAACCTCAATCGAATGAGATCCCCCGGCTGACCGCAGCGATCCGGCTCACCGGCGAAGCTTTAAGCGCTTGGTTGGTTGTACTGAATCCCAGCGGTCTGGAAACTACAGCATTAAAGTAAGATTGCCCGAATCTTAAGCTGTCTCTCGACGCTGTAAGG
This sequence comes from uncultured Isosphaeraceae bacterium, assembly GCA_964510225.1. Classification (GTDB taxonomy): domain Bacteria; phylum Planctomycetota; class Planctomycetia; order Isosphaerales; family Isosphaeraceae; genus CAZEAN01. The sequence continues at coordinate 71,288 of CAZEAN010000011.1, forward strand.
TTCACCCGACTCCGACATTTCAAAATTGGCGCCGATCACTAGATGCCCGGTCCTTTTCTTCGGAAGAGGGTCGGGTTTTCTCATTTGGAGATCAACACTCTTTATTCATTGGACCTGACTCTACAAAAATAAGAGAGATCATTTCGTTGATGAAGTACATACTTGAGTTTTGAAGAAACAGCGTCATACTTGATAGTCAATAGTCGCTGGCAGGACCCTATGTTTTCGAAATCGTCGATCTTTCCTGCTGGACGCAATCGTTATCCGACTCTTGAGGAAGTGGTGGAAACTCAATACTCTTAAAGGCATCTTGATGGATCCAGGCCGTGGATTTCCGGGATCCGCAAGTGGAGCTAGAGGCCGTTCAATTCTGAGGAAGTCATGTTTTGGGAAAAATTTATGATCACGATGGGTTACTTGCTCATCGGGTCATTTTTGGGTTTCGTTGGACTGTGCGTTTACTGGATGCGGCGTTCGGGGCGTGGCACGAAGCCATAAACGCTGATGGGTCTGTCATCTGTGTAAGCGTCTTCCTCCTTGCGATCTTACCCCTCCGTGATCATTAGCGTTGCTAGCTATGCTTCACAGTCTCGGCACACCTGTTGTATTGGTTGGTAAACTCTGAGTTTCTCCTCTGTTTCTTCTATTCTCAAATAGGTCAACATCGATCGTCAGATCATCGGTTTAAGTGCACCCGGCAATGATCTGTAACCCGGTTTTCAATCAAACGGCTCATCTTCTCGCTCGGCCGGGATTCCTGGGAGTTCGGTTGTTGGCCCAACCTTGCGGTATCCCAACGCTCGGGCGACCTGAAGTACCTCGCCGTAGGTGGGGAATGACTTCTTCGTACGCTCCTTGAAGCGCTGAATCGCATTCATGAATTCGATCTGATCCTTGTCGTAAACGCGCTCAAACGTCGTGGGGTCGATCCGTTTCCGGCGTTCTTTGCGGACTGGGTTTTTCTGCCCCTTTCGTCGCTCATGAAAGCACGAATTTGGCGGAAAACTGGCGAAATCGAATGAAGACTCCGGTTGCTCCGTCAAACGATTGTTCGGGTAAGGATCGGGTTTTGAAGATTGATCCGACATCAGAAGTCACTCGCAACATGATTTTTTCATTCTTCAGAGCCTCACGAGTTTCAAGAGCTCGAAGGCTCGCTGAGTCGCCGACACGACGCGGAGAGTCTCAAAGGGACAGATAGGTCAGAGGTCAGTTCCTGTCAACTAATCGAGCTCACCTCATGGGGTTGGGCCAGCGAGCCGGGCTTCCGTATGTCATAATGACCAAAGGCGGCGTCCGATCTCTCAGCCGGAAAACGCGAACTGACCACGTCGACGGATCACGACCAGAATCGTTAACGACGGCCAATGCTCAATTCAGTCCCGGTCTCAGGGCAAACGAAGGGACGCGCTGAGACGACTTTGGATGACCCACTGACAGGATGTTTCACTAGCCAATGCCGGCACTCTGGCTGCCGGTTTTCCTTGATCGCTGGAGATTCGTAGATCCCATGGGAATCAACAGACGACTCTGGATGGGCGCCGGGCTCTTCACCTTGCTCGGAATTGCCACTCCGGCTCCACTACTCACTGCCGCAACGGTTCAAGATGATCTTTCTGAGCAATTAGTACAACTGGCTCAGGAAGCCCAATATTACGGCCAGTTCCAACAATCTGGCCGATTCCTCAATCAAGCGATTGAGTTCAACCCTTCGCTGAGTGATTCGCCTGAGGTCGTCCAGCTCGCTCGACGGCAAGACCAAGGGGGCTTCACCAACGTAGAAGGATCGTCGGTCGCTCAGGAATTCTCAATCGATAGTGTGCGGACGAACCGCGACGTGCAGTTACAGCAACTCACCTCGGATATCCGCAACCAGATCAATGCCTCACGTCGAGAGCTTCAACGCGGTAATTCTGCTGAGGCCTTGAGGATTCTCGAGTTTGCTCAGGACGGCCTCGAGGTGCAAGCAGACGAGTTTCCTCCAGCTGCAATTTCTGGCCTCCAGCGCCAGGTTGAGCTTGAGCTACTCTCAGCGATGCGTCGGGCAGATCAAATCGCCGCGGAACAGGACGCGCGACAGCAATTGCAAGCTTTTGCCGAAGGCCAACTTCAAGCATTGAACGATCAGCTTGGTCGGATCAACACTGTCGATGCCTTGATGACCCAATTCGGGAAGCTGATTTCAGACGGCATCCAGACCGTACTCGACCGTCGAGGAACGGGTGACATCGTTGCGAACTCCGAGCCCTTCTTCGAAGCACGACGGCGAGCCCAGACGGCAAACTCGTTGATTCCATACGCACCCGCTCCTCGGGCAGGAATCTTCGTCTCCTCTTCATACGGGTTCCTGAGCCAAACTCGTGCCTATGAAGAGCTTAAAGAATTCCGCTTCATGCAGACGATGCTCGATGTGGACCGGGCGAGCGTCCCCTTCCCCGACACGCTCACCATCGAATATCCCGATGCGGATTTCTTCCGAGAAATCTCAGAGCGCCGCATTCAACGCTACGAATCGGTCGACCTCAAGGAGCGTTCGGAAGCGACAATCGACATCCAACGCAAACTTGAACGTAAGATCGAATTCCCGTTTGATGTCGACACCCCGCTCCGGGATGTCCTCGATCACATCAGTCTAGCGACTTCTGATGACAAATACCCAAACGGGATCCCGATTTACGTCGACGAAATCGGTCTGCAGGAAGTCGATGCTACTCTCGACTCGTTCGTGAAAATTAACCTCGATTCCGTTCCGCTGAAGGTCTCTCTACGACTCCTCCTCCAACAATTAGACTTAATTTACACGGTCTCCGAGGACGGCTTCCTGAGAATCACCTCGCTGAACGCCGAAGACACGGATGTTCCAATTCGCGTCTATCCCGTGGCTGATCTCGTGATCATCCCGTTCTCGCTTCTCGGCGGTGGCGGCGGTATCGGCGGTGGTGGTTTCGGTGGCGGTGGCCTCGGCGGCGGTGGTGGTTTC
>CAZEAN010000012.1:0-71854 GCA_964510225.1 uncultured Isosphaeraceae bacterium
CAAATCCGAGAAGGAACGCGAATGCCCGGTCACTCTGAAGACTCTCTGGTTCGAAGTCATAGATCTCCTGGAGTGCGATAGACAAAGGCCGGGAGATAGGTTGGAAAATCTCAAGCCAAGTTCCCACGTGGATCGGATTTTGCCGAAGCAACTCGTTCGCAATCCAGTTACAGCGATCATGACCCCAAATAGCTCCTTCTTGTACGACGCCGGCGAGTAATCCGTAAGCATTCAGACGAAGCTTAGACCCCTCCATCTCCCGTGCCGTAGCAACCTTGAGAAGGTAATCGATTTGATCGCCTAACAGTCCTTGCCTGATAAGTTCTTCACGGACTACCAAGAGTTCGTCGGGACTCACCGCGATCTCAGACTGCAGTACCCAATCCATCAAGGATTTGACACGCTCGGGTTCCTGAGGAAGTAACGCGAGCAACGCTGGAGTCCAACCGGGAGTACCGGGTTCAGTGTTTGCAAGCCGACGGAGCTGATCTACCACCATCAGACGGTCATCACCAAGCTCATCGAGGATCGCTGGTACAGCACGAATGTGGGCAGATTCCAAAGCCTCGACTCTTCCCTCGGCGGTCGCAAGCCGCTCTCGATGGCGGAGTCCTGCCTGGTGCAACAGAAACAGAACTCCCAGACCTAGCAACACGAGTGCGACCAAGGCACTCGCGCAGAGCGTTTGGTGGCGACCAATCCAACGTCGCGAACGTCGCAACCAAGGCTCACGCCAAGCAGTCACAGGTTCATCCGCCAGCCATCGCTCGATATCCAACGACAAGGCACGGGCTGTGGGATACCGGTCGCTAGGTTCCAGTGACATCGCTTTCAGACAAACAGCCTCGAGCGCTGGATCGATCCCGGGTTGAATGTTCCGAGGTGGTGGAACGTCTCCGCGTCGGGCACGTCGGAGGACTGTCATCATACTCCAGCCGCTTAGGGGAGCTTTCCCCACAAGCAATGTGTAGAGCGTCGCACCGAGGCTGTAGACGTCGCTCCGAAAGTCGAGGGTTGCTGGACGTCCTACCGCAAATTCTGGCGGCATATAGGCGGGAGTCCCGAAGAATTCGCCAACTCGTGTTGTTTCAAAATCACTTTCGGGAAGAAGGAGGGGTGGAGCTTCGGTATCCTTCTCGGTCGACTCCGGTGATCTACCCAATGGTTTAGCGTATCCCCAGTCAATCACGATTGTCTCCCCAAAGGATCCTAGCATCACGTTTCCGGGCTTAATATCCCGGTGGATGATGCCTCGCGAATGGGCGTACGCAATGGTGTCGCAGACGTCGATCAATCGACCAAGCAAGTCTCGGAATTCTAGTTCTCGATTTCCTTCCGCTTCGGGTGCTGCTTTGCTCGAATGGAAATCACAAATCGCCTTCTTAAGTGTCTGGCCACGGATGAATCGAACCGCATAGAAGGGACGCCCATCATCGTCGGTTCCAAGACCGTGAACTGGAACAATTCCCGGATGTTCGAGACCGGCCGTGATCTCACCCTCGACGAGGAAGCGGTGCCGTTGTTTAGGATCGTCGGCGAGTTCGGACTTGAGTTGCTTGAGGGCTACTTCGCGAGGAACTTCTTGGTCTTGCGCAAGGAATACTTCTCCGAGTCCACCTCGGTCATGAAAACGAAGGATCTGATAGCGCTGTCGCACGGTCTTGCCTTGCAATGGGCCAGCAACTGGATCCCTTATCTCGCCGACTGCTCCGATGATATCCTCTTCGGTTTGATCAAAATTCAAGTTGTTATTCAGAACATTGCTAACGATGATCTCAAACGTAGGGAATCGTTGTTGATACTCGTTGATACTCGGAACTTCGTTATCCCGCTGACGGAGTTCAAGTTCGAGTGCGAGTAGCTCGGCGAAGAGATTTGCTCGGAGTGAGTTGGGGACTTCGTCAAGCTGCATTTCAATCAGTGGGCGATCGCCTGCGTTCCAGTCCGCTTCGAAGCGCTCACAAAGAGTGATGATTAGTGAGAGATCATCTGAGGATATCGATTGACTGATTGTCGCCGACGTTACGTTCGACTCAAGATCCGATAACCTGTTCATAGTTCCCTTTCCCAATGTTTCCGAATTAATTTGATCTTCAGGGTAACCGTTCGGAGTGAGCAACCTAATTCATTGCTGATCTCCTCATGGGAGAAACACGCTAGTTTGAGTAAAGCAATTCGCCTCAGTCTTTCATCGCCAAGTAGGCCGAGAAGACGTTCACATTCCTCGGCCGTTTCAGCCGCAAATTCAGGAGTAGGCCCACCACAGGCGAGCTGCTCGAGCCATCGAAGGTCCTCTGCTCCACTCCCTGCAGGAATCTCACATTCCCTGACAACTCGATCTGACATCCGCTTCAATGCCGTGTTCCGCTCGTGCCGGTCCGCGACGCGACATGAGGTGAGATAGACCAAGACGCGCCACAGATCATTCCGGTCGTTCAAGTTTGGAAACCGGCCCTGTTGCGCTGCTCGGCAAAAGCGTTGGAACACGCTCTGAGCGATGTCCTCTTCATCCTCACTAAGATCAAGATGGCGGGATCGAGCTAACTTTTGTCGTGCATGGGCAACCAAAAGGCGAAAGTAACGCTTCCAAAGTCCACAAACCGCCGATTCGTCACCATTCTTAAGCTGATCAAGCCACTCACTGACCGAGCTTTCTAGATCAAGACTAGATTGCATTCCCGCCTCCCTCGTGGTTAGAGCTGCGGAATTTCCGGACTCGATTGCGCAGTTTGCACTGATTTCCCGGTAATCAAGTTGCCGCGTGTTTCCTTCTACCAGGCGATTCATCTCCATCCAAGCAAAATTTAAGAATCACTCCTTATTTTCTGAAAACTTGCAGATATTACTTAAGCCTATGTTTTATATAACATATTCATGCATTTCCGATTCATGCTTTCTCTGGCTTGACTTGCATCCAGTTACGAGTAGTACAGGTCGCTGTTGTACCTGGTTTCGCGTTTCTCCATCCTTCCTTGATCTCTACAGGAGCTTCCAAATGAGCATTCTTCGAGGACGTCAAGTTGTTTTGTCGATCGTGATCGTCTCGGTCTTTTCGACGATATCCCAGGCCGACGTCATGGTCCTTGATCCGGGTTCGACGGTCGAAGGCAAAACGATCGCCGAGTGGACTACCGACTGGACTCAGTGGGCCACAAGCTTCTCAGTACCGAACGACCCGTTTACGGATTCCACGGGTGCATTCGCCAACATGAACCAGTCTGGCCCGGTGTTCTTTATCGCTGGTACCTTAGGCGGATCGGCTCAACGGACCTTTAAGGTCCCAACGAACACCTATCTTCTCCTCCCGATGCTGAATGTTTCCTTCTCACAGGCTGAGCTAGGCGACTTCTCACTGACCGAGACCGAAATCCGGGACTTCGTCACTGGTCTTGTCGATGAGGTCGACTCACTCCACGCGAGCGTTGATGGGGTCGATATCGAGAATCTCTTTGACCACCGTGAAGAATCTCCCGCATTCTCTTACAATGCGGCAGTCGACAACATCTTCGGTGCGCCGTCGGGGAACTCGGGGATTACGGTTTCAGACGGCTATTGGCTCATGATCGCACCGCTTGCTCCCGGCGAAACCCATGTCATCAACTTCGGTGGCGGTGTTTCTTCCTTTGACTTCAATGTCGATGTTACTGCCACCATTACGGCAGTACCCGAACCTTCGACCCTTGTACTCACGAGTCTCAGCATTCTCGGGGCCTCTGGTCTTGGCTGGTACCGTCTCCGAATGCGGTCACGACCCGCAACAAGATAATGAGACGGTCCCTGTAATGAAGTAGGTCGCGGGCGTGATCAAGTGAAAAAGATATCACGCCCCATTAAAAAGTTTGCATGTACTGCATGTTCTGTTAATATTGTTACAGTTTGCTTATTTCTAAATTCAAGGAAATAGTAGACTATCTTGTTAAAGAGCACAAATGATAGTGTGATAACACCTTGAGTCGAAGCGGGTATCGTTCTTGCACATCATCTCACTCGTTGTCGACTCGGCCTGTTCCTGATTCGGTTGGTTCAACGACCTTGATTTCGGCGTTGATAAGCTGGAGATTTTATCGAGCAGAGTTGGGAAAGTCATTCCCAACGCGTCAACTCGCAGAAGCGTAAGCGATTTGCTTAATCGTGGAGGTAGGCCTTGGCACTTTCCTGGGACCGAAATCAACTCATCACGTTGCTCAAGCGGGACGCGCTCCAGCTTGGGGAATTTAAGCTCTCAAGTGGTCGGACATCGCATTATTACGTTGATGGTCGTCGCGTCACACTCTCGGCAGAGGGGGCCTGGCTGGTCGGCTCAGGTGTTCTCGCGATGATCGAAGCAGACCCCTCCATCGAGGCTGTTGGAGGATTGACCATCGGGGCCGACCCGATTGTCGGCGGTACTCTCGCCGTCGCGGGCGCTGGAGTTCGACCGAGCCTCCGAGGCTTCTTAGTTCGCAAAGAAGCGAAGGAGCATGGGACTGGACGACTGATCGAAGGTCCACTCGAGCCCGGAATGTCGGTGGTCTTGGTCGATGACGTCGCGACCACGGGAGGGTCAATGCTCAAGGCCGCCGACGCTGTGCAGGCTCTCGGGTGCAGCGTCGTCCGCGTCATAGCAATGCTCGACCGCCTTGAGGGAGCCGGTGAGGCACTGACCCAACACGGACTTTCATTCCAAAGCTTACTGACTATTAGAGATTTAGGAATCGAACCCCTCTCGACTGACTAACAATCGACAGCGATTGACAAGGTGGTTCGATTCGCGGGCAAATCAGTTAGGTTATCAAGTCATTCGTCCACACTCGTCAGATCTTCCGATCTCAAGCATTGACGTGGGCAAGAAAGTCATCGACGTCGGCGATCGACTTTTCGATTGACTGACGACGCCAATCGGTTAGTGCGGAGTCGAGCGTTCGCGTCAAGAGATCCCGGAGCAGGCTTGCTGCGCCTTCCGGAGTCTCTCCTTCGGACCTAATCTCAGGAAATTCACGATGCTGAGCCATCACGGACCCAGCGGTGCTTGCGTCGGAGAAAAGGATGCGATCAGTGGTGTTAGTCATGATATTCCTCAATGGCGCGATCGGCCTTGAAATCAACCCACGGAGTCGGGATGGTGATGCTGAACCCATGTTCGGCTGACGCCATGACGCATGGGTGCAAACCACCTGAATCCGGCAAGTCAATCCTCAAAACTGGGAGAGAAACCGCACATCATTGGTAGTGAAGTGGCGAATATCGTCGATCCCGTGACGTCTCATGCAGAGTCGTTCGACTCCAAGTCCGAAGGCAAAACCGGAGACCTCTTCCGGATCATAACCGACGGCACGGAGGACATTGGGATCGACCATTCCCGCACCTCCCATTTCAACCCAACGGTCGCCGCCGTGCCAGAGCATATCGACTTCGACGCTCGGTTCGGTGAAAGGAAAGAACGAGGGGCGAAACCGGATTTGAACATCCACACCCAGATAACTTTGCGCAAAAAGTCGTAACGTGCTCTTCAGATCCGTCATCGTCACATGACGATCAATCATCAGCCCTTCGATCTGATGAAACTGAAAGAGATGGGTGGCATCGACTTCGTCAGGTCGATAAACCCTACCAATTGCAATAATTCGGACTGGTGGCTCTTGGGCGTCCATTACCCGGATTTGCACCGTACTGGTCTGACTCCGAAGCAACACACCCCTGCTCAAATAAAAGTTATCGGTCGGATCCCTTGCTGGGTGGGATGCAGGGATATTTAGTGCCTCAAAGTTGTGCCGAACATCTTCGACTTCCGGTCCCCGAGCTACACTAAATCCCAACCTACCGAAGATGTTGATCAATTCCTCAGCGGTCTGTGTGATCGGGTGGCGGTGCCCGAGTTTTGGTCTCGGTGCACCGGGAAGTGTCACATCAAGCCTCGCTTGAGTCGCCTGAGGACGATCTAACCGAGCTTTGGCAGCTTCCATCGCCTCTTCAAGGGCAGTCTTGAGGCCATTGAAGCGTTGACCGAAATCCTTTCGAACGGAAGGATCAAGAAGTTTCATCCGGTCACGCGCTGTCTTGATCTTTCCTTGTTTCTGACCGAGATAGGTGATCCGAGCGGCTTCGACTTCTTCCATTGAAGCCGAATCTCGGAAGGCTTCAAGGCCTTGAGATTCGAGGGCGTCAAGCTCGGCGATGGCGTCGGAGAGTTCCATGTGTAAGTGCTCGGTTACGCCGGGATCGCGCCGGCTTCAAGCAGCTTGGAACGCACCCGATCGGTTATTGCATCAAAGGTTTCAGAGTCGTGAATAGCCAGCTCGGAAAGGCTCTTCCGATCGAGAGCGATGCCGGCAAGTTTGAGACCCTGAATGAACCGACTGTAACGAAGGCCACGCATTTCAGCGGCGGCACTAATCCGGATGATCCAAAGACGTCGGAATTCTCGCTTCTTAACGCGACGATCGCGATAAGCAAACATTCCAGCGCGGATTAGCGTCTCTTTGGCGGATCGGAACAGTCTTCGGCGTCCCCCGACAAAACCCTTTGCAGCCTTGAGGATCCGTTTCTTGGATCGACGACGGGCAAACCCTTTCCTCGCGCGCATTGTTGGAAGTCTCGATCTTGCAGTAGTTGTTCGGAAATTAGATCAAATCTTCGGTTGTTCAGGAAGTTGAGGACTCGGCATCAGTCGGCGGTGTCTCTTCGGAACTAACTTGTTCTGTCGATGGAGCGTTGGCTTCAAGTGATTGCTCAGTGGCGCTGTTTCTAAGAGCTTCCGCTGCAGCGATCTCCTCGCGGATCTGTGCAAATCGCCCGACTCCGGCTTCGCGACGTTGCATTGCGCGGCGAAGCTTATGTGCCACGGCTGGATTGTTTAAAACAGCCGGTTTGCGAAGTCTTCGAATCCGCTTTCCTGGGATGTGGCTGTTCAGGTGAGAGGATCCACAACGCTTATGGATGATCTTGCCGGTCGCCGTCACCTTGAAGCGCTTTTGGGTCCCCTTATGGGTTTTCATCTTCACTGAGGGCATGGTTTACTCGCCCGTTGAATTGGGATAAACACTTTTCGGATCAACGGACACTCACTACAAGAGATGCATTGCAGTTGCAGTGTTAGCGTGTCGAAGACAGGCATTGTAACAATCAGAGGATAACAATCCAATCCCTGGATTAATTCCCGATTCATTTCTTCGTGTTAGATCCGAGCGCTACCTTCTCCTCGTCTAGGCGTCCCGAAGCTCATCCGATCGGGGATTCTCTCCAAACGACCCAGTCTATGGGATTATTCAGTCGAGTACATTTTTAGTACGACGACACGCGCATGAATCCCATGATTTCTCCCAAGTCAGTTCCGACTTCATGAAGTACAGAGCCGCATGAACGCCCTCGTTCATTCGGAGGTCGATTCGGCTTTGACGGCAGCTCTTAATTGCTTTCGGGCCTGGGTCTCCCCAAATAGCCTAGCTTGTTTAAGTGCTAAGTCGCGGACCGATTCGGAGACCGTCTGGTCTCGATTGATGGCGTCACCTAAAACTGACTTAGAATCGGACTCTCGGAGCAGAAAACGGACCAGGCTGAGGGCATCTCTCTGGTCCCGGGTCTGATCTGTCACGGGCGAGGCATCCCAAAGACGGACAGTCTGATCATCGCTTCCCGTCGCAAGTTGTTGGCCGTCGGGGGAGAAGGCGAGTGACAAGACGTTTCCATCGTGTTCACGGAGGGTAGCCAGCTCCGCCCCTGTCGCTGCGTCCCAGAGCCGGACCGTCCGGTCTGTACTTGCAGTGGCAAGTCGACGACCGTCGGAAGAAAAGGCAAGCGAGGAAATGTATCCCGCATGACCGCGGAGTTCGACCCTTGAATCTCCAGTCGAGAGATCCCAGAGCCGAACGCTGCGGTCACCACTTCCCGAAGCGAGCCAACGTCCATCAGGGGAAAAGGCCAGAGCCGAGACATTTCCCTGATGTCCCTGGAATCTCGCAAGCTCTATTCCACTCAACACGTCCCAGAGTCGGACGGTGTTATCCCAACTTCCGGAAGCAAGTTGGCGTCCATCGGGGGAAAATACCACGGACAAGACTCTATCAGTATGCCCTTTTAGAATCCCCAACTCAGCTCCACTCGTAGGATCCCAAAGTCGTATGGTGCTGTCCCAACTCCCCGTGGCGAGACGTTGGCCATCGGGGGAAAAAAAGAGTGAAGATACGCAACCTTCATGGCCTGTTAACGTCCTCAGACATTTTCCCGTCCCAGGATCCCAGAGCCGAACAGTCCGGTCGAGACTTCCGGTCCCGACTTGCCGACCGTCAGGAGAAAAGGTCACCGAGTGCACGCTGTCGTGATGGCCCTGGATGATGGCTTGTTCGCGACCCGTGTTGACATCCCAAAGCCGGACAGTCTGATCGGCACTTGCACTCGCGAGTTGTTCTCTGCTTGGAGAAAACGCCACGGAAAAGACAGTACCCGAGTGGCCTTGAAGTTGTACTGATTCGGGCACGATGGCTGCATCCCAGATCCGTGCCGTGCGGTCGATGCCTCCCGTTGCGAGTCGTCGACCATCCGGTGAAAAAGTGGCGTCGAAAACCTCTCCGGCGTGACCCCGAAGTGTGGTGAGAGCAACTCCTGTGGCCACATCCCAGAGCCTCACGGTGCTGTCAGCACTTGCGGTCGCGAGGAACTGTCCGTCGGGAGAATAAGAGACCGCAGAAATCTTCCCGATGTGTCCCATCAGCGTCGCTAGTTTGCGTCTGGTCACTGCGTCCCAGAGCAGGACAGTCCGATCGGCACTTGTGGTTGCAAGCTGCTTCCCGTCTGGAGAAAAGGAGAGAGACAAGACGTCACCTGTATGTCCTCGAATCACCGCCACTTCACTTCCTGTTGCTACATCCCAGAACCGGATGGTGTTATCCCAACTTCCACTCACCAATTGTTCGCCATTGGGAGAAAAGGAGACGCAAGCTACTTTCCCAACGTGACCGACAAGCTTGCCCAACTCTGCCCCTGTTGCGGTATCCCACAATCGGACAGTCTTGTCCCAGCTCGCCGTGGCAATCTGTTGCCCATCTGGCGAGAAAGCGATCGATAGGACGGTATTTGTGTGTCCCTCAAGGATCGCCAGTTCATGACCGGTCTCCGGATCCCAAAGCCGAGCAGTGCGATCCATGCTTGCGGTGGCGAGCCGTCGACCGTCGGGGGAGAATGCCACCGATGCAATCCTGTCCGTATGTCCCCGGAACGTTGCTAGCTCGACCCCGTTCGTCGTGTTCCAGATCCGGACCGTATTGTCCCAACTCCCGGTCGCTAGTAATCGACCATCGGGAGAGAACGCCACGGCATGAACTTCATCTAAGTGACCACGTAGCAATCGCAACTCTGCCATGCAGGCTGCTTGGAGATAATACCACTCAAAGCCTCGGTGGTCGGTCTGATCTGAGTGAGAGGGAGTGAGTTCCGCCAGTCGACGTCGGACTTCCGCAAAGTTATTTGTCTCATAGTCGCGGTACGTCAGATTAATCTCTGAATTGTAATAGAGTCGCGCAAACCGCTCACGCTCATGACGCTCGGCCGACCTCGCCAGCGACAGTTCTTTATTGACATGTGTCTGGACGCCGACAATAGTCCCAAGCCCCAGCAAAAGAGCCAACAAGGCCACCGCTGCACTCGCGACGACGGTTCGGTGCCGGGTTGCCCAACGTCGGGCTTGGCGGCTCCAAGGCTCGTCGTAGGCACTCACGGGTTCGTCTGCTGTCCAACGTTCGATGTCCTCTGAGAGTGCCTGAGCTGAGGTGTGGCGATCGTCAGGATTTAACGCCATCGCGCGCAAGCAGACTGCCTCTAGTGCTAGGTCGATTGACGGATCACGTTCTCGAGGTTTGGGGAACTCACCATTTTGCACTCGAATGAGAACTTCCGGAGTTCGCCCATCGAATGCCGCTCTACCTGTGAGCAATTCGTAGAGCGTGGCGCCCAAGTTGTACACGTCAGATGGAGGACCGACCGATTCGAGATCCCCCCGCGCTTGCTCGGGGCTCATGTACGCTGGGGTTCCGAGTGCTTGTCCAGGCAACGTCTGCCGCGACCCACTGGAGGAAGGAGGGCTCAACACTCCCTCTTCGGAGCGTTCCGTTTCCGGAGGGCGACCAAGAGCCTTCGCGAGTCCCCAATCAACAACGAGCGTCTCTCCGTGTTTGCCGACGATAATGTTGCTCGGCTTGATGTCGCGGTGCAATACCCCTCGACTATGAGCGTACTCAATTGCGTTGCAGACGTCCGTAAACCTTCGGAGCAGATTTCTAAGTTCCAGCGACCTGCGACTCGGATCTCCTTTAAGCGATTGATCCGAATGAAAACGATCAATCGCTTGCTTGAGCGAGCAACCTTTAACAAACCGCATCGCGTAATAAGGCCGGCCATCCTCATCGGCACCGAGTCCATAGACGGGGACGATTCCAGGATGTTCTAAGTTACCCGTGATTTCAGCCTCGACCAGAAAGCGTTGGCGACTTATGGGATCGTCCGCGTGATGGTCAAGGATCTGCTTCAGCGCTACTTCACGGTTCAACTCGGCGTCGAATGCGACGAAAACGGCGCCGAGGTTTCCTCGGGCATGCGGGCGGAGAATCCTAAATCGTTGTGGGTCCGTTGTGGACGATCCAACGCCTTTAGCTGACGTTTCATCAGTGGAGTTGACACGCGTTGAAGAGCTAAGCGAGGAAATCGTCGCGCTCAGTGCTGTGCTGTCGAGTTCTTGGAGTGGTCGACGAGTCTGTAGAGAGCCCAGGCACTTTTCGGCTTCCCTATTGTCTTTCTCCAAGTGGTCATCAAGGATGCTTTCGACTGCCCTGCACTGTGTGGCATCGAGATCTCCTCGTTCGATGAGATGATCACTCAGAGATCGAGTCTTGTCATGCGTCCACGCTTGGACCGTATCGGTGAGTTGGCGCTGGTCAATCAACCCATTTTGCAGGGCAAGGATCCCGAAGAGCAGATCGCGATCTGCCGACATGGGCAGACTCCCAAGAGTTGCTATTTCACACGCTCATGGAGCACGAGGGTCACACGCTCATGGAGCACGAGGCGGCTGGGAAAGATGATATGATCCTAACCCAGAATCTTGGCGTCGTACACGATTGATGACCCTATTCGGCATCGAACTTGGTCAGAGTCAATGGATTCTCTTGGATCAAAGAACCGTAGGAGATTCGAGATAATCCATCGTCTTCGGGGCTGAACGGAGCGTTATCGAACGATTCTTTCACGGAGATTCGAAATCGCGATTCGTTGAGAAGTGTTAGTATCTTCGATCTCGGCAGGGATGCGTTCTGGTTGGTATTCGCTAATATAATAATGCCGGGTTGTCTGGTGGCGGGTTTCAGCGTGGGACATCAGAATCGCACAGACTGCTTCAGTAAACGCCACCGCGCCGTCGATTGCTAAGTGATGGGGATCAAAAAACGCGCTCTCGGGATAGTCGACCGTCCGACTATCGAGAATGACGACGTGGGAATAACGCTTGAGGATTGCCTTCATAAATCGGCTGTAGTCTTCGTCGAACCCACTCCGACGACATTCTTCCCCGAGTCCAGACGAGACGGGGGTGATGACCCAATAAACTGGAATCTCATGCTCGCCGGCAAGTTTCAAGAAACGGTCAACATAAGACAGCGCAATAAAGTGAAACTGAGTATCCGGGTAATTCAAGGCACGCCACTGGTTGAAATCATAGTCGGAGGAGTCGAACGTCGGCGGCATCATTTGTCCGCCACGGTTGACCCTCCAATTACGATGGAAGAACCCTTTGTTGTAGCGACGCGAAGGATCATCCCCTGTCAAACAACTCACCGTCATCGCCCGAAGATTGAGACGATTCCGAGCCACTGGAAGAAGGGTCCGGGTCACGAATGCACCGAGAAGTTCGGGGTTCCCTGTGGAGAGTCCAAGATCAAGCGATTCACTCAAGTTGGTTAAGTGAGGTGATAACTCGATGGCATCTCGGGGCGAACTTCGGAGAAATTGTGGGAAATAGTTGACCAGAATCATCTCAGGCTTGTGACCTTGGTCGATCACCCGACGGAGCAAGAAGTAGCTTGCCGACGCTTGGCCGCCCACAAGCGAAAAGTTATAGGCAGATTTGCCCAAGCGTTGTTCGATGATCTGCGGAGCAAGTGCAAGCTTGAGTTGGCTATCGCCGAAGCAGAGAACTTCAGATCCCGCAGCATCGGCCTCAAAAACTGCTTGCGACGTGATCATCCAATTCCATTGAAACTCGTTGAGGATGTCGAGCGAAGAAGATTCAATCATAAACTCCACAAGCCCAATCACCATTAGCGCGACCAAGAGGCCGACGGGAATCCGTCGGAACAGCGCGAAGCGATGAGAACGGTTCTCGTTGTGATCGGTCACGGCGGGCCTCCTTACATACGCCGTTTTAAAATCGATCAATAAAGCTCGTTGATTCTTAAACTAGAGTTATTTCATGCATATCGAATCAGCAAGCTAGACTCGACCGATGAGGAGACTGGCGTTATGGCCTCCAAAGCCGAAACTATTTGACATCACCCGATCGACCCGGACTTCGCGTGCTTCATGTGGGATGTAGTCGAGATCACAACCCTCGCCCGGTTGGTCAAGGTTGATTGTCGGAGGAAGCACACCATGCCGGATCGCAAGTGCCGAGGCGATCAGTTCGACTCCACCGGAGGCCCCAAGTAAGTGACCCAGGTGGCTCTTCGTACTTGAGACCAGGAGACCCTTTTTGGCATAGTCGCCAAAGAGGGTTTTCATAGCGCGAGTCTCGGCGAGATCACCAAGGGGCGTACTCGTACCGTGGGCGTTGATGTAGCCGACATCGGTCGGATGACATCCCGCGTCGTTAAGGCATATCTTCATTGCCCGATACGCACCACGACCTTCTTCATCCGGTGCCGTAATGTGCGTCCCGTCGGCTGACATACCGTATCCAAGGACTTCAGCATAGACATTGGCTGATCTTGCCCGGGCCACTTCTTCTGCCTCAAGGATCAGAATGCCTGCCCCTTCAGAGAGGACAAAACCGTCACGGTCTTGATCAAAGGGCCGACTCGCGGTCGTCGGGCTATCATTCTTGGTCGAGAGCGCTCGCATCGAGGCGAACCCACCGAGTCCCATGTGAGTAATCGCCGCCTCACTACCACCCGTGATCATCAGGTCGGCCCAGCCTTCCTGAATCATCTTATAAGCATCCCCGATTGCATTTGCGGCACTCGCACAGGCGGTTGCCATTGCCGATGCCGGTCCCTGGAGGCCGTACTTGATTGAAAGCTGTCCGGTGGCGGCATTGACCATCAGCTTCGGGATCG
Organism: uncultured Isosphaeraceae bacterium; assembly: GCA_964510225.1. GTDB lineage: Bacteria > Planctomycetota > Planctomycetia > Isosphaerales > Isosphaeraceae > CAZEAN01. The sequence continues at coordinate 13,293 of CAZEAN010000012.1, forward strand.
TAAACGCGCTGATCCGTCCTGGACCTTTCTCAATGAAGTTCCGATATTGCTCTTCGAACTCATTGAGACCACCGATACCGGATCCGATGAAAACGCCGGAACGATCTAAGGGTATTGGAGGATTCGTAAAGTCAAGCCCCGCGTCTTTGACCGCTTCATCACCGGCGACAAGGGCAAACTGAGCAAACCGGTCGAGTCGCCGGGCCTCTTTGACGCCGAAGAGTGCGGCAGGATCCCAATCGCGGACCTGTCCTCCGAAGTGGACCTTGAAGGCAGTTGTGTCGAAGAGGGTGAGTTGACCGACACCGCTCCGACCTTCGAGGAGGCCAGACCAAAACGATTTAACATCATGACCGAGTCCGGTGACGACACCGATCCCCGTGATGAAAACGCGACGTGACATGACAGCTCGATTCGATTCCGGGACCGGTTCGGAATAATGATTCCGAAGACTCTCGATCTAGGACGGCGGGATCAATACGACTACCGAGTCTTCCCGACTCTAAACGCTTCCTTAGAGAAGGAAGTAGCCATCGTCTTACCAAAGAATTGGGACGAACAGTTATTGATTCGAGTTCTCTTCGATATAATCAATCGCCTGTCCGACATTTTGAATCTTCTCAGCCTGTTCGTCAGGAATCTGGATATCGAACTCTTCCTCAAACTCCATCACGAGTTCGACGGTGTCGAGTGAGTCGGCACCGAGGTCTTTCACGAATTCTGTTTCGCGAGTGATTTGGTCTTTTGCGTAACCCATCTGCTCACTTACGATCTCGATCACTCGTTCTTCGACAGACACGAGGAACCTCCTTGGTCGGAATCTATATCAATGATCGCCGATCGTTCGATCGTGATTGTTTTGAGACCCCAAAAGGGTAGTCGATACAATCAGTACGAGCCGAACATCAGCAAACGTCAATAGAAAACGGACTCGACGACCGGGCAGAGCGGGATGGCCGCGAGTCGTTGCCAAGGTCGAGAAGTCGAGGGTAGCGCCATTGATCGATCAACCCTGAGGGCAACACCTTATCACTCCCTGAACCGATTGTCTACGCGTCAATCTGACTCAAGAACGAGTGAGGGTCTTCGCTCCTCAGGATCAATCGAACTAGGCCGTCATTCCGCCATCAACTGCGATCACCTGACCTGTGAGATATCGAGCCCCGGCGCCACAGAGATAGCAAACGAGGTCGGCGATATCCTCGGGTTGGCCGAACCGCTTCATTGGTACATGATCTTTGACCACCTCTTTGATCTTGTCGGGAAGCACATCTGTCATATCGGTTTCGATGAACCCCGGCGCTACTGCATTAACCGTAATATTCCTCGAGGCCAGCTCCTTAGCGACGGTTCTGGTGAAGCCAACTAATCCAGCTTTGCTTGCGGAGTAATTCGCTTGACCTGGATTGCCGACCAATCCTGCAACGCTTGAGATGTTGACGATCCTTCCATAACGCTTGCGCATCATGAGCATTCCGACCGCCTTCGTCATGTAGAAGGGTCCGAAGAGATTGGTCTCAAGGACATCACGGAACGATTCGTCCTCCATCCGGAGCATCAACGAATCCTTGGTAATACCGGCATTGTTGACAAGGACATGAATTGTCTCAAATTTCGCTTCGACCTCGCTCACAATCCGCTCGACGTCTTCCGGCTTGGAAACACTTCCTGCGAAAGGCTCGATGACGCCTCCAGCAGACCGGATCGCTTCGATCGTGCCACTCAAGCCCTCAACAGAACGGGCTACTGCCGCGATTGTCGCACCGGATCGAGCGAGCCGCTCCGCGATCGCCCGGCCAATCCCTCGAGAAGCGCCCGTGACGAGTGCAACTTGTCCTGAGAGGTCGACAGTACATCCATTTGCAGGAGATTCAGCATGAGCCATTCCGAGTGCAACTCCCTGTCGAGGTTGGCGATCCGTCTCCGAAGTCCCACCCGCTCAAAACACAGCATGCGGGTCAGATCAATAGACGTTGTTATAAACCTCTCCCTCGGGAACGATCAACCCCAATCGATCCCTGAGTGTTTAAGGGAAAGTCCGTTATTGAGACTCGGTCTCCAGCCGTGCGACCGCACGTCGATAGCGAGCGAGGCGCCGTTCCGTGGCCTCGGTGATCCTCGAGAGTCGGGTCACGTCTAGGTTGTCGGCGAGATCGGCTAGTTTGACTTCTCGAGCGATCGGATTCCGAGCGATCTGCTCGATATACGTTTCATAATCATCCTGAGGCCCATGCGTAAGGAGTTCGACTGCTTCGATTACCTCGTCCGTGTAACCGAATTGACGAAGGTCATTCAGCGTAACCTCCGTATCCTCAACCACATCATGGAGCAGCGCAACCTGCCTTGTAGTAAGCTCCTTGACTCGGAGCATCACACGGATCGGGTGGAGGATGTACGGTTCTCCTGCCTTATCGACTTGGCCTTGGTGAGCCTGAGCTACAAGGACGATTGTCTCTTCTAAGGTTGGCACTGGATCCATCGCAAACTACCCAATCTTCTTGAATCTTCATTCCGATTCTGGGAGCAAACGTATCCTCTCCCAGAAGCCTTGATTCGACTGTCGACGGTCACGACGATCACGGACTTCGTCAACAAGTGGGATTCCCCTTTGATAATCTTCAAGAGTAAAGGGGTATCCTTTCATGGAACCGAACGGAAGCGGCTCGACTGTCCGGCCATATATCGTGTTGAGATTGGCGTCCTTATCCCATCCTCGATTGTGAATAATAAAGTCACGCGTCCAACCATCCCGAACACCCTTCGGAGGCGCGGCAAAGCTGAGGGCGATTTCGTCACCAGCACCCATTACGACGAGTCTGTCGTCAGCCGACTCGATCAAGTCTCTGACATCACCGAATCGAGTGAATCTACCACGGATCGGTGGCCACTCGACGGTCGGATCAAGTCTCTGGTAGTCAAAATCCTCGGGACCATAAGAACCATCGTTTTGAGGGGTCCTGGTGGAGAAGCCTCGACTTCGGAGATCAGCACTGATCAACTCCAGTGTTCTCATCTCGAGCGGTAAGGGCTCCTCGTCCAGCGTCAGGACCGCCTGATCCCAGCGGAAGTCCATGTTTGTGACGATCCGAAATCGAGAATCGTCCGGCTTCAGAACGCCGGTGAGATCAACGGCGATTGTCTTCGTTTTGCCTCCCGGAAAACCGGTGTACGGGATCGTCTCAACCCAGCCGCCGTCACGACCCGGAACCTGGATCGAAGGTGGACGTGGCGCAGGAAGGTTGCGATCTTGAGAGATCGCCACGTTCAAGGAGGTATCGGTCGGATAGACCCACCCTGTAAGGTAAAGCATCACCGGGGCATCAGCAGGGATTAGCCCAAAATCGAGTTCTAGGAAGTGTTCTTCAAAGAGACCTTGAGAGAGTCTCCGAGTGTTGGGTGGCATGTATCGCTCATCCCGTTCCGAGACGAGCGCTAGGACATCAGCACCGGTGGCATCGAACGCTGCTTGAGGTCGAATCGGGTCACGGACGGTCAGGATTCTAAACTCGGCTATCGAGGGCGGCCCTACTTTCTCATTGGTCTCAATCTCGAACTCGGAGGGATGGTCAACGGCGATTAATTCCACCTGATCGAAGTACGCCACCTCCCACAGTTCCTCCGTGATCCGGAGATCATAACGCCCGTCCTTCGGCTGAAGTAGTTGAGCGGGAATCTTGAGGAACTCCCAAGGTCGTGATGGAGCGTACTCGGTTTCCGACTGTTGGAGTCCGAGTGGAGCTGCCCAAAGGAGGTCGGTCACAAAGCTAAACTGAGTTCCATCCCAACTAAAAAGGTAAGGGCATGAACCAATCAACTGCTCTTCCTCGGTGATAATCTGATTAGGCGTCGGGCTGATGACGTTCCGAGGGATCCCATTGGGCCAGATGACGCGGATAACGTCGACTTCCTTGAGGTTTCCAAGGCCGAAGTGAGTCGATTGACTATCGACAAATCGTGGGAGATAGATTGATCCCGCGCGGAGTTCGAGGACGGCACCGCGTCCGAAGGCGTTGATACGTTTGGTGGCGTCGGAAACACTTGCTGCTGCCAGGAGTCGGATATCAATCCAGTTGCCCTCATTACCTCCCTCGTTGGACAAAACGTGGAGCCCTTCGGCGTCCAGGACGATCAAATCCTGGTCGCCGTCTTGATCCACATCGAGGACTGCAAGATCGATGACCTCCCGGTTCGCCAGGCTGCTGTCGATCAAGTTGACGGCAGCGAAGCTTGCTTGGTCTGTACCTTGCCAACCTTCAATCCCGTTAGTCCCAAAGCTCAACACGTCGAGGTCGCCGTCATTGTTCCAGTCCAGGACTTTCAATCCGCTCGACGCTTGACCTCCAGGATTGGAACCCTCGCGAAACTGGATAACCCCTTCAGCAGGGCGGGTCGTCGGCAGGACTTGAAGCCCGGTTGCTCCTGTTGCAACAAGGTCCCACGAACCATTCGCGTCGGTATCGACAGCCGCCGCGCTTGCATTTGACTCTGAGAGCCTTCCCGAAACATCTGGTTCAAACCTGCGCCAACCAAACTCTCCGTAGCGCAGGTTCTCTAAGTATCCCGCAGTTTCGGGCCCTACCATCATCAGATCAATGTCGAGGTCACGATCCCAATCGATGGGGATGATCTCGTTGATCACTCCACGGACGTCGTTCAGTTGGGACCGGTTGTCGATCGACTCAAAGCGGAGACCTCCAGCGTTCGAGAATAGCCGGATCCCATTATCGGTTGCGAAAACGAGGTCGATGTCGCCGTCACCATCGAGGTCGGCCGTGGCCGCACGATTCACGGCAGTAACGTCCGAGAGCCCACTGAGGGAGCTTGCGATCGGAGTCAGGGAGATTTGCGTCTCGGTCTGGTCTTCCGTTGGATTCACCACGATGACTTGCGCTCCGGAGTCCCCGTAAACGAGGATGTCGAGGGTGGCATCAAAGTCTTTGGAATCAAGACCAGCCCCGAGTGTCCCCAGGAGCATCCCTGTAGCACCTTCGATGACAGCGCTTTGATCGAGGACCGACCAGCCATCGTCGGAATTCCGGTAAATGGTCACCGTTCCATCATCGAGCGTGACCAGTTCAAATCTTCGAGACCGTAGTTCAGCCTCGGTTGGAGCAGGAGTTGTCGTGAGGAGGTCAAAATCACCGACCTCGATCGCTCGGAGTCCAGCGCCATCAAGATCAACGAGTCCCCGACGTAACAATACCGATTCCACAAAGCTGATCGTTCCGGCATCGTCGGGGATCGTTGGCTCCGTCGGGAGATCAGCACGCTCGAATTCATCGTTGAAGTCGACGACAACCCAAGCCAAGGGATTCTCTGAGATCCGGAGTCGATCTGAGGCGGAGATCTCCTCTGGTCGAAGGAGGTTGCCGATCAGCCGAGCCCTTGCCAGGACCGTGGTCCAATCACCCTGATCGAGCGCGGTTTCCATTTCATCAAAACTTACTGCAAGATCAATGTTGTTACGTCGCTTGATTTGTTCGATCACTCCAGCGGCCGCGATCCGAGCATTGGCAATCGTCTCGCGGATTGCGGGATCCTCGGCCTCGGCCTGAGCCGGAAGCCAGAAGACGAGGAGGTAGAGATTCCGAGGGGTCAATTCAGCAGCCCGTCGCAGGGCTGCGACGGATTCGATCCGTCCGGGTTCGTCAAACGTCCGGAGCGCGGCCTGGGAAAGTTCGAACCAAGCACTCGCGTTGTCGGGATCAAGTTCAGTAGCACGACGGAGGGCTGAAAGCTGCCGTTCCACATTGCCCTCGCGATCGGCGAGCCGGGCTTCCAGCAGCCAAGTGATCGCGTCCTCAGGAGCAACAGCCTTCAGCGATTCAAGTGCGGAATAGCCGTCCTCGATCAATTCCGGCTGCTTTTCCAAGGCCTGGAGCCTGCCGATCACTCGGTTCCGGTGCCCAAAGAGATCATCTGGCAATACGTCGATCATCTCTTCAAACAATTGATCGGCTTCGTCGAGACGATCGTTATTCTCCAGATGACCAAGGCTCGTGTTTTTCTTCTGGAGGAGTTCCAAGCGAACAGCAACTGGGATCGTTGGTTCGCTCTCGTCAACGCCACCATTTCTTCTAAGCTGCCAGACCCTAACCCCAACGGCGACCGCAATCAAAACCAAGACAATGGTGACGCCTGCTGCTTTCTTCATCGTTAGGAAGCCTCGAACGTGGTGACCGTTCAATTCATGATCATCGGACGATTGGCAACCGACCCACGGACGCAGGTCTTTACGGACCCGCTGCCCATCTCGGTTCGTTCAAAAGGAGAGTCGGGCATCTCGCTCAATACTGCCTCCTAGTCTTAAGCCTAGTGAGACCGATCAAGAACGGTTACCGTCCGCGATCGCGGTGATGTGATAATACTCAGAATCTCTCAGCGTGCTGGGATTGAAGTGCAAGGAGTCTTCCGATTGATCCGCTTGAGGAGGCTTGTCAGGACGCGCCCCGGTCCGATCTCGTAAAACGTGTCGAAACCATCGTCAATCATCCGACGGATCGACTCCTCCCAACGAACCCCCTTGGTCACTTGGATCGCGAGGGTTTGCCGGATCGATTCGGAATCGTTGCTCTGAGGGGCAGCGGTCACGTTCGAGTAGACTGGGATCTGAGTTGGCTTCAGATCTGACTCTCTAAGCGCCTCAGCGAGAGAATTGACTGCCGGTTCCATCAATTCTGTGTGGAAGGCGCCCGCGACGGCGAGCGGCACAACCTTCATGGCACCGAGTTCGGTCGCAAATGGTGGAACCTCTTCCAACGCTTTCTGATCACCGGAGATGGCAATATTGCCTGGACACAGCATGTTCGCCTTCCAGAGTCGTCCCGCTCCGGACTGGCGAACTCGCTCGATCAGCTCATCTACTTTTTCCTCGTCCAGACCGAGGACGCTAGTCATCCCACTTGGTGCCGCGTCGGAGGCCGCTTGCATCGCTTCACCGCGTCGCCGGACGATCCGGAGTCCGGCCTCAAAGTCGAGGGAGCCAGCAAACGTCAGCGCTGTATATTCACCAAGGCTCAGCCCCGCGGCTCCGGATGCTGAGTTAACGACGTCGGGTTCTCTAGACTTAAGATCTTCGAGCGCGGCGAGGCTCGCAACGTAAATTGCGGGTTGGCTGACGTCAGTGGCATTGAGCGCTTCTTCTGGTCCTTCGAAGCAGATCTTCGAGAGTTCAATTCCCAGAATGGCGTCTGCCTGATCAAAAAGTCTCTTCGCTCCTGGTAGCTCGTTATAGAGTTCCTTCCCCATCCCGACCGTCTGCGCTCCCTGACCGGGGAACAGGAATCCAATTTTGCTCATCATTCCCTCTACCAGTTGTTCACTGGGTCGTGCGATTCCGCTTGTTGATGGTCAACTTTCACTATGCATTAAACCAATTCGAGCAATTCCTGACAGACTGAATCGGGGACGCCACTTTCTGAGCAATCGTTCAGTTTGATACGATTGGGAGCAATTCAGAAGTTGGTCTTCGTGCTCTATCGGCGGAAACAGTACTGCGTGCAGAGGCGTTGAGTGATGAAGGTCGGAAAGCTTGCTCTTGAGGATGGAACGGTTTACACCGGTACCAGCTTTGGAGCGACCGGGGAGTCGGATGGCGAAGTTGTCTTCAACACCAGTATGACTGGATACCAAGAGATTCTGACGGATCCCTCATACTACGGCCAGATCGTCACGATGACCTACCCTCAGATCGGAAACTATGGGGTCAATCCGGAAGACGAGGAAAGTGAACGCCCCTCGGTCCGAGGATTCGTGGTCCGGGAACGCTCCAGCGTCAGCAGCAACTTTCGGTCTCGTGAAGCTCTTGGAGACTATCTCGAACGCCACGGGATCTTGGGGTTGGAAGGGATCGATACCCGAGCATTGGTCCGTCGGACCCGTCAGCTCGGTGCCCTTAAAGGCGTGATCTCAAATATTGATTTAAACGACTCCTCGTTGGTCCAAAAAGCCAAGCAATCACCGGGACTTCTGGGACGAGATTTGACGGTCGAGGTCATGCGATCGGAGCCAGAACGCTGGGAGAACGGTTTTGGCCCTGCTGCCGGAATCAGAGCGAATCGCTCCGATTCAGCGAAGCAGGAGTCAGATCGCCCGCATGTTGTCGCGCTTGATTTCGGGATGAAACGCAATATCCCTCGTTATTTGGTCGAGACCGGCTGCCGTGTCACCATCGTTCCGGGATCAATGTCTTCCGACGCCATCATGGCCCAATCGCCCGACGGAATCTTTGTCTCCAACGGTCCCGGCGATCCCGAGCCCTTGACCTCGGCAGTTGGGACGCTCCGAGAACTCATTCGTGAGGCGGCCGAAGCGAGGCAGATTCCGATCTTTGGTATTTGCCTGGGACATCAATTGGTCGCCCAAGCGTTCGGTGCGCGGACGTTCAAACTCAAGTTTGGTCACCGGGGTGCGAATCATCCGGTCCGAGACGAAACAACCGGCCGTGTTGAAATTACGACGCAGAATCACGGATTTGCGGTGGATCACACGAGCCTCCCCAACGACTTAGTGCCAACTCACCTCAATCTCTATGACGGCACGCTTGAAGGAATTCAGCATCGATCCCTGCCGATTTTCGCAGTCCAATACCACCCCGAAGCCTCCGCCGGTCCTCACGACAGTGGCTATCTTTTCGATCGCTTTCGTCAGATGATCGCTTCCAAGACGGTCAACTGAAGCGTTCAAGGCGTAATCAAGCGGTTGTTATACGTTACGTACAAAGTTAGCGTGGAGCCACCTCTTTTCTTGGTGGCGAGAATACCAACCACGCAGGAATAACGAGGGATTGTCCCTGACAATCGCAGCGATCATTGAGAAGAGAATCAGTTCCTTGATCGCCCATGGGAAATAAAGACGGAGCAACGGCAAAGCGATTGTCTTCAGTGAAATCGTCAAGGGTCAGCACATTAAGACAGCAATGTAAATTACAATCTGATACGCAGCATCATAATATCAAGCGAATATAAACCCTTAATTAAGGATGCTTGGAGAAAGATTATGTAACCAAAAGAGTCTAGCGTGATCGCGGTTGAAGTCCCATGCAGATGACTTGACGATGGCGGCTTCGCGAATTATGGTGTCCTTTGTACCGCAAAGCTTCGTGCTCTGCGGATCAGAACATGGAGCAAGAGACGTGCCATCAAGTTGTGTTGTCGGATTGCAATGGGGCGATGAGGCGAAGGGGAAAATCGTAGACGCCCTCTGCGACCGCCATGACGTTGTCGTCCGCTATCAGGGAGGTGCCAACGCGGGTCATACCGTTGTTGTAAAGGGGACGACGTATCGGCTATCACTACTCCCGTCCGGGATCCTCAGACCAGGAGTCCTCTGCATCCTGGGCAATGGCCTGGTAATCCACCCGCCTCGATTGATCGAAGAGATCGAGCAGCTTGCAAGCCAGGGGATCGATATCACCGGCCGTTTGTTGATCAGTGATCGCGCCCACTTGATCCTCCCTTATCATTTGGTCGAAGAGCGCCTCACCGAAGAATCAGCAACTGAGTCAGACCACCTCGGGACAACCCGAAAAGGGATCGGACCATGTTATCGCGACAAAGTGGGTCGCGTGCATGCACTCCGAGTCGTCGATCTTGATTACCCCGATCGTTTGCGGGAGCGGCTTCATCACATTGTTGCGTATAAGAATCGGATGCTCCGTGCTCTTCTGCCCGATTTCGAGGCCCTCGACGCTGATCTGATCGCTGATGACTATCTCCGGATGGCTGAGCGTCTGCGTCCCTATATTGGGGATGCAACATCCCGCCTCCATGACGCAATGGAGGCGGGGCAACGCCTCCTGTTTGAAGGTGCACAAGGGACGCTTCTTGATATCGATCACGGTAGCTATCCCTATGTGACCTCCTCGAACAGTAGCGCAGCAGGTGTTTGGTCGGGAACGGCCATCCCCTCGACCCACATTGAACGATGGATTGGGGTCTTGAAGGCGTATACGACTCGGGTCGGAGGTGGACCGTTTCCGACCGAATTGCTCGATGAAACAGGAGACCGAATCAGAACCGTTGGACGGGAATTCGGGACCGTTACCGGAAGGCCGCGTCGTTGCGGCTGGTTTGACGTGGTCGCTGCTCGTTATGCAGCACGAGTCTCTGGTGTAACCGAAGTTGCAATCATGCTGCTTGATGTGCTTTCGGGAATTTCACCACTGCGAGTAGCAGTCGCTTATGAAGATGAATCGGGGGAACGGATTGAGCGGTTCCCCTCTGATCTCGCTCGACTCGCGTCTTGCCGACCGATTTTCGAAGAGTTGCCTGGCTGGACCGAAGATCTCACCGGTTCTCGAACCTGGTCTGATTTGCCTCGAGCTGCACAAGACTACGTCAGGTTCCTTTCTAAGCACGTGGGCGTTCCCGCCAGGATCGCGTCGGTTGGTCCTGATCGCGCACAGACGATTATGATTAGCCCCTCGGAATTGGATGGCCGATGACGCGCGACTGGCGGATTCCAGGGACGCACCATCAACTTTCCTTGTTTGCCGTTCCGTACGTCGATCAATCTCGATACGAGCCAAGATTTCTCCCTCAGATTTCAACCTAACTCCGAGAGGGACCCAGGAGTGGCCACTTCGATCCGGACTCCCGTAGCGTCGCTTGCGAGCCTCCCTTCCCTTGAGCTTCTCCCCTCGCAGCTCCCTCGGCACATCGCGATCATTATGGATGGCAACGGAAGGTGGGCCAAACAACGAGGTCTTCCCCGGATTTTTGGACACCGGGAGGGTGTTCAGAGTGTCCGGACGATTGTGGAAGAATCGTGCAGGATTGGCCTTGAACAACTCACCCTTTACTGTTTTTCGAGCGAGAACTGGAAGCGGCCGCTCAGGGAGACGCAGTATCTCATGCGGCTTCTCCGCCACTTCCTTGTGAGTGAACGGAAGGAATTAATTGAGCATGATATCAAGATCAAGATGATCGGGAGCCGTTCGGGGATGCCCGATGATGTTCTCTCTGAATATGACAAGACCGAAGCAATGACGTCGAGCAACACCGGACTGACCCTCTGTCTCGCAGTCAATTATGGTGGACGTGCCGAAATCGCAGAAGCAGCGCGTAAGGTTGCACGTGATGTTGAAGACGGACTCATCAACCCTGATGGGATCGACGAATCAACGTTCGGGCGTTATCTTTCGACCGCGGACATGCCCGATCCGGATCTCCTGATCCGTACTGCCGGAGAGTATCGATTGAGTAACTACATGCTCTGGCAGCTCTCGTATGCGGAGTTCTGGGTGACGCCAGTCCACTGGCCAGATTTTCGGGTCACTGAATTTCACGCTGCCCTCCGTGACTTCGCACGACGCCACCGACGATTCGGTGGGCTCCCGCGAGAATCGGTCACGGCCGTTCCTAATCCGACGCCTGCCTCTTAGCTTTCGAGTGATCGCGAGGCGACGCGGCGAACCAGGGATGTAATTAAGGCTTCACTCGGAGGACAATACTTCGAGAAGCCGGAGCTTTCTTAACTGATGCTGCGAACCCGGCTTATGTTTGGGATCCCGCTCATGGCGGGCTTTCTGCTCATCCTCACGCTGGATTCGTTTATCGTCCCTTGGTTTCCCCTCTGGTTCGCTACGATGGTGATTGTCATGACTCTCGCCGCGTCGGAGGTCGCGGCGATGCTCCGAAATACATCGATCCCACCTCCAACAGATCTAGTCATCGGAGGAGTCCTGGCGGTCGTTGTCTCTAATTGGGTTCCTCACATCGTTCCGAGTGCTGCTTCTGAGGTTGAATCGCTTGGCTCTGGCTTCGAAACACTCGCGTGGCCACTCTGGACTTTCGTTGCCGTGATGATGACGACCTTTTTGGTCCAGAGCCTCCGACTGCAAGGCCGGGGGGAAGCAGTGAGTTCGATCGCGGGAACGTTATTTGCCGTTGCTTACTTGGGATTACTTGGGAGCTTTATGATCCAGACCCGTTGGGTCGAGGGACGCTACGGAGGGGTCGTTCCGCTCGGTGCATTGGTGATCACGGCAAAGGGCTCCGATACGGGTGCCTATCTTGTCGGGAAGCTAATTGGCAAACGACCCCTTTGGCCGAGTTTGAGCCCCAAGAAGACGATAGAAGGCGCGATTGGCGGATTTTTCTTCGGGATCCTCGGTGCGTTACTCGTATTTGGGATTGCCGACACCGCCAACGCAATTAAAGTCAATCAGTCGATTAATTGGCTTCATGCGATCGGATTTGGTCTGACTGTGGGAACAGCAGCACTGCTTGGCGACTTGATGGAATCGATGATCAAGCGCGACTCCGAACAGAAAGACGCCTCATCTACAATCCCCGGATTCGGTGGCATTCTTGATGTTATCGACTCGGTGCTTTTTGCTGGGCCTGTCGCTTACGGCTATCTAATGATCTCAGGTAGCTGACCGGTTTCATCGCTCTAACGCGGACAACCACCAGGATTCAGTTCTTTGGATTGAAGAAGGAACCGTTGCAAGGTCGGATTGGTCCGAAACATAATACAATGAGATTTGATGACAAGAATGGGAATCGATTCGCCCAATGATCAGTCATCTCTGAGGTTAATGATTGCCGTATGCAGGCAGTGACGATCCGGCTTGATGACCACAATGAGGAACTCGCGGTTTATGGAAGCCGTGATCAATTTCTCCGACAGATCCGCGATACTCTTGGGGTCCGAGTACTCGCAAGAAACGGACAACTCCGACTGGAAGGAGATTCCGATCGAGTTGATCGTGCCTCCAAGGTCGTCGAAGGGCTTCGGGGACGTTATCGGCGACAAGGTCTTGTCACCCCTCGAGACGTTCATGAAGCTCTTGAGGCCGTTTCTCAGATTGAAGCCGAAGGCCTCGGCCGCCCGAACGAAGGGCTGAAGTCGGGGGATCGGACAGTCCGACCCCGAACTGAAGGTCAAGCCGTCTACCTCGATGCTTTAAACTCTTCTCCCTTAGTATTTTGTGTCGGACCTGCTGGAACAGGAAAGACCTATTTGGCCGTCGCCGCTGCGGTTGCCAACCTCCGACGCGGAGAAACCCGCAAAATTGTCTTGGTCCGACCCGCGGTCGAAGCCGGGGAGCGCCTCGGATTTCTTCCAGGAGATCTCGAAGCCAAGATCAATCCCTACCTGAGACCTCTGCTCGATGCGCTCCGTGACCTCATGCCCTACGAACAGCTCCGGCGTTACATGGGAAACGATCTCATCGAGATCGCCCCCTTGGCCTACATGAGAGGTAGGACCCTGAACGATGCAACGATCATTATGGATGAAGGTCAGAATGCGACGATTAGTCAGATGAAAATGTTCTTAACAAGAATGGGAGCGAATGCACGAATCGTCGTGACTGGTGATACAACCCAAGTTGACCTCGATCCGACGGTCATAAACGGACTCTCTGACGCGGTGCAGCGACTCGAAGGAATTGAGGGGGTTGCCGTCGTCCGACTCAAAAAGGAAGACATCGTCCGACACCCATTAGTTCAAGCGATCGTCGACGCGTACGAAGACCCTGAGAGTAGCCTGCCAACAGAATCAAGTGCTGATGCAGGCCCCGTATTGGATCGTGATCACGACGATCAGGAGAAAGAGACTTCCGCCAAAGGGATAAGTACAGATCCTGCGTCGGGTGGAGCGTGACCCTAATGGCCAATGGTCGTCGCAAAGTGAAGCATCCGAGGGCGCAACTACGGCCCTCCGATCCGATCAATCACCGTCGAGTCCACCGTCAGCGACTCCGGCGTCAGATCATTAGCCTGATCCCGGTTATCTTGGCTGTCCCTCTCGTTGCGGCGATTGTGGCGGGATCGGGTCCACCCTTTACGTATCGGATTGGTCAGCGTCCCGAGAAAGACCTCCGGGTTTCTGTCGAGCAGTTCCAGCGCTTCAATAGTGTCCGAACAAGCCAAGCCCGTGACCTCGCCGCCAAGCAGGTCCCACCCGTCTTCCAGAACGACCCAGCACCCATCCTTGAGCTTAGAAATCAATTTCATAATCTCCTTGAGTCTATTGCAAGGACGAAACCTACTTCCCTTGACCTCCTACCCAAGGGTTCGGCTGAACTCTGGGTCCTTGAGCAGGAGGACTTACAACGAATCCGGGAAGCTGTTGAGAACGAGACAGACCTGGTCGAACTTCTTGAACAGGTCGACTCCGCCTTCGAACCCTTGATCAAGCACGGCGTCCTCCCTATAGGTGCTTTGGGGTCACTTGAAAAGGAATCGTCGAGCAAGATCCAAGTGCATCATCCCGCAAGTGTGGAGAATGTGGATCGAGACCTTGTGATTCCAGAACGTCTCGCGCAACCGGACGGCCCCGTCGCTGAAGCGTTTGTCGCGCAGTTCAACGACCCAGTTCTCGGAGACCTTCTCTTCAGATTAGTTGGGAACCGACTTACCCGGATTTCAACTCTCAGTCTCGATGAACTCGAAACCGACAACCTACGTACGACTGCCCGCGAAACGGTAGGAGACCAATTTGACACATTCTACCGCGGGAATCTGTTGGTTGAGCAAGGGACGCTGATCGACGAAGAGCAACTCGAACTTCTCCGACTGGAGCATCGAGAGAGGCTCAGTACAATGGGGATCACTTCAAAGGTCAAACGAGCAGCTTCGATCTTAGTGCTCATCAGCGCCCTCTTCGGTTTGATGGGGATCTATATTAGCCGTTATGAGCCTCGGGTCGCGCGATCCCCGGCTCGGATCGCAACCCTCTGTATCGCTGCGATTATTGGACTTGGCCTCGCAAGGCTCCTCGCCCTCTGGATCTGGAGCGCGGAGTTGATCCCGATCGCCTTGATCGCGATGACACTCGCAATTGCTTACAATCCACTGCTCTCTCTTGTCTTTGTTTTCGGGACGTCGTTGCTCCTCTGTATGTCCACAGGGCAAGGACTTAGCTATCTGATCGTCTTGATTGGTGGGACTGCTGCCGGCGTGATGCTCCTCCGCGAAGTCAGGACCCGGACCAAACCGATCCTTGTTGGCGTGGTTGCGGGCGTTACTTACGCGGTTCTGAGCGCGGCCTCGGGGGTCTGGCAGAATCAATCGATTCAATTGATCGTGACCGAAAGTGCCATGCGGGCGTCGTGGGGGTTACTCTCGGGCTTCCTCCTGCTTGGTTGCCTCCCCTTTGCCGAGCGTGCCTTTGGCTTGATGACGGGGATTAGCTTACTTGAGCTTGGCGACGTGACCCATCCGTTGATCCAGCAACTTGTCCGTCGTGCACCGGGAACACACAATCACTCGATCACGGTAGGGACCATTGCGGAATCGGCTGCGAAGACGGTTGGAGCGGATGCCCTGCTCGTTCGGATCGGTGCCTACTTTCACGATATCGGGAAGATGGTCAAGCCACACTATTTTATTGAAAACCAGGTCCCTGGAGGACCAAACCGACACGAGAATCTAGCACCGGCGATGAGCACTCTGATCATCATTGGCCATGTGAAAGATGGTGCAGAACTCGGAAGACAACACCATCTTCCGGAACGGATCATCGATCTGATCGAACAACATCACGGTACGACCCTCGTCGAGTACTTCTATCACCGGGCGAATCAACAACGGGTCGAGGACGACCGCCCAGGAATCGTCCAGGAAAGTGCCTTCCGATATCCAGGCCCCAAGCCTCAATCCAAAGAAGCGGCGATTTTGATGATGGCTGACGGTGTTGAAAGTGCCAGTAGGACCCTCTTCGATCCGACACCGGCTCGACTTGAAGGTCTTGTCAGCGCCATTGTGGACAAACGGTTACGTGATGGCCAATTCGATGAATCTGACTTAACGCTCCGCGACATCGCCACTATCCGTGAGAGTCTTATTAAATCCTTGATCGCCATTTATCACGGTCGGGTGACTTACCCCGAACAACGAACCGCCTAATGGACGACCTCGACTTCTCAACCAAATCGACGCGAGAGTGTAGCCTGATCGTCGAACTTAGTAATACTCAAGCAATCCTTTCGATCGAGCCCGATCGACTGATTGAAACCGCTACTCAGGTCCTTGCGCTTGAAGGACTCGGCGCGGCTCAGCTTTCCTTGGTGCTTGTCGACGATCGTGAGATTCAAGCAATCAATCGTCAGTACCTTCAACATGATGACGCTACCGACATCATTACCTTTCCGATCTCCGAACCGGACGAGGAACCACTCGTTGGTGAGCTTGTGATCTCGACCGAAACCGCAGTTCGAGTTTCTCACGAGCGTGGGGTTGACCCCTGGAGCGAGTTGACGCTCTATGTCGTCCACGGAATCCTCCATCTCACTGGCTTTGACGATCATTCCCCCGAAGATCGACTGCGGATGCGTGCACGCGAACAACTGATCCTCGATCAACTCGGTGTTGAATTCGATCGCTCCGATCATTCTCCGCGCACTGATGCCTCGGCGGGACGGGAGAGAGTCTCGTGTTTGGACTAATCGTCGGCTCGGTTCTTCTCGGAGGTCTGAGCCTCGGTGCACTCTGCTGGTTTACGGTGACGGTCGGGCTCCACCGGGCGCTCATGACCTATTCCCGGAGCCGATTGGAGTCCATCGGTGCCTCGGAAGAGCGGGTTGAGCAGATCGAATCTGAGTGGGATCAGACGGAACGAGCCGTCGTCATTCATAACTTCATGGCGGGGTTGCTTTTCGCCATCCTTGTTGGAATCCAATTCTTAGGAGCTCAGCAGCTCGGCTCGAGGATTTACACGATCTCCGGTTGGGTTCTCCTCACGGTAACGCTTCGGATCGTCGGAGGCGTCATCGGCCGGGTGTTCGCAGAATCCTTGCTCTTACGAGCTTGGTCGCTCGCCCTGAGTCTTCGGAGTCTGGCAGCGCCTTTAATGAGTGTCGGTAATTCGCTTGAATCCTATGTGCGGAGCCGTTCGGGATCTCGAGGCTTGAACAAACCAAGACCCGCGAGCGTTGAGGTCGAATTTCCTGATCATCAAGTAACTCGTAATGATGATCCCCACGATCATGAGCTGACCGAGGCGACGCGAGAGCGTCTCGAAAAACTCATCAAACTCGAAAAGCGTGACGTTGGTGAGATCATGACGCCGAAGTCATCGATCATCTTGCTTCCAGCGAACGCGACAGCTCCCGAAGCGGCACGGGCACTCGTAGGCTCGGGACACAGTAGGATCCCACTTTTCGGAGAAACGCGAGATGACATCATCGGTGTTCTTTATGCAAAAGATCTCTTTGCAGATTTGATTGATGGCACTCCCCTGAGTGAGATCAGGATCAGGCAAATCGCGAAGCCCCCGCTCTGTGTTCCCGAGACGAAACGTGCGTCGGATCTCATCGTGGAGATGCAATTGCTCCGAATCCACCTCGCAATTGTCCTCGATGAATATGGGGGCGTCTCTGGTCTGGTCACGCTTGAAGATCTTCTCGAAGAGTTCCTGGGTTCGATCGACGACGAGCATGACATCCCAACGCCGTCCGACCCCTTGGTCCAGCTCGATGATGACTGCTTCGAGGTCGATGGCACGATGAATCTCGAAGAGATCAACGAGCGCCTTCGACTTGAGATTCCTACCGATCGACACTTCCAGACGATCGGTGGCTTCGTCTTCGATGCCGTCGGGCACCTACCAGAACCTGGGGCAACGCTCGCACGAGATGGTATTGAATTTACGATTATAGAAGTGATTGATAATTCGATTCGACGCCTCAAGATGAATCTCCGACCACAACTAACGGTGGGTGAAAACGAAGGCAGAACCACCGATTGAAGCCGAGTAAGTCCCGCTTAAGCTTTTGATCTTGGGACGTCGGACGACGGGATTCCAATCCGATGGTTGTGGCTCCGAGACGAACGCTGGCACTCGTGACCCGATCAGTGGACGTTTTCGAAAGCAGTCGTGTACTGACACTTTTTACGCGCGAGCTTGGAAAAATCGGTGTCTTGGCGAAGGGAGCGAGGCGTCTTAAGTCTCCGTTCCAATCTTCACTTGACTTGCTCAGCCTCTGCGATATCGTGCTTCTTCAGAAACGGTCGGAATCGCTCGACCTGCTTACCGAGGCGGTTTTAGTGGAGCGATTCGAGGATCTCAGGTCTGTCCCGGCCGCGTTCTATGCGGGTTGTTATATCGCCGAATTGCTTGAGGTGCTCAGCGGGAACGAAGACCCGCATCCTAAGCTGTTCGACGCAGCTCGCGTGACGCTCAGGAATCTCGGCGACGCGGAGATCCGCCCCATCCGGGTCCTCCGATTCGAGCTTGCCTGCTTGCGAGAGCTCGGATTGATGCCAACGCTTCAGTCATGTGTCCATTGTGGAACCGAGGTCATCCCCAGAAATGATCGTGTTTCATTTGGACTGGCGACGGGCGGTGTGCTTTGTCAACGTTGCCTCCCTGGTCAACCTCATGTCACGGTCCTTTCAAGCAAGGCCCTCAGTGCGATCCGAGATCTTGGATCGCCCGGACCGTCTTGGCGATCGTTGGCAAGTGATCAGGAGACACGTTGGGAAGTCCGTCAAGCCGTCGGCGCAATGATTGGTCATCTCAACGGAAGAGAGCCTCGATTGCTACGCACCGTGGAGGCAGATTGTCGGATCGGCCCGAAGTAACCGGCCGATGCTACTTTTTTCGGAACCCGACGGAGCCTGACACGGATGTTCAAATCTCGGAGGAACCAACGAGTCGGCCGATCCGCCGCCCTCCAGATCGTGCTGATCACCATCGTTAGCGTGGCCTGCGGTTGTCAAAGCGGACCGTTTAAGTCACTCAAGCAGGCGTACCAAGATCCGTCCGCCCAGAAAAGCCACGCACCTGACGCACTCCTCTCCCGATGGATCGGTAAAACGCCGGTCGATCCTGCGATCACCAAGGCCGGAGGCCTTACCTTGGGTCCGGATGGTTGGGTCGATCAAGATCCCGCTCATACCGACGTACTCCTGAGCGAGTTCGAGGCTGCAGAAACGCTCTATCTAAAGGGTGAACTCAACGAAGCGGAGCGGGCCTTCGGTCGGATCGCTCGGAAGGAGCGTTCTCCCGAGATCCGGCTCTTCAAGGAAGAGCAGCTCCTGGGCTCGAGCAATCAAGGTGGATCACCTTGGCGGATGAAGGCGCTCTACTATCTTGGGGAAATCCGATTCCGGACCGGACGCTATGTTCAAGCTCATCGGACCTTCGAGCAACTCATCAATGAGTTTCCGGGTACACCTCACTTGGACGAAGCCGTTGCCCGGGAATTCCAGATTGCGCAGATCTGGCTCAATCAAGTTGCCCCGAATGAAGATCAACCCCCTCTTCCCTGGCAAGCTCGCTTTACAGGTGGCCTTCCGATCCTCGACACCGGCGGATCAGCGGTCGAGGTCCTCAACGATGTCCGGATGAATTCCTATGACGGACCGCTCGCCGATGACGCTGTCAAACTCATCGCTGATCACTACGAGCGCTTTGGCAACTATGAGCAAGCAGCGTATTACTATGATCAGATGGCTGATGAGTATCCCAAGAGTCCGCTTCTTCATGAGGCGATCGTCAGTGGTGTCGACGCGAAGTTGAACGCGTATCTCGGCCCACACTACGATTTCAGTCAGCTTGAGGAAGCTCGGGAGTCGGCACAGCGAGCGCTCCGGCTCTTCCCCGAACGACAGGCAAGCACCGGAGACAGTCTCTACCACAAGATGGACCTGATCGAAGACCAAGCTGCAGAACGTGACTATGAGCAAGGTCTTCATTACCAGAGTTCGGGCTATGCGACTTCCGCCGAATTCCTCTACTCGGGAATCATCGCGAAGTGGCCAAAGAGCGAATGGGCTGACAAAGCGAAGCTTCGACTCGTCGAGGTCGCTCGGATGCCTCGTCGCAAAGCCGCACCCTCGACGATCTGGAACCTCTCCGAAGGAGGCAATCCGTACAGTCAAGGGATCAGTTCCAACAATGCCGGCTTCATTGGACCGGGCGGCGCGGCTGGCCCCTGATCACCCTGATCTGATACCGATATGGATCAGATCGAAGGAAGAATCTCTTTCATTCCAGGGGGTTGAGTCATGATATCCAGGTCGCTCACCCGTTTCAGTACGATCGGTTTACTCCTCCTCATCGCAATTGGAAGTGGTTGCCGCTCTTATTCGTTAAGGTCGCCCTACGATCGTTCGATCGAGACAGTCTACGTACCGATCTTCCAGTCCGATTCGTTCCGAGAAGGGATCAACCTCGAACTCACGAGGGCTGTTCAGGAAGAAATCCGCAAACGGACACCGTATCGGGTGGTTACCAATCCCAACGAAGCAGACACCATACTTTCCGGGACCGTGCTCTATGCCAACAAGAACGTCCGGGTAGTCACTCCGAACAACCTCCCGCGCGAGATTTTTGGTGAGATTACGGTTGAGGTCAGTTGGGAAGACATCCGGGGAGGCGTCAATCCCGACGAACCTCCCGCAACCGTCCGAGTCACTCAATCGACTCCGTTCTACAAAGAAATCGGCGAAACGAGTACGATTGCTTACGACCGCGTCGTCGCTCAACTCGCTCGTGATATCGTCAATATGATGGAAGCGCGTTGGTAACTGCGGACCCATCATTATTCTCCGGGGTTTTCATGGTGTCGATTGCGTTGATCCTAGTCCTTCTGATCGGCATCTCGTTTGTGGTCGGTTGGGAATTACCAGGGACCACGATCCGACGCCCTGCTGTCATGGGGATCCTGAATCTCACACCCGATAGCTTCTCTGACGGCGGCAGGTTCAACGACATTGAAGTCGCCACGGCCCGAGCCGCAGAACTGGAAGCGCTCGGGGCGGACGTGATCGATCTCGGTGGCGAGTCGAGCCGTCCTGGAGCGAAGTCGGTACCTCTCGACGAAGAGATCCGACGCGTGATCCCTGTCATCGAGCAGATTACTGATCAGCTCAAGATCCCTATTTCCGTCGACACGATGAAGCCTGAGTTGGCGTCCCGGGCGATTCAGTTAGGGGCGTCCATCATCAACGATATCCGAGGTCTTGAAGATGACCGGATGGTGGAAGTCGTTGCAAATGCCGACGTCGGCGTGGTCCTGATGCATATCAAAGGGACCCCGATGACAATGCAAAATAATCCTTCGTACGACAATGTCTGCGACGAAGTTTTCACTTACTTGGATCAACGCATTAGTCGGGCCGAATCAGCTGGGATTCGTCGGAGCCGCATAGCCATCGACCCCGGAATCGGCTTTGGAAAGTCGTCAAGTCACAATCTCGCGTTGCTTCAGTCGATTGACCGCCTCCGGACCTTCGGGTGCCCGATCTTGATCGGAACTTCCCGGAAGCGGTTTCTTTGGGGGCTCACTCAACGCGAGGTTGAAGACCGGCTTGTAGGGTCGGTCGTCTCGTCACTCGCAAGCCTCGTCGGGGGCGCCGATATCGTCCGCGTTCATGACGTCGGAGGGATGGTCGATGCGATCACTGTCTGGCGAGCGATCCGTGGCATCGATTAACCAACAAACTAAAAATTGGTTGAAGCGATCATGAGTGTCCTCACAGAGTCCGTAACCCTCCAGAGCTATTGCCTCGAGCTTGCTCGGCAAGCCAGAGAAGCTTCGCAACAACTCAAGACGACTCGCGGTGACTCTAAGGATCGCTGGCTCAAGGCTGCAGCGTCCGCGATTCGTCAACGATCTTCGGAGATCTTCGAGGCCAATCAGCTCGATCTCGAAGCCGCGCCTGGACATGGACTAAGTAGTGCCGCGATTGATCGTCTCCGGCTCGATCAGAAGCGGATCGACTCAATCGCTGCCGCGCTCAACCAGATTGCAGACCTTCGGGACCCTGTCGGCGAGGTGATCGCAGCGGAGAACCGACCGAACGGGCTCTCGATCTCAAAGATCCGCGTTCCGCTCGGCGTCATCTTCATGATGTACGAGAGCCGTCCCAACGTAACGGCGGACGCAGCGGCCCTCTCTCTGAAGAGCGGCAACGCAGTGATCCTCCGAGGCGGAAAGGAAGCTAAGGAAACGAACCTGAGCATCTTCCGGATCCTGGTCGACCAACTCGAGACCGCGGGTCTTCCCCGTTATGCACTCCAATATGTCGATAAGACCGATCGAGAAGCAGTCGGGCACCTGCTCCAGTTGTCTGAGTTCATCGATCTCGCGATTCCTCGAGGTGGTCCGGGATTGATCCAACGGGTCGCATCCGAAGCAAAGATGCCGGTCTTGAAACATGATGCTGGCCTCTGCCACGTTTACATTGACGCTGCTGCCGACCCCAAAATGGCGATTGAGATTGCGGTTAACTCCAAGGCACAAAGGCCTGGCGTTTGTAATGCGGCGGAGACTCTCTTGATTCACCAGGCAATTGCTCCAAAACTCCTCCCGCAACTTGCCCAAGTTTTTGAAGAAGAAGGGGTCGAATTAAGGGGCGATCATCAGTGCCGGACGATCTGTCCCGGACTCCGCTCTGCGACCGTCGAGGACTGGGGGACGGAGTATCTCGACCGGATCCTCGCCATCAGAGTGGTGGAATCGATCAGCGAGGCGATCGCACACATCGGTGAATATGGTTCGGGACACACCGATGCCATCGTTACCAACGATCTCAAGGCAGCTCGACAATTCACAACCGAAGTCGACAGTGCAGCAGTCTTGGTTAATGCCAGCACTCGATTCAACGATGGCGGTGAGCTTGGCCTCGGCGCGGAGATTGGGATCAGTACGGACCGATTCCATGCACGTGGCCCTTGCGGTCTCCGTGAACTCACGACGACTAAGTGGATCGTGATCGGCGACGGTCAAGTAAGAACCTAATTGAAGCGTTCATCTTTGGACTATTGATCTCTAATTACAGCCAGAGAACGCTCCAACCCGGACTCGATCGACTCCGGCACGAGTCCTGGCAAGCGTTCTGAAAGTAGGTCGGTTCGGAGCGAGACATCGGCAGGTCGAGGTTCCGGCGACGGGACGTCAGCTTGTCGATTGGGCTGAATCAAAGCAGGATCGCGATCCATCGCCTCAGCAAAACGTTGGGCCAATTGGAATCGATTCAACCGTTCCTGGCCTCCGAGATGGATCACCCCATTGATCTCTCTCCTCTTGACGAGCTGAATCAGCAAGAGGCCGGCGGTCGCGTAATCGAGCGGGGTCCTCCACTCGTCCCCAAAGAAAGATCGAGACTCCCCCTTCGATAGAGCGGTTTTGAGGGCATCGAAGAAAGTTGGCCGTCCCGATGCTGAAGGTCCGTAAAGCAGGCTGAGCCGAGCCGCGAGTTGGTCACCATCTCGGTAAAGAGACTCTTCAGCCTTCAATTTCGTTCGACCGTATTCGAGAACTGGCTCGGCCGGATCAGACTCTGAACGCCAACCCAGTGACCCATCGAAGACCAGATCGGTCGACGCGAGAATCAATCGAGTCTGATGATGGAAGGACCACTCGGCGAGTTGCGCGGTGGCGTCAATGTTGAGTCGTTGCGCCATCAGAGGATCCCGGAAGGCGTCTGCGACCCGGCTGACCGCAGCAAGATGGATAATCCCTTCCGGACGATCCTGATTCAGCGCTTCGTGAACCGCCTGAGAGTCGGTCAGGTCCAAACTCCGAGCATTCGGAGAGGAGGTCGAGGATGTCGGGCCATTCCAAGGGATGACGAAATCGTCAGATTGCTGAAGCAGACGGATCAGATAGGTGCCGAGTTGACCACTTGCGCCGGTAATAATGATCCGCATCGGACCTGAGTTCTCCTCAAGTTGTGGTTCTCGGAGGGTATCCGATCCGATAGAAAAGCCAAGGTTGCTTGACAGGGATAGAAATGGTCGGTCCAGAGTTCTGAGATCGAAGGCCAAGGAGGGCCTCCGGTGGTCACCCGAACGTTTGCCGTCGACGAGTTGGTCCTTGACGACTCATTCAACCTCCGTGACCACCTCGATCCTGAGGCTATTGAACGGTATACCGAGTCCATCGAGGATTTGCCTCCTGTCACCGTCTTCGAAATCGAGGATCAGTGGGTACTCGTCGACGGATTCCATCGTCATGCAGCCTCGGTCGCCATGGGGCGCGCATCGATTGACGCCGTCCTCCACCAAGGAACCTTCGAAGACGCCCTCCTCTTCGCCTCCTCGGCGAATCTGAAGCACGGGCTTCCACTTCGACGTCAAGAGCGACGAAGAGCGGTCGAGATCCGACTCCGGCTACAACCAGAGAGTTCAGACCGCTCGCTTTCTAAAGAACTCGGCGTGAGTCGAGATCTCGTAGCGCGAGTCCGACTCGACCTCGTCCAGGCGGGTCAAATTGACGCGGTCGAAGGTCGAGTCGGAGCAGACGGTAAAGTCTATCCCTCACCACCGACGCGGATCCCGGAGTTGGAACGCGTTCCGCAAGAGCCTGGTCCGGACTCGACTGGCGGTAGTCGCGATACAGAGCCGAAACGGCCTGGGAATCGGTCACGCGAAAGTGGCGAAGGGCTGCAACCAACGGAATCCCCTTTGGCTTCCGCTTCAGGATTACCCGACGCCAAGCAGCTTGCACAAGCTGCTCCCGTCGAGCCTGGGATCCCCACGATCGACGAGATGCTCGAGCTGATGACAAGGCAACTCATGGAAGTCGCCTGCTGGATGGAGGAACCCGGGTTTGGTCTCGGTTTTCAAGACGCGAGTCCACAAGCCCAACGCCGACTTCGAGCCGTGGTCGGACTGCTCTCCGACCATCTCGCCAAACTCGAATCCGGCGATGCCATTGAAACGAGTCAGCACTCAAGCGATATCTAAGACATCTTAGTGTCTGCGGGAAACACCCGGATTGAACCAAACGGTTGAGGGTCCCTTATGTTCGGAGCGCAGCTTCAGACCGATTCCAAAAGGATTCTCGACCAATGGGCGACTCTTTTTGTCGGTCTTGGGATTGTCATCCGACTGGTCCGCTTTGCGCTCCGCTATCCTCTGTGGCATGATGAAGCGTTCATCGCGGCCAATTTCATAGGCCAATCGTATCAAGACTTATCGGGATCACTTCGGTACCTCCAAGTCAGCCCCATTCTCTTTCTCTGGATCGAGAAATCGATTGTTGATCTCTTCGGATTCAACGAGTGGTCTCTCCGGCTCTTTCCACTTTGTTGCTCGATTGGTGGTCTCATCCTCTTCCAGCGACTTGTGAAGGAGATTGCTCACGGTTGGGCCTATCCGTTTTGCGTGGCTTTTCTCGCGGTTGCGTACTCTCCGATCCGTCATGGCAATGAAGTGAAATCTTATGCCGCTGATTTATTCGTTGCGACTGCCTTTGTCTTGATCGCGGTCCGTTGGCTGAATCGAACGCGGAGTCCGAGAGAGTTGCTTCTCTTGTCGGTCTTCATTCCGGTAGCGTTCGGACTCTCACTCCCAGCGATCTTCGTTGCGGGGGGGATTGGATTGGCCCTCTTTGCGCCGGCATGGAAGTCTGGTCGCCTCGGTAATCGGGTGGCGATCATCGCGTTTGGTCTTACTGGTTTGATTTCGTTTTTCATCAACTACCGATTTCACCTCTCCGTCGTGAGTTTTCCAGAGCTAAGGGACGAATACTTGGTCCCGTACTGGGCAGCGTCGTTTCCGCCGTTTGAAAACGGGCTCGGAGCGACCATGCTCTGGTTCTTTAGGATCCATCTTGGGAACCTCTTTGCCTATCCAGTCGGTGGGGAATCGGGGCTTAGTTTACTGACCTTTGTCGCAGTAATGGTCGGAGTAATTACACTCCTAAAAGGAAGAAAACACGCCTTAGTCGCGGTCCTCCTTGCTCCGTTCCTTCTCAACTTGATGGCTGCCGTAATCCGTCGCTATCCTTACGGCGGTGAGGCTCGGATCGCTCAGCACCTCGGACCTTCGATCTGTCTACTCGGAGGTATCGGCCTCACCAAAGTCCTGGAGTTCCTCCGGACCGAAACCCGTCGGACCCGGTTCCGGCGGGTCGCGCTGATTGGATTCGTTCTGGTCGGGATTTGCCTGCTGGTCGAGTCATTGATCCGTCCATATCACATGGCAAGTACGGCGCGCGATCGATCCTTTGGACGATGGTTCTGGAGTACGGCGCGCACCGATGTCCCTCGATTCGAATCGAAGCACGATCTCGGCCTTGATTTCGAGCCGAACCAATGGCGCACCGGGATTTCGTCCAGCTATCTCTGCAATCAAATGATTTATGGAAAGCAATCGATTGGCGATCCGAGACCGCTACAAATCATTGGTGACGCAAGAGGTCAGTTCGAAATCGTCGTCTTCCAGGTCGATGCGTATCCAGCACCGTTCGAAAACCCGAGATTCCTGGATTGGCTCTCGAAGATCGAAGCGCAATCAACGTTGACGAATGTGACTTGTTTCAGAGTCAATAAAGGATATCAGCTTCCTGATTGGAAGGTCAGCCGCTATTGGCTCCTCGAGTTCGAATCAATTGAGCAGGAGCAATTGAAGTCCGACTTGACTCAAATCGAGACCATCAAGCGTTCCCAGCCGTCAATCGGGGCAAGTTCTGAGCAGGAATCGGGGTCGATGGCTGCAGCGGCGATCCGCAAGCTCGCCTCAAGACGAGGCCCTGGTCGCGAAAAGTAAGCCGACCCGTCCACGAGACTTACCAGCCCACTACGGACCGCGCGGAGTTGGTCCCAGCCCGGGCGTTCGGAAAGGTGGGCCAACTCGTGTCGTGTCCGTTCTAGATCAAATCCACAAGGGGCAATGATCAAGACCTCGGGATCAGCACTGACAAGTGATTCCCATGTCATTCGCCCCGAGGCTTGACCCGATTCAGCGATCAACTCTTCCCCCCCAGCATCGTGGATGATTTCTGGGTTCCAGTGCCCCGACCGATAGAGTGGATCGGTCCATTCGAGATGGACGACCGTGGGTCTGGTCCGACTACTACGTCTACGACGGACCTCGTCTTTCGTCGCCCGGTAGCGGTCGATGAGATCCTCGGCCTCCGTGCTTGAGTTAAGGAGTTCGC
Organism: uncultured Isosphaeraceae bacterium; assembly: GCA_964510225.1. Classification (GTDB taxonomy): domain Bacteria; phylum Planctomycetota; class Planctomycetia; order Isosphaerales; family Isosphaeraceae; genus CAZEAN01. Next base: position 40,138 of record CAZEAN010000012.1, read on the forward strand.
CGACACGACGAAAGACTTCGAAAACTCCCTCAAGACTGGTCGGATTCACACTTTCGACGTGGGCCGCTGTCCGGCATTCCGCTGCAATTGAGCGGACCTGGGCTTCGTTCACAGCACAGACATCACACTGGGTTTGTGTGAGGATGAGGTCAGGTTCGAGCGATTCGAGTAGCTCACGATTGAGCTCGTAGAGACTCCCCCCCTGCTCCGTGACCATCTGGTCGATTTGTAGCGAGTCGGTACTGGTCGGGCTGATTCTACTGCGGGTCAGGCGGGGTAGTTCTCCGACATCGGCAGGGTAATCGCATTCGTGCGTAACGCCGACAAGTGATTCACGATGTCCGAGAGCACAGAGAAGCTCGGTCAGTGAGGGGAGGAGACTAACGATCCGCATTCTGATATCTATCCTAGGTTTCGGATGGGAGTCAGAAGCCAATCAGACTCACGATTGGTTCAATTTCAGATCCGGCCCAACGCCAACAACCGTGAACGGGAAGAGTGGATACTGTTCTAAAACGCGTCGAATCGAATCCAGTGTGACTTCGGAGCAACGCCTCATCTCATCCTCAACTGAGAGATAGGTCCGCTGGTAGGCCCAGTGAGAGCCGACTGGCATCATTCGACCCATGGATCGCTCACTTCGGAGCACGAGCTGCGCGAGGACCTTGTTCTTGGCCCGTTCCAATTCTTCTGCGGTCGGCCCTTCCGCCATCATTTTTTGATACGCGGCCGTGAGTCTTCCGAGGTTGGCCTCGGCATCATTCGGCCCACAACTGAGGAATGAGTAGAAAGCGCCGGTGCCCTGATAATCTTGGTAGCTCAGCTCGGCGGCATCGGCATAACCAGGGTCGATCAGATCCCAGTAAAGCCTTGAGCCCGAATGGTCTCCGAGAATCGTCGCCAGTAATGCAGCCGAGTATCGGTCATCATCTTCGAGTGGTGGGGCATCGGCGACGGTGATCAGGGTGGCTTGGTGGTCATCCACACGATTGATCACCACGAGTTCGCCGACCCCGCGATGGGGTGAGCTTGATCGACTCGCGGTTCCTTTGTTCCAACTTCCGCAAAGTCGCTCGGCGAGATCCCGGAATTGATTCCACTCCGCGTTCCCGGTAGCGACGAGAAGCAGATTCGACGCACCATAACGCGCATCGAAATAGGCTCGCATTTGTTCGATCTTGAGATCGCCGACAGATTTCAGCGTGCCGAGCACACTTCCACCCAAGGGATGGTTACCGAAGTGGGCTGCCTTCGCCGCTTCATAGGCGACCATCATCGGGTTATCGTTATACATGTGAATCTCTTCGAGAATCACTTGCTTTTCGGTTTCGAAGTCGGTTTCATCAAGCCTTGGCCGGAGGATATCAGCGAGGATCTCCGTCGCCGATCCGAGGTATTCGGGAAGGACACCGGCGTAGAAGACGGTATCTTCCTCTGAAGTCATCGCATTGTGTTTGGCACCGATTCGATCGAAATCACGATTGACCCTGATCGCATCACGGGTTGGCGTCCCCTTAAAGACCATGTGTTCCAGAAAGTGAGAAACACCTGCGACCTCGGGTGATTCGTCACGGCTCCCAGTCTTGACAAAGAAGCCAGCCGCCACGGCATGTGCTTGATTGCTCCGTTCCAGAATGACTTCAAGACCATTGGAGAGAGTATCGTGATGGAATGTCACCATTTCATTCCCAGAAGTTGAAGAGAGGATCGAGCGCTCAAACGAAGTCGACGCTACTTCATTTCATTGGGGCCGAGCGTCAGTAGAGTCATCTGATCGAGTTCGAGTCTTGATCCGTACGCACTGACACCATCGGCAGTGAGTCCATCCAACGCGGCAGAGAGTTCTTCGAGCGATCGGACCCGACCAAGCCGGTACCAGTCTGTCGCTAATGAACTAGATCGACTCATGCTTGACTCTTGTTGCATAATCAGGCTGCTCTTCAAGCCCGCACGCATCATTTCCAGCTCATCGACGGTCACACCCCCGGCCTTGAGCTTTTGAAGTTCCTCAAGCGTTACCTCAAGACCTTCTTGAGCCCGCTCATTGGAGGTTCCAACATAGCAGAGAATCGCTCCGCGATCGCGTGCGACTTGATGGGTAGAGTACACCGAATAGCAGAGCCCACGTTTCTCACGGACTTCTGTAAAGAGGCGCGATGAGGTCGAGCCGCCCAGAATCGACGTTGCCGCGATTGCGTCGTAATAGGCGGGGTCTTCGACGGTCACGGAGGGAAAAGCCAACGCGATTTGAGTTTGCTGAGTCTCTTGGGTGATGTGGTCACGTGGGGGTCCGGTCGGAGTTTCCTTCGGTTCTACCAGTTTGGGTTCATTCCAATCTTCAAAAAGTTCCTTAACTTCGCTGCGGAGTTGTTCCCAGTCGATTGCTCCCGCAACACCAAGAATCGCCCCCTGAGGACTTAGTCGTTGGTGATGAGCTTGAAGATCGTCTGATGTCGTTGCCTGGACACCCTCAAGCGTTCCAATGGCCGAACGTCCCCAAGGGTCGAGGAAGTGGCGACGACGGAGTTCGTGAATCACCTTCGATCCTGGATCATCTTCCAGGCTCTGCAGCGCTTGTATGCTGAGGGCTCGGATTGGTTCGAGTTCAGTCGGATTTAAGAGTGGCCTGCGGACCGCATCGGCAAAGAGTTTGAGCGCGGCCAAGAGGTTTTTACCCAAGGTTGCCGCTGAAATGCTGATGTGATAATTCTGAGCACCCTCGGAATGTGAGACGCCGAGATCGTCGAGGGCGAAGAGAAATTGACGACTGTTGCGGTCCCCAGCCCCTCGGGTAAGCCAATCAGTCAACATCGATGCTGATCCGAGTCGGTCGTTCGGCTCGAATGCGACTCCCCCAGGGATCAGAAAGGTGAAGGCCGATGACTGGACATGCGGCATCGGCTCTGCGAGCAGAGTGAATCCGTTCGGGAACGTTTCCTGGAGGAGCTGCGCGGGCATAAAGGTTCTCGATCCGTTTTATTGTCGAAACCGTTGATCCCTGTCTGGCGGTTTCTGATCATCCGCTGATCGCTTTATAAAGTGTTTTGACGCGACGGAAACCGATTGATCGATAGAGTTGGACCGCTGGGAGGTTTTCGGCCGTGACTTCAAGAAATACCTGTTGCAGTCCCGCCTCTCGAAATCCAGTGAGTGCCTTACAAACAAGAATCCGACCGAGTCCAAGTCCTCGATACTCTGGAAGGATTCCGACATTTTGAATGGCACCGAATCCCGATCGATCCCTTACCCCTTGGATGGTCCCGCATGAGCCGGTCGGCCCGTCGAGGAGCCAAGTCGCACCCGGTTGGAAGCCAGGTTTGCGCCGGATCTGCCTCATTAGTCGTCGACAACCCGAGAGTTCTCCGAGCGCGGGGAAGACCAGGGCATCGAGTTCGTCTCGGAAGCAAAAGTACTTGGTTTCAGCGTGGGATTCCAAGAGCGAATCAGACCACGGTTTCCAAGAAAATGGGGACGGCAAGAGCAATTCGTCGACCCGTTTGAGGTCAATCTCCATCCGATAGCGTTTGAAGTAGGTGATGGCCATTGCTGCCACCGTCCCTGTGAGGTGCCAGTAAAACCCGATTTTAGACTTCTAACAAATAAGAGGTCAACGGAATGAAATTCTGCCTTCTCAAGGCTCACCTCTCTTATTCTCGACTAGAGAAGAAATTCCGCAAGGCCCGTGAGACCAAGAGGCTCTCGACTCGCGAAGGGCTCGGCGTGGAGGACACCGACGGCCTGTCCCCAGAACCGATTCCGGTCAATGACGTTGTCGATGACCCCGGGTTTTCCAGGAGGCTGGTTTTCGACGAGTTGGGTCCGATAACAGCGAAGTGCCGCAACCTTTGCCTCTAAGTCGTCACTGATGTCGAGCACAAAGCTGGGGCGCTCAATGATTCTCAGATGGACCGAGAAATAATAGAGGATTCGGACTGGATGAAACGGTTGACCGGGAATGTCGGACTTTGAAAGCTTGCTCCAGAAGCGAGCATCTTCGACAAGTTGAGTGGTCGCGAGATGATCGGGATGGGCATCTTCCCAGAATGGGGCAAAGAGCAATCGAGGTCGGACCTTCCGAAAAACCGCGGCGACTTCGCGTCGATGGTCGAGTGTAGGCTCGAGGTTTCGATTCGGGAGTCCGAGATTGAACCGCCAGGGGTTCCCGATCAGGGCGTTCGCAGCAGCTGTCTCTTGACGCCGGACTTCAACCGAGCCCAAGGGTGTTGGTTCACCACTCGTCAGATCAAGAATTCCAATCGACCATCCCTTGCGGAGCAACATCCGGATGCTTCCACCCATCCCAAGTTCGGCATCGTCGGGATGGGCAGCGACCACAAGTGCATCGAGAGATTCAGGTGTCGGCATCGAGGATGGTTCCGATCAAGGTCTTTCGACCGTTGATTACGTTGCCTCTTGAGCAATGGCAACTTCAGTCGATTCTGGAGTGTTCTGGGTCGAACTCCGGTTAAGCCAACGCTGCAGTGATTGGACGTTCGGTTCCAGGGCGCCTACTAGATCCGGGTGCTTTGGTTTCCAACGACGACCCGTGAGGCGCTCGACAACACGGATTCCGGAAAGTACTACCGCCATCGTCCCCTGACCAGGAAAGACCGAGTCACCAACAAGCCAGATACCGGGGCCGAGCGCATCCGATCCGACCGCAAGAAAGTTACTGTTGGACCGAGACACCGGGGGCCCGCCGACGCTCCCGTGAGCCCTCCGTGTATAGCGATTAAAGGAACGAGGCGTGCCGAACTCCGCATGAACGATTGCCCCTGGGGCTTCCGGGATTGCCCGACCTAGTCCCTCGATCATTTTCTTCGCATAGGCATCCTTTTTGGATTCGTGCTCCGACCTCGAGAGATTAGCCCAATCCTCAGGTCGTACATGTGTAGACATCGTCGCTACTCGGACTGATTCAGGCCCATACCCAGGATCTCCGGGTGGTGAGAGGGAGATTAAAATGTTGTTTCCGTCATGGATTGGTGCGTTGTAATTCTGAAGAACTTGGTGAAAGAGAGGGCTCGCATCGCTGATCGCGTCACGACGGAACGCCAAGTATCCCGTGAAGGCGCTCCAGGCTGCACGACTCTGGGCTTCAAGCTGCGAAAGTCGCCCTTGAAGTGATTCTCCGAGGAGGTCTGCAGCACGATCGAGGGGTAAGTTAAATACGACGTCACGGGTCTGAATGCGTTCGCGTCGTCGCGTAATTACTTCAAAATGTCCTTGTTTCGTCTTCTCAACTCTGTCCACCAAGGTTGCACGTTTCAAAATCCCTCCGAGCGTAGTGAACCGCGTGCCGATTCCTTCCGCAAGTGCCCGCATTCCACCCGATGGTCGGCTCATTCCCATCCGGTATGCCTGAATACAGGCAGCCGCGTTCGCAAACGGGACAGTTTCGGGGCCGGCCTGCGCGGTATCTTGAAGCAACATCGCCACGAGCGTTTCGAAGGATCGATCTCGGCTGAGGCCGAGAATTCGGAGCACATTAGCAACGGACAACGGCCAGGTTGATGCCGCCAAAATTCCGCCGAGGCCCAAGACTCTAACGTCATGGAAGATGTCCGTCAGCGATCGGACCGGGAGCCTAGGAACCGCCGAGGCTACCTTGAAGAGAGTTGATCCAACCGCCTCTTGAAGGTTCCAAAAGAAACGCTTTGCTTGAGACTGTCCGGGATAACTCTCCTCCGAATCGTGGAGGAAGCGAGCGCGATCAGGAGTAATCTCGAATGTACGATCGGGCATACAAACTCGATAGGCGGGTGTCCGGACCCCTCGGAACTCGAGTCCGATTTCATTGAGAAAATCACCGATCGGTTCGCCCGCCCCAAGACCCATTAACGCAGTTGCGCCGACATCGAAGGTGTAAGGCCCTCGGTCAAACCAACCCGCACAGCCGCCGAGTTTCGTGTGAGATTCAAGGAGAGTCACCCGGAGTCCCCACGCTCTCGCCAAAGCAGCAGTGGCAAGTCCACCCATCCCACCACCTACAACCACAACATCATTCATTGGTCGAGATTGCTCTTCATCGGTCATTGGATTCTCGCGAGCAGATCTGATCTCTTTATACTGCGAGAAGTGTAGGCGTTGACGTCACCTGCGATCAGATGGTGACAAGTGCTACTCTCGGCGCAGTTCCTCGTGTTCAATCGAAGGAGTATCGATCCGTGTCGGAGTGGGTCCGTATCACAACATTAAATGAATTGCCGCCGGGGTCATCACGGGAATTCGAGTACGAGGGCCGAATCATCGCGCTCTTCCACCTCGATGAGCAGATTTACGCGATCGATGGAATCTGCCCCCATCAGGGTGGACCACTCGCGGAAGGTGAGTGTAACGGAACGATCGTTACTTGCCCCTGGCATGGCTGGCAATTCGACGTCCGCAACGGCCAAAGCCCAACGTTCAAGTCAATCCGTCATCCTGTTTATGACGTCAAACTTGAGAACGACGACATTATGATCCAGATCGAGTAAACGATCGTTTTCAAGCTCTCTCCGTATGAATCGAAAGCACCAAGTACGGTTGGATACGCGCATTGGGACTCCGACGAACTCAGCTTCCGACAGAGATTTGTAGCCACAATTACACGAGAAAAGCCAGGGCCACCACGCTTGGTGATCCTGGCTCTTTTCATCGCTCTGGTGAGCAGAACATGCTCGGCTCAGAGCCAACTATTTGCGAGACGCAAGTCAGTCAATCCGATTACTCTCCGTCCAGGCTCGATGGTGCGGCGGCAAGTGCCTCGGAACCGAGAGTGAGATAGTCGGCGACAATCTTGATCACTTCCTGGTTGTAGAAGTTATCTTCGTCCCAGACATCTCGGGGGGTGTTCTGGTTGATCGGCTCATCGATGAGTTCTTCAACGGGATCATCGTCTTCGTCATCGGCGTTGAACTCAGTACGAAATGCGTTCCGTTCGAGCGGAATCGTATGGCGTTCTTGACGCTCGATGAGTCGACTGATTGCGTCGGCCTGCTTCCGGAAGTCTTCCGACTCCCCACGACGACCGAGCGATCGTTCATTCAGCATCGCCACCAGCTCTGCCGGGACCTGGTTATAAATTGTATGCGGGAGCGGCTTGATCTCATCGAACGGCAGTGCGTTTTCCATCTCCCCTTCGCCGAGATTCTCGATGTGATCGAAGCTCGAAGGAATATGGATGTCAGGCATAACACCACGAGCTTGAGTGCTCATCCCGTTGGCTCGGTAAAACTGCTGGATCGTCAGTTTGAGAGCACCGAGCGGGTTCTCGAAGAGGTCACGGCGGTTAACCCACTCGTCCAGGGCGATGATGCTCTGAACTGTTCCTTTGCCGAACGTACTCGAGTCACCGATAATCAACCCTCGACCGTAATCCTTGATGACGCCGGCGAAGATTTCTGAGGCACTCGCGCTTGTCTTGCTGATCAGGACAACCAGCGGTCCGCTGTACGCGGTTCCCTTGTCGTCATCGTTGTAAGGAATGATTCGATCGCTATCGCGGACTCGGACAACTGGGCCACTGTCGATAAAGAGGCCTGAGAGTGAGATCGCTTCCAGCAAGAGACCACCCGGGTTGCTCCGAAGGTCAACCAAGACACCATCGACACCTTCTTCTTCGAATTCTTTAAGGATCCGTTCGCAATCGAGCGTCGCACTCGTAGCGCCTTCTTCCTGTCGTCGGACAGCGGCCGTATCACCGTAGAAACTCGGAAGATCGATCACACCAACGCGAAGCGGCTCACCGCCATCCGTCGAGGGCACATCGATGATTTCTCCCTTGGCGCGTTGGTCCGCAAATTCAATCTTGTCACGAGTAATGACGATCGTCTTCCGTTCTTTTGAACCAGCAGGCTCCACGATCAGCCGGACTTTGGTGCCGCGATCACCACGGATCACACGGACCACGTCGCTCAGCTTCTTATCGATGAACTCTTCGATCTCGCCTTCGGAGTGTTCGACACCGACGATCTTGTCGCCAGACTTAAGCCGCCCATCCCGTGCTGCTGCTCCACCGGGAACGACCTGTTGAATCGTCGGAAGTCCATCTTCGATTGATAGTGTTGCGCCGATCCCCTCCATTTGGAGTTTGATCTGCTGGTTCATCATGTCTTCGAGATTCTTCCAACCGATATACTCGCTGTGGGGATCAATTGCCCGAGCCATTGAAGAAAGATAACGCTCGAGAACTTCTTCTTCCTCGTCGAAAAGATTGAAGAAGCGGAGTTGATCCTTGTACGTGATTTTGAGGCGATCAATCGCTTCGTCGATTTCGTCGAGATCACCGAGTGTCCTCCGAAGCAGTTGATACTTCAGTTCGAGACGCCATCGTTCTCGCGCCTCTTCGGCATCGGCGGGGTAATCTACTTTTTCCGGGTCATCGATATAAACTTCGTCAATGGTGAAGTCGAAGCCATGATCAAGTAGCTCGTTGACAGTGTCGTAACGCTCTTCAAGCCGTTCCTTAAATCGCTCGAAGACGATCGACGCGAAGCTAAGGTCACCTTGTCGGAGTTGGTCGTCGATCTTGGTTTGGTATTCCTCGAACTCTTCAATGTCGGATTTTGTGAAGTAGAGTTTGAGGCGGTCGAACCCTTCGATGTAGTTTTCGTGCCACTCAGCAGCGACTTTATCATCGAGGTCGGGTTTCGAAAGGTGAGCACGTTGAAGAAGTCCGGCGACGATCTGAGCTTTGAAGCGTTCTTCTTGCTCTGTTGAGAGTCGACCGTCTTGGGCACCGACCAAGGCGGAGACACCGATGAGAACTCCGCAGAAGGCTGCGAGTCCTTTCATCCTCTGGGTTGTGATCAGTGGCATTCTTTGACTACGCTCCGTTGCTGAATTTAGTCGAGCCATCAGGAGTTGACAGCTCGTCACGGGCGATTGAGATTGTGTACCTGATTAATAAGGGATGTCTCGGGTCGACCAGTTCCCACTTCTGAACAGAAATGTTGAACCGTTCTACGCAAGATATTCACTTTTCGATTGTAGGACGAGTGGAACTTCTTGTCCGAAAGAATTGGAAAAGAACCTCGCTCCTGAGGCACCTAGGACGCTTCGGGGCTCGATGCCAATAAGAGTCTAGGCACGTTCTTGCGACTTCGGAGCCCTTGGATCCTGTTCATTGGTCCGAACCCGGAGTCTCCGCAACCTTACCTCGGATGACAATATCATCGAACCAGCCGGTGTCATCGAAGGATCCAAATCCGATGGCACCATGAGTGAACGTGGTATCGTTCGCCTCCATCACTGGATTTTCCATATCGTCGAAGTAAACCTTGATTGTGCCCTCGGTTGCGTTGCGGACAATCCGGACATCATGCCAACTTTCTGACCAAGGCGTGCCATCGGTTCGCTCCTTAGCGATCGAGACCCTCGGCTCATCATTCACTAAGAAGACGCTGTGAGCGTGCGGGTCTGCTTCCTTTCCGAGGTGGACATAGTAGAAGTGGCTTGGGTCTTGATGACCGAAGAAGAGACAGAGGTCACGGTGGCCGTAGTTCCTCGTGGTCGAACGAAGGCGGAGGTCGAGCACGAAATCGCTGAGGTCAAGACCTTCGATCAGGCCGATATTGAACGGCGAACGGACGGCGGGCTCGTATTTGCTCCGTTGGTGCTGATCGAGAACCCGATTCCCATCGACTTCGGTGATTTTCCACGCTTGATCGTCCGTGAACTTCCAACCATCGAGGCTTCCGGACTCGAAATCTGCTTGAAAAACGACGGGCAAATCGTCCGAGACCTTTCCCGCAACGAGTGCGTCGTCACCGAAGGTAAGTTGCGTCCCGATCGTGATGATCAGAAGGAGACCCAAGACTTTGTTGGTCCGGATCATGAGAGGCTCCTTAATCCGAGTTGGAATCGAAATGGGCTGTGCTCAAGTACTGCTCCGGAAGAACATCATATCGCCATCCTGCACAACATAGTCCTTCCCTTCCAGTCTCTGAAGATTTCTTGCCTTCGCTTCACGCACTGATCCCGCTTCTTTGAAATCACCGAACGAGGTGACCTCGGCGCGAATGAATCCCCGTGCGAGATCGGTATGAATCTTCCCAGCAGCATCGACAGCATTCGCGCCGCGTTCAAGGTTCCAACCTCGGACTTCCGGCTCACCCGCAGTAAAAAAGGTGATAATCCCGACTGCATCGTACGCCGCCCGGATGATCCGATCCCGACCAAGTTCGCTGATCCCCCATTCCTCCATAAACCCCGCTCTCTCCTCAACATCCATCTGTTGAAGCTCAAGCTCAAGCTGCCCATCGATCGAGAGTGCTTGGGGGGCACGTTCAAGGAGCCCTTCAGAAGGATTCTCTCCTTGGGGCGCGTTCAAGAGGACGAGTTGCGCTTTGTCAGTGAGGAGACCGAACGAACGCATCGGCTTCTTCTGATCTTCGGTGAGGTCGAGGTCTCCGACCGTTTTTCCTGCTTCGAGTGCTTCCACGCAGAGTTTAACGGTTTCCAATTCCTTCAGTTGTTCCGCCCGATCCGGCCTCGGTTTCTTGACCGATGCCTCAAGCGTTTGGACCCGGTTACTCAAGACGCCAAGATCAGCGATGACCAATTCTTCGCGGAACGCATCAAGATCGGCTGCGGGGTCTTGGCTATTGTCATACCCATTTAGGACAATAACGAGAGCCTCTCCCTTCCGAATCAGTGCTAGTCGTTGCGGATTATCGGCGTGATTTCCAGGCAAGAGGCCGGGGGTATCGAGAAACTCGACGTTTGCCCTTGTGACCTTTTTCGGCTGGAAGACTTCCGCAAGGAAATCGACCCGGGGATCGAGAAGTTCCGCGATCCCGATCTGGCCTGAATGGACTTTACCGGGGTCGGGCGTGACTCCCGTCATCAACTGAAAGAGAGTGCTTTTTCCACTGCCGGCAAATCCAACCAATCCGGCTCGCATCGATCCATTTCCTTCCGATAAGAACGTTTAACCGCATTGACCGAAACTTATCAGGTGCTTGGACTGCTCGCTGGTACTCTGGACTAGCCAACGTTGACCTACGAAGACGCCGCTTGCAATCGGGACTCCAGAGCGTCAAGTTCGGCGTCAAGTTGCCCTGCAGACTGGTCTGAGAGCGGGAGGGCACCAAAACGGACCCGATAGAATGCCTCCACAATCCGACCTGGGATTTTCGACAGTGGAACACCGTCATCACCAGAGCCGTGATCGATCAGGAGGATCGAGGCTCTCCGTGCAAATTCGCGCGGAGTCTCGTTTGATGATCGTTGCAGCCCTTGGCTTTTCAAGAGCTTCAGCAGCCGCACATACGCAGCAAGCGCACCAGAGAGTTCGGTCGAGTTCTCTGAAGGGCCCTGGAAGTATCGACGAAGCCGGACAATGAGGAAGCGCAGGAGCCTGAACAAGGCAAATCCGAGAATCATCGTCGTAATTGAGACGAGGAATCCACGGATACTGAAGAAGGCTGAGAGGTTAGGGAAGTCGAACACCCATCGAAGTGTCCGGACGATTGCTTCACGCATAATCCCAAACCCAGCGCGTGCATTCCGAAAGAGCCGTCGGATGGGTTCGTACAGGGCCTGCTGACGGCTGGAATCAAAGCCAGCGAAGTAGATTGACCAGATCCGTCTCCCAGCATCGATAAAATCTTGGAGAAATCTCGGCACTCGACTCACTTGCGCAACGACCGCAGCACGCTCCGCCGCAGGAGTGGCGTCAAGCGTCACCCAACCGCGTTGCGGTTCTCGGATCAAGGCCTCAACCCAACTATGTGCATGTTTCTGCCGGACTACGAGGAAGTTCAGTCGACTATTCCAGTCCCCCCCTTTGAAACCGTTGACCATTCTTGCCGGGATCCCCTGACTCCTCAGGAGTAAGACAAGACTACTCGCGAAGTACTCGCAGTGGCCCTCCTTGGTGTTCTCAAGGAAATCGAGGACCGGGTCAACTCCAGCATCAGCTCTTTTTTGCTGCAGGGTGTAATGAAACTCACCCGAATCACGCAAATAGGATTCAATAGCACGTGCACGCTCGAGGACTTGCTCTTCGGGGATGCCCTCAACAATGCGGTCCGAGATCTGAGTGAGGCGTTGCTTAAGCTCAGGGGGAAGATCCACCAGGTCACTATTCTGACCATAGGGTCGTGTGAGGAACTCATCGGGCTGCAGATGGATTTGGTCCTTAACGTCAACCGAGACGACCGTGTAGTGGATATCACGATTGTTGAACGGCATATTCGCAAAGAGCCGGTTTCCACCCGAGGGATTGAAGACAAAGGTCCCTTCACTCGAATTGAAGCGGATTCGGGAATTGAGATCACCCCGCATCTTAAAGACGGGGCGCAACGCAAAGACAACCCGCTTTGAAAGTGGTTTGAGAATGATCTTTTGGGTGATGGTCTCAAGGCCCTCCGGAACAACGACGTCGGGGGGTTCGACGAGGCTAATCTCTGAAGCCCCGCGTTTCCAGGACTGATTCTCATAACGTGTCAGTGCGACGCCTCGCCAAAGGAACTCACGTTCGGTGTCCTCGAGCAGCTCTCCCTCATCATTGAGGAGTTCGATCGTCATCACCACTTCGTTGTTCTCGAGAATGAGGGAGACGTCACCGAGATCAACTTCATCGTCGAAGCCAGTGACCGATCTTGGTGACGAATTACTCCGAGGTGCTTGCATCCGTCCCGGCGAGCGCGGGAGGAACAGAAAGATCACAAGTCCGAGCACGAGTGTCGTGAGGATGGCCCTTGATGTGGAGAGGAAGAAGGCCAAGCTAAATAACCCTTTATAAGGGGAAGCTTGATCGATCGAGGCCACGCCTCGATCTGACAACTCGCCAGCTGAACTATCTTGCTGAACCTGGATCGCTTTTCGGTGGAGGTAGAACAGACTTAAGACCCAGATCGCCAAGATCGCCCAACTGATCAATGTCATCCCGACCCGGTCACTCTGGCTGAGGAAAGAACCGACTAAGACCTGCATCAAACTAAGGACGATCAAATACCAATCGTCCGTTGGTGCCTTCGGACGAAACATCTTGACGAGGACCAAGTAGAAGAGCCAATGCCCACATGCGAGGACAACTTGTGTCGGATCCATCCGATACTCGAAATAAACCACGAAGAGTGAGGCGATCGCCAGGAGGTTCGCGGTCGTCGTATCGAGTCCCCATTTCGGATTCCGATCGACCGTGAGAAAGGCGATCACGCAGGCAATTGCCATTCCAGGTGGATAGAAGGCCGCGTAGTCAACGTCGGCATCCATATTCAGGACTAACGAGGAGAGAAAGAGAAGGAGATAGAGACTGGCACGATACCAAGCTTCAAACCTCATCAATCATTCTCCTTCTCGTACTGCAATGTTGAGAGCGAAGGGCTGTCCTCAATTGACCGATCGGGGCCGCTATTCGGCTTTTCCAGGATGATTGCCCGATCACGGATGCTTGGATCTTCTCGACCGTCCGATGAAGTCGAGGGGTTTTGAGTCGGATTAGTCTTCTCGACCGATGTCGTGAGTTTACCGTCGTCAGTTGGCCTAGACGGTTGAACTTGATTGCCGCTCCGGAATTGTAGGAACGACTCCAAGTCGCCACGCGAGGCGTCGAGAACGAGTGTCCGACCACCGAGTCGGATGCTGCTGCCGTCACCGAGTTTCCGGGTCTCACTCAAGACTTCGCCGAGATTGACCGATCGAGTCGAGACAATAATCAGCATTGCCTCACGGAGCATTGGGGCGGGTACGGCATCGAGGAGTTCCGCAAGGCTCCCTTCGGACGTCCCTCTCATGAGTGCCAGGCAGGATAATAGCTCGTGAAGGAGTCGGATGGAGGCTGGTCCCTGGCGAAGTTCGGGCGTCGACCCTGCCCAACCGAGCAACATCCGTCTTCCCTGATTCCGACAGATCTCCATGGAGACGGTTGCCGCAAACTTGATCGACAATTCCAATGCCTCTCTAATCTCCGGCTCCGGCCTCGACTTCGGCACCCAAGGGTCAAGCAACACAGCGACATCTTGTTCACTCTGTTGCTCAAACTCTTTCACCATCGGCACGCCGACCCGTGCGCTCGTTCGCCAGTGGATCAACCGGGGACTATCGCCCGGTCGGTAGTCACGTAGTCCGTGATATTCTAGTTGTTGTGAACTCCGGTCATGACGTCGACCTCGACGCGTCTCGGTTGCCTCCCGAAAAACCCGTCGCCACTGCCGCGTTAAGATCCCGACTTCCGGGTAAACCAAGAGCGTCCCTGGAGCCTCGACCGTTTCGCGACGCTCCATTAAACCGAAGGGGCTCCGGGTAATGAGATCGATTGATCGGAATCGATAACGCCCACGCGACGGAGCCACGGTCTGCCAGGTTGATCGGGCCCGGTCGCGACCCGGAACTCTCGGAAAAAAAACAGTCGCCGTAAGGGTCCCGCCGCTTTTACTACCAGTAATCTCAGGGACTATCGAATCCACGGAAGTCATCGCGAGTGCATCACGGAAGCTTTTTATATTCTCAAGCTGGTAGTCAATAGCCAGGATATCTCTGGAGAAGACAAAGGAAGGGGCGCGACGTGAGAGTCTGAGACCTCGGAGTGTCGCTCGGCTCACGAGCAACGAGGCCACGATCGGTCCCGCGGCGAGTCCCGTAATCAACAGAACTAAGTTAATTTGTTGATAAAGCCCTGTTGCCAAGAGAATGATCCAGACAAGGCCATACCCCACTCCTTCGGGAGTCCATCGGAGCTTTTGACTCGGTCGGAGTCTCGACGACAAGAGTCGAAGAAACCTTGAAATCGGATGCTGCGACATCGAGTCGACGCCTCTCAATAGTCACTTGGTGAAGAAAAGGGCTCATTCCAGTAAGACAAATGAACTAATCGTGATGAGATTAAGCTGGGACTTTGATTTGATCGATTAAGTCACGGAGGATCCCTTCCGAGGCATTAAACTCGCCGGCTTGCAAAAACGATTTGCCGACAACTCGGTGGGCCAGGACTGGGAGCGCCATCAATTTAATGTCATCAGGAATGACAAACGAACGTCCCGAGACAAAAGCGTGTGCTTGGGCAACCCGGTAGAGCATTAGGGCACCCCGCGTGCTCACGCCGACATTGAGTTCTTCGCTCGATCGGGTCGCTCGGACTATTTCGAGGAGATAATTCGCAATTGCGTCATCGAGCTTGATCGATCGAACCGCCCGTTGCATCTTGAGGATCTCGTCCTTGGAAAGTACTGGCTTCAGACCTTCGACCGGTTCTCCAGGGCGGTGGGCGTTCAGGATCTCACGCTCAACCTCAGGGTCAGGATATCCCATCCGAACACGAATCAAGAATCGGTCGAGTTGGCTTTCGGGAAGAACGTAAGTTCCTTCAAATTCGAAGGGGTTTTGAGTCGCCAACACCAGGAAGGGAAGTTCAAGCTCGTAAGTCTTCCCGTCGACCGAGACTTGCCGATCACTCATCGCTTCTAGAAGCGCGCTCTGAGTTCTTGGCGTTGTCCGATTGATTTCGTCGGCCAAAATTACGTTTGTAAAAAGCGGACCTTGCTTAAAAATGAACTCGCTTGTGGTCGCGTTGTAGACACTTGACCCAAGAATGTCAGAGGGTAATAAGTCCGGGGTGAACTGAATTCGATTCATCCGGCAATCGATACTCGCCGCCAAGGCTCTCGCCAGGAGCGTCTTCCCGACTCCGGGGACGTCTTCGATAAGCACATGACCTTCTGCCATCAACGCGACGACGACCATTCGAACCACGTCTGGTTTGCCCATCACCACCCGACCGACGTTCTCGATCAACCGATCAAGCAGTGGGGCTAGCTTATCGAGTTCGGCTGCGTCAAGTTCGGACGTGGGTGATGCACTCATAAGAAACCCTATGATGAACGGTCGGGCGAATCTGCAATTGTTGAGGATCACAGTTTAGTACGATAGGAGTTACGAATCCACCGACTATGATTTCGACCTTAACCCAAAGTCGTGCTACCGATGTCGGACGATCGGGTGGAAGTCCTCCTTGTCGATTCTCCGGTCCGTCGTCGTGCATGGGGCCGTCGGCTCGCCGGATTGATCCAAGAACTCAGCGCCCAGGGAATCGACGCCCGCTTGTTTTGCCTCGGCGGATCTCAACATGTGATTGATGCGGGTGTCGGGGCGATCGAGGATCCGAGGCTCCGAAATCGCTGGCTCCAGCCGATCGAAGTCGGACGTTTCATCCGTCGATCACCGCAGATCCGACCTCAGCTCATTCACGCGCTACGGAATGGGGTCGGCGAACTTGGGCAGACGTTCGCCACGCGTTGGGATGTCCCCTTGATCGGAACGATCGAAGATTTCCCGACCGACAATGTTTCCTTGAAGCACGACCCACGGCAATGCGCCTCGATTGTCGTCGGCGCTGAGGTCCTCCGTGATTATCTCATTAAACATCAAGGATTAGCCAAAGGACTGATCCATGTGATCCCCCCAGGTCTTCCCCCGGTCATCCCGCCTGATCGCGAGGAGTCGGTACTCGAACGACTCCCCTTAGCAGATCGTCGAATTCCGGTGGTTGGATCATTGGTCGAGGAGCGAGACCTTGTCGGAGCCGGTTTGGAGACCGTCCTTAGTGCGATTCATGAAGTCTCTGCACTTGATATCGACCTCGAATTGTTGATCGCGGGAGTGGGGCGATCCGAATCTGAGGTTAGGAAAGTTGCCAGCCGACTCTCAATAGCTGATCGGCTCACCATTGTGAGCTCGACACCACTTGAACCCGCCTTTTGGGAGGTCGTCGACATCTACTGCCATCCTGGCTCGGAGCCGACGCTCGGTTGGCATCTCCTTACGGCGATGCAACTCGGAAAGCCCTGCGTTGCACCCAATGTGGAGGGACTCGCGCAAATGATGGGGCATGGAGAACGTGGTCTCCTCGTCACTCCAAACCAACCTAAGCCACTGGGCAGATCTTTGCTTTCGTTATTCCGCGACCCACTCCGAGCCCGATCGATGGCACGTCGAGGCCAAGCCTGGACGTTCAGGCAATTCGGTGTCGGGGTGGAGGCGAAATCACTAGCGAGCCTCTACCGCCGCGCGATTGACGCGGCACCGACCCCATTGAAACCGGAAGTCCGCCAGGGCTGACTCCGATCTAGAATTTGCTCGGTCGATGCTGACTCGGATTCTCTCGTCAGTCGACGCTCGACCACTTTTGCCCAACAGAGGAAGTCGTACCACGCCAAGAGGCCGCAGAATACTAGCCCTCGACGACCATCCAAGAACCCGAGCCGAAACAAGTAGGCGTAGACAAATCGAATCAATGGTCGCATTGGCAAACGCAAATAGATCTTCTTTAAGTATCGCTTGAATCGCTTACCGAGTCCGATCCCTTCCGGCACGGGATCGTGCAAGAAGCGCTCGAAGAGTTCGGCCTCCCAGGTGGCATACCGCTCATGTTTCTCAATCCAGGTCGAGATCGTTGGATAAGCGTAGTGATCGAGTTCGTGCCGAAGCCTGATGGCTCGTCCTTGCAATTGCACATGTTCATGAGCTTCGTTGTCACCAGTGGCAACCCCAGGTCGGACCGGCAAGCGTTCATAGCGGCCTAGTCGATGTTGAAAAAGTCGAAGATTCCAACACTCCGAATAGCCCGCGTGCCGGATCCTCCCTCCGAGGAAGTAATACTTCATATTCAAGTAGTATCCTTCCACCTCGCCGCTCCCGATCCGTTCTCCGATTTCGTCCGCTAATTCGGGAGGAACGACCTCATCGGCGTCAACGATCAGGACCCAATCGTTTCGGAACGGCAGATTTTCGAGCGACCAGTTTTTCTTTTTGGGGTAACTTCCATTGAACTCAAATTGAATAACCTGAGCTCCATGTGCTTTTGCTACGTCAATGGTGTCATCGGTGCTTTGGCTGTCGACAACAAAGATCTCATCAGCCCAAGACAGCGCTGGGAGGCATCGCTTCAGATTCGCGCTTTCATTCTTGACCGGAACAAGAACGCTCAGAGGGAAGCCTTGTCGTTGCTGACCGTGCTCGAACGGTTGATCGTTGCCCACTGTTGGATCCACTCCTTTGGTCTTGTTGTATTCGATGCGCGACGATGCTGGTCTTGTTGATGAATTATGAGTTCGCTGCTTGAACCGCTTCGGGAGCCGGACCCCCACCGACTAACCATTGATAGACATCGGATAAACGTTCTGCTTGCCGATCCCAGGTATACTCCGATTCAACCAGCATACGCGCCCGGTTACCAAGCGCGGCACGCTCTGGGTTCGATCGTTCCAGCAAGGATCGAATCCCGTTGGTTACTCCCTCTATCGTCGGCGTGACGACAAGACCCGCCTCGTTGTCCGCAAGCTCGGGAAAATGGCAAGCCGTGGTGGCGAGAACAGGTAACCGCGCTGCCATTGCCTCCAGGATGGCCATGCTGAAACCCTCACTGTAGCTCGGCAAGATAAAAGCATCGGCAGCCGCCCATGCTTTGAGTGCCTCGGCCCTGCTCAGATGTCCTAAGTAAGTGATTCGATTGGTGAGACCGAGTTCTCCGATCTCTTTCTGGAACGGTTTCAAGGATCCATCGTCATGACCCGCCAAGAGTAGATGGAGGTCTTTGAAATCGTTCGCCAGTCGTCCCAAAGCCTCTGCGAGGAGGTCGAGCCCTTTCTTCGGGTGCAACCGTCCCAGGAAGAGTAGTTTGAATGTCCCCTTGATCTCTGGATGTTCCGCTTCAAGCGCGGCTTTATCCGGAAGATGATCAAACGGCTCGAGATCCACACCATTCGGAACAAAGCAGACCTCGGCCTTAGGTACAAGAGCGCGGAGGTGCATCACTTCGGGTCGAGAAAGCGCATGCAAACAGGAGGCAAGGCGGAGATTCCGGCCTTCAACCAATGCCCTGTAGATTCGCTTCTTCCAAGCTTTATGCCGAAGTGCCCACGGTTCCGCCATCCCGTGCGCCGTGATCAGATAGGGGACCCGATAATGACGTGCCGCCGCCGCTCCCTCTCTCGTATGTCGTTGCCAGAGTCCATGAAGATGGGCAACCTCGGAATCACGGAGTGCGGGCCGGACCGATCGTACCGGACCCTCAAGTAAGACGCCGTCGGGCACATGGAAGGCATCGGTCTGGGAGGGGGTCGGTGTGACGATCCGGAGGTCACCACCGAGAGCGGCCAAGGCCCCGGTCATCCCGAGGATACTAGGGACCATCCCACCATCACGCTTGGGGTCGAGTCCGTTACAGAGGTGAACCCAACCGCTATTTCTGTTGGAGGTAAGTTGAGTCGTAACAGGCTTCCGAGCTTCTTTTGGTTCGGCTGATATCTTCAATCGTACCTCCCTGAAGTAAGCTGAAATCATTTATGCGATTGCTCGGAATCTTCGTTTGGAAGTCGATAGGCCCGCAGACTCAAGTGCCTCACGCATTCCGGCTGCGAAACGCTCAGGGCCCCAAACGCTAACGATCTCCGAGGCCCGACGCCCCATCTCTTCCCGTTCAACTTCTCTGGTCGAGGCCATCACTCCTAAAGCCCATCCAATTGACTCTGGATCCGCCGGATCGAATCGGAAGCCCGTAGTCCCTAAAGGATCCGGTACCAATGTTCTGGCTGCACCTGCGCGGTCGCTCACAAGGAGCGGGAGGCCAGAAGCCGCTGCCTCGTTGACCACCAATCCCCAAGGTTCGGAAACGCTCGCGAGGACAAATGCCGAAGCCCTCGCATACCAGGAGGGAAGCTGCGTCGCACTTAGGAAACCGGGACGGTGGATCCAAGCACCATGGCCAGAAGCTTGGATTGCCTGATCGATCGAAGCCGATGAAGGCCCGTCGCCACAGAGGACCAGATCCCAAGCTTCAGAGGGTCCAACCTCGTTCCGATAATCCGAGTAAGCTTGAATCAACGCTTCCAGATTCTTCTCCGGCGCAAACCGACTTACGCTCAAGAAAAATCGATTTGAAGGGATTCCTTGATGCGGCTGCGGTTTTTGCCGTGCTTGTGCAGCTTGTTCTGAAAAGTGCTTGTTATCGACCGCGTTGTATCCGAAGGAGATTTTGGAGACTGGAAATCCGAGCGTGATCAGATAATCCCGGTGCGAGAAGCCCCCCACAAGGGCAGCGTCAAAGAGCCGGAGACGTCGCCGCTTAATCGCTTCCCGCCACCAGGTCCGTGGCCGATCGATCTCCTGACTTTCAGACATCAGAATTGTTGATCGCCCTGAATGTCGAGCCCAACGTGCCGTTGCGACTGCTTCAGGTCGGACATACCCCGCAACAGCGACAGCATCGGGCTGGTCACGGTCGAGGGCGTCTTCGATCGCTAACGAAGCTTCTACCGTGCTAAGATCCTCAAGCGCAATCCCCGGAAAAAGGGTCACCCATTCAAACGGTTCCGACCCCCGATCTACAGCCCAAGGATAGAGCCGCTCTTTGGAGGCGGTTTCATAGGCGATCAGTTGGTCGCCACGCGATCTCAACATAGTCGCGAGGGCCCGGAGTCGCGCGAGATGATACGGACCAAAGTTCGTAAAATTAATCGCCAGTTTCATGATGCCCTCCGTAGCAAGAGTCTCTGAGTACGTTCGAGGTCTTAATGACCGCGACCTGACGAATGCGAGCCTCCCAGCCGGTTCATGAACCAGAGGAAAACCAGGGGTGGGAGTGTCGTATGGCCGTAGAGGTAATAAAACCAGACAGCAGGGTCATCGTTGACAGTCATCAACCAAGCGTTGTAGTAGGTCAAAGCCCACCAGGCTTGGGCCCACGGAGTCGCCGCGTGGTATCGAAAGTAGTCGTAACCGGTCCTGAGAAGGAGGCCAAGCGCGACCATCATGATCCCGGTTGCAACTGCCCCGCCGTTGAGTTGAGCCGCTCCGAGGATCCCGATTGCTGGGCCAGTGAAAGTCTCGTCACGAGGGAATTCGGAACCCGCAATCCAGGCCGAGACCCACTTCTCGCGACCGTAGATTGGCTTGTCGTGCCAAATCACGCGTGGAATATATGTCGAAACCAATCGAAGATATGAAGCGCCTAAATCATATGAGGATTTATTGGGGACAGTGTCGACCATTAGTAGGTAGCCACCGTATTCCTCTGTCTCGCGGCTTGTCGCTTCTCGGCTTGGGTCGTGTTCTTTGTCCTCCCACTCCTTCAGATTGAGGCTCATTAAGATCTCTGAGACATCAAATGTAGAGACAAAAGTCGTGAAGTTAGAGACACTGACTTCGTTGCCCCGGTTCTTGTAGATCCGCCAGCCAATTGCCAAAGCGACGACTAAACAACCGACAAAAGCAGTCCCCGCGAGGGTCGCCAAGGAAGGGCGGCGATAGCGTGGGATGTAGAAGGCACAGAGCGTCGTGAGGACTCCAAACAATGAGAGTGAGCGCTTGCCGAAGTACATCCAGATTAGAGTGTAGGAGAGGGCAAGTGCGATTCCGGCGACCGTCAGGATAGGTTTCGGACGATCTCGCTGCCGTCCTGTGACGATCAAGAGGATCCCGCCAACCAATTGCATGGTAGGGAATTGGAAGAAGAGACGCTGGGCTGGAGACATTGAAATGGTGTCAATGGAATACCAGGTCCGGAGGACGATGTAGGAACTCGCAAGCCCCCAGAGGACACAGGCTGGAACCACGAACCAGAGCAGCTCGGGCGACCAACGGGTCGGTGCGGCCGGTAACTTCCGGGCAATCGACTTCCCAATCCCCGAATAATACGTCACGAGAAAAAGTAGGAGTGCCCAACAGGCGCGGGCATTCGCGGCCGTTACAACATCGACCCCACGCGCAAGCAACGCGTAGTCGCGATACATGGTGGCCTGGACGACGTAAATCTGGAAATAACCCGTTAGAAAGAGCCAGACTGGGGCAAACGGATCGAATCCTGGTCGAATCAGGCGGCTCAATACAAGCCCGACGATAGTCAAGCCAGTCGCAATTACATACGCTTGGTCGTCCATCAGGAAGTACCCATCGGATAAATCTGCTCACTTAACTGAATGGTTATTGCTAGATCAGAACTGACTTGGACGGTGTTTGACTGAGTTAATCGCCTCGATGACACCGGCGTGATAGCGAGACCAGTTGTACGCTTCTGCTCGACGTCGTGCGGCGATCCCGAGGGATTCGCGCCATTCAGGGTCGCTCCCGAGTTTCTGCATCGCCACGGCAAGTGCTTCGACATCCGCAGGTGGGACTTCAAGGCATTCTTCGCCGTCCCGTGCCACCGATCCGGCGGAGGGAGTGACGATCAGGGGAAGTCCTGCAGCCATCGCCTCGTAAGTCACTACGGCGGAGCCTTCGAAGAGCGAAGGAAAAACAAAGACATCGGCGTCCGCCATCAGCGTTGGTACCTCTTGATGCGGACGACGCCCGAGCAGGTCGACCCCCTCAAGTAAATCGCGAATCGGTTCCAAATTGCTCGGCGGCGCACCCAAGAGTTGGAGTTGCCAGCCTGGTCTTCGGACCTCGGCCCAGGCTCGAAGGAGATATCCAATCCCCTTTCTCTGACTGATCCCGCCCGCAAAGAGGAATGTACACTCATCAGGACTGGAGGCCCGATGCCGAGGACGAAAAAGAGTCGTATCGGCGGCATACGGTACAACTTTGATCCGATCTTGTTCGATCCCTTGGCGCTGCAGCTCAGCTGCGAGATGAACCGAAGGGACCATAATCAGATCGGCACCTTCGAGGTCACGCAATCGCCGTTGATGGAGCCAATTCAGCTCTTGGGCGTCGATCTCTGATTCGCCTAGATAGATCGAGAAGAACTCGGGCGACCTCCGCTGTTCTTCAGCAAGGACGAGAGATTCTTCGCGGACCTCGCCGTGGACCATACTGAGAACGACCGGAATACCAAGCTGCCGACAGGTTGGTATCGCATGTTCAGAGCCAACATCACTAAAGAAAAAGCCGACATCGGGTCTGTCACGCTTGATCAGTCGGGCGGCGTGGTGATCGAATTGTTCCGTGCGCCAACGGCCGATACTCCGTCGAATCGGGTCACTCCGACCTTGGAGAGATCGTTCCAATCGGAGTCCGCAGTCGAAGGCCAAGGTCCCCGTGACAAGATCGCTCGGCAGTCCCTCGATGAAGCGTTTCTTGAGGGACCGCTCAATCCGATTGAATTGATGCGGGACCGAACGACGAATGAACCTCAGAAGCGGGTTCTCATCATGGTAGTAGAAGCCCGTGAGAAACCGCTGGAGTTGACCGCGTTGGGCAAGGCCGAGTGCTGCCTGGTAAGCGGGCGGTCGAGCATCTGGGCATCCGACAAAGGCTTGTCGGTGGGCGATGGACCGCTGATCTGGTTTCTGGGGGGAGCTAAGATTCAAGAGCTGCGTCACGAGATCTTCCCTGATCTTCGGAGTCAGCCGATCACTGTTGTCGATGACCAGCATCCTAGAGCCGATCGCGATCCTCGTCAAGCAAAACCGATGAGACTCTCTCAGCGGCCATCTTCCAGCGCCCTTCTTTGATCAGCTATTTCTCAAACCTGACATCCACTTCAGGGAGCGTTCTCTGGATTTCGTCGATCCGATAACCAAAACCAGGGCCCTTGAGGGTCGATCTGTCGATGGTACCGCCCCGACGTTGGTAGAGCCCAGGATGGACTACGGCCTCAGGAGCGGAAGCATTAGGATAGAACTGCATTCCGTTAGTTTCGACACCCATAATGGTTGTTGCATGAGCAGCAAGCTGAACATGAGGTATCTGAGCCAGCATTGGATTGGTTAAGTCCTGGACCATTAACGTCATCCCATGGGCCTTAGCCCAGCAGAGCGAGAGCAACGCACCCGTCTGCGTCTTACAAGTCTTCAACGCAACGCCAGTCCATCCGAGAGATCTTCCGAGTCGAATCAAGCGCCAATCATGGGCACTTTCGTCCATGAAGAGCGGCTTTCGCGCCGAGACCGAATGCACGTCTTCAGGATAGGACTCCAAGTCATAAGGAAATGGCTGTTCGACATAAAGCAATCTTCCGTATGTTTTAGGATCGTCACGAAGAAATTGATCAAGTATATCGTTCACATAGCGGGGATCTTCAACCGTGCAATTGAAGTCCGCTGACAACCAGTGGATCCCCTCTTCTTCGGAGATTTTGCCGATGGTCCTCAGGCGATTCTGATCCCATTTGGCATCATTGCCTCGGAGCTTCACTTTCAAACAAGTAAGGCCGTCACGGCGGATCCAGTCCCGGAGAAGAACGGGGTAACCGTCGGTCGGTTCGTCGCCGGTCAGTTCCTCTGGGCTGACCGGATCCTTGCCCCCGACGAGATGCCAGGCCGGCAGTGACTGGGGCGGGTTCGGGTCAAGGAAATCGCTCAGGGAGTGGCCTCCGAAGGAAACGGAGGAACTCGCTGATTCGAGAAATTCCGAAAGGTTGGAATTTAGAAAATCGTTATGATAAGTGGAATAAGTCGGTCGTTCATGAATAACACCATAAGCATCATGCAAGGCTATATCGAATGCCGATGCGGAGATTAGTCCGGCGAGCCACGGAAGTGGCTCGAGCCCAGACCGCTGGGTTTGATTGTAGTGATCAACAATTTTGGGCAGTCGATACTCCAGAAATCGATGACCGATCTCAATCGGATGACCACTCCCAAGCTCATCACTTAGCCATTCCTCTGCCAAAATCCGGGTGAAGGAGCAGATCGACTCGAATCGCTCACCATACGAAGTGAAACTCGGCCATCCCCACTGGACACTCAGTGGAGTTTCACCCCAGCCATCGGCGCTTCGACCTCCTTGATCTTCGATCGTCAGCCTGACCCGTGCACAGGTCACTTCAGTCAGAGTCTCCTGACCAAACTTGAGCGGCATCCGGGTTTCGATCGGGATCAACCAGAGGCTCACGGCACGAATTCGGACGTCACGACCTGACATAGCCGACGATCTCATTGTTGATTGCGCGGAAGATTCAGGGGCTCCATCATTTTCATCTGGGGTTCTCGATCTGTCGCGGTGGATCAGGATGTCGAGGGAGGGCTTGAGCTGCTTTTCGGATCATCGATTCGAGGATTTCGGGGCGTTGAAGCGCTAAATCGTGCTCTTCGCTGGGGTCATTTGCGAGGTCATACAGTTCCCACCTCCGGTCCAACCAGTTTCTCGTACCCCCGACCAGTTTCCAATCCCCCGAGCGGAACGCGATCTTCGAGCCCATCACCCAAGCGAGATCCTTGTGAGGACGATCGTTACGTTCTCCAGTCAGGAAGGGGAGAAGATCAAGACCGTTAGAGTGGACCTCATCGGGTACGTTGACACCAGAGGCGCTCGCGAAGGTCGGCATCAAATCAATCGAACAAATCGGCCGCTCTTCCAACGCTCCCGAGGGCAGGACGCCCGGCCACTTGATCATAAATGGGACCCTAACTCCTCCTTCGTAGAGTGATCCCTTACCACCTCGGAGTGGTCGGTTGCTTGAGGTCAATTCCCGGGTCGGACCGCCGTGGTCACTCAAGAAGACCACGATCGTATTCTCGGCCAATGCCAGGGTTTCCAGCGTCTGCTGGACGTTGCCAACGGCTTTGTCCATCCTCGTGAGCATTCCGGCGAAGATCCGTCGTTGTGGATCTTCGATTGATCCCTGCGCTTCAACATCCTTACGAAGTGCTTGCATCGGACTATGGACGGCATTGAACGCAAGATATAAGAAGAAAGGCCGATCGGCATGACGTTGAATAAAAGAGACCGCCTCTCGACTCAATGCATCCGTCAGATATTCGGATTCAACGATCGGCTGACCGTTCCGCAAAATTGGATTGTCAGCGTCGTACGCGGGTTCGTGATGGCCCATCTCTGTCGAGAGGTAAAGGGATCCGTCGGCATTTGACCAAAGGCCCATTCCGCCATCAGGGAGTGCCTTTCGTCGGAGCCAGGAAACAAGGCCATCGTTGGGCATCGGCGCATAATAATGGCCCTCGTGGAGGAAGCCGAAAAACTCATCGAAGCCGTGCCGAATTGGGTGATAGGGAGCAGTCCCACCGAGGTGCCATTTACCGACGAGCCCCGTTGCATAGCCCCCTTGCTGGAGGAGTTCGGCGATCGTGAGCTGATCTGGGGGAAGACCGACAGTCGGATCTTCATTGATCGCTCCGATTGGATTTCGGTCGAAACCGAATAGTGTCTGATAACGTCCCGTCATCAGACCAGCTCTCGAAGGGGCACAATAGGACGCCGTCACATACCCTTGAGTAAATCGGATCCCATCCGATGCGATTGAATCGATCCAAGGTGTCGGAATCTCGGGATTTCCTTGGCAGCCTAACTCACCATAGCCAAGATCGTCGGCCACGATCAGGACAATATTCGGTCGTTCCGTACCCTCAGCGACCTTGTCCTGACAGAAAAAGAGCAAAGCCGGGCTCAGGAGGTTGAGGATTGTCCGGAGATGATGGTGCATTGAGTCGAGGCTCACCGAGTCGAATCAATTAAGGTTCGGATCTTCGGGACGATGATCGAGGCCGAGGAGATCGGAAAGGTGGTCGTCAGTGATCGTTCTGATCGTCTCGCGCCAGAGTTCCGTCGTATCGGACTGGAAAAGCCGATCCGAGTCTGCGGGAGATACAAGCCAAGAGTCCTCTTCAAGCTCAGACTCTAATTGACCAGGCCCCCAGCCTGCATAATTCGCGACCAGAATCGACGGTTCGAAGCGATCGCGGATCAACTCTCTTAGCTTCTCGGGATCGATGGTCGAATAGACACCCGGCAGGATTAACTCGTCGGAAAGTTCTTCATTGGTGTGAAGCGCAATCAACGGCCCTGGTACTGGACCACCGAGGTAAATTGGCTTCTCCCAGTCTTCATGTTCGTCGAAGAGCTTCCCTGAAACTTCGGCGATGGTCGCCCCTGTCGGTCGATTCAAGACAACACCGGCCGCGCCTTGTAGATGATGTTCGAACAGCAGAAGCACTGTCTGTTGGAAGTTAGGGTCGGCCAAGCTCCTAGAGGCAACCAAGAACGATCCCTTCAGACTTTTCATAAGTTTGCTGCCTCAGCGATATTGCCCGCCCATTGACCCGAAAACGGAGAAGAGAATCAGAAGATCTCTCCATGAGATTGATCTGAGTTGATGGGCCCAACTTCGACCCATCGGCTTCCGTTTCATTCGATTCGAAACGATGAGAACGGAGTCCCCCCAGAATGCGTTGATTGATCTCGACCATTCCTGTGGAGTAATCGCCCATCATAAGGTCCGCGACGACCATCGGGTAGCTTGATACGATACTCTCGGACTTTCATCCTTCTCAAACGACATCATCGAAATAGGAAATGGGGATGGTCACTCTTTTCTTCCGGTCGATTGCGTTGATCGTGTGCTTCACGACAGCGAGCGTTGCGTTCGAATCTCCGAACATTGTCTTGATGATCGCGGATGACATGGCGGTCGAGGACTCCGGTGCTTATGGACACCCCACGATCAAGACCCCTTCGATTGACCAACTTGCCGCCGAGGGGATCCGCTTCGATCAAGCCTACTTGACTTGCAGCTCGTGCAGCCCGAGTCGTTCAAGCTTGATCACCGGACGTTACCCGCATGCAACCGGTGCCGAGGAACTCCATTGGCCACTCCCGGCGGATCAGATCACGTTTGTGGAACTTCTCCGCAACGCAGGATACTGGACCGGTGCCGCCGGGAAGTGGCATCTCGGCGAAGCGATCAAAGATCGGTACGATGAGGTCCGAGGTTCCAATCCCCGTGGATTCCAACTTCCGACTGGAGAACCATCGAGTCCCGAGAGCGAGAAACTCGGATTCGATGCTTCGGGGGCAGCACAGTCTGGCTGTGCGGAATGGGTTGCGCTACTCCAGGATCGACCCCGGGATCAACCCTTTTTCTGTTGGCTCGCTGCGGTCGATCCCCACCGCGATTATCGACCCGGAACGATTCCCGAGCCCCATTCCGTCGATGAAGTGATCGTCCCGCCTTATCTTCCCGACACCGAAGCAACCCGCAAAGACCTTGCCGCTTATTACGACGAAATCAGCCGACTTGACCACTACGTCGGGGAGGTCTTGCAAGAGTTGGACGCTCAAGGAGTCGCCGACGATACGCTGGTGATTTTCATGAGTGACAATGGGCGGCCGTTTCCGCGTTGCAAGACGACGGTCTATGACAGCGGCATCCGGACTCCCTTGATCGCGCGTTGGCCGGGCCGGATCCAACCCGGAATTGTTACCGAAGCCTTGGTCAGTTCGGTGGATCTAGCGCCGACGTTCTTGAAGATCGCCGGGATCGAGCCGGGACCGAGTTTTCAAGGACACGACATGAGTGCGATCTTCGCGGGTGACGAGGGATCAGGACGCACCTACGTGTTTGCTGAACACAACTGGCACGACTATGCCGCGCTTAAACGTGCTGTTCGCACAGATCGCTACAAACTGATCATGAACTACGATCGACAGCTCCCTCTGACTCCACCCGCCGATGCCGTCCGGAGCCCATCATTCAATGAACTGAAGCGGCTCCGAGATCTCGACCAGCTTGATCCGACCTTAACTGCCTGTTTCCAAGCTCCTCGACCCCTTCTCGAATTCTATGATCTGCAGCACGATCTGCACGAGCTTCATAACTTGGCTGGAGATCCAGAGTACCTTGAAATCGTCAATGAGCTTCAGGATGCGCTCCTTGAATGGTCCCAGGAAACCAAGGACCGCATTCCAATCACACTGAGTCCCGACGAATTTGACCGCGAGTCGGGCCGACCGTTCGCCAACCGTCAGCGCCCCCGACTACCGAGAGCATCGTACCGACGCTAGCCACCAGGGAAGGAATGTTGAGCAAACACGCCTCAGCTCGTTGAGGACCGAGGCGTGAATCAAAGGCATGACGACTCAGTGAATTATTCGAAGTCGACGCGGTCTTCAGAACCTTCGGCTTCGAGTTCTTCTTCGGATTCTGAATTGTCAGATGCAATCAACGAGCCAATGGGAAGCCGAGGGTCGGCCTCGACCGAGACAACTGACCGAAGGACGGTCTCGCCGGTTTCCAGGACAATTCCGTATGTTCCCGGCTTAACGCGTGGGCCTCGGCTAAAGCGACCTCGGTTCGAACGATTCTGAGGCTCCCCTCGGAGATCCCAGAGAACCTGATGAAGCCCTTCCGTCCGGGGGGATCTGAGCGTCCGGATGGTCTCACCGGCTGCGTTCACGACTTTGAGGGAGATCTCGTCAACTTCCTGGGGAAGTAGATAGAAAATCGAGCTTCCTCGGGACGGATTCTCGCCGACGAAGCGTCGGTTGGTCCCGCCACGAGTTGGTGCCGTGACCCATTGGACGACTGGGGCAGGCTCAAAAAGATGAGCATCTGTTGTGAGAATCTTCTCTGAGAGTCCTCGGATAGGCGTAATGTCCGCGACCCAGAGACTCCGACCGTGCGTTGCGACGACGATTTCATTATGGATTGGGTGCTGTGCGATCTCATGGATTGCAACGGTCGGAAGATCTTCCCTGTTCAGCTTGATCCAGGACTCACCGCGATTCATTGAGAACCAAACGGCGAACTCAGTTCCGCAATACAAAACATCGACGTTCTTGCGATCTTCGCGGAGACAACGCGTCGAACCACGGGGGAGATTCGCGGATATCGATTTCCAGGTCTCCCCAAAGTCTTCGGTGACAAACAACAAAGGCCGATCATCGTCGTTGCGGTGTCCATCGACGGCGAGATAACAACGCCCCGCTTCGAATCGGGAAGGGTCAATCGTCGAGATCCCCCGTGGACCTTCGAGTCCGAGATTCTCGGTGATGTCCTTCCACTCCTTCCCACCATCGCTGGTGACCCAGAGCTTACCGTCGTCTGTACCGACATAGAGGACGTCCGGATCGACCGGAGATTCATTCAGCGCCGTTGCACTACCACGATCGGTCCTGGTGATTTCAGGAGAGATCGGGACGATGTCGTTACCACGATCAAGCGACTTGAAGACATAATTTCCAGCCGCATAGTAGATCTTCGAGTTGTGGTTCGAAAGGATGAACGGAGTGTTCCAGTTGTATCGATGACTGACCCCTTGCTGACGAGGAGGTCGGAGTGAGGCACGCTCACCGGTCCTCAAGTTGAGCCGTTGGAGTGCGCCATATTGGCTTGTGTAGTAGATCAGGTCGGAGTCGTTGGGATCGACTCGACACTTGAATCCGTCTCCCCCGCCAATGCGGAGCCAATCTGAATTCACCGGACCTCGTGAGTGAAGAGTCGCTACCGGACCACCCCAGGTTCCATTGTCTTGGAGACCACCGTACGCGGAGTAGAGACGATCAGCACTTACAGCGACGTGGTAGAACTGACCGAGAGCCATCTGATTGAGGTGGTCCCAGTTCTCGGTCCGATCATATGTCACGTAAACACCGCCATCGCAGCCAAGTACGATGTGACGACCATCCCGCGGGTCGATCCACATGGCGTGGTTATCGGCATGAACTCCGTTGCCACCATTCGAGCTGAACGTCTTGCCGCCGTCAGTTGAGCGGTGGAGACTGATCCCGAGAACGTAGAGATAATTTAAGTCGGTTGGGTCGACACGGACTTGGCTAAAATACATAGGACGGGGATTTAAACTATTGATCCGAGTCCAAGTATCGCCACCGTCGATCGACTTAAAGATCCCACCGTATTCGAAGCCGTCTTCCCCTTGTTCGTCTTGTTTATTCGCCTGCTGCCCACCGAGTGACGCCGCAAAAGGGCGTCCAGGATTCCCGCCTCGGCTTGGTCGTTCGCCGAAGGTGAGATTGAGTTCGAGGTTTTTACCCTCGCGGACCACCTTCAGCGTAACTTCGTCACCCGCATTATTTTTCTGGATCACATTGATTAGGTCCCGGAATGAGGTAAGTTCATCCTCACCGACCGCCTTCAGGATGTCGCCCGCCTTGAGGACAGCTTTTGCAGACGGTCCATCGGGAGTCACGACGGTCAAGGCGACGCCAACATCAACATCCTCACCTTGAATCCCCATGTACGCTGGCTTCTTCGCATCTTCGTCGACAGGTCCTTTGCCGATTTCTTCAGATTCTACGATTGCGAAGATGATGTTGGGGTCGGAATCGTAGAAATCGAGTCCGATCCGGCCAAGCTTCTTCGTCGGCAGACCTTCGGTCAAACGTTCGAAGTTCTCGCCGCCGTCTTTCGTCCGGTAGATTCCTGACTTCTCACCGAATTTCACTGCAGGGTCACCGCCGTCGAATTCGTCGCGCATACGCTCATAGGCCGCTACCAGAAGAGTCTCAGGGTCACTCGGATCCATCTGAACGTCGATGATTCCAGTCTTGTCATCGAGGTAAAAGGTCTTCTCCCAGGTCTCCCCGCCATCAGTTGTCTTGTAGAGACCACGCTCTTCGTTCGAACCGTAGAGCCGGCCCAGCGCGCCAACATAAACGACGTCGGGATCCTCGGGATGCACTACGATCCGGCCGATCTGGAATGATTCCGCCAGACCCATGTTGGTCCAGGTCTTCCCACCGTCGGTCGACTTGTAGACCCCATCACCATAAGAAACCGAGTTCCGCGGGTTCGCTTCTCCGGTTCCGACCCAGACAATCGATTGGTCGGATGGCGCGACGGCCACAGCACCAATCGACACCGTGTTTTCGTGGTCGAATTGGTGCTCAAAGGTAATCCCATTGTTAGTCGTTTTGAGGAGCCCACCTGAGGCGGTCGCCACCCAAAATGTCGAAGGATCGTCGGGGAAGACCGCCAGATCTACAATCCGACCGCCCATCGCTGCTGGACCGATCGAACGCCACTCGATCGTCTCAAGCCAGGAGTGGTCGAAGTCCACAGCCTCTGATCCCGTAGACTCTTCCTTCTCCGTCGCTTCGG